>NZ_CAKMMW010000002.1:0-767581 GCF_927798215.1 Paenibacillus allorhizoplanae
TGTTCACCCATTGTGAACACCTCCTCGTTGTATCTATTATCTTAAATCTGTTAACGAGGTGTCCACTTTTTATTCTAGTTGCAGTTTTACAGTTAAATCGATTTTTCGAGGAAATTTCACAAAAATAGCTGTATATTTTCCAGTTAATACCTCTGTTACTTCTGTTACTTCTGTTACCTATACTACCTCCGCTAACTCTACTGATTCTATTACTTCTGCCCCTGCTTCACACGCTCGGCAAGCACGGAAAGGTCTTGCCCTTTCAAAGCACCTTCAATCAACTCAGGCAGCTTATCTGGTGAACAGCCAAAACATGGAATGCCCTGCTGAGCCAGCTTTTTCGCAACAACATCGTCGTAAGAAGGCACGCCTTGGTCTGTTAAAGCAAGTAAACAGATCGTTTTCACACCGGATTGATGCATGTCGATCAATCGTTGGATCATCTCTGTTCGGTTGCCGCCCTCATAGAGATCCGAGACCAAGATAAATAACGTTTTCTTCGGCTCTGCTATAAAAGAAGAACAATACGCGAGGGATTTGTTAATATCGGTCCCCCCGCCCAGCTGAATCCCAAACAACATATCTACGGGATCGGTTGCACATTGTTCGCTTAAATCCACAACCTCCGTATCAAAAGCCACCACATGCGTATCTAACGCAGGCATACTGGCGAAGATCGAACCGATGATTGAAGCGTAAATGACGGAACCCGCCATGGAACCGCTCTGATCGATATCGAGGATGACTGTCCACTCCTTGCTCCGCCTAGCACGATCGAAGAAATATACCTTATCTGGCAGCAAGAGTCCTCTCTCTTGGTTGTAGTTCTTCAAATTCTTACGGATGGTTGTGTTCCAGTCCAAACCAGAAGCAGACGGCAGTGGTGAATGCTGCCTGCGGTTAAGCGCACCAGTAACGGCTCTTCGTAAATCATGCGAAAGTCGCTTCACGATTTCATCGACAACCGCTTTGACGAGCTGCCTCGCGGTTTCTTTTGTTTTCTCGGGTATTTTCCCTTTGAGCGCCATTAACGTCGCCACCATCTGAATGTCAGGCTTAACTTGAGACAGCAGTTCTGGCTCAAAGAGCAGCTGTTTCAAGCCTTTGCGCTCGATGGCATCAGACTGGATGACAAAGACAACATCTGGCGGGAAAAAGGTACGGATATCGCCAAGCCACTTGGCTAGCTTGGGTGACGATGGCCCTAGTCCGGCTGCTTTACGTGAATTGCCACTCTGGGTGGCATCCTCTGCGCTGATGCCGCCTGTGTCATCATAAATGGCTGCAAGTGCCTCATCCATTAGCCGAGACTCTTCGTCGAGCATAGCTTCTCCTGCACCATATGACTGCAACTTCTCTTCGGAAGCTGCGCCTAATATCAACCGCCAACGTTTCATTTGCTCTTGATTGATCGTTGTCATAGGCTACAAATCCCCAAAATCAAATTCATTGAGCTCATCCAGCTTCTCCTTCTCTTCCTCGCTTAAAGGTTGCTGTAAAGCAGCACCAGCTGTATCTGCACCAACACCCCAAATATCACCCATCATTTCAGCCACTGCCGCCTTCTCCCTAGGCTCGAATGAGCTAAAAGCTCGGCGCAGAAAGACAAGTGAGCGATGGAAGGCGTCCTTCTCCAACGATCCGATATACGCATCGAGTTGTTGCCACAGTGTTACCCTTGATAATAGGGCATATCGGTTACGCATGGACATCCCTTCGAACCATCCTGCACCTAGGTCGACGGGGATTCCAGGAGACAGTCGGCGCGAAACCTCTCGTTCGACCTGTTCATCCGCAATCTCATTACGTTCAAGCAGAATGGCGAAGGCGAAGCCTGACAACATCGCATTCCGATCATCGCGTGAAGCCAAATCCTGCAGTTTGTTGAACCATAACCTGTCATCGACCTGGTTATAATGTTCTTGGGCAACGGTATGGAGCGACTGAATTCCCCTCACCATGCCCCCAGCGGCATCATCGTTGCAGCCACAAGCATCCACAAGCAACAGCGTTCCCCGAAGGAATAGTTGCTGTAGCAGCGGAACTAACGTTTCCGTTTCAATGCGGCGAATAGATCCATATCGGATCAGAACGGATAGTTCATAAGCAGCGCCAGCTATCTGTTCAAAGTTACCAGCGTCTACGGCAAGACCTTGCAGCGTGGTTATGGCTTGATCCATGAGCTCCGTTAAATTGCAATCGCAAGCAATACGAATCATGTGTGAAGCTTCCGTAATGTCTGCACACGCCTCAAGCTTTTCCTTTAGCACGAAAGCGGCTGCCAGCTCGATCGTCTCCCCTTTCAAGGTGGATTCAACCGCCTGAATCTCGCTCTCTGGTGTCCAACGGAGCACCCAATTCTCTGCCCAAGAGGCGGAAGCTTGGTGGACACGCTCTTTCCTGGCAAACTGAATACCTAGCAGTTCCAATCTCTGTAAAAGAATAGAACGTTTTAAGTCCAGATACGCAGCTTCCTCGGACTTTACTCTTCGGTTTTCCCGCAAGTCCAGCTCTAGCGTCGTAGCTACCGCTGTTTTATACTTATCAAGCTTAAGTCTCTTAAGCTCTCTATTCAAATCGTCTTGAATTGGTGTTTGGCTAACGCCTTCGGGCAAACGACCAATGGCCGTGCCAATATCCGTTCTTGCCAATGCCTCCGCAATCGTTGAGAGCTCGCCAAAACCAAGGCAGACAATCGCCGCGTCGCGTAAGTCTTTCCAGGTCGGCAAGCTTCCATTATGCATGGAAGCAAGCGCCTCCGCAAGCCTTACAGCCTCAATCAGCGAAGCGGTCGACCGATAAGTGCCATGCGCTCTTAGATGAGCCGCTACTTGGGAGAAATAGAGCGCAGGAAGCTTGTGAAGATCGCCGCTTTGCAGACACTGCCAAAACAATTCAAAATAAGCAGGCGCCTCATTCCCAGCACCATAGCCGGAATGCGAAGATAGCTTATAGTAGGAGTAAGGCATCAGCGTCAACTTGGTTGTTGTTTTCGGCAGGTCCTTTAATTCTTCATCTGTCATTGCAGGGGCTTGCAGATTCATCGCTGAGGCGTGATGTGCACCAGTGACGACAACAATTTTGTCAGGATCATGACCCTCAGCTATGGCATCTTGAATTTTACGTCTCATATACGCTTCTCGGATTTCATTATATGCGGCTTCCTGGGGGGCAAGATGCAGCTCTTGCCTTGAAGTAAGCTCACGCATTTGCTTGGAATACTGATGAATACTTTGCCGATACGCATCATGATTCAAGTTATGTTCATAATGCCGTTCCCAATACGCCTCATAGTCCGGCTCCTCGGAAAGTTCAGCAATCCGTTGATATAGCGTGCTTTGTTCCTTTGCATATAAGTGAAAGTCATCAGCTTCTTGCGACTGAGAATCGGTTGCAATTCGCTTAAGCTGCCGCTGTTCATATAGCGCCAAAGCATGCACAGACGGCAAATCAATAAATGCAGCTTGCGCCTGGTTATGGCTAGCCCATACAAAAGCCTGATACTCTGGCGAATAATTGGCATACGGATAGAGGAGTGTCCTTACCGGCAGCCCATCCGTGTAGGCTAGAATCGCAATCGGCGGCACAACACCAAGCGATGTCATCTCCCGAATCAAATGACTTGCATCGCTAGGCCCTTCAATGAGGACAATCGTAGGCTGTATCTCTTCTAAAAAAGCTAGAAGGTGATGCGCCCCAGCAGGCGATAGATGTCGTATTCCAAATACATGAACCCCCGGACTTGTGCCTAATTGTTCATCTCCGAACACGCGAAGTACAGATTTCTCCATGTCGATCCTCGCTTTTTCATCACATTTTCAAGATATTCCTTCCAGACGACGCGATCCTTCTCTTCGTCCTTGACAATTGCGCCTTGAAGCCCTGCTGCGATATCTTCCTCACTGATGCGTCCGCTGCCAAAGCTTCCGGCAAGGGCCATACTGCCGGTCAGCAGTGAAATCGCTTCTGCTGTCGAGATAACTCCGCTCGGCCCTTTCACCTTCTCTTTGCCGTCAAGCGTCATGCCACTTCGCAGCTCGCGGAAAATCGTCACAACCTTCCGCACCGCTTCCTCGTCCGGAAGCGTCGCTTTCAGTTCATAGCTGGCCGAGATTTCGCTGACCCGCTTGCGAACAATCTCTACTTCCGTCTCGATTTCCGATGGAGACGGAAGCACAATGATGTTAAAGCGGCGCTTCAATGCCGCTGACATCTCATTTACACCACGGTCACGCGTATTGGCCGTCGCGATGATGGAGAACCCTCTGGACGCGAATAGCTCTCTACCCAATTCCGGAATCGAAATGGTTTTCTCCGATAGAATCGAGATTAAGGCATCCTGTACTTCCGAAGCACAGCGGGAAATCTCTTCGAATCGTGCAATTTGGCCAGATTCCATCGCGCGGAATATAGGGCTTTTAATAATGGCCTGATCAGAAGGTCCTTGTGCTAGCAACATCGCATAATTCCACGAATATCGGATTTGCTCCTCGCTCGTACCGGCTGTACCTTGGATGACCTTTCCGGAATCCCCAGTAATCGCAGCGGTCAAATTCTCCGAAAGCCACGACTTCGCCGTCCCTGGTTCCCCAATTAACATCAAGGCTCGATCGGTTAATAGCGTAGCGATTGCCATTTCCACTAATCGTTTATTCCCGATATATTTGGGTGTGATGTTAATCCCTTTCACTTGTCCGCCTGTTAGAAAAGTAAGGACGGCTTTCGGTGAAAGCTGCCAGCCAGCAGGTTTAGCATCCTGATCTAACGCTTTCAATGCCTCTAATTCTTCAACATATAGCCTCTCAGAGGGCAATCTTACGACATCTTGCTTTTGATCCATCCCCATAATCCCTGTCCCTTCTCTACATAATTTGAACGATCTTCAGATACGGTTTCTGGCTCGAATTCCTGCTTTGCCGCAATGGTATCAGCGATATCCAGCAATTGACTTTTCATGCCCTGATAGGATAAGCCTTCTGCGAATTGTCGCAGTCTTTCCGCATAGGGCTTAGGCAGCAGTGTAAGCAGCAACAGTTGGATACGATCCAAGTAGTAGAACTGCTTGTTTCCGCCTTTCTCCAGTAGGTTCATGAGAAGTTCAGGTGCCTCTGGAACGTTCTGACGGAATAAGATCAGCAAGGAATGTGATATTTTCGTTTGCGTAAAGTTAGGATGTTCTTCACACTTTTTAACGAGATAAGCTGTTACTTTCGGGTCTGATTCTTGAGCAAATCTGACTACCAGCTCTTCCTCATCTAATTTTATGAAGAGGTTTATCCATCTAGGATCCCATTTCCAAAGTTTGGAAGAAACGACTGCGTCATTGGCATACAATTGTGCATGCAACGATGGCGTCACTTCATACACAACACGAAGTAAATCCTTGGCTGCTGTTGATTTTTTGTCTTTGAGATCATGGCAATAACGCTCATAAATATCCGCAGGAGAGAGTATTCGAAGCGCCGCTCTAAAGCTGTACGCAATGAATTTACGGTTGTGGACCTCGTGTAAGGTTACAGCGAACTGATTCGATTCCGGCAGATCCAATTCCAGCAATAAATTCGCAGCTGCCTCTTGTAGAGCTTCCGTTTCTGGAACGATAAAGCTGGGCGAAGCCAGCATATGCACTAATAAGTTAGCGACTTCAGGCACTCTTTTACCATGTAAACTGCGGATATCGGCCATCAATTGTTGTGTGGATTCCACGACATTCGTGCGAAGGTTAATGTGGTTAATCATCGTAGTGGCATGATCAATAATACTTTGTGTCAGCTCATTTGCCTTACACAATTGGATCGGCTCAATGGCGATATCTTGATCCTTGGAATTTAGCGCTTTATATAAGCGAGCAATGGCTTCCTCTGTTCCAAGACGAGACAAGGCGAACAGTGCGGCTCTACGAATCTCCTTTTTCTTATCATCGGCCTGCTCCAAAATGAAAGCTTCTTGCTCTGGAAAGTCACTCAACAGCTCAATGGCCATAGAGCGGACTTCTGTCGACCCATCCTTTGCAGCTTGCAGAATCAGTTCTAAATCTGGTACAGGTTGTAAACGATGAAGAAGCTCCAGCCGTCGAGCATCCCCTTTCCCACCCTCCAACATAAATTGCTGCTTCAGAGCAGGAAGTGCTGCCGCTCCAAGTTCTGGTATTACCTGATTTTGAAGAAAATCAGGGATCTCCGCATAGCTGTCTTCTAATGCAGAAACGGCTGCTGGAATTACGCGCAGATCATGATACAACAACTCTTCTTGACCAAGTCGCAGCTGCTCCATGCGTCCTTGACCCTTTTGCGTCAACGCTTCAATCAGCGGATAGACTTTGCGATAAGGAAACGTTGTGGGAGGTGTACTTGCAATATCATCTGCCAATACAGGGGTGGGCTCATCTTGGGACTCCGTCTTCCCTTGTGTGTACAGGACCGAGTTCAGCAATATGCCCAGCTCCAACAGCTTCTCAGCTGAATGGCTCGTTTCCGTTTCTAGAACTAGGCTAACTGACTGTGCGATTCGCTTAAAAACCGGTGCTGATTCGGCCAGTTTGTTTAATTGGGGAAGCATTTTCTGCAAACGTAGATCGCCCGCCGCCATCCCGCTCCCCGCGATAAACAAACGCCGCACTTCATGCTGCAACTCAAACAATATGTCTATACTCATGGAATCGTCTCCTAATTCTATTCATCAATACAGCAGGCGAATGATTTCATTGGCAGAAATAATACTCAGTGGCTGTGCTTCAAGCCGATTATTCGCCCAATTATGTTCAAACATGACAAGCATTACCTGATTCTCGAGATGAGGTTTCGCTAACATGGTAATCAAGGAAGTTGTTGCTTCATGAAGATACGGAATGTTGGCAAGGGGTAGTTGTTTACCCTGTTCATCTATTAATACATAGCAAGTTGCTGTCTTTTTTATTTCTGCATAACGAAGCAATACAATCGGATGCTTGTCAGAAAGTGGGTTTTTGATGAGATTTTTCACTTGTTTGATGACATCTGTGAATGATTTCGAAGCTGCTTGCCGGATGTTCTGAAAATCTTGCGGTCCCGCTTCCCGGTATGTCGCTTCCTCAAATCGCACCCTTGTGTTCAGTTCACCAGGGTAAACAGCAAGTTCTTTCGCATGTACGACCTGAAAAACAGAGTCTTCTTCACGAATATATTTGGCAGCTCGAAAAGGTCTGTACGTTCGTGTTATATGGATTTGTCCAGTTTGAAGATCAGCCCAATACCCCTCATCGATGAACTCACCGCGCGCAGGGTCCGAGTATGATCGGAACGATAACTGCAGCAGATCAATGTCGTTGCGTACACGGGAAAGTTCTCTAAGCTCGGCGATTTGCCAGGCATGTCCGATCCATTCTTCCAATGTTGTTACTGCATCGATAGTCATCTCCGGATTTTCCAATCGACTGCTCAGGTACTCTTTACTTTTCTTTAGCAAAGGATGTAAGATTGTAAGCTGTTCAATGCTTACCGGATACACTTTCTCTCGTTCTAACTCGCTTCTGAATAACAGGATGAACTCCCTAAGTGCTGATTGGATGCCTGGAATGAAGTAGTTACCTAACTGTTTCGCTTGCTCATCAGCCGTTTGAAGTGCTTTTTTATCCAAGCTGCCAAGCCCAGAAGTAACCAGTTGGAGAATCAATTTCTCAGCTATACTTATACCCTCAAGCTGTGCCGTGATTTTTTTGAATAGCGACGACTTGTTCGGTTTACGCTTAGGAGCAGGAGCATCAGTGGCAGTAGCTTCCTTTTGCTTCTCTTCCCGTTTTTCAGCTTTTTCTCTCTTATCAGCAATATCTTGAGGTATGGGGGCAATCGTAAATGTCTTACCTGAGGTGAATGCATACATCAATCCGAGGTTGTGCTTGCAAGGGAATTGTCGGCTTGGACATGTGCACCGGAAGACCGGATTGCCTTCTTTTATGACATCGACTGAACATTGATAGGGATCCTTGCCGCTTCCCTTGCACTCCCCAAAAATGATCGTTCCATCTTCTGACTGACAGAGCAGCGGAAAGCTGTTTTTCTTCACCAAATCTTTGCCATTCTTGATTGCACTGCTATTGAGTGCCAGGCTGTCCACATAGGTTTCTGTTAAATGGTTCATCGTGTACTCCTTATAACTTGGTCATACAACCCTTTTCCACAGAATTCCTGAATTTCCTTTTTCATGGGCAAATCTTGCCATAATGCATGTGTATGTAAAAAACCTGAGACATAGTCTCAGGTTCCATTTTCTGTTTCTTTTATCAACACACTACACAGATTAATTAATTCAACCTCCGAATCGGTGTTCCGGATAAATAGGCTTCAATATCTTCTACCACTTGTTTGTAAAAGGCTTCATAATTCGCTTTTGCTACATAGCCAATATGTGGGGTTGTGAGTAGATTCGGGAGTGACCGATAGATATCATCCTTGGGCAATGGTTCCACTTCGAACACATCTACCGCCGCTCCAGCGATCCATCCACCCTGCAAGGCTTCCGCGAGTGCGGCTTGATCCACGATTGGAGCTCGAGACGTATTGATCAAATAGGCCGATGGCCGCATTCGCTTCAGGTCTTCCGCACGAATTAACCCTCTTGTACGGTCACTTAATACCAGATGAATAGACACAAAATCACTGATCGCCAGCAGTTCCTCTTTAGAAGCCGCAAGTCCTACACCGACCTCATCGGCCCGCTCTTTCGTTAAATTTTGGCTCCAAGCTATCACATCCATGCCGAATGCCTGGCCAAACTTGGCAATCTTCGTACCCAAATTACCAAGTCCAATGACACCAAGCGTCTTGCCGTACAGATCTGCGCCAACCGTACTTTGCCATTGTCCATTGCGAACCGCATTGTGTTCCGTGACAATGTTACGCGCAAGGCCTAATAACAGTGCCCACGTGAGTTCGGCTGTTGCATTGCCAGCTCCTCCCGTGCCGCAAACGATAATGCCTTGCGATGCAGCGGCGGTCATATCTACAGAAGCATTGCGCATCCCCGTCGTAATAAGCAGCTTCAACTTAGGAAGCCTTGCGAGCAACTCCGCGCGGAAAGGAGTCCGTTCACGCATAATGACGATAATTTCGCAGTCTGCGATCTGTTCAACCAGCTCATCGATGTGGTCGATATGTCGATCGATCCGAGTGACCTCCACCTTATCCATAATCTGCGACCAATCCGCAGAGGTCAGTGCTACTTGCTGGTAATCATCTAGTATCGCACAACGTAGTTTCATCATAACGATATCTCCTTCGTATTAATCTAATTGGCGAACCACTTTGAAGCTATCTCCTGTGTCTGCCATTTCGAACAATTTGCACCTTGATTTAGGCATTTGAAAAGGTTGATGAAGGATCAGCATCCAGATTCCTTCAAATGTCTGGAACATCATCCCGTGACCACTGTCCTCCTTCACAAGTGGAGGAAGCTGTTCCCATGGACCTTGCAAATAACCGGTAATCGACCGGGCGATGGTTTGCACATAATTGCCTGCCTGATAACTGGACCAAAGCATTATCAACTGACCACCTGAAGTACGATACAATTGACAACCGTCCGTGACATAAACACGAATGTCGCCTTCGGGGAGTGCCTCTTCGTTATCCCAAAGCGCTTCCGAGCCGTTGAACAAATGAATCGGTTCGCCAACTGCTTCAGATAGATCGTCCTTCAACCGCACAGCTTCAATCGTACCATCAATGGTTTGAATCCACTCATGACAATATACCATCCAAGGTATTTCATCATCATCCACATATAAAGTTCCGTCAAGTGTCATCATCGTTTCTGGAAGAACATGGGATTCGTCATTTAACAATTGAAAAGGCCCTTCCAGTAAATCACTAACGGCAATTACGGACCCTCTCCAATGCTTGGAATACCCTTGAATCGGTTCTCCATCTAATTGTCTGTCATTATTATGTAAGGTGACGAACAGATAGAAGCGCCCCTTGTACGCATGCACTTCTGGTGCCCAAGCGCCATGCTGCGGATGAGCCCAACATCCTTCAGGAACGGTGAATACGATATAGGGACCTTCCCATTCGGATAAATTCGTGCTTTTATACGTGAGGACACCATACCCTTCCATCCCATGTAACTTTGGAGACCCTCCCGTGTACAAATAATATACGCCATTATCCTTATCGGCAAAAACGAAAGGGTCGTGTGCAGGAATGTCGGATAGTTGTAGTCCTTTTTGTGGATTATTTACATCACAGGCTAAATTGTATACAGGCATATGAAATCAACTCCGTTATAAGGTGTGATCATGTAAGGATATGCTCTACTCTTTTTGGGCCAATTCAATCATAGATTGGATGAATGGTGCTTTCATTTGCGTATACGTCGCTCTATCTTCAACATACATGGAAGCAAGATGCTTTTTGAGCTCGGCATAAGCTGCTGCTTGCTCAGGATGGCTTCTAAGATAATTCCTGAATAGAAGATTATTGCGCCATTCATCACTACTTTGTTCATAAACATGAAGGTGATGTGTGCCCTTCTTCCGCTCCCCCTTACGAAAAAACCTACGATTGGGAAATTCTAAGTTGGGAACATATACATACTCTAGTGTTCTTAATGGTTCTACAAACAGGTCTGTTTCGTCCAGATTCTTCACACTAATCGCGATATCTAGGATCGGCTTGGAAGGCATCCCCATGATTGAGGTGCTTCCGATATGCTCGATTTGAATGGCATTGCTCGGTAACATTTGCGATATCTTCTTTTTCTCACTCTCGAACTCTTGGATCCAATCTGAATTATAAGCTACGATGACAACTTCTTGTACCACTTGCATCCTCCTTTCCTTTTCGAAACAAAGACTTCGCTCTGCTTATAATACTTGAAAAACCGGTCTTTCTTTCACATAGTGAAGAGGAATCTCTGGATATATGTTTCTTAGTTTATTTGCCAGGAATTCCATTCCAGGCTCTTCACTCTCCGCATGACCAAGCACGATTAATGCCTTATGTCTTCCTTGATAGACAGCATCCCTTACATATTCAGGCGTTTCCCATTCAGGACCTTCCCCATAAATAATTAGGTCAAGTTGCTCTCTTTCAAATAGTGGAAGCGCATTCTGACTACCACCACGATAACCTGCTAGTAGGCCGATTTTTGAACACAGCAGTTCACGATCGCCATGTGCGCGTACGAAGCTAATTCCAAGGCGTTTCTTCACATGCTCTGCGATATTGAATACGGTTTCAGTGGGGATATGCACGATAGAGTATGCAGGATGATGCTCTTGTACGTAAGGCATCCAATCGAGAGTCTGAATCAATCCTTCCATGACACCATCTGGTGTATAGCGGTGCAAGTAATCGTGGAATCGAAATAACGCAATACCCGATGATTCCAGAAGTCGACGCTTATCCTCATAGACAGGATCGTCTTTTAGTTTGGACGTATCATCATGGTGCGAAAAAAAGGGTGCTTCGTGTGCAATAATAAGATTCGCTCCCAGGCTAATCGCTTGCTCAATAACAAATTGTGTCGGCATGAAGGCCGTCACAATACCGGTCACCTCGGTGTCAGGATGACCAAACTTCAGGGTATCGACAGTTTGCTCAAGCCTTGCGACCGGGGAGATTAACGCATCGATAACTGTTTGTATGTTTACACGCATCGTTTGTCCCTCTACTCCTTCATGGATTTGTGCTGATTCATTAATAAATATTTTTTAAATCCCTTGCTAATTGAACCGATAGAGTCCGAATAGTTGATCTCGATCTGTTTTTTCTGCTTCACGAATCAAATGTATCAGACGCTCATTTTATCCTCCATGTCGAATTATATTTCTCGTTGTTTGCATACAAACACCTAAGTTGAATGATCTCCTTAAGTGGGATTAGTTAACTATTCGTTGTCTTATAAATATTTCCTTTGTCGTCAGCCCCCTTAAATCGACAACTGAACAAGAATACTATACAGACGTGAATGCCACCTCCCCACCAAGCCTGATTATAATTCAAAGGAGGAAACAAGTAATGTTCAAACAGTTCGATAAGTTATTTGGGATAGATTTAGGTACTTCCAACACCGTTATTTTCGAAAAGGGTAAAGGTATTGTGCTGAATGAACCCTCCGTCGTCGCATTTGATCACCAAACAGGTGAATTAATAGCTGCAGGATCCGAAGCGCAAGCGATGATTGGACGAGCGCCTGCGCATGTGGATATCACGTATCCATTAATACATGGTGTCATCGCTAATTTTGACAAGACCAGCACGATGCTGAACTATTTTATAAAAAAAATTCAAGGTAGACCTTCTTTTCTTCGTAGTTCGCAAATTTACATTACGGTGCCGTGTGGCATTACGAACGTGCAAAAACGAGCGATTGAAGAAACCATCGTTCATCGGGGTGCCAAAAAAGCGATTGCAATCGAAGAACCTATCGCAGCGGCGCTTGGCGCTGGACTTATGCTAGACGAACCTATCGGTCATCTAGTCCTCGATATTGGTGGCGGAACCTGTCAAGTAGCCGTATTGTCACTTGGTGGCATCGTCGCAAGTCATACGATCAACCGAGGTGGCCTTTCGATCGATCGCGATATTATGGATTATGTGAAACGTCAATATAACATGGAAATCGGTGAACGAACCGCGGAGCTTATAAAAATGCAAATCGGAACTGCCACCCTTTCAGCGGAAGAACGCTCTATAGAGATCCGTGGACGTGATTTGGTTCATGGATTACCTCGCTCTATCCGCTTGGTCTCAAGTGAAATCTATACGGTGGTTAATGAATTCTTGGATGCCTTGATCGAGGCGATCAGAGCAACGTTAGAGCTTTGTCCACCAGAGCTGGCGGGCGATGTCATGGAACAAGGCATCTTGCTTTGTGGAGGCGGTGCATTGCTTGAGGGAATCGATGAACGTATTCGTGCGGAAACTGGGGTTGCAGTACATATCGCGGAACATCCACTCGAATGCACAGCGCTAGGAACAGGATTAATGCTTGGCGTGTACAGAACGAAAAGCAAACCACTCATGCAGCAAGACTCGACTCAAGAACAAATCGCTGTTAGTTAATAAAAAAGCTTAGTCTGCGAGGCGATGGCCCTCAGACTAAGCTTTTTGGTTATACGGACCAGAGTGGCATGATCACCTTCAGTTCCGTACCTTCTGCCGTACTATTTACGATTTCAATATAACCGCCATGTGAGTTAATAATGCGTTGCGAAATCGACAATCCCAAACCCATACCTGTTTTTTTGGTTGTATGGAATGGTGTGAAAATGTGATCCCATTCATCTGGATGAATACCAGAGCCAGTGTCTGTTATTAGGATATGAATCTCATTATTCTTCGTATAGTAGTCAATCTTGAGAACTTTACGAGCTGATTTCTCCATGGCATCAATACTATTATTAATTAAATTAATGAGGACTTGTCTGACTTTATCTCGATCTATCGAAACGATGATATTTTTATGCGAATTGAATTCAATGTTTACGTTCTTTTCTTTCGTACGTATGGAAGTCAAGGCAATGGATTCGTTAAGAACATCCAGAATGTCAGCTTCCTCCGTTTGAATTTTGCCACTTTTGATAAAATGATTATAGTTCGTAAGGATACTGTTCATATGGTCGCCAGCAATGCCAATATGATTAATCATTCCTTTGGCGCTGCCATCCAATTCCTCATTGCGTGATAAGAGGTCGGAATAACCTTTCACAACCGTAAGCGGATTATTAATTTCATGAATGAGTCCAGAAGTCGATATTTCAATTTGTTCTTCTTTCTCTTTCCTTTTCAAAATTTGAGAGGTGTCTCTTATCATTCTTGTACTCATATGAACAAAAATAAAGAAAATAATGATAGAAAACAACATGACGGCAATTTGGCTTGAATAAATGAAAGTCCCTGCTTGTAAATTCAATACGCCGATCATATACGTTAAAAGAAAAGTAAGACTAAATAAAGTAAGGAAATTTCTCACATATTTATCTGTTACTTTTCTACTTGCAACTAACGTTAATAGAATGCTTACTACTAATAATTTAATGTGGTTAACAAATAAGCTGCCCCATGCGCCATAAATGGGGTACAAGACGGTAACCTGATTACCGATGCCTTGAATCGACTTTAATCCTAGTACACCAAGATCTGTCCAATTGATGATATAAATAAAGACAGACCACAAAACATACGCGCTAAGCGTATACTTATTTATGAGTAGATTCATCCATTTCGCTTCATCTTTGGATAGATGTTTTAGTGAAATATAGCCAACATACAAAAATGCTGGAGGCAGCATAATCGAACCAATTCGCAGGAGCTGAAACAGAAATAAGATAGAATCCGTTTTTATGACGTCGTTGCTATATAACACACTGACATCTAATTGCCATACACTCATGAAGAACATGAAAAGTACCATGGCATTGGTTAGTTTCGTTTTAAATAACATTTTGCACGACATACCTAAAAATAGAGGTACCAAGGACATAGCAGCCATTAGAATAAAATTCATAAATGAACCTACTTTCAATATCACAATTGTTTGATAATTTCCGCATACGCCAAAGTTGTTATTG
The DNA here is from genome assembly GCF_927798215.1 of Paenibacillus allorhizoplanae. Taxonomy (NCBI): domain Bacteria; kingdom Bacillati; phylum Bacillota; class Bacilli; order Caryophanales; family Paenibacillaceae; genus Paenibacillus; species Paenibacillus allorhizoplanae. The sequence continues at coordinate 14,549 of NZ_CAKMMW010000002.1, forward strand.
CGATATCTAGCACATTCCTTAAAAAAAGACCTACAACCATCGGTGGTTGTAAGCCAGTTGTTAGGACTCCGTGAATTATAGCATATATCTCACATCTCATGGAATAGGAGTTATTACACATATTTATGGAAAATGAATGCTGAACTGTGTGACTTCCCTTTTAAAAAAATTGATATCCGTTCTTTCCATTTGCTTTAGCCCGGTACAAGGCATTATCCGCATTTTTAAGTAAAACTTTTAACAGATTGTTTTCACCTGCCGGATAAAGCACAATGCCTATGCTAACTGATAAATTGAACGCTTCTAACTGAGTATCCCACGTTGATAACCGTGAAAGCAATAAATCAGCTAGTTTACTAATTTCTACTCGGCTCGTGAGATCAACTAGATTAATAACGAATTCATCTCCCCCTAATCTAACCGCAAAACCTTGATGCAGCTGCACGAAATTCTCAAGTCTTAATGCGACTTCCCTCAATACTAAATCCCCAGTTTCGTGTCCATACAAGTCATTTATCTTCTTAAAACCATCCAAATCTAGAAACAACAAAGCGCCTCCAGTGGTAGAGCTTTCTTCGAAATATTTATAAAGAAACTGCCGATTATAGAGTCCCGTTAAGGAATCCCTGTAGGCAAGTCGTTCCAAATCTAAGTAATAGGAGAATAACTTAGCTATTCTTTGGAGCATGGTTATGCTCTTCTTGTTAATTTTTTTGGCATTTGTATGTACCGCACACAATGTCCCAAATGTATCTCCATTTGACAGAATAATAGGAATCCCTAAATAGGAATTAATATTAGCCGCAACGAGTGCTTGTCTTAAATCATCTAAGTTCGCTTCTCTACTCATATCTTCAAAAACTAAAGGTGCATTGTTCTCAAAATCAATTCGGTTACAAACCGTCTCGTTAATCTTAATAACCATACCCTCATTAATAGCGATCTTTTCATTAGATTCGGAAAGCTTTAATATGATTTGTTGTTTTTTGGTAAGAGAAGTCAAATAAATTAAACGGTCAGGCATCGTTTCTTTGGCCATCTCTAGAATATCTTTCGCAAGTTCATCAAAGTTTTTATAAAATTGCAATTCATTAAGTGGTATTAGAATCGTAATCACACTCCAAAATTTGAAATTAAGCACATATCCGATATTTCGTTGTATTCAACAGTAAAAGACTTTACACCTGCTTGAAACAATCTTGCCTAACAATCGGATGCAATAAAAAACGAGCCAACGCAATAAGCGTTAGCTCATATACTTCAATTAAATGTGAAAACGTTGAATCTGGATATGTAATTCATCCGCTACCTGTGTTAGTGTTGCCGCATGTTCCATTGCGAGTTCTACCGTTTCTAATTGTTTTTGCACCATATCGGATACAAACTTCGTGTCTCTGCCAGTATGCTTACTAATTTCAGCTGCCTCGCTGAATGATGCATAGATTTGCTCTGATCCCGCGGCCATCTGTTGTGAAACGCCGGATACTTCCAGTGTATTCTGAAAGATTAGCTGGATATCTGTTCGAATTTTCTCAAACATTTCTCCCGCATGCTCCATGCTAGTCAGACCCGCGCCAACCTCTACCCCGCCTTGATCCATTGCAACATCTGCCTCCGATAAGTCTGCTTGAATTTGCCCAATCAACTGCGTGATATGTTCAGCCGATTGTGTGCTCTGACTAGCAAGCTTCCTAACCTCATCAGCTACAACTGCGAATCCTCTACCGTGCTCGCCAGCATGGGCAGCTTCTATAGCTGCATTAAGTGCCAAAAGATTCGTCTGGTCGGCTACCTCTCGCATCCATGCAACCACCTGATAGATGGCTTGTGATTTCGCGTTCACTTTCTTCACAGCTTGATTCGCGTGCTGCACCGATTCCGTAAGTGCATACATACCAGCTACCGCTGAGGCAATAGACTTGCTCCCCATCGTTGCTAGTGAAACAGATTGTTCCGATTGCATGGCCATCGTCGACATATGATCAGCGACACGTTGGATGTCTGATGCAATTTCCCCCATGGCAAACGAGCTCTCTTCGATCCCTTTGGCTTGCGAATTCGCCCCATCCGCCATATTCACGGCTTTCTGATCAATATCACGTGTAATCTTAGCAGTTTGTTCGGAAGACGTGACTAGATACTTTGTTGCTAAGTTAACTCTGTCAGCGGATTCCCTAACTTGATGAATGAGTCCTTGAATCATATCCATCATTTTATTAAAAGATTGAGCTAACTGGGCAATTTCATCTTTGCCTTGGATTTGAATGCGTTCACGTAAATCACCTGAACTTCCAGACAGCTCGTCCAGCTTCGATTTCACTCGGTTCATTCGAGAAAGGATATGCCTAGTTACCCCCAATGCGATAAGCACAGCAATTAGTATAGAACATGCAAGCACCACCATTGCAATTGCGGATCGTTGCTTCACGAGAGTTGCCGTTTGAAGGGAACGTTTCTCGATATGCTGCTCCTGCAAGTGTTGAAATCGGTTTAATAATTCAGCAAAGTGTACTCGAAGTTCTGCATAATCACCTGCAAAAATGCGCAACGTCTGCGTTTTATCGCTAGCAGCGAGTTCCATCATTTTGGTTTCCAACTCAACCAATTTCACATTACCTGCATCCAAATCACGGAAGATCTGTTTCTCTTCTTCTGACTGTAGGAGGCTCACCGTTTCCTTGATATGGTTATCGATTTGTATGGCATAATTGTTATAAGTATCACTTTCTGATTTGTTTCGAGGATCAATAATAATCCCTCTAACCGAATCCGTTAACCGGATATCTTCGTATCGTATTTGATTAGCCAAGTTTAGTAAATGAACGTCATCATGCGCAAATCGTTCAAATGAGGAAGACGTCTGACGAAGTGACGCATATAGAATGGAAAGCGAAATTAAAAATAATCCAACAATAACTCCAAATCCTAACAAAAGCTTTCTTCTAATCGTCATCTGAACCCCTCCAATAAGTCACTTTATCCAAAGATAAAATAAAAGCCCGAAAGGTATCAGAATCGATAACCTCCCGGGCTTTTATCCCTCCGTGAACACAGTGCGCTGTGTGTTTTCTCTCGGACCTGACCGGCGAATAGGCCGCGGAACCCTAGAAAACTTTTAATATGTTAGATAATATAACATATAATTCAACATTATCAAACAAAAAAATTTATAGAACGCCCTTAACGTTATTTATTCTTACATTATTCCGAGATTTTTCACCAGATATCTTTATTTTCTCTGAATACAGACTATTTCTGATCGTACAATTGCATCTTTTTAAGTAAAATATCGGAAGAAACATAGGGCATTCCTGCACTTATGCGTGAAATTTCCTCATTGTTCCCTGTGTTAATGTCTTCCTTCGTCGTAAAAAACAACGAAAATCCTTGCCGTGTCGCTTCCTCAACAACTGACTGATTATATTCCCCTAATGGGAAACAAAGGAATGAAAACTGATTGTGAAGCTTTGTCTTCAGAAACAACTCACCCAATAACAAATCTTCTCTCACACGCTGCTTCCTCTCTTCTTCCGTCTCCGATCTTTTCTCTTTAGACAACCAGATTCGATTCGTCAGAGGTGGTACTAGGTTACCAGATTCATCTCGTTTTTTCTGATGTAGATCATAGGTATGTGAGTAAAAGCTAAATCCATCACGTCTCATTTCAATGATTTGACTCCAGGTCAGAAAGGGCAAAGATGGATTATCGGAATCTACATCGCTCAGGATAAGGAAATTCGTCGCCGTATATCCCACCTGCTTCAGCAGAGGATAAGCTTTGTCATAAAATGATCGGTAGCCATCGTCAAATGTTATCACCACTGCGTTCGGAGGTAATGGGGTCCGATACGCATGGAAACAAGCGTAGTCCTCGATAGAAACAACATTATAGTGCTTATCTTTAAGAGCCTGCAGGTGCTGTTTAAATTTGGCCGGAGTAATTGTGATGAAAGACTCCTGATCATCGAGATGATGATAGGTTAGAAATAACGCCTTATTTTTATAATGAATGGAAGTGGCATCTGTGTTGGGGGTTGAAGCAGAACTCATTTTAGAAGCGGAACAATAGGAATCCAATGGATTTGCTTGATGTCCTGTCTGTGTCCAACCCCCTGTGAGAAGAAGCATAAGCATGAAGTATACAGGCAATTGTGATCAACCTCCCTAACAACTCCTGAACTATCCCTACAATATACTCACGGAGATAACAGTTAGAACGGGAAGGCAACAAGTCTACTATTACTATTTCACCTCATTACAACTATACGGTTCACGCATGGATTTGGCTGAAAGTAGCTTTTGTTCGCTTTTGCGTGGGATAAGGAATCTGGTACTAGCAATACTGGTTTGGTAGCTAAGTAAGTGTTACCACATAAAAAGCCTCCCTTTTTAGGGAGGCGGTTAGGCAATTCAGCTATGCATTAGGATTAGGCATTGCATTACTTTTAATCGTTTCTCTGCGCGTAGTTATTCCGAAGCGTATTCTCTTTCTTAACGGCTCTTCAAAGTAAGTGTAAATTACTGCACTTAAGCTAATTGAGATAACAAATGCAATGAATGCCCGTGACACAGATCCGAGAACGAAGAAGTCTAAGTAACGAATAACTAAATCGTGAACCATATAAAAAGAAAAGCTTATTTCACCAAGATATACAAGTCTACTGTTGGAGAATGCTTTTGAAAATACTCCTCGCTGAAATGCGAAAGTGTAAATTAATAAGCACCATACTGGAATGTAATAAACACTATACCTTAGTGTTTGAGTAATGTTTGGAGATAGAAATATCCAAACAACAAGCAATATTAAGGCGCTTATTTCAATGACACTAAAAGTTGAGCTCTTTAATGTGCTTCTTTTTGTTTGATAAACATAAGTTAGCCCAAGGAGAATACCGCTTATAAAATCAAGAACCCTGAAAAAAGGGAACACATTGTAAAACCACCAACTCAAGTGAATATCACTAATCGGTGAGAAAATAGTCGCGTAAACCGCTACTAACCAAACGAGTGTTAATAAAGAAACAGCTTTGGGAGTTGACTTAATTTTCATCTTCATGAAAATCCAAATAATAAAAGGGCACAACAAGTAAAATAACAATTCGGCTGACAAGCTCCATGATACCAGGTTAAAGTCCAATGTGTAACCAGGTATGTAGCTTTGGAGTAGAAATAGATTAATTGCAGAGATCACACCAAGCTTTATTAAATACAGGTTTTTTGGATGAAATCCGATAAGCACGAGAGGTGTTGCAAGGAAAAATGTTAATACATGGACAGGGTAAATTTTTGCCAATCGTGCAATGTAAAACCTTTTTATATTTCCTGTATTTAGTTTTTCTATTTTTGAATGATAATTGGCAGCTAATATGAAGCCAGATAAGACAAAGAAAAACGAGACACCTACAGGTCCAAGTTGGAATTTCTCCAAAAATCCAATATGCCACATGAAAACCATTAGTGCGGCAAAAAATCTAAAAGACGTTAGCGGTTTTAACAAAAGGGCCCCTCCTTATACGTTGTTCTTTATAAAGAACGACAATTTGATTTTACAGCTCATTCCAAATTATTACAAGTGTTTGTTCGATGTTTTGTAATTGGGTTTAATTTATTTCTAGAGAGGCGCGTGAACAACAACATGTACAATAAACTAAAAAATGACTTAATATGTATATCAACCACTCAACAAGCTGTAACAACAACCTCTGCTGGAGTACTAGGAGCAAGTCACGGAGAAAAATCGTGAAAACTAGCTAAAATTGACTAATTCTGTGCGTGGCACGGAACTTGGAGGGTGGTAAGCCGATTTTTTCGACTAAGCGGTGCGCAGCGTGGTTCTATCGAGCACAAAAAAAAGGAGCCAAGCGCACACATGCGCCTAGCTCCTTTGTCATTCAAGTCAATCTACCCCTTCAATCCTAAGCGAGCAAGATTAGCGAAGCTAATCTCCAAGCTTTCGAAAGGATTACGTCCGTAGCAGTCATCCTGCTCGACAGCCGCCCACTCCACGCCGATTTCCTCGCAGGCTTGAATAATGCCTTTGAAATTCATATTCCCTTCACCGACTTCGGCGAAACGCTGTTTCCGATCTGGCGTTATGCACATATCCTTGAAATGAACGACTTTCATTCGTCCGTCAACCTTGCGAATCCACTCGATAGGATCGGCTCCGCCAGCTTGCACCCAATAAACGTCCAACTCAAAATCTACGGCTTCAGGATCAGACTCGTCAAATAATATCTCCATACCTGTTTTCCCATCATATTTAGCAAATTCGAAATCATGATTATGATAAATGAACTGTAATCCAGCACTTTTCAATTGTCTGCCAAAATCGGAAGCTTGCTTGGCAAAGGTTGCATAACCTTGGCTCGTTTCACGGAATTCTGGCGGAAGCCCACCTAATCCAACATACTTGCAATCCCAGGCCAAATGTTTCTCAATGACAGAATCCATATCGTTTAACAAATCGTTATACCCGATGTGCGTAGCACAAATGCTCAAGCCTTCTTGATCCGTAAGCGCTTTAAATTCATGAATACCAATAGGACCAACACCTGAAGCTTGCACGGAGTTGTACCCCAGCTGCTTCACTTTCTTCAAGCTGTCGCTAATGTCCTGTGGGGTTTGCAGAAAGTTACGAACAGTATACAATTGCGTGGCGATTCTCATTCATCTCACTCCATTCAACATAATTGGCTCTTTACATATATATCATGAAATGGGCGGATGAGCTATATGATTCTATTAACTTTTCAAATTTACATATTTCTACGATACTGTCCGCCTACTTCATATAAGGCATTTGTAATTTGCCCGAGCGATGCTACTTTAACCGTTTCCATCAGTTCTTCGAAAAGGTTCCCGTTATTGCGGGCTGTCTGCTTTAAACGTTCAAGAGCCGCAGGACATGCCAACTTGTGTTGTTCATGAAAGGCTTTCAGTCCAGCAATTTGAGTTTCTTTCTCCTCAAAGGTCGAACGTGCCAGCTCGATATCAACGGCAGGCTGATGATCACTCGGCTTAATGAATGTATTCACACCGATAATCGGCAGCTCTCCTGCATGCTTTTTATGTTCATACAAAAGGGATTCTTCTTGAATCTTTCCACGTTGATATTGCGTTTCCATTGCCCCTAACACTCCGCCTCGTTCATGAATTCGCTCGAATTCAGCCAACACAGCTTCTTCCACAAGATCCGTTAAATCATCGATGATAAAAGCACCTTGCAGTGGATTCTCATTCTTCGTCAAACCCAATTCCTTGTTAATGATCAATTGAATCGCCATCGCCCTGCGCACGGAATTCTCTGTCGGTGTCGTAATCGCTTCATCGTATGCGTTCGTGTGCAAGGAATTGCAATTATCATAGATCGCCATGAGTGCCTGCAGGCTGGTACGAATATCATTAAAGTCCATCTCCTGAGCATGTAAAGAGCGGCCTGATGTTTGAATATGATACTTTAACTTCTGACTTCGCTCATTGCCGCCATATTGATTTCGAATGACAGTAGACCAGATGCGGCGGGCAACTCTGCCCATGACGGTATACTCAGGATCGAGTCCATTACTGAAAAAATAAGATAAATTCGGCGCAAAATCGTCGACATGCATACCGCGGCTCAAATAATATTCTAGAAACGTGAAACCATTTGCTAATGTAAAAGCCAACTGCGTAATAGGGTTTGCCCCCGCTTCCGCAATATGATACCCGCTAATACTGACGGAATAATAGTTTCGCACCTGATGATCAATGAAATATTGCTGCATGTCACCCATCATTTTCAACGCAAATTCCGTTGAGAATATGCACGTGTTTTGCCCTTGATCCTCTTTCAAAATATCCGCTTGCACCGTTCCACGAACGGTTTGTAGTGTCCAGGCTTTCAATTGCACATACTCATCATCTGTAGGTTGCTCCCCAGTTCTCTGAACAAATTTCTCGACTTGCTGCTGAATCGCCGTGTTCATGAACATGGCCAAAATCATAGGCGCAGGTCCGTTAATGGTCATGGAAACGCTTGTAGATGGATGACATAAATCGAATCCAGCATAAAGCTTATTCATATCCGTTAATGTGCATACATTTACTCCACTATTCCCTATTTTCCCATAAATATCGGGTCGATAGTCGGGATCATGGCCGTACAAGGTGACACTGTCAAATGCCGTTGACAATCGTTTCGCTTCCTCATTTTGGCATAAATAGTGGAATCGTCGGTTGGTACGCTCTGGTGTTCCTTCTCCGGCAAATTGGCGCTTAGGCTCTTCATTCGTTCGCTTAAAAGGAAACACACCTGCGGTGTAAGGAAAGTAGCCTGGCAAATTTTCTTTCAACAGCCAGTGAAGAATTTCCCCATCATCCTCGTATCTCGGCAAACTGATCTTAGGAATCTTACTCCCAGACAGCGATTCCGTAAATAGAGCAGATCTGATCTCTCGATCGCGAACGCGAGTAACGAGTTCATCTTGTGTGTAGGCTTCACGAATTGTTGGCCATTCTTGTAGCAGCTTGAGACATGTTGGGTGAAGATTCCTCTGATAATGCGCGATCATGTCATCGATTTTGCCTATCATCGCATCTGTTTCTCCCTTGGAATTAAACAAACTAGGATGCTCGGACAGCATCAGCGCTTTCGTACCCCGAAGTTGATACAGTTTACGCGCGATCCCGACCTGCTCCGATGTAAATTTCTTATACTGTCGAATCGTTTGTACAATGTCCCCGAGGTAACCGGTGCGGTTGGACGGTATGATCACATTCTTGGTTGTTACCGGTTGCAAAATCTCCTGCTCATCAATTGGCCAATCTCCACCTGTTTTGTCCGCAACGAGTTTCATAATCTTCTCGAATAGAACATTTGTTCCACTATCGTTAAATTGACTAGCAATCGTGCCAAATACAGGCATTTCCTGAACAGGTGTATCAAATAAGCCATGACTTCTTTGGAATTGTTTTCGCACATCACGCAAAGCGTCCTCGGAGCCACGTCGATCGAACTTATTGATAACAACCATATCGGCGTAATCGATCATATCTATTTTCTCCAGCTGCGTTGCTGCGCCAAATTCACTTGTCATTACATATATCGCCACATCACATAGCTTTACGATCGCAGAGTCGCCTTGTCCAATCCCACTTGTCTCCACAATCACCAACTGATAGCCAGCAGCCTGAACCACTTGTATGGCTTCCTTGGTGGCAAGGCTTAGTTCAGACTTCGCCCCTCGTGTCGCTAAGCTGCGCATATACACATTAGGACTGTTGATAGCATTCATACGGATCCGATCTCCGAGAAGTGCACCGCCTGTTTTCATTTTGGAAGGGTCGATTGAAATAATTGCGATGTTTCTGTCTGGATATTGGGCGAGAAATCGCCTGACCAGCTCATCCGTCAGCGTACTCTTCCCTGCTCCTCCTGTTCCCGTGATGCCAAGCACCGGTGACTGAGAAGATTGTTTATTAGCTAAAATAGGTACTACTTGCTCCCACTGTCCACTTCCAGCGACTTCTTCAGCTGTAGTTATCACGCTTGCTACCAAGCTCCAATGGTTTTCTTTTGAAATGTGTAGGTCATCTATGTCATGTGGAAGCTTCCTTGGTGTTGGGTAGTCAACTTCTCGAATCATGTGATTGATCATGCCTTGTAAACCAAGTTCGCGTCCATCGTCAGGTGAAAAGATTTTGGCAATACCATATTGGTGTAATTGATGGATCTCGGAAGGAACGATGACCCCTCCTCCGCCAGCGAATATCTTAATGTGCCCAGCACCTTTTTGCTGGAGAAGATCAAACATGTACGTTAAATATTCAACATGTCCCCCTTGATACGAGCTTATTGCAATGCCTTGCACATCTTCTTGGATAGCGGCATGGACGACTTCCTTGGCGGATCGGTTATGACCCAGATGGATCACTTCAACCCCCGATGCTTGCAAAATCCTTCGTATGATATGAATAGTCGCATCATGTCCATCAAACAAAGCTGCCGCCGTAACAAATCGTACTGGATTCTTGGGCCGATAGACTTGTGTGTTCACAGGAAACCCACCTTTATAGGATAGTCGTCGCAGAAGCATCCAAGCGTTGTTATCGCGTTTCACTCGATTTCTATGCAGATGAGCCGCAAATCATGTCCGCGTCATGTTCCAATGCCTACAATCATAAGCTATTAATTGAACCACTGAACCATACTTCGCGAGGCGGGTGAACCCAATGTCCGAACAGAACGATCATGGATCTAAATATTTTGAGCAGATGCTGACGATCATTGATGTCGGTGTTCACCTGATTGATAACAAGGGAATCACGATTTTTTATAACGAAAAGATGGCTGAAACGGATGGATTAAAAAGAGAACAGGTTGTCGGAAAAAACTTCTTCGAACTCTTCCCTTCCCTTACGAACGAAACGAGTACTTTCATGAAAGTACTGCAAACTGGGATTGAAATCCGCGAAAAAATTCAAACATACGTGAATGTGACGGGAAAAAGGATCACAACCATTAATAGTACCTATCCTCTAGTGGAAAATGGGGAAATCATCGGAGCTTTAGAAGTTGCCAAAGATATCACGAGTATCGTTCATCTGCATGATCAAATTCTGGATCTCAGGCATCAAATCTATGAATCCCCATCCAAGGATAAAAAAAATGCGAGCGCTGCTCGGTACCATTTCAGTGATTTAATTGGAAAAAGTGAAACCTTCTTGCAAACTATCGCCTTTGCCAAAAAGGCATCGCGCACGAGCTCGCCGGTTCTGATATCAGGCCCTACAGGCACCGGAAAGGAATTGTTTGCCCAGAGCATTCACAATGCTGGAGCTCGTCGGAACCGACTGTTTATTGCTCAGAATTGTGCAGCAGTGCCTAACGAGCTGATGGAAGGGATTATGTTCGGAACTGCGAGAGGCGCGTTTACTGGCGCGATTGATCGTGCAGGATTATTCGAGCAAGCTAACGGCGGAACGCTTTTTCTAGATGAATTAAATAGCTTAGATTTATTTCTGCAAGCCAAATTATTACGAGTCCTACAAGACGGCATCGTTCGTCGCGTCGGAGGTACGCATGAGCAGCAAGTCGACGTTCGCATTATTACCGCCATGAATATTGATCCGAAAGAAGCCTTAAGCAAAGGTTTGCTTAGAAGCGATCTGTATTACCGGCTCAATGTCGTAAATTTGCACCTACCTCCTCTCGTACAAAGAACAGACGATATCCCCCTTCTCACTTCTCATTTTATTGACAAATTCAATCACCTATTCGGCATGAAAATAAATGGCGTATCCCCATCCGCTTTGGCGGCCTTAGAGAACTACCATTGGCCTGGTAATATACGTGAATTAAGTCATGCGATCGAATCTACCTATAATATGATGGAGCTGGAGTGTGAAAGGATTGATGATCATCATCTGCCCGCGTATCTCTTGGGACATACACGAACAACAGTGCATCGATCCAATCCGCAGAGTGACAACATAGCAGATTTCTCGACCAGTCGGTTAACCGACAAAGTGAAGCAACTGGAAAAGGAAACGATCACGGATGCGCTAGCATTTCATCAATACAACATCACGCTGACCGCTCAGGCGCTTGGGATCAAGCGTCAGGCTTTACAGTATAAGCTAAACCGCTACGGCATCGTTAGAAAGCCTTAAACATCCTAGGATGAGCACGACTCCGAGAGGAGTCTTTTTCTTTTTGTCATGAAAAGTGAATGTTGGCATCCTTCTTGCATCTTACTATTCGTGAGAAGACATCCATGCTGGAGGTGCAATGATGGAACGACGTGACTGGAAGCAAGTTGAGCTATGGAAACATGTGACAGATGAGCAATGGAATGATTGGCTGTGGCAGCTGACACATACCATTCGAACGTTAGATGACCTGAAGAAGGTCGTGAATTTAACTCCTGAAGAAGAGGAAGGCGTTCGCATTTCAACGCAAACGATTCCTTTAAATATTACGCCTTACTATGCCTCTTTGATGAATCCAGATGACCCGCGATGCCCGATTCGTATGCAATCTGTTCCCATTTCCGCTGAATTATTGAAAACCAAGTACGATCTTGAAGATCCTCTTTTCGAAGATGAAGATTCCCCTACCCCCGGATTAACACATCGATACCCGGATAGAGTGCTGTTCTTGGTAACGAATCAATGCTCCATGTACTGCAGATACTGCACGCGCCGCCGTTTCTCTGGTCAGGTGGGTATGGGCGTTCCGAAAAAGCAGTTGGATGATGCGATTGCTTATATTCGAAAAACCCCGGAAGTGCGGGACGTACTGCTGTCTGGTGGAGATGGCTTATTGATTAACGACAATATTTTGGAGTATATTCTGAAAAATTTGCGAGCGATCCCTCACGTTGAAATTATTCGGATCGGCACTAGGGCTCCTGTTGTTTTCCCGCAGCGAATTACAGAGCATCTGTGCAATATTATCCGAAAATATCACCCCGTATGGTTAAATACGCACTTTAATCATCCTCTAGAAATAACGGAAGAAGCGAAAAAGTCCTGCGAAATGCTTGCGAACGCTGGCGTTCCACTTGGCAATCAATCCGTAATTCTCGCGGGCATCAACGATAGCACCTATATTATGAAGAAGCTCATGCATGATCTGGTGAAAATTCGTGTGCGTCCCTACTACATTTATCAGTGTGATTTATCCGAGGGCATCGGTCATTTCCGTGCACCAGTGTCCAAGGGACTTGAGATAATTGAATCGCTTCGCGGTCACACCTCGGGGTATGCGGTGCCTACCTTCGTCGTTGATGCACCTGGCGGTGGTGGAAAAATCGCGCTTCAACCCAACTATCTCATCTCACAAAGTCAGGATAAAGTAATTCTGCGCAATTACGAAGGCGTTATCGTGGGTTACCCCGAGCCGAAAAACTATATACCAGGCCGTGCCGACGAATATTTCAATGAAATATACGGCATCCAAAAACAGCCGGAAAGCACCGGCATTATTGCCCTCATGAAAGATGAAAAATTCAACTTAGTGCCAGAAAATTTGCGCCGAATTGGTAGAAGAAAAACATATCAGGAAACACCAGATCACCTGTCACTGAAGGATCGACGTCCAATGCGGGATGAGATGAAGGATAAATTGATGAAAGCTCAGCAGAAAGAGAAGAAAGTGAGTACAACAGAGTTGACGATTGAATAAAAGATATACTTATGTTTTCCATATATTGTTTCTGCTTGCATGAGGCGCACCTGCTAGGAGCGCTTGAAAACATCCTTATACACAAAAAGCACCTATTATAGGTGCTTTTTGTTCTGCCAAACCTCCTGCGCCCTCAAACGCAACATCGCTATGTCTCCGTATCAGCCAAACCACACCACTGAATGATGGTCAAGGCGATAATCTCTGCAGCCTCAAACACACGTTCCAGCTCAATGTGCTCATTCGGATAATGGGCAACTTGTGTAATCCCTGGGCCGAAAACGATACAAGGAGTATCTCCAACCTGGGTGAGCAATCCGCCGTCTGTCCCCCAAGGGGAGGCTTCGATCACGGGTTCTTCCTGTTTAACCGCACGGAATTGCTCCATAAGCACCTGCATGAAAGCATGTTCGGGATCGACATTGCCTGGTACCCATTGCGCGCCGAACCATTCCACGGTTGGTGGATGATCTTCGAACCATGGATCTTTCTCGCTTAACCTCGCCATCCACCGGTGCATTTCCTCTTTGGCGCCAGCAAGCGTTTCCACTGGAGCGACGCCCATGCGCCCCTCCAACTTAACCGTATCGGAAACGGAGGATGGCCAATTGCCTCCCTGAATCACGCCGATATTAATGGGGATCGGAATCGGGTTATTGGCATACAACGGATCTGTGATCCGTGCATTACGTTCCACCTCAAGTTCCCTAATATGCTGAATGACAGCGATGCTTTTCTCAATCGCGCTAACACCCTCATAACGAGTTCCACCATGAGCCGAACGCCCTTTCACCTCAATACGGAACCACATGGAGCCTTGCTGCTTCGGGAAAATACGCATATTCGTAGGCTCGGGAATGAGCGCCGCATCGGCCTTATAACCTTTTACAATGGCAGCTAAGGTCCCCGCTCCTCCACTTTCTTCTTCAATGACACTTTCGAAAATAACATCGCCTTTCAGCTTAGTTCCAAGACTCTGAACAGCCTCGATCGCCATGAGCAAAGAGACATTCCCGCCTTTCATATCCGTTGCCCCGCGACCATACAGCATACCATCCACCACATGACCGCTAAATGGATCATCATGCCATTGTGCTCGATTTCCTTCTGGCACGACATCCATGTGACCATTTAGTAAGAGAGAACGTCCGCCTCCGACACCTTTCAAAACACCAACCACATTCGGACTCCCTGTAAATTGGTTTCTTGGGGAACAAAAATACGGATGTGTCGCCAGTGCCGCACCATCTGGTTCCCATAGATCAACGTCGAGCGATAGCTCCAGCAATTTGTCGGCGATGAGGAATTGAGCCCTCTGCTCATTTCCTTGTGTGCTGGGCATTCTTACCAGATTCCGAAGAAAATCTGTGCAGTCCTCACGATGAAGATTTATCCAATCATGAATTTGCTTTTGCAGCTCTACACGTTTATTAGGCAAAGGAATTCCCTCCTTCAAGCCTTTCTCTGACTTATTACGGGATGTATAGAACGGTTTCAGGAATAAGCAAGGCAGCTTCCGTATGTCGAACAACCTCTTCTACCGTATAGGGCAGCATGACTTCTTTTAAAATCAACCCTTGCTCCGAAACTTCCATGACAGCCATTTCCGTTATGATCAATTTCACACAGGCCACTGCAGTTAGGGGCAAGTCGCATTGCTTTTTAACCTTAGACTCCCCATTTCGGTTGACATGGTTCATCAGAACGATGACTTTTTTGGCTTTTTGCGCAAGCTCCATGGCCCCTCCGATTCCCGCCACACGTTTCCCAGGTACAATCCAATTCGCGAGATCTCCTCGCTCACTCACCTCTAACGCCCCAAGGATCGTAATATCGATACAGCCTCTTCGTATCATGGCAAAAGCAATCGCACTATCACAGTAGGAAGCGCCAGGATGAATCGTGATTGGGTATCCGCCTGCGTTGCACAGGAAAGCATCTTCCTCCCCTGGAAGTGGCGCGCCGCCTGCGCTCAATATCCCATTTTCCGCATGAAAAACAACATGAATATCTTCTGGCACATAATCAGCAACTTTCGTCGGAATACCAATCCCTAAATTGACAGCCATGCCATTCTTCAATTCTTGAGCAGCCCGCTTTGCTATTCGGTCGCGGGTTTCTTTTCCCATACCCATTCCCAAGTCACCCCTCTGCTCAAGATCACCATATCCACGAAAATACCTGGCGTGACTATACTTTCAGGGTCCAGTTCACCGAGTGGTACAATCTCATCGACTTCGGCTATTGTGATTTGACCAGCCATGGCAACGAGCGGATTCAGATTTCTTCCGCTTTTATCGTAGATGAGATTCCCGTATGGATCGGCTTTTCTCGCATGTACGATGGCAACATCTGCCGTCAAAGCCGGCTCTACCAGATACGTTTTCTCGTCGATAGACACGATATTCTTTCCCTTCTCCATGATCGTTCCGACGCCGACATCCACCAAGATCCCGCCTAGCCCAACACCACCGGCCCGAATTTTTTCACATAGCGTTCCTTGCGGGTAAAAAACGACTTCCATAGTGCCTTGCTCCATCATTTGACCAGCGTTAGGATTAGATCCAATATGGGAAGCAATGACTTTCTTCACACGTCCTGCCGTAACTAAACGTCCGATGCCAATGTGGGGAAATCCCGTATCATTGCCAATAATGGTTAAGTCCCTAGCACCCTTTTGAAGGATGCCCTCAACTAATGTAGGCGGCGTTCCAATCCCTCCAAACCCACCGAACATCAACGTACACCCATTGGATATCGATTGAAGCGCTTCTTCCAAGCTCCTCACTTTGCCTTCGCCTTCGTTCACAAGAGTATCCGCTCTTGGCACCATCATATCTCCTCCAATGTGGATGGGGTAAGCTCTGCCATGACTTCCCGAATGGATTCAGCCAATATCCGCACAAGTTGGTTCATTTCCTCTTCAGAGATAATCAAAGGTGGTGCAATGATAATCGCATCCCCTTCCCCGTCGATCGCGCCAGCAGCAGGGTATACAAGCAACCCTTTCTGAAAGGCATTCTCGATGATCCGAGACGTAACACCTAATCCAGGTGCAAATGGTTGCTTGTTAGTCCGATCCGCAACAAATTCGATTGCCAGAAGCAGCCCCTTGCCTCTCACATCACCGATGATCTTGATCCCATCAGCCAATAGGTGCAGCGCGTTCAATAAATAACGGCCTTTATTTGCTGCTGCGCTGACTAATTGATGTTTGTCGATATACGTAAGTACCGCTAACGATATCGCCGCCGATTGGGGATTGGCGCTGTACGTATGACCAGACATGATACTTTTGGTGCCCTTCAGAATAGGCTCCATCACATGATCTTTGACAAGCGTCGCTGCCATCGGTGTATAGCCAGCGCTCATCCCTTTGCCCAATGCCATGAGATCGGGTTCAACCTCATCGTGCTGCATACCGAACATCGCTCCCGTTCGAGCAATACCTGTCATGACCTCATCTGCGATGAACAAGATGTCATACTGCTCGCAAATGGCTTTGATCTTCTTATAGTAGCCTTCTGGCGGAACAATGGCTCCCCCTGCAGCTCCAATGATCGGCTCCGCGATGAACGCGGCGATATGTTCTGCTCCGATCCGCTTGATCGCCGTTGCTAAATCGTCTGCACATGCCACTTGGCAATTCCCTACAGTTTTACCCAATGGACAGCGGTAGCAATAAGGCGGCATGACTACCGGGAAATCTTCTAATAAGGGGATGAATCTCCTTCTTCTCAGAACGTGACCTGACATCGAAAGTGCACCTAGCGTGATACCGTGATAGCTCATTCGCCTAGAGATCACTTTATTTTTACCTGGTCTCCCTTTCTCCTGCCAGTGTTGGATGGCAATTTTCATTGCCGTTTCCGTGGCTTCTGATCCGCTGTTCACAAAGAAGGTCCAGTAATCGTTGCCAGGTGCTAGATCACTTAACTTTTCTGCTAGTTGCTCAGCGGGCTCACTTGTAAACTGTGAACGATAGACGAAAGACACTTTGTTCGCTTGCTCCATCATCGCATCGATAATTTCTTGCACCCCATGCCCTAGGCCAGCTGTCACGGCCCCAGAGCAACCGTCGATATAGGCTTTGCCTTGTTCATCGTAGAGATATACACCCTTCCCATATTGAATCGTGGGATAATGGTGATCCAAAACCGGCTTGATGACATGCTCCCGCTTCATAGGGCACCCCCACAGATTTGCAGCTAAGTGCTATTTTAGAAACATATTCTTTACCCGCGGAGCCTTTAACAGATCTTCATAGCGAAATGCCGTTCCAAGTGCAGAAACATCATGCCAATATAAGGTTTCTTCAATTTGCTGTGCTGTGCTCTCTAAGACATATGTCTGGCAGTTGGCACATTCAAGCGCAGGAATGTCAAGTATTTGCACCGCTAGTCTCCCATCGGGCATAATCCAATAGCAATCTTTCACACTTTCACGGATATCTTCCGTTTCACACCACATGCAATTCATATGCGTTCAACCTCCATCATATGGTATAGAACATTCTTGCGCCTAACAGGTAATCATGCAAGATAGATGCCAACTTTCCACTGTAAGTATTTGACCAATTCATAGGCTGAATATATAGGTTAAGCCGCAAAAATGTTGGCAGTTATTATTATTTTGCAGCAAATTGAGGGTAAAGGGGGATGCTGGATGCCAAGTGATCTGCCAACCTATACGAATCAAGTTGAGAACGGTACCGATTACACGATTATGTTTTGCCTTGATTTTACGAATAAAAGGTTGCGGGTGGATGACTATTCGGGAAAAATAGATGTCATTTACAGGCGAGTGGTTGAAATTGCCAAAACCCATACTCTGACCAAGGTGTTTATCAAATCACGAGAAGTGGATTGGCAGACTTTTTTATCCAAGGGATGTATGTTGGAAGGTATTTATAAAGGATATTTCAATGGAAGTGATGCCTACTGTATGGCCATGTATGATGACCTTAAGCGTCGGACTAGTGACTATTGGCTGGAAGAAGATCAGATTTTACAGCAGGTACTTTCTCTCCCGATTAAGCCCGATCATCCCTTGGTTCCGAGCAACATGACGATGCGTCTCGCTCGATTAGAGGATGCTGAACAGCTCTCTCAGTTATACAGCCACATTTTCCAAACCTACCCTACGCCGATGAATGATGCTATATATGTGGCGAAAACCATGCGGGAAGGAACGATTTATTACCTCGTTGAAATGCAAGGGCAACTGATAAGTGCCGCTTCGGCAGAAATCAATTCCGTCTATGCAAATGCCGAAATGACAGATTGCGCAACGCTCGCAGCTTATCGTAATCAGGGTCTTATGCGACTGCTTATACATGCATTAGAAGCTGAATTAGTTGCTCGGCAAATCACCAGCGCTTATTCATTATCTAGGGCCCTTTCATTCGGTATGAATGCCGTTTTCTACCAAATGGGGTACGGATATTACGGCAGGCTTACGAAAAATTGCGACATATATGACAAATTTGAGGACATGAATTTATGGGCCAAATCATTGAAGTAATGTGCTAGCAATACGTTCCTCCCTTCAAACTATATGCGTTTCCTTCTCACAGAAGAAGAAATACCGAGTTCTTCCCGATACTTGGTTATGGTACGGCGGGAAATGGAGATGCCCTCCTTCTTCATGAAATCTGATAACTTTTGATCGGAATAAGGTTTTCTGGGATTCTCTTCACTAATCCATGTCTTGATTCTCGATTTAACATGTTCGGAAGAAGCAGACTCCCCTATGTCCATTTGCAGACCGGAGGGAAAGAAATACTTCAGTTCGTAGATGCCCCAAGGGGTTTGGGCGTATTTCCCAACTGTAGCGCGACTTACCGTTGATTCATGTACACCCAATTTAACAGCAATTTGCTTTAAGGTCATAGGTTTGAGATGGGCGTTTCCATGCCAGAAAAAATCACTTTGCTCCTCTACGATGGCTTGCGTTACTCGGAATATCGTTCTTCGTCTTTGTTCTAAGCACTTCAGGAAGAACTTCGCGGCATGTAATTTACCAGAGAGAAACTTGGATAACTCGTTATTGTCACTATGCTCAGATGCCATTCGTTCGTAATAACCACTAACCGAAAGTCCAGACGAAGCTGCTTGATGCAGCAGCACTACGAGTTGTTCACCTGCTTTCTCAATACTAACTTCCGGAATGATATAATGAACCGTTTCTATATGAAAGGCTGCTCCAGGTCTTGGGTTCAATCCTTTGATGACATCGATCGCAGCCTGAATTTCCTGTGTAGACACATGGAGCAACGTCGTTAATTTATGAATGTGGTAATTGGCAATATCATTCAAATGTTTCTTAATTAATAAAGAGACTAATGGAAAGCTATCCGCTAGTGACTGGACTTGAAGTAGTAAACATTCCCTCAAATCTCTTGCCCCAATACCGCGGGGTTCAAGGCTCTGCAAGATCCTTAAAGCACGCTCAACTTGAGCAAGATCGATCTTACATACCTCAGAAATTTCGGGTAAAGTAGATCTTAGAAAGCCATTATGGTCTAGATTTCCAATCATAAATGAGACAGTATGTCGAATGAGTGGCGGTATTTTTTGAATAAAGCCTAATTGCTCCTTTAAGTGCTTCTCAAGGGATACCTCATTCGATGCGATGTAAAGGAAGGGGTCGTTATTGGGATCAGTTCTTTTAGCTCCACGGAAAAATGTTGGTGTGAGGTTGTAAGGGTCCCTTTTATTCTCAGCTATTTCCAATACTGGGTTTTCAGTAACTTCTTGTTGAATCACTTCCAGCAATTCCGGTGTCGAGAGTTTGAGGATCGTAATCGCCTTACGTAGTTGGGGGGTTATCTGCATCTTCGTCGTTTGCTGTTGGAACATTCCGTAGCCTGGGCGCATGTGCATCACCCCTTTTCCTTGTTGCTTCTATATGTATTCATTATGGATAACTTTTAACCAGATCTGTGTATATTGTCTGATGAGAGCGGACATAATATTTTATGACGGTGACGCAGTGGTGAGGTGTTGTGTCGCAGACAATTTACACAAGGGAATTTGTTATTGAATCCATATGGAGGCGAGGAGATGTGCCGCATACCACTTACTGTAGTATCTTTACTGCAATGATGTGATGAGGTAGTTACCGAGCGAAGTAAGGTTCAAGGCAAGAGCTCCATCAATTAACGCACCGTCAAAGAGGCTGTCCGACAAGTAGATTCGTCTACTCTAGGGCAGTCTTCTTTATTTATACATACTATTGAGAATCCTCCCATTCTTTACCACCATCCCATACGGACTCAAGGAAATTCTGCTTAACGAAATATATAGGCATTAACAGAAAGTTGAGGACGACAACTATGCGAATTAGAAAACAAATCTTTCGATGTGCCCATATTGCGTTATTAAGCATGATGCTGCTCCATGCAACATCTGTAAAGGCTGCGGAGAATGCGTCGCCTACAGTATTTTTGGATGGGCTTCCTCTGTCCTTTCAAACACCTCCTGTGATTGAAGCAGGCTATAGCCTCGTGCCTATGAGAGCCCTTTTTGAAGCGGAAGGTGCTACAATTTCATGGGATGAGAACACGCGAACGGTGACAGCTGTAAAAGATGGCGCGACAGTAACTTATCAAATTGGAGACTCATTTGCATATAAAAATAAAGAACGGTTGGAGCTGCCCCTACCTGGCAAAATTATTGATGGCTTCACGATGATGCCATTGCGATTTATTAGTGAGACGCTAGGTAATCTCGTGAAATGGCATGACTACTCCCGCTCGATTACAATCTCATCTGTACACGACAATGAAACCACGATCCAATATGGTGTCAATTTGCGCGATACGCCAGATAAAAATGACGATACCCACATTCTTCGTATGCTTGCAAAAACCGAAAAAATCCACGTCATTCGTGAAATCAATCCGGATTGGTTAGAGGTACAAGCACAAGACGGCACAATCGGTTTCATCTCCTCTGCTCCGCAGTATTCGGATTACACGAACACGTCGATAGCGATGAAACAAGCGGATGCTTTAATCACTTTCGGGTCCAAATTTATAGGAACACCTTACGAGTTTGGTGCTGCTTCGGGACAAACGAATACCTTCGATTGTTCGTCTTTTGTTCAATATGTTTTTGACCACGTATTGTCGAAGGATTTACCACGTGTTTCCTATGACCAAGCGCTGCAAGGGAAAGAAGTCGGGATTAACGACCTCCGCAAAGGAGATCTCCTCTTTTTCACGGCACGCGGGCTAGATATCGGTCACGTAGGTATTTATGCAGGCAATGGACGGATCCTTCAAACGTATTCCAAAGAGGATGGCGTTCACTTCACAGCATTCGATGAGAAGTGGAAGAAGCGTTTTGTTACAGCTAGGAGATTGTTCTAACACATAACGCAGCCAACGCAGCGAACCGAGACAAATAGCGCCCTTATGGGCGCTATTGTCCGTTCGCGTGTGGCCACGGGAGTCGAACTCCACATGTACGGCTGAAGTGCTTCTTGATCCATAAGTGCTGTCGTCGCCTCTTGCAACGCATCAGCCAGTGCTTCACAGCCCAAACGACCTTGTCCATAGTGCTACATAACATTCAGCTCAATAGAACTACAGGACACACTCTTCCTCGATTTCCATAATGATATTAGGGAGCTCATCGCGGAACTCTTTCCAATCTGCTAGCATCTCAGCATCCGTCAGCAAACAGGTATCCAGGGATGCCATGATTCCATCACGATCCATATCAATGCCTATGAACACAATTTGATTGATTCGATCCCCATGGATGTCATCCCAATGTGTGATTGCCTCGGAATCTTCTGCCAGAACAGCCGATCTTTCCTCTTCAGGGAGAGCTGCAATCCAAAAGCCCGAAGGGCCAAACCGAATAGAGGGCCCAGCTTGGCTGAGGCTTTGCGCGTAATTATCACGAGTTGCCAACCACATAATCCCTTTGGATCTGACGATTTCTGCTGGCCAATCGGCCATCCATGCCATCAGTCGCGAGGGCTCGAAGGGGCGAGCTCTTTCATACACGAACGAAATAATCCCATACTCTTCCGTTTCAGGTGTGTGTGATTCTTTTTCCAATTCGCGCATCCATTCAGGTGACCTACTAGCTTCATCGAAGTTAAACAGCCGAGTATTCAAAATTTCAGCAGGATCTACCTGACCGTGTATGGCACGAATAAACTTTGCTTTCGGTTGTAATAGCCGGAGCACACCTTCAAGCTCATTCAATTCCTCGGCTTCCAACCGATCACACTTATTCAAAATAAGCACATCGCAAAATTCAATCTGATCAATCAGCAGATCAACAACTTCGCGCGTGTCGTCTTCACCAACAGCTTGACTACGTTCAAGAAGTGTTTCTCCCGAGAAATAATCTGTCCAGAATCGGAAAGCATCAACAACGGTCACCATACAGTCCAAACGACACATTCGGGAAAGATCAATACCTTGTTCTTCGTCCGAATAGGTGAACGTTTGAGCAACGGGCAACGGTTCACCAACACCTGTCGATTCGATCAGAATATAATCAAATTTGTTTTCCTTGGCAAGTCGTTCAACTTCCTTCAATAGATCGTCGCGCAAGGTGCAACATATGCAACCATTAGACATCTCAATTAAGCTTTCTTCTGTTCGAGAGAATCCGTTGCCTTGTCTGATGAGATCAGCATCAATATTAACATCGCTTAAATCATTCACAATGACGGCTACTTTCAAGCCATTTCGATTATGGAGAATATGGTTTAATAAGGTTGTTTTACCGGCTCCCAAATAACCGCTCAGTACTGTCACAGGTATTGTCTGCATGGACAATGTCCCCCTTTTATTTAATCGTAAATTTTACGTATACACCACAAATAAAAAGCAAACTTCAGTTTGCATCACATCTCGCTATTCTTGCTAATCTCGCTAAACTCGCTAACCCTGAATTGTTATTCATCTAACGCTTTCTTCAATGCATGGAGATTGTTCGTCATGATACTTATGTAATCCAGGTTATTCTTCTTATCCTCAGCAGTTAAACCTTCAAGCGGATTAAGGACATCTGTATGTGCATTGATTTCCTTGGCAATCGTTGTTGCAACCTTAGGATCCACTAACGTTTCAAAAAAGATCGTTTTGACTTGCTTCTCCTTCACAAACTCAATGATATCCGCCATTTTGTCTGGTGCAGGCTCTTCTTCCGGTGAAAGACCAGCGATGGGAACTTGTGTTAACCCGTATTCCTTGGCCAAATAACCAAATGCCGCATGTTGGGTTACGAACTCTTTATGTTTCACAGATGCAAGTGCTTCTCGGAACGTTCCATCCAGCGCTTTGAGCTTAGCGATATACCTATCCGCGTTATTCCGATAATCATCTTTATGTGTGGGATCAACCGCTATCAATCCTTGTGCGATCGCTTCTACTTCACGTTGAGCTAACACCGGTGATAACCATACGTGAGGATCCAACTCATGACTATGACCTTCTTCTTCCTCCTCTTCCTCTTCTTGATGTAAACCTTCTATGAGATCTATTCCGTTACTTGCCTCAACGACAACACGCTTCGTATTCGCAGTGCTTTGCAAGGCTTGCTCAGCCCACCCTTCTACGATGCCATTGTAAATAAATACATCAGCCTCCTTCACTTTTTTCATATCTTTGGCACTCGGCTCCCAATCATGTGGCTCTGAACCCACTGGTATTAACGCGATAACATTCGCATGCTCGCCAGCAACTTGCTTGGTGAATTCATACATCGGATAAAAGCTTGTAACGACATCAAGTTTACCATCGCTTGAGACCGTGTCAGTTGCGCATCCTGTCAACAGGATAGTTGATAGTCCAGTAAGCATCAGTGATTTTGTCATCCATAACGTTTTCATTTAAAAATTCCTCCTAATGGTTTGAATGAAAGGTACGGGAACCTTATCTTCCATGATATTTTTGTTAGTCGTCTTACGAAATCGCACCACAGCCTTCTGGATACCTAAGCCTAAGATAAGTAAGAGCAAAAGTAAGATCGCGATCGTTCCACCCGGTGGTGTACTGAAGGAATAGGAAGCTGTAAGACCTGAAAACACCCCTAGTAACCCCACTCCCATTGCGATTAAAAGTGAAGCTGTAAAACTGTGCGCAATCCGTATGGCTAAGGCAGCCGGAAGAACAATGAGTGATGAAACAAGCAGCACCCCAACGATTGGCATTGCGGCCGAAACTATCATCCCTGTTAAGACGCTGAATCCAAGTGAAATCCATTTCACAGGGATTCCATTCGTTCTCGCGGTTTCTTCATCAAAGGTGATTTGGTACAGTTGCCGACGGAACAGGAAGAAAAATAAACCGCCGATGGCTGCCACGATAAGCATGAGTGAAAGTTCTGTTTCATTCACAGCCACAACTGACCCGAATAAATAGGCAGACAAACCCTTATTCATACTGGGACTGAAGCTCATGATAATAACGGCTGAAGATAGCCCCCCAATCATAATAATGGCGACTGAAATTTCACTAAAGGATTTATACGACCGTCTGACATATTCCACAAGGACGGCACCTACCGTTGCTACGACAAAGCCACCTAATGTTGGATGAATATGGATAAAAGCGCCACCAGCTACACCAGCTAACGAAACGTGAGAGAGCATATCGGCCATTAACGCTTGTCGGCGAAGCATAAGATACATACCTAATAACGAAGCGATGATCGCAATTAGCCCACCGGCACAAAATGCCCGTTGCATGAAGTCGTAGTGCAGCATTTCCATCCGCCTTCCTCCTTTCTTTCTAATGCAATGACTCTGTCTATGTACGGAGAGACCTCTTCCAGATTATGTGTGACCATGACAACTGTTCTTCCGAGCGTCTTGGCTTGATCATGCATCAGTTCATAAAATCCAATTCGGCTTTCATCATCCATACCTGTCGTTGGTTCATCCAATACAAGCAGATCTGGCTCTTGCGCTAGCGCTCTAGCTATGCAAATCCGCTGCTTCTGACCTCCCGATAAATCGCCGATTCTACGTTTGCGCAACTCCCACATTCCCAGTTGCCGAAGGGCGGTTTCGGTTACGTCTTCATCCTCTTTGCGAAGTTTGCTAAATAAAGGAACCCGAGAAAATCTACCCGAGCGTACAAACTCCCAAATGTTACTCGGAAACCCGCTGTTGAAACCCGCGATCTGCTGGGATACGTAGCCTACTCGCAGCTTCTCTCCTCTCGAATTCGTCTGTGATAAGAACAGCTGACCTTTCCATGGCACAATTAAACCCAACATGAGCTTAAGTAAAGTTGATTTTGCCGCACCATTGGGTCCGATGACAGCGACGAATTCGCCAGACTGAATGTCCAATTGTGCATCTTGAATACAAGGAATATCCGCATATCCAAACTCCACCTGCTGCATAGAGGCAATTAGCATTCCTCTCAACTCCTCGAATTTTATGCGTAATTTTTACGAATACATCATGGAATGAATGGAAGTCCGTTCGCCTGCTAGGAACTCCACCAATTCCTAAACAAACCGTTCAACTAATCGTAAAGTTTACGTATTACAACGAGTAATATATCTTGCTTTTCCTGCGCTGTCAATATCGTGCTTGCAAGATATACCTAATTCGCTTATGATTTTATTCGTAAAGATTACATTTAAAGGCAAGTATAAGTAAATGAAGGAGTCTACAACATGCAAAGTAATTCAGTTATCTTCCTAAACAGTTTTTTTACAATTGACCATTTGCAATCCTTTAAAACGATTTTCATCAGCCTGATCCTTGAAGCTTTACCGTTTATTTTACTTGGTGTCCTGCTTTCGTCCTTACTGCAAACATTCGTGCCCGAGTCCACGATACGTCGGTTCACACCTCGGAACCCCGTTCTTGGCATTCTATTCGCTTGCCTACTAGGTATACTTTTCCCCATGTGTGAATGTGGTATGATTCCAATCGTTCGTAGACTCATCTTAAAAGGAATGCCCGTTTATATCGCTGTCGTTTTTATTATCGCTGGCCCCATCCTTAATCCAATTGTCTTCGCGGCTACCCTTATGGCGTTTCGCAATCATCCTTCCATCGCCTACTCTCGGATGGTACTTGCCTTCATCGTCGTCATCATTATTGGACTGATACTCTATCGACTAGTAAAAAGAAGCCCATTAAGACTAGGTCAAAATCATGAGTCTAAGTCGCCTCTGCATGACGTACATCACCTCCACGATAATCATCATTACCACCATAGTGATAACCCCAATAAAGTAATGACATTTTTCGTACATAGTTCAAGCGAGTTTTTTGAAATGGGGAAATTTCTTGTCTTTGGCGCACTACTCACCGCACTCATTCAAGTGTTTATGCAACGCGAGAGCCTGCTTGCCATTGGGCAAGGCCCGCTCTCATCTCACTTCTTTATGATGGGCTTAGCGTATATTCTTTCCATTTGTTCGACATCAGACGCTTTCGTAGCTTCCTCTTTCCAAACCTCATTTACATCCGGTTCCTTACTAACTTTCCTTGTCTTCGGACCTATGTTGGATTTCAAAAGTACGCTAATGTTGCTTTCGGTGTTTAAGATCAGATTCGTCTTACTTCTGGTACTATTAATCTCATGCACAGTTCTTATCTGCTCACTGCTTTGGGAACAAATTATCTAATTCATTTTAGGAGGGATTCGTTTGAATCACATGCGTAAAACAAGCTACCATCATTTTCTTCGCACACTGATTTTACTTGGGTTCTCTAGCTATATAGTTATCCTAACGAAATCAGATTCACTACAGTTCTATATCGCCCCGCGTATGATGATTTACGTTAAAATAGCTGCTGTCGTATTGTATATCATCGCATGTTTTCAAGGTTTCATGGCGCTACGATCCTATTGGGGGAAACCAGTAGCCTGCGACTGTGGTCAGCCAGCTCCGCGTCCCTTCCTGCAAAATATCGGGGCATATGGGCTACTCATCCTACCACTGATGATCGGCTTCCTGCTACCAGATACCGCCTTAAATAGCACGCTGGTTGCTGCCAAAGGGATAAATCTTTCTGCTGCCACAACCAATATGACGACTCCCCGTCCTGAATCATATAATTTACCTAGCTTCCCTAAACCAGCCACAAGCAGTCAAACTTTGCGAGCTAGTCAGCCTGAAGCTGCACAAGCTGCTCAGCCAGAAACTGATATCGAGCAACTATTTCAGTCCCCTGATGAGTGGAACGAAGACTTTGCCAAGATGGGAGTCATTCTTTATAAAAAGGATCGTATTCTCGTACAGCCAGAAATTTACATGGAGATATTGTCGACGATTGACCTATTCAAGGATATCTTTATAGGCAAGGAAATAGAGTTAACAGGCTTTGTGTATCGTGAGGAGGACAAAATGAGGATGAATCAATTGGTTGTTGGCCGATTCGCGGTTAGTTGCTGCTCAGCGGATGCTTCTCCTTACGGGGTCTTGGTGGAGTTCCCCACAGCGTCAAATTACCCCCAAGATATGTGGGTTAAAGTCACTGGAACCATTCAAAATGCTCATTACAATGGAAACGATATTTTCAAAATAGACGCCACTAAAATCGAAAAAATCGAAGCTCCAAGTTCGCCGTATGTCTATCCGAATTTCGAACCACTGACCATTCTAAAATAGTTAAATGACAATGAGCTGATCAAAATCAATCTTTGAACAGCTCATCTAGAATCATTTTTCTATTGTCTAGAAACCGTTTGGTAATCATGTAGTGGAGCGTTTCCTCGTATTGGATGTCACTTATAGGTTGATCATCAAAAGTAAGAATCTGGGCATCGGGATATCCAAGCAGTATGGGAGAATGCGTAGCAATAATGAATTGAGCTTCCTTCTCCAAATCTTTGATAACACGCATTAAGGCCAATTGTCTTGCTGGCGATAAGGCTGCTTCTGGTTCATCTAGGAGATATATTGCTTTTTTACCGAATCGATGTTTAAAAAGAGAGAGAAATGCTTCACCGTGCGATTGCTCGTGTAAGGAGCGGCCACCGTAATAGGGTAAACTTTCAGGCACCGTATCTAAATAGCTAGCAAAGTTATAAAAAGTCTCTGCTCGGAGAAAGAACCCATTCGTAATCTTCGGCATCCATGAAAGCCGTAAGTGCTCCCCCAGAATGGAATGCGCTGCGTCGACGTCATACACATTGTTTCTCCCACCACTCGCTGTGTTAAACCCACATTGGTAAGCGATGGCTTCAAGGATGGTTGATTTGCCTGAACCATTCTCTCCGACCAGGAAAGTGACATTTTTCTCGAAAGTAATGGAAGTCAATGATTGGATAGATGGGATCGTAAACGGATATTTCTCAGCGTCGATAGTCCCTTGCTTTTGAATTTCCAGTTTTCTCAGATACATAAAACGTCAACTCCATTAGAATTATTAAGTATACTTCTATTCTAAGTGTTTCTAAGTCGAAGTAAAGTTTCACGGGAAATCACAATAATTAATGACATTAATCATTCATTGCATTAAATACGAAAAAAGCCTGATTTCTCAGGCTCCTCCACATTCTTATATCTCCTTAAAGCTCAATAATCTTCGTCGCTACATTATCGCAAAATTCCCTGTCATGCTCTACAAATAGAAGAGTTGGTGCATGTTCAAGCAATAGTTCTTCGATCTGCATTCTTGAGATCACATCAATAAAGTTAAGCGGTTCATCCCAAATATGCAGATGTACTTTCTCGCTCAAACTTTTGGCGATCAGCACTTTCTTCTTCTGGCCGCCGCTAAAGGAAGATATATCTTTTTCAAATTGCACTCTAGCAAAATCCAGCTTCCTTAATATCGCCTTAAACAGGCTCTCATCAATTCCATTGTTCTTCGCGTAGTCGGTTAAATTACCATGTAAATGCGAGGTATCCTGGGAAACATAGGATATTTGAAGTTGGCTTCCCTTTCGGAAAGTTCCTGTATAGTCGATATGCTCACCACATAGCAGCTTGATTATACTTGATTTGCCAGAACCATTTTTACCTGAAAGCGCAATGCGTTCACCTTGTTCGATCGTAAAACTAACATCTTGGCATACTATTTTCTCGCCGTAATGTATCGAGACATGTTCAAGTGCAGCAAGCTGGTTTTTGTGGTAGGCAAGTTGGGTTATCTTGAGGTCTTCAGCACTTTCAATATTTTTGAGCAGCTTAGACCTTTCGTCGATGGCAGATTCTTGTCTTTGCTCAATGGATTTAGAACGTTTCATCATCTTCGCAGCCTTGTGACCAATATACCCCTTATCTACCTTGGAACCCGAATTTCTAGTGCCGTTCTTCGTTTTCTCGACTTCGTGAGACCAATTGCTCGTTCGTTTAGCCGCATCGGATAATCGTTTGATATCCTTCCTCAGCTTCTCATTCTCAGCGAGCTCATAGTGATCTTGCTTTTGTTTATTTTCCCACCAATCGGAGAAATTACCCTTTTGAATTTCGATATTGGTCTTATTAATGGATAGGATGTGGTCTACACAATGATCCAGAAATGATCTGTCGTGAGACACTAAGATATAGCCCTTCTTCGTATTAAGATACTCACTGACCAGCTTTCTTGCATTCATGTCGAGATGATTGGTGGGTTCATCAATTAACAAGAAGCTATTTTCCTTCAGAAATAAAGCAGCTAACAATACTTTCGTTTGCTCACCGTTTGACAATGACTCGAAGGGTCGATAAAGAACGTCCTCAGTAACCTTAAGTAAGGTGAGCTCGCGCATTAATTCCCAATGTTGATAATCTGGCAAAATCGTATTGATGATATCAAGCGTTTGTTCTTGTTTGTTGTTGACTTGAAAAGGGAAATATTCAAAGCTGACATTCGCAGAAATATGTCCGCTATATTCGTATTTACCTAGCAGCAAGCTGAGAAAAGTTGTCTTCCCTCTCCCGTTTCTTCCTGTAAAACCTAACTTCCAATCGGTATCGATTTGAAAATTAACGTCCTCGAATATATGATCATAGCTGCCATCATAGGCAAACGTTAGGTTTGAAACATTGATTAATGACATGTTGGGATCCTCCTATACCATGCGCAATGCATGAACTCATCATAGCATATTAGGATTTACCAATTCGAAGGAAAGGATAACTATAGATAAATTCTCCTGTCCTTTATAGCTTTTTCAATTGTGTGATGAGATCCTGTGGCTCCATTCGTGTCATGAAATCGGGGTTTGCATGAGTGAAACGGACTACCCTCTCCCTATCTAACAAATAAATACCCGGAATCGGCAATATCCAACGATCAGTCTTATTGAACGCTGTGAGATCTCTACCGAGGATATGTTTGAATGTATGTTGAAGATAGTCAGGCATTTCGAATAACAGGTGATAACGCTCAGCGACAAGTCCATGTGGATCGCTCAGCACCTGGAAAGTTAACTGTTCTTTCTCTTTCTGCGTTAACGAATTGTCAGGACTTTGCGGGGTAATCGCTAGCAACTGGGCACCATACTCATGAATCTTTGGCATAATTTCTTGATAAGCTCTTAACTGAATATTGCAATAAGGACACCAACTGCCGCGGTAAAAGGTGAGGATTACTGGACCTTTGATCAGCTCATCGTATAATGTTATTTGCTCGCCTAGCGGGTTGGTCAAAACAAAATTCGGAGCGATGTCTCCTACTTTTAATCCGTAAACACGCCCAGATTGCTGTTGCTCTGCTATGTGACGGAAAATTTGTGACTGTGCTTCAACAGGCACCCTAGCTATAAATCCCGACTTGGCTTGTTCCAATTGCTCTTTCATTGACATGCTGCATCTCTCCTTTTTTTGGTCAAAAAGATACCGATTGGTATCTTTAATTGTAGCATATAGCCAATTATTTACAAGTGAGCATGCAAAAAATGAGGCGGATTTTCCTTACATACATTTGTTTACATTCAGTTTAAAAATGTGCGATACAATCACGTCATCAATTGTTATTTAGGAGGTATTGCTTTGGATTCTTTGCAAAGAAAAGGATTAGCGCAACAAGGTGATTGGGCCGTTGAAGCGCATGGGCTTGTCAAAACTTTTGGAGAAAATCGCGCGGTAGATGGTGTCAATTTGAATGTGAAGGCAGGAACAATTTACGGTGTTCTAGGCCCGAATGGTGCTGGGAAAACGACGACAATCAATATGCTAGCAACCCTTCTCAGACCTGATGCAGGTTCAGCCAAAATCTTCGGCTACGATGTTGTGAAAGAGTCACAGATCGTTCGTCAATTGATCGGGGTGACTGGACAATACGCATCTGTCGATGAATCGTTAAGCGCAACTGAGAACTTAATAATCTTCTCCCGTCTTCTTGGGTTAAGCCGCAAAGAGGCGCGTCAAAAGTCAGACGAATTACTAGAAGAATTTGGACTAACTGAAGCTGCGAAACGGCCATTGAAAAATTTCTCGGGCGGTATGAGACGCCGATTAGATCTTGCCGCGAGTCTTATTGCACAGCCTCCACTCATCTTCTTAGACGAACCTACGACGGGGTTAGACCCTCGGACACGTTCTCAGATGTGGGATACAATCCGTCGACTGGTCGACACAGGATCAACAATATTGCTTACAACACAATACCTGGAAGAGGCTGACCAACTCGCAGACCGAATCGCCGTCATCGATCGTGGGCGCGTCGTCGCTGAGGGAACTGTAGATGAGCTTAAAGCTTCTGTCGGTACCTCCTCCTTGCAGCTTAGCGTCCAAAATCCGTTAGATATAGAACAAGCTCGCAGAACCGTTGAGCAAGTGCTGAATGCAGCTTCAACAGTTGTTGCTGGTAAGATCTCCGCTCCGATGGCGAATGCAGATCGTGTGACTGACCTTCTTATCTCCCTGCGCGAAGCAGGCATTCACTTGGCTGAGATGAGTGTACAGAAGCCAACATTGGATGAAGTATTTTTAACGATTACAGGTCATGGCGTACAAGAGAACGATACAGAGACGTCTACGCCAACAAGTAACAAGCAGGAGGCAAGAGTATGAGTGCATCGATTAAACCCGTTTCCGAACGCCATCTGAGAAACCACACAAGCTTTCGTCAGTCCGTACGCAATTCCCTTACAATGGCTTATCGCGGTCTCCTGAAGATTCGACGTACACCAGAGCAATTGTTCGATGTTACACTTCAACCGATCATCTTCACCCTGATGTTTACTTATATTTTCGGCGGAGCCATATCAGGTGATGTCGTAAGTTACTTACCCGTTATTATTCCAGGTATTCTGGTTCAGACCGTAATAACAACCTCCATCGTGACTGGCGTCCAATTACGAGAGGATATGGATAAAGGCGTCTTCGACCGGTTCAAATCGCTGCCAATTGCGCGTATAGCACCACTTGCAGGGGCCTTATTGGCCGATACCATTCGGTATACCATTGCAACCGTACTAACGTTCTCCATGGGATTCATCATGGGATACCGACCTGAAGGCGGCTTGGCCAATGTCGCAATAGCCGCGTTGCTTGTCATTTTCTGCTCATGGGCGATCAGCTGGATCTTTGCTTTCTTCGGCGTTATTGCTCGCACAGCATCCAGTGTTCAAGGGATCTCGATGCTCGTCCTGTTCCCTCTTACGTTCCTTTCTAATGCGTTCGTTCCGGTTGATACCATGCCGAACTGGCTTCAATGGTTTGTTAAAATCAATCCCATCTCACACCTCGTCTCTGCCGTTCGTCAGCTTGCGAATCAAGGTACGGTAGGTTGGGATCTCACCATTTCACTCTTCGGGGCTATCGTCATTGTGGCTATATTTGCACCCATTACGGTTATTGCTTATATGCGCCGTACGTAACATTCCAACATAAAGAGGCTGTTCTCAAGTAGGGTATCTACTGAGATCAGCCTTTTTCTCATGAATCATAGGATTATTGCAAGCTAAACAATTGTCTATTCATTGTACACGAATCATAACTTTCCCGGTGTGCTGCCCTTCTCCAAAGTATCTTAAAGCTTCTGCAACATCACCTAATGGATATTGACGATCAATCACAGGTACTAGTTTGCCGGTCTCCCAGAGCGCCATCAATTCATTTTGATCTGTATGATTTGGTTTATGCATTAAAAGTCCCATTTTCTTCGTTCCTATCCATGAAATCAGGGATCCAAGGAACATCATTTGAAAAATCCGAGGCATGGTGCCTCCCACCATCACATAACGTCCATCCGAGCTTAAGGCACGTTTACAGTCGAATATCGACCGATTACCCACAACATCAAGAATAACGTCATACTTTTTCCCACTTATGGTGTAATCCTCTTTCCTATAATCCATCACATAATCTGCACCAAGTGCTTGAAGTTTTGGCAGTTTCGTGACACTGTCGACTGCAGTCACTTCTGCTCCAAATAATTTGGCTAATTGTATCGCAAATGTCCCCACACCGCCACCCGCACCATTGATTAATACCTTATTGCCATTCCGTATAAGTCCTTTGACCTGTAAACCCTGCAAGGCGAGGACAGCTGCTTGGGGTATAGCCGCGGCATCTTCAAAGGTGATCGTAGCTGGTTTCAGCGACAATGCCTTTTCTGAAGCACACACATACTCCGCAAATCCGCCCCAACTACAGCCGGAAATATCTCCGAATACGTGATCTCCTGGAACAAACTGCTTTACTTCTTTGCCCACCGCTTCGACACGCCCCGCAATATCTGCTCCAAGTATCGTGTATTTGGGCTTTAGAACGCCTCCGATTCGCACTAAGAACGGAGTGCCTCGCAGCAGATCCCAGTCCCATGAATTGATGGATGCCGCATGTACGTTAATTAATACTTCGTGATCTTTTGGCTGTGGTTTTTCCACTTCTGTATAAATTAGTTCATTCGGACTACCGTATTTCGTGTAGATCACTGCCTTCAAGGATGCACCTCCTCACGGTTCTAACTCTTTTCTATTCAGTTCAGCTACTCTTTCTTTTTTAACATCACGGATTCAATTTGCCCAGTTGGGGTTGAAGCATTAACATACAATTCATAATCACCTGCTTGGTACAATAAGCTCCAAACGCCATCTACGCCATTCACTTCACTTTTTGGGTTTCCTAGTGTCTTCTTAATTTGGGCCAACGTGTAAGGCACCGAAGCTCCTAGAATACGTATGGCACCGATCTTGTGGTCTGGCGGCCAAAAGCTTAATTGATAATTATACCATCGTTGGAATTCGACTTGCCTAGAACCGACTTCATGAGGCTTCCCCCATTTTGCGACTACTTCAGCCTCAGGGGCACCGATGCCATATTCGACTCCGCGAATTTTACCCATTGCAGCTAGTTCCATGAATTTCTGATCCAACACAATACTGTCCTTCAAATGTGAGATCGTTCCCTCATCGCCAGGCACAGGCTCCTTACCCTCCAAAAGCGGGAAATTGGAATAGGTATTCTGAAAGATAACGTCCCTTATACCTGGTCCTTTTAATTCCAACAACAAATAATCATTGATCAGATCCATATTACTATTCGCGGCATATTGATACGACTGGTAAGAAATATACACTTCACCGGCCGAATTCATGACTTCCTCCAACTCCACCGAATCAGAAAAAGACGAGGATGACTTGATCAATGCATATGTGCGATCTCCGAATGTGCGAAATTCTTTTCTCCACTCTGGCTGTTTCAATAAGGATTGTGCCCACTCCTTTACATCGCCAGGCGCTTCCGTTAGGGGGATTGAGGTATAGACCTCATTAATTTGATTCTCTTGTGGCATATAATCCATAAAACCACTAACAATCCAAATCCCATCATGAGAATAATCTTTTTTCATATAAACCATGTATGCATGTTGATCGTCAGTCGTTATGAGCAATGAACGGGGATTTACGGAGTCACTGATCGTTTGAAATGACGCGACTTCTTGGTTTAGTCTTGATTGGACGAACTTCTGCAGAACCTTGCTGTACACCTTGTTTTCGGGATTTGCCTGAAGCTCCTTTAGCTGATTCTCCGTATATTCGAATCCTTCTGTGCTATCATGAACTCTTGATAATATGCGCAATAAGGTATCCCTATCCTTTAAATTCGCACTTATTTGTGCAACATTTGGCGTAGGTTTACTCTCTTCTTTAGGAGTGGGGGTCGGTTCCAGACTTATCTCTGTATCAGGCTTTGTCGTGGAACTAGCTATTGAATAACCACACCCTAAACCTACGATCAACACACTGATAAGGATCACTACATATTTTGGGGTCATCGGATTCATTTCTCACTCCTCATGGTTACATTCATTCTACGGGGTTGTGATTAGTCACCATTTTCTCAATTCATCCCCTAGCTCATTCCTATTCAATTAGACGTGTGCAGCTTTAGAATGTTCTGTGTGAATTGGATTTTTTGGAAATTAATTCTATTTAGTTAGCTTCCTTTTTAATGTCATTTACTATTTATTTCGAATTCAATTGTCGCTGGGTAGCCCCTTCCCATTTTTCATAAAATTTGACTCAAATCGAAGATCATCAATGTTACAAAATATCAAATATTCTCATATTTCCATTTATTACACTCGTCAATTGTTCACTCTTTTGGTCGGATTTATGTTTTAATTAAATAGTGAAACTAATTCGGGATGAAAAGGAGCGAAACAAAGTGGAAATTAAATCGTTTTTACTACCTAAAGACAAAGTATCTTACCTGACGACGTCGGCTTCGATGAAAGAAGCGATGGAGCGGCTGGAAGCTTGCCATTATACAGCGATTCCAATTATCGATGAGGAAGGGAAATATGTGGGCACTTTATCCGAAGGAGATTTATTATGGAAACTGAAGTGCACGCCCGGCCTGTCCTTCGTTAACATGGATGAAGTATCTGTCACCAACATTCGAAAACGAATTTATAACGAGTGCGTCGCCATCGATGCGCATATGGAAGATATGTTAGCACTAGCTGCTGACCAGAACTTTGTTCCCGTTGTAGATAAGGATCGCGTTTTCTTAGGTATCATTCGACGCAAGGACATTATTGAATACTATACGAGAAATATTACGGATTAATCGGTTATACCAAAAAGCAGAGGTAGGATTAGGGACGTATCCCTTTCCTATCCTCTGCTTTTTCATATATCCGCAGTCATTTATCCCGAGAGTATATGGCACGCTCACTACAATTATCGATCATTACATGAAGTGCAAGCGATAAATCAATTTCATAATGTGTTTTCAACTTTTCTCCACGCTCATTTTTAAGGACCCTGACCACAGGTCTAGATGGTATGAAGGAATTTTGTCGACATACGACGCCAATTTCTCCTGTGCTTAACTTCACACCTTGTCCTACCGGGAATATGGCCACCTTATTTCGAAATTGGGTTACTTTTTTAATATCATATAAACTTCCGGCATTCGCATAAAGAATTTCCAAAGCATAGTGAGGTGCAATAGAATTCCGATAAGCCCTTGGATGGGTCATGGCATCATACGAATCGAGCATGCCAATCCACCGAGCATACTCATGTATCTCCGCCCCCTTGAGATGGTTAGGATAACCGCTCCCATCAATCCGCTCGTGATGCTGTAACGCACAGATGGCACTCAGCAAAGGAATCCCTATATCCTGCTTGAGCATGTTAAATCCTAATTCTGTATGTCGCTGAATTTCTATATACTCGCTCGCAGACAGTTTTGAACTACTTAATAATAACTTGGAAGGAATCTGGATGTTCCCTACATCATGGAGCAATGCTCCTAATCCTAATTCAATTAACTCTTTGTGTGAGTACCCCTGAAGCATGCCAAGTTTAGTCGCATAGACACAGACATTGATCGCATTCTGGCAGAAGTGCTGTTCCAACGTAGTTGCTGGAGCCATATTTAATGTGGTGATGGAGACGAGATCTTTTCTCCCTTTATTCATATCATCAAGCACTCTTGAAATACCCTCGAATAGTAGCCGCGATATTTCTGCGGCGTTTGTCATTCCTCCCAATGTTGAGGTTGCGCTGAATTTTGTATAAATTTTAGACAACGCCATCCGCAGCAAAGCGCGGGTATCCTCATGAATCGAATCTTCAATGGGGATATCTTCCGTTTCCCTATCTTCGATATACAAGAAATCAAGTCCCATTTGGACTAATTTTTTTATCATAAATTGTGTAAGTTCAACGCGATGTCCAAGCATGACTCGTCCATGTTCGGACATAACGGCTTTACCAATCCGCATACCCGGTTGGCATAGGGCCGTAGGAACTATAATCATGAATATTACCTCCGCCAAAAGATACATATTTATCTGTATTCTTTTTTAGTATACGGAGTCAATCATAAATAAACTGTCGAACACTGCAAGTTTTGAAAAAAATATTCTCAAAGTCCTATCCATTTTAAAACTTTATTTCTAACTTCTTTTCCGCTTCCCCCAAGGCTTAAATACCGATAGTAGATACATCGCGATTAATGAGAGTAACTGAAGTCCTATGCCTATAAATAACCATAGCATGTTGGAAACGTATGCACCTTGGTTTGCACTCTGTCCTCCAACTTCAGTTAACATGGATATTCCTTTCAACGTCCAAATGTACATACCTATGGGACCTACGATAACCGCGACAACTGTAAGCACTTCTTTGGCGATGATCCAATAGTATTTTACCAAACCCCAGTGAGTCCCCAGCGATAATAGCACTCCTGTCACGATGGTTCCGATTACTGATGCTCGTACAGAAGTTCCGGCTAATACGTGCATGGCTTTGTAACACGAGAGTATTAACCCCGAATCATTTGTGCTCGCGACTGTAATGCTCAGAATGAGAAACGTCACACTTGTCCCTAACATGATGGCTGCGAATAAGATATGTAAGCTCAGCATCCATTTTTTCTTGGTCATCGAAAAGTTTTTCATTCTGTTAGTATCTCCCTTGATATCTTCTTACCTCTAAGATAATCAATTGAAGTTAACTCCTTCTAAAACAATTCTTAAATATTCATAAACTGATCCACGTAATTTCAACTATATCATCATAAAACAAGAAAGGGGCAGCTCTAGGCCACCCCACTCTTTATATTGTTCAAACCATATTTACCTAAGCCTGCATGTATTACGACCCAATAATTTATTGATACCACATTTCTGTGCCAAACCTGTTATTAAAAATGGCAAGGCAAACAGTCCGACTAATTTCCAATACCCTGGAAGCAGGAAGAACAAAGATAATAATGCGATTCCTAAAATAATGCGGATGGCGCGGTCTGTACCTCCAACGTTTTTCATCATATATCTCTCCTTTTTTTGATCTAAGCTGTTGTTATTTCTTTCTTACAAGTACGATGATATCAGGGTTACTGAAATCGAACCGTAACTTTGTCACATAGTAAACATTCAATGAAAAAACCACCCAATGGGTGGTTTGGTTTATCAATAAAATTTCAATTGAATTCAATATATCGTTGAAGAGCCCCTCGATTTGTAATCGTAATCTTTCCGCGCTTAAGTTTAATAATTTCTTCCTTCTCAAGCCCTTTCAACGTTCTGCTGATCACTTCTCTAGCTGTGCCGAGCTCAACTGATAAGCTGTCATGGGTGATATATAAAGTATCGGTGTTCCCGTTTTTTTCTGTCATGTGAATCAAGAATTCTGAAATTCGTCCCCGAATGGATTTAAAGTTGACGCTGTCCAACAAATTGGACATAACAACAATCCGTTGGGCGAATGATTTAAAGATGAATTGTCGGAAATTCCGATAGCGATCTACCCATTCGCGAAATATCACCGAAGGAATGATGAGCACCGAACCAGCTGTTTCCACGCAGGCGGTAGCTTCATATTCACTCTCACCTAAAATACTTGAGGTCATCAATGGACAACATTCACCGCTCTGAATCCTGTACATCGTGATTTCCCGACCGCTCGTGCTTATTTTATACATTCTGACTGTACCATCCAAAATCAACACGACGTGCTCCAGAAAATGTCCTTCTTCAATGATATAATTAGGTACCATTTCAATGACCTTTATGCCATCCTGATTCCAATCCTGTTCGGAGATGTCTGTCAAACTAGGAAATATTGTAATGATTCGTGCTAGATGTTCAGCGAGAATCAACGGATTCAGCTCCTTAGAAAATGCTTTTTCCGTAACATCTTAGCACAAAAGCTAATGGAAATCTGTGATAAAGTCACAGACGCATTCCGAGTTGTCTTTGTTATCAATTGCAGCAGTCACGCCTCTTGCACATGTTTTCCTCTAATAAAACTAACAAGAAGAAGAACTAATGGAATACCGACGATGAAAATCGGGAAAATATACGCAGTCCAGACTAGGTTGGCATAATCCAATATCCCAAAAATGTTTGCAGGTATTAAGGAAATAGCGAAAATGACGGGTGCAGTTATTGCGATCATTCCCCGCCATTTCTTGACCCCAAATAATTGTGCTGTTCCATAACTATTGATGAACAAGTACATAGATAACTTTACTAATACGCAAAAAATCCAGATGAACACGATCCAGACATCCATATTTTGTACAAAATCTAAATAATTAATAAATCGTACCATAGCAAAATAGGGAAAGTACATGCTAGATCCGATATGTATGCCGAATGTTGAAATAACCATCATCGTCGCAATAATGGCTAGCAAGGATGGAATGCATATTGACAATAGAATCGGTTTAAGCAGCTTTTCCGGCTTGGCGATGAATGGCGTTAACATCATGATCATCATGGATTCACCAAGAAAGGAAGCATTTACCAATGATCCCTTTACTATTGGTATGACACCTGAATCAGCGTAAATCGGAAGAATGAGCGCTAGATGTAAATTGGGTATATTTAATGCAAAAGTAATCAAAATGCCAATAAGAATTAAAGGACCAGCCAATTCACTGAACCGCGCAATGGCTTCAACGCTGCCAGCAATGGTTATGTAAATCATTGCCGCCATCATTAAAGCCGAGATACTCCAGACCGGTGTATCGTGAAAAAGAATTTGCTTAATAAACAATGAGAATATTCGTAAAATATCGGCAGATACAGAATACCATACCAGAATATACAACAGACCAATTAACTTTCCAACCCACTTTCCGAAAAGCTTTTGAGCAAACTCTACCAGCGTTTGGGAAGCATGTCGCTGACTCACTCGAACTAAAACAAACGTTACGACCAGACCAATCAAACCCGCTACTGCAAGTGAGATCCAAGCGTCTTGTTTCGCGATTTCAATCGTTGGTGATATGGTTAACCAGATCGACATCGAGATTTCTAATGTTGTAAACATCCAAAATAACTGCCATGTTGAAATTTTCATTCTTTCCCTCCTTTCCTAATGATTCGCTTGCGGATATCTCCCGTACTCTGAATATTCAACTTGACATCAACGGTTACTTCAATGGTCGGGAATATGTCATCCCACCGATCTCGTATTTCTTTCCATTGATACGGATGTTCTCTATGAAATTCTTCGCCGATTCCGAAAACGTCCTGTCCAAACTGAGACTGAATATTCTTTATTGTTTCTTCTACTCTCTTTGCTTTAATTGTGTTTAATTTTTTTTCTACGTGTATGCGTTCAGCAGATTCAGAAAGATCAATATCCGTGTTATTTTCAAGCACTCTTCCTGTTCCCATTAGTTTTATATAAGCCTTTAGTTTATTACCATCATATCTAGTTCGGATGGTTTGTTTTAAATTAGATTCATATAAAGCTATGCTTCCTTCCTCTAACTCTTCCGTCACGAATTGATTTTTCAATACACCTTTCACCCAAAATAATTCTAGAGATTCTCTACCACTCACTTCTCCAACCATTTCCAAATTTTTATTGAATATGGCAACTGATCTGACATTAAATACTTTGTCTTTCTCTTGCTTATTCATTGGTGAAATCTCAACCATTGGCATAGCAGGGCGAATACCATCCCGCCGCGCATCAATTAAGACATCTCGTAAAGCAGTGTCTCCTAATCGACAATAACGGTCTTGATCAACAGCCACAATCGCTGAAAATTGATTGAACGGAGAGTTAATATTCAATACTTCCTTTCCTTCAGCGTTATTCACAACAAAAATATCTGTCCGCAGACGCGTATCCGTATTTCTTGTGAATTGATCCATGATATCGATTAGCCCTTGGCGCGCTAGCTTTTCTCCGATAAATATGGATCTACGATGCCCTAGGAAAACTTTACGGGGTAGCTTGTCTTGAATTTGTTGCGTCAAATCTACCATTGATAATCCCGTAACCGTTAATACAATGTTTGCTCTTTCACTCTTTCCCCCACCGCCTCGGATACTCCTGAAATCAGCGGGAACCGCGATTTGGGCGCTTTTTTGAAGTTTACCGTTTTCCGCTATATCTAAGGCTGTTCCAATCCAGAATGCATAATCGTTAATTTCATTTCTGTCCCAGCATCCAGAGAGGATCAGTACCAGTATCAAACAAATGATGGAATTCCGTTTTTTTTTCATTGTTTTCGTATTGCTGATACGTACCGTTTATTCATTCGTACAAGCGTATCCTTCCAGAAATTTGGCCCGATTGGCGCTAACGGTGATAAATACGGTAATCCGAACGATTTGAGTGTCACAAGATGAATCATGATAAATATAATGCCAATTGCAATACCATACAGGCCGAGGACTCCGCCTAAGATTAGCAGCGGAAACCGCAGCATACGAAAAGGTAATGCAAGACTATAGCTAGGAAAAGCGAACGAGGCAATCCCAGTACCTGCCACAATCATTACGATGGGAGCAGAGATAAATCCGGCTTGGACAGCAGCTTCCCCAATAACCAGTGCACCTACGATACTTACTGCTGACCCGATGGCTTTAGGTAATCGAAGACCGGCTTCTCTTAAACCTTCGAACATAAGTTCCATCAATAAAGTTTCAATTACCGATGGAAACGGAATTCCTTCTCTAGCCGCTGAAATGCTAAGCATCAGCGCAAGTGGAATCATCTGTGGATGGAACGTCGTTAGCGCAACATAGATGGACGGAACTAGACAAGACATAATGGCTAGTAGGAAACGTAAAAGCCTAACTGATGAAACATATAAAAAGCGTTCATAATGGTCTTCTGCTGCTTGAAAGCCTGCCCAGAATGTCATTGGTAACAGTAGTGCATTCGGGGATCCGTCGACAATAATGGCCACTCTACCTGATAATAAGCTGGCGGATACACTATCTGGACGTTCTGAATTTTGAATTTGCGGAAAGAGAGAAAATGACTTATCCTCAATAAATTCCTCAATATAACCTGAATCCAGTAGTTGATCTGTTTTGAAAGATTGAAGTCTTGCCCTAACTTCTTCAAGCAACTCTGGCTTGACTATATCTTCAATGTACGCTACGACAAAAGATGTATTGGTCATCTCTCCTGCTTGATGATATTCAAATTTAAGTTTCGAATTGCTTATTTTTCTTCGAATCATACTTAAATTCGTCTTCAAATCTTCGGTGAATCCTTCACGCGGGCCGCGAATAGATGCCTCATTTGAAGGTTCATTGATCGCACGTTGTTTAAATGCAGTAATATCTGCCAAGTAGGCAAATGGCTCACCGTCTAAAAAGATGGCCGTACATCCTTTGAGGACTTTTGCTACGATTTCCGAGAAGTTTATAGCGATTTCATACTGTGTCAGTCGACCAACATCTCGACTTATCATACATGCTGTAATAATCTGTTCTAATTTGCTAGAATCCGTTAATGCTTCAATATAAACAAGTAAAATGTTGGCGTGATCAGATAAGTTTAGCGGTCTAAATACAACATCTGCGCAGTTATGGAAAACGTCTTGCATCGCATTATGATTGATTTGAAGGCACTCGCTCACACTAACAGGAATACTTGGCATCTCTTCGTCTCCCCCTTTCCATAAATTTCATTGCATATTATGTGCGATTAGGTATTGCCTTATTCGACTAAGAACGAGTAGAAGCACTGCGCGCGACTGTGCTTCCTAGGAAGCGTATTTCTTAGTAATGAGAAATGTTTTTTCTTTGTAAAAAACAAAATAATATTTCAATAACAACAATAATATAATATTAAACAATACAAATTTATTGTAAAACGATAATTCATATGTTAAAATCATGTTGTCATTAAATAAGTGAGGTGTATGATATGAATGTTAAACGTGGTTCAACTACTTTCTTAAAGGTAATTATTTTTCTGGCAGGAATTGCAGTGCTTGCTATGTGCATCTGGTTACCTCAAATAGCCGTTAAAGATGCAAGGGTACATCCAGATACGGCTTACTTCGTGATCCCCTTTTTAGTATGTACATACGGATTCTGTATTGCTTTTTCTGTTGCGTTGTATCAAGCATATAAACTATTAACCTACATCGAGAAGAACAATGCTTTCTCTGAACTATCCTTTAAATCTTTGAAGATTATAAAGAAATGTGCTTTTACAGTTATTATTCTCATTTTGATAGCAATAGTAAGCTTAAGGGTGCTAGCTATAGTTACAGTAAGTGATGATGCAGCGGGTCCTACCTCATTATGTTTAATGGGTATTTTAGCAACAAGTATCTTCGCAGCCATTGTGGACACACTTCAAAAACCTTTAAAAAATGCCCTTGATATTAAGTGAAAAAATGAATGATTAACGGATTGTAAGACTTTAACATAGCCAAAGAAAAAAGCAGCCGTCGGCTGCTTTTTATATAGCAATGAAATTTGAAGTCGATATACAATATTGACATATTCAGCGTTGAAAATTAACTTATCTATCTTCAATCCTTATTCTAAAAGCTTTACGATTTCATCCCTTATTTTTTCGTCTACAATA
The DNA here is from genome assembly GCF_927798215.1 of Paenibacillus allorhizoplanae. NCBI lineage: Bacteria > Bacillati > Bacillota > Bacilli > Caryophanales > Paenibacillaceae > Paenibacillus > Paenibacillus allorhizoplanae. The sequence continues at coordinate 58,417 of NZ_CAKMMW010000002.1, forward strand.
TTCTTAGCTTTTTCAAGTGGTGTAACGCCATTCTTGTCTTTCGCCTGTGGATTCGCTCCATTATTCAACAACAATCGGATTACCTCACTGTTTCCTTCCATGGAATATTGATTGAATTCTACCGCATAAGAGAGCACTGTATTGCCCTTATCGTCGGTTGCATTGACATCAGCATGGGCATTAATCAACATTTCGACCATCGTGTACACACCTTGAATAGAGTCATGGCCATAGGAATTAACCGCCCTCATGAGAGGAGTCAGCCCTGACCAATTACTTTTTGCTATCTGATTGGGATCTGCACCGTGCTCGAGCAGCAACTGAACAATTTGGCGAGATTGTGGCATACTCATACTTACAGCGGCTAACAGCGGCGTTTCGCCATTTGAGTTCGTAGCGTTCACATCGGCTTTATACGCTATAAGATTCTTTACAATTTGGACGCTCTCATCGTTCAATCCAGAATTGGCAAAAGGGTGAAGCGCCGAAAGCAGTGCTCCTCCGCCCAAATTCGGATCAGCTCCCATCGCTAGCATCTTGTTCACCAAACCAAGTTGTTTTTTACTCGATACCTGCATTAGCGGGGTCATTCCATTTGCAAGTACGTTCACCTTAGGTCCAGCATCCAGAAAACTTCCCACTAGATCAATGGATCGTTCTGCAGCATAATGCAACGGGGTGTAACCATTGGACTCATCGACGATATTAAGATTAACTTGCTTTTGAATCAATAGTTCAACCAAATTAATAACCTGCGGTTTGCCTTGATACATATGAGCCATTTTAAAAATCTGTATAAAGACGGAGTTGAGTTCAGTTGGAGCTATAGCATCGATTTGACTATTAGTTTCGTCCATTTCCCCATTTTCTGTCGATTTCAATAATTGGAGGGCAGTCATCTCTATACGCGATTGTAACTGCTCCGTTGGTGTGCCGTACTTTATGGATATTTGCTTGTCAGCCTCATTGAACTCTATTTGAGCTCTCATACTTTCAGCTACGAAACGGATAGGCACATAGGCATGTCCATTATAGTTCAAAACAGTATACTCACTATCCAATTGTTTAGTAACCCCATTAAAAAGAAACTCCACCTGGTACTTCACTGCTTGAATAGCATCTGAAGCATATACAGCAGTAGAAAAAGTAATACCGGCACCCAAAACCATTCCAAGCACTATTTTTTTCAATGAATATTTCTCCCTTTTTCATAAAGTAACATCCGACTTGGATACTAAGCGGTTTCCAATCACCACAAGCACCCTCTTACACGATTCCACTCCTATAAAGTTCTTCAAATAATTCCCAGATCCTTTCTTTACTTTATTAGCAAAAAGAGACCCACAGCAAGGAGCCGAGGGTCTAAAGACTTATTTCAAGAAATTGAAAACAACGATAGTCATGAACGAGAACATAATGTCCATAACAGTCGTTGTTTTGATTTTTGACACCTATTTTTTAGCTTATAAAGTTTAATAATACTTCTTTCACCGTAGACTCAACAGTGCTAGCAAAGCTCGAAGGCATCGCAAAGTACAAGGTGGATTCATGTGTCTCATAACCACCTTCTATTAACTGTTGCGCGGTTGGGATGTAACCAAACATACCATTTGTGTAACCGATCGGCAGCACGTTTCCTTTCGATATCTGCTTGATATACAGCCCGTAATCGACAACTACTTCGGCATTCATGCCGAGAAGCGAGAGTTCTTCTCCAAGCTTCAGTTCTGTCAGCTCTAGAGGAATACTAGGCGACAGACATTCCAATCGCGCTAGCATGAGACTACTCCACTCACCAAGAACACCTGACGACTGAGCTGTTATCTCCAGCTGACTACGCTCTGGCAGTGATTTTAGCGGTAGCTCAACCCGTGTCGTACGCCATTGCAGATCGCAAGGTGTTAACTGCTGCATCGGTTTATTTAACGTTTCTATTACGCACTTTGCAAAATCTTTACCGACTTGCATAACCACATCATTATTTCCCCGAATAACCTGCTCTCCATCACCTGGATTTATGTCACCGCAAGTGCCCTGCAGGAAGGCAGCCACTGTACCTTCTCCTACGAATTGCTCTACAGCTTCCATAGCGACGCCAATATATTCAGATGAAACGAAATTATCTCGCGTTATGACAGGGTGGCAAGCATAATGAACAAACAGTCCCTTTGTAGTCCCATCTTCTTTGTGAAAACGAATGACATTCAGTTCATGATCTACTGGCCCAGTTTCCGGAGGCGATTTCACAACGCCGCGTCGATTTATCCCTAGCGGAGAATATCCGCTGCCTTTCTCAATTTGAACAGGATCCGCTTGCAACAACGCTGCTTCAATGCCATCGATAACAAGACTTTCCAACGAAGCTATATAATTCTCATCTATGACACCTAAGTAAGAGGTGAACAAGCTGCTCGTTTGCGGACCAGAATGCGTGTGAGTACCGTGTAAAAGAATGGCTTTTTCTGCAATACCAAAGCGTTCATGAATACGCCGCTTAAGCGTTGGTACGCGATCACTCCCCCACCAAAGTAAATCTGCTGAGATGAGCACGGCATCGCACTTATCGTATTCTCCATCCTTATCACCCGTCACAAACACAAATATGCGGGCAAACAAGCGATGCGACACACCTTCGAATCCGTCAAGTTCACTGCGAACTGCAAATCCAGCAAGCGGTACTGAAAACTCAGGTGTAATATCGACCTTACTAACGCCAAGTCGAATAGTCGAGATCTTCCCTTCTAACTCCATATGCACCATTCCCCTAATCACATGATTAGTGAACCCAATGATTAATACGATTCAATTACCTTGCGAATAGCTGCAGCAATGTCATGCATGGCTTGCTCATCAGCGAGTAGGACATTTTGAGAAAGCCATACTACTTCCTTGTCACTTAGCCGTTCACTTACTGGGCAGTTATATGACCTGTCTTCACCCGTCAATGCTCGTGTGGCGTTCACAATCGCCTCGTTTCGGTTAAGTGGTACATACCCAAAACTAATTGGAATACCTTCGGCGTTAACTTTGCGAATGAAGTCGGTCTTGTCGATCAGCTCAGTGACCGCAGTATCCAGCTTGAACATGTAAAGATGATTCGCATGCCGTGTGACGCGTGGATCGGACTTCACCACAGTGATGCCATCCATTTGTCCAAGCAACTCCGTGAGCAGCTTTGTATTGGATTCTCTGAGGAGCATCTGCTCTTCCAAACGGCTCATTTGGGCAAGCGCGATTGCCGCTTGCAGCTCCGTCATGCGATAATTTTGTCCAATGCGATCATGCTGGTACCAAGCGCCTGATCGCGAGCGACCGACATTGCATAGCGACCAAGCGATTTCCGCCAACTCCGGATTATTGGTGAGGATAATGCCCCCTTCACCGCTATTCAGGTTTTTACTGGATTGTAAGCTGAACGTCCCGAAATCACCGATCGCCCCTACACGTCGACCTTCCCAGCTTGCCCCAACAGCTTGCGCCGCATCTTCAATTACGCGAAGTTTATGCACAGCAGCTACCTCGTTAATACGGGTCATGTTCGCTGGAGCCCCAGCTAAATGAACGGGAATAATAGCCTTCGTTCGCGATGTAATAGCGCTAGCTACCTGATCTGGATCGAGAAGTAGTGTATCTTCTTCAATATCAACGAACACTGGAATAGCTCCGAAAGCTAGCGCAGCTGCCGCCGTTGCAATAAATGTATATGGCGGTACGATGACCTCATCACCAGGTTTAACCCCTGCAGCTTGCAACGCGACCGTAATGGCAACGGTTCCATTTACGACACTAATCGCATGAGCCGCATCGTGCAGATCCGCGAAGCGGCGCTCCATCTCTGGAAGCTTTGCGGTATATTCAGGCGAATGTACAGTGCCCGTACCGCCCCATTTGCCCGAACGAATAACGTCAAGAATGAGTTGTTCTTCCAATTGCCCGAAAATTGGCCAAGCCGGAAATCCCTCTTTCCGAACAGGAACCCCACCTTCTACAGCAAGTGTTAACTTCTCCACGTTCTCACCTCACCCAATTCTAACTTTTGATTCTACTTTCGTATGCAAGACAACTTTGCGGCATGGTATTCCAAACTGCTTTTCATGTCCCTCTTCAGGTTTAAAATCCTCTGTTGGCGCCATCGGCACCCATATGACAAGCCCTTCTATGGCTTCGTTTGCCTCCAAATGAATGCTTCCGTTGTCTTCGCATCCCAAGATACGAACGGCTCTTCTTAAACGCGTCCAATCTTGAATTTCCTTGGACTTCCAGAATGTGAAGCCCATCTCTCTTGCTTGTGCGACGAGCATCCGAATAGCATTCCGAACTTCTTCCCTCGTACAAATGTGTATCTGATGGAAAAGAAAATGTGCAACACCATTCACTTCTCGCACTTGCTGCAGAAATGGCTCAATCACCTTGTTGTCTGCGAGATGACCTAAATCCAGATCCTGCGTCAAGAATCCGATCTCTAAGATGGGATACAGACGATTCTGTTCGTCAAATAACGCAATTGGAAAATAAGGAAGACAGGTGCCGAATATGAAACCGACATTCCCCTTTTTACTCGGACCTCTGGTTTGGTCACTTGAAATTTCATTCTTCTCCAGCCATTGAAATAACTCCCCCCACCCCTCCACACGGGTGTAATGGTTTTTGTTCGTCGTTACTTGTTCCAAGCTCGTTGCCTGCTTCAACCAGCTAACCTGACGGTCAAACTCCGATTCGTCCCAGAAACCATTGTCTTTCTCTAATGCGTTGTAGTGGAAGGCGAGCTCGTGTCCAGCCTGCTTCACTTGTTCATAGATATGAGTGCTATAACCGGGCTCAATCATGCACCAAGTTGTTTGTATTTGGCATTCCGCTAGCAGTTCTAATGTCGCTACAGCATGTTCATCCTGATTCGAATCACTGTCATGGGACATGGTCACGATTTGACTGATCCCATCTGGCCAATAACCAGTGAATGGCAACGTCAACCCCTTAGCAATCGCGCATTCCAGCACATGTCTGACTAAAGCTTCTCTCCAATAATCTGCGTAGGGCCACGGAAAATAGGGAACGCCAGTATCGGTTTCTACTCGGTCGAATTGCCAATCCAAGGCTATTCGGTCATCTGCTTTTAAAATATCCTCATTGACGTTCGCGCTGCCATCTGCAGCTGGAACCCCGTCATCCAGCACAGGTCCGGTACCTTGCTGCATGTGAACAACAGTTAACGGAATATTGACTGTCCAGCGATGAATGCTTCCCTGTCCGACATCAAAGGATTGAAGTACAGGACCCAATTCCGGAGCATCTGGACGTCCTTGTTTAATCGTACCAACAAGTCGGCATGCAACGGGGACTTCATCTCCCGTATTAGATTCACCAGCTTCTATCCAGGGGTTGGCGGACAAGAATCTCAGCGATTTCGGTTGCCCCGAGCGAGTTGGCTCTATCTCTGCATAGCCGACGCCTATGTCTCCTGTCTGGATGTATCCAAGGCGGAGAGCCAATGCGTTGATACCCGCGTACGAAATAAGGGTGCCGCCTTGCTCCACATATGACCACAAGATGGAAGACTTCACTCCGCTCTCTTGGGAACAAGCCACGATGAGGATATCGTACTCTTGCAGGCTCATCGCATCTAACTTAGCAACAGTTGTATATGAAATGCCAACATGCTGCAATATTTCTTCTACATATTTCTCAAATACGTTAAGTCCATATTTCCATTTGCGTGCAGCTGCTTCATGTTCAACGAGCACACCGACTTTGGCCATCTTCATTTTAATTCCTCCATCCGCTGTCGCCTACACGACTTCCGATCCTGACCCACTGTAATGAGCGGCCACCTTGCGTATGCCGGCAATCATATCTTCAATATCCTGTTCGCTATAGAACTCGTTAATTGGCACCCGGATGGCATGCTTCAGAATATGTTCAGCCGCTGGGCATAGGCCTTCGGCGTACGCGATATCTGAGAGGTCAAATGGGAAATGACTGCCTGTATACGCTTCCCGTTTCTGAAACATAGGCTGCATATACACTGGTTGTGGAATGTATCCAGCTGAGCAGTCGATCCCTTCGGCTTGAAGCGCCTCTGCGAAATCATCCCTCGAACACGAGAGTACGCTAGGTTCTATCGTAAACATATAAAACCAATACGTGCACCGCCCGTCACTCGTCACTTCATGTGGAATGATTCCCGGAATGTCTTTGATACCAGATGTTAAACGATCACCGTAATGGCTGCGCTTATCACAGATCCAAATTAATTTCGACAGTTGGGCAATGCCAACAGCACCCTGAAGCTCTGTCATCCGGTAATTCGGAGCGAGTAAACGCATCTCGCGTTGTACCAGATTGCCGAAGCGACCGTAATTTTTATCTGCAAACGCATGCGTCCGTTGATTATCTTCCTCTGATTGTGAGTTAACAGTAACTATACCGCCATCTCCTGTTGAAATATGCTTATAATCATTGGTACTAAAGCACCCATAATCGCCTAACGTTCCAACCAAGCGACCTTTGTAATAGGTCAAATAACTTTGCGCGCAGTCTTCAATGACAATCAATCCATGCTCACGAGCAAGCTCCATGATGGGATCCATATCTGCTGGATTGCCGGCCAAATGGACGACGATGATTGCTTTGGTCTTCGGTGTTATACGTGCTCGAATCGTTTCAGCCGTCATGTTGTACGTATGTGGATCCAGGTCCGCAAATACAGGAATCGCATTTTGATACAAAATGCCAATAATAGAGCCCGCATCCGTGATCGGACTTGTAATGACTTCGTCCCCAACACTGATGCCAGCAGAACCAATCGCAACATGAAGTGCCCCAGTGCCCGATGAAGTTGCAACACTGTAGGTTACACCATATAACGCATTAAATCGTTCCAGAAACTGCTTCACTTTGCGGCCGGAATGATAAAATAGTGTATTTTGCTCAAGCGCTTCAACAAGCTCTTTGACCTCTTCCTCTCCAAATCGCCTGCCGGTACCGTAAGGTGTTGTTTTGATTTTGGATCCACCGAGAATGGCTAACTGTTCATTCATCATGCCAAACCCTCTCTCGTGTTGATATAGGGATTAACCTTAACTAGTATAAATCAATAGGAATAATCAGAAATAGATTCACAGCACGCCCCCGTGCTTTCATTATGAATACACGGGAGTCGTGCGAAATGCCTACAACTGTTCAAAGTTTTATTGACTTACTGAGCTTCTCGTCTATGGATTCTCTGACTTAAAGACAACTGGTGTTTTAAACACTTGCGAAATTGTTTTCGCATAATTATCGAAAATCTCTTTGCCATGGTAAGTGGTCATCAGTTCTTTCCGATATTTCGGCCAGTTGCTAGCATCCTTCTCTTCAAAGAGGATCTTCACCATATAGGCACGCATTTGTGTACGGAATGCGCCGATATCAAAGCCTGGAGGTGGAGCTACGTTTGTGCCGAGCACGGGATACTTATAAGATTTCAGTTTCTCAACAATGGCTCGGTCATGGTCGGTTTCACGAGGATCGATAATCGTCAGACCAATCGGGCTCGGATCTTGCACACCATAAGCAAAGATCGAGCTATACACATCGAAGAAATTGCCATTAGCTTGATTATCTTTGGTTATCGCATCCGGAATTAAAGTAATGGTGTTACCGCTTTTCGTATAGTTGGTGCCCTCTTTCCCAAAGTGAGAAAGCAAATAACCTTCTGGTCCAGCTAACCAATCCATGATTTCAATGCTTTTTTTAATTTTCTCTGGAGGTGTTTTGGCACCGAACAAGAACGGAACACCCGGTAATGCAGCATAGTTAACAGCATCCGGCATAATGTGGAAAGGAACGAAGTCCGCGGTTTTGATGCCGCTGATATCAATTGTCTTCTTCTTCACGCTCGTAGCAACGTTATCAAAGGCCGCCGTGCGCAGCAAGCTTTGGAAAATCCCTGCTTTCCCAGCTTCTACTTTCTCAAGCTCTTGCCCTGGTTTAGCTAAAAACCAGTCAGGATCTACGATTTTCTGAGCCAAGACGGCACGAATATCATCGAGCACTTTCCCCGCCCGAATATCGGATTGCGGATCAACGTATTCACCGTGGGCTTGATCGTACCAGAGATCAATCCCTAGTCCATTTTTATACCACTCTGGAAATTGTTTCGATACACCAATACCATTCCCGAATGTGGTGAAACCGTAGGTGTCATTTTTTCCATTGCCGTCTGGGTCGCCAAACGTAAATGCTTTCATGACATTAATCATTTCGTCATAATTCGTCGGCACCTTCAGGCCAAGCTTATCCAGCCAGTCTTTGCGCACATAATACGATTGATAAAGCTGCTTTTCATAAGGGACAGGAGCACGCATGAAGACTTCTTGGACCTGGTAGCGTTGGATGATTTCTGGGGTTACCCACTTGTAGTAGTTGGGCATTGTTTGCGGGTTCACGTAGGGGGTCAGATCGGCGACTGCTTTGTCAATAATAAATTGATTTGTTTGCGCGCCGTCGGCTTGGAACATATCAGGGGTTGCACCAGATGAAATTTTCAAATTAATTTTAGTCTTATGATCTTCACCAGGGACGCCGTATTCCATGTTCAGTTTAACGTTGAACTTCTGCTCAATGGCTTGGCGAATGTAGTCCTTATCTGGAGCAGGCAATGACACATCGTTGGTCGGTACAAAAGTTAACCAGTTCAGCGTCATGGGTGGAGCTTTCGTAGCTGCCGCTGTATCAGGCGCAGATGAGGTTGTCGTAGATGCGGATGGTGTAGACGTAGCGTCATCTTTCGAACAAGCACTTAATACAACCAAGCTGGCAATTACGCCGAATGCTACCTGTTTACGCAATTTCATGCAAACGACCTCCCATTTGTACTCGAATTCATTATCAAGTCTACTCTGGTTGCTGGTATGACTGAAACGAAGCAAAACACGGCATCACTCCCCTCAAGGTTGAAGTTCGACTGATTAACCATTACCCTTTGATGGAACCGACAAGCATTCCTTTTATGAAGTATTTCTGAATAAACGGATAGATAGCCAATAGGGGCAATGTTGTCACAACAACCGTTGCCATTCGGATTGTGTCTGGCGGAAGTGTTTGTATAACAGATGGATTCGTATTCAACTCTTGGCTCACGCTAGATGTAACAATCATATTGCGCAGAATAACTTGAATCGGATACAGTGCTCGATCTGACAGATACAAGATGGCATTGAAGTAGGAATTCCATTGAATCACGCCATAGAATAAGCCAATCGTGACAATAATCGGCATAGATAAGGGGATAACGAGTTGGAATAACGTTCTAACGTCCCCACATCCATCTACTTTTGCCGACTCTTCTATTTCGGTAGGGAAATTGATAAAGTAAGTGCGCATAATAAACATATAGAACGGCGAGACGAGTGTAGGGATAATGAGTGACCATATGGAATTGATCAAACCCAAGCCCTTCACGACTAGATAGGTTGGCACAATCCCACCGCTAAAGAGCATTGTGAACACGATCGCTAGTAGAAAAAAACGTCCTCCTGGTACATCTTTCTTCGAGAGTGGATAAGCTAGACAAATCGTAACCAATAGACTTAAGAATGTGCCAATGACTGTAATCACAACGGATATCTTAAGCGCATCTGGTACAAGATTGCTGCCGAAGATGGCTCGGTACGCCTGCAGCGTTACTTGCTCTGGGAATAGGACGAATCCTCCATTACGGATTAACTCCTTATAGGGAGTAATTGACTCGATGAACACGAAGTAGAGTGGGAACACCGCAGATAAGCAACAGAGCGTAAGGAAGACATAAATAATAACATCGATTATTCGATCCGATTTGGTCTTATGTACCGCATAGGACACAGGTTCCACCACCTCTTAGTAGATTCCAGAACCACCTAATTTTTTCGCGATTCGGTTAGCAGCAATGACGAGCACAAACCCAATGACTGATTTAAATACGCCCATGGCAGCCGGAATGCTGAAATCACTTTGTTCAATAATTCGGCGGAATATCCACGTATCTAGAATATCCCCGACAATCGTCACTCGCGCATTGAGAAATACATAAATTTGATCGAAGCCTGCATCGAGAATTGTCCCGAGCCGCAGGATTAACAATAAGATGAACACCTCGCGGACACCAGGCAGTGTAATATGCCAAATTTGCCTCCATCGCCCTGCTCCATCCACAACGGCAGCTTCATACAATTCTGGATTAATTGTCGCTAAAGCAGCTAAGAAGAAAATAGCTCCAAACCCTGTATTTCTCCATACATCGGTTAAAATGATGAGTGGCCGGAAGAGATCAGAATTCGCAAGGACATTCAATTCACCCCATCCCATATTTTGATAGAACGTTGTGACAAGCCCTGTGCCAGGAGAGAAGAATGAATAAACCAAACCGTATACGATGACCCATGATAAAAAGTAAGGTCCGTATGTGATCGTTTGAACGATCTTTTTAAACCAAGTGACTCGGATTTCATTGAGCAGCAAGGCGAGAATTAGGTCAGGAAGTAGATTAAAGACGAGTCGGTAAAGGCTGATGAGGAGTGTGTTTGACATAAGTCGGAGAAAATCAGGTGATTCAAAGATTGTTTCGAAATTGCGCCAACCCACCCAGGGACTATCCCAGATGCCTTTGGTGACACTGTAATCCTTGAATGCGACGAGTAAGCCAGCCATCGGAATGTAGCGAAAGATTAGGAAGTACAATAAGCCTGGGGCCATTAACAGATAGAACCATCGATATCGATATACTTTTCGAATAACACGATTTGACTTGGCATTGATGATGGAAGCCATATGGTCACCCCCCGTTTACAATCCCATTATAATTTATAATCACAAAAAAATACAAGTACTATACATGTTCAAAACATGTCTTTAAATTGACCAAAAGCCTTGCTAGTCCTCATTATTTTCTTGTTGTATATTTTCCAAATATTGTTTAGAATACATACAACTGCGCAAATAGGTGGCGATTCTAGTTATGAGAAAAAAGGACCAATATTGCTATTCTTCTTTGACCGATATCCTGCGGGAGCAAATTCTTTCGGGCTTTATTAAGAAGGATGAGTTCCTCATGTCCGAAAATGAATTAAGCAAATATTACGAACTCAGCCGCAGCTCCGTTCGCAAATCGCTCGACCTCCTGTTGAAGGAAGGGCTCGTTGTGAAAAAAGCCGGACTTGGCACCTTCGTCTCCCCTAACGTCACAGTGCGGAAATCGAAGCGGAAAGTATTGCGCATTTTGACAATTACGCCCTCTTACTTTGTCGATCACTGCTTGCCATTCATTTGTGAAACGTTCGAACAACAGCACCTCGACGTGGATATTAAATTGCTTAGCTTCCCAATCACACAATTCTGGGAGTCCCTTCATAAGTGTATCGAAATGGGCATTCAACCAGACATTTGTATCATTACAGACACGATCTTCCAAGAGCTTAAATCGATGGATGACTTCGTTAGTTTAGACAGGATTATGGACGATGAGCTGAATCGAATGTACCCTAAGGTGATCGACGGATTCCGCAAGGATGGCAGCGTCAAAGCCATACCTGTCACATTTTCAGGTATTTGCCTTGCCTACAATCCGCGCATGTTCAACAAATATAATGTCGAAGCACCGCGTCATGGATGGGATAAGGAAGCGTTTATTAAGACAGCTAGGCGATTAACTTTTGATACGAACGATGACGGGATTATCGATAATTATGGTTTTTCACTCCCTTCGACGCTTAACCGATGGAACGTAATCGCGATGCAGCATGGCTTTGACTTTCATAAGCCGAATAAGAAAGCGCTTCTAGACACGTTAACTTTTATGCACGATATGATCTATCGACAAAGAAGCGCGCTCGTTTCTCATATGCAACTGCATCGCGTCGCCTTCCAAAGCGAGCAAGTCGCCATGATGCTAACGACCACCATTGAGCTTGCTGGATTTGGCGACAAGCTGCCTTTCGAGCCCAAATTCGCGCCGATGCCATTCGGAGATTCACCGAATACATTGCTAATCGCGAATGCCTTGATGGTTCATTCCGCAAGTACGGAACGTGAACTGGCGATCCAATTCCTTCAGACAGCTTGCCATCCGGATGTGCAAGCCAAAATCGGCGAATCCCGCTTCCTTTCTGTCCTTCACGACATTAATAAGATGATGTGGGATCCACTTGATTTGGCGTCTCTCCATATTTCAGACGGTCAGTTACATGACGCCTTCTATCAACATGAAACCATCTCTGACACGCAAATGATGCAAGAGGTTAATCAGGAAATGATGTTATATTGGGAAGGCATGGAGTCGGCAGAGCAATGTGCGAAACGACTACAGAAGATTCTTGCTCCACGTAAGAAAGTGGCAAGCAGATGATCTATTGTGATGGTTTTCATCACTACAGCAACAGAAAAGCCGTCCCCTTAGGTTTTAACCTTTGGGACGGCTTCTTGCCCTTCTATTGCAATTCAAACATGACCGCATCTGCGCGAAGGTTTTTGCCCGTATTCCCACTGAAGGAATTCGTCACATAGCCGCTAGTCCCTGCTATGAATGTGAAATTACCGAGCGTGTACCAGCCACTAGTACCAGTTGTATAATCCACAGATATCGGACTGGAAAGTCCAGCAACGGAATTACCCCTAATCTGCGCATTGTTGTCACTAGTCGAGTACACGATCCGATAAATCGAGACCTTATAGGTACCTGCCGCTAGAGTCGGCGTCCATTTCACAGCTGCACCAGGTGTAAAGGAATATCGCGTTGATGAATTGTTATAGCCAAACAAACTGCTATCCCCAAACAAACTGCTATCCCCAAATGTCCCAGAAAGCTCCGAGTATCCAGTTGTTCCGTTATCCACGATGATAGCGCTGCTCGCTGAATTATAGGTGTTATCTGCCCCTTTGTTAGGCGCATTTGTGCTCGACACGGAAGCTCCGAAATAGTCTCTTCCCCCATTTGAAGCAATTAAGGAGCCTGCATATGAGCATGAGACCTTCGCAATACCGTAAGCCTCATCGATAATTTCGGCAGATCACTACCGTTGTCCTTAAAAATGTGTGCCTTACTCATTTCTTTCAAGCAGGATACAACATATGCTAGTACTAGTTGGACAACCTGATTGCGGGAGGCGATGCGTGTGTTAAGCCCAGAAGATGCCAACATAATTATTGAGACCTTTTTGAGTCCAATGTGGTATTTCGTCACTTCCCAAGAGGATAAAGATGAGATTCACCGACTGGCCAACGCGTTAAGATTAGCTTCAGGTCAATCGCAGGATTAATATTCTTACGACATCAGGATTAAGGGGGAGGTTACTGGTGCTGAATGAGAATGATGCTCTCAAAATCATAGAATCATTTCTTCAACCGCGAATGACATTCGTTCAATCTCAAAATGACAAAGACGAGATTCTCCGTCTAGCTATTGAACTACGTAAAGTTGCTGATATCTCCCCTTTGCTACGTTTTTCGGTTGTCAGTGATATTCACATTCAATACTGGGATACGCAAGCTCAGAGTAAGTTAAGTGATGCCTTAGAGGATTTACACCAGTTAAATCCGAGTTTAGAGGCGCTAGTAATTAACGGAGACCTAGGCGATGGACGTGCCAATGACTATGCAAAGATAACCACCATCTTGCAGTCACATCCGCTACCCAAGCAAATTTACTACACGATTGGCAACCACGATTACTACAAAGCCTATTACAATGCTGCTGGAGATTGGTCTCCAACCACATTCCCCAACGGCGAATTGGACAGTGCTTCTTTGGAACGTTTTCTAGCTTTTATACAAATGCCTAGCGTCTATTACGATCGTTGGATTCAAGACTTTCATTTTATTTTCTTAGGTTCCGAGCGTTATAGACAATCTGATCCTGCTAATCAGGAAGATGCCTGGTTGTCCTCCACGCAATTAAGCTGGCTGCAAAGTAAATTACAAGAAAACTATATCCAACATAAACCTCTGTTTATATTTCTGCATCAGCCTCTGCAAGGAACCGTATCTGGCAGTCTGCCACGGGGCATTGTTCAGCATAATGAATTGAAACAGATGTTATCCCAATATCCGGAAGTCATTTTTTTCACAGGACATACCCATTGGGAGTTGCGATTAACCTCAACGCTAATCAGGGATGTATTTACAATGGTTAATAGCTCTTCCGTGAGTTACCCCTACGATAGTAATGACCAGCTAATTCAAGGAAATCGTTCCGAAGGGCTGATTGTTGATGTCTACGAGGATCGCATTCATATACGGGGACGAGATTTTGCGAATGGAGCTTGGTTCTCCGAAGCTGATTTTATAGTAAAGCGATAAGATCATTGAACGAAAATAGACCAGCCACGGTTACGTGACTGGTCTATTTTTATACGCCAGAATTTTGTAAGCTTTAGCTGTTGGGGTAAGCGAAGCTTGCCCCTTATTTATGGCCGAGATAGTCGAAATAATCGACTATCTCGAGGGATACTGGCGCCTCCGGTCCTGTGATAGTCGAAATAATCTATATCCCCTTATCCTACCATGTTTGTGAAAAACGAATGAAATCTTCTTGTGACAGTTCCTTGCCCAACAAGACTTCCATGAATTCAAGTTGGGTAACCGCCTTGATGCCATGCTTAATGCCAGCAGGAATCAGCATAACATCACCTGCTATCAGTCTATACAGTTTGTCCTCCATAAGAAGTTCTGCGATACCTGAAAGAATCGTTAGACTTTCTTGTCGATTCTCATGCAGGTGATAACTGGTCATCTTCCCAGGGGTGAGCTTCACAAGTTTAAGCATACCCTCTGTCCCATTTTCATCATTCTTCCAATATCTCAAAATTTGATAAGAACCCCATCTTTTCTCTACGTGCATCGGAATCTGAGTGGCTTGTGCTAGCCTTTCCTTAATCAAATGGGCTTTCTCCTTGTTTGCAATCAAAATACCGTCCGAATTTGCCGCGACAACGAGATCCGATACACCAATGACTTCTATGGGATAAGGAAGTTCGTTGATAAGATGTGTATTTACAGAATCGTCCGAGATCCTTCCTGGTCCAAAAACGTTTTGCTCGCAATGAGGGGTTAACGCCTTCCATGTGCCCACATCCTGCCATATGCCTTCATATCTAATAACCACAGCGTTTTGACTGTGTTCAACGACTTCATGATCATAACTTGTATTGGCAAGTTGTTCATAATTAGCCAGCCATGACTCAACTAAAGCTGGCTCCGCTTTGTCCTTCAAATAGGCTAGCATGTACTTTAAAGGAAATGCGAATATACCACAGTTCCATAAAGCATTCTGCTCAATTAACTCAATAGCAGCTTTCTCATTCGGCTTTTCGATGAAATGACCAATAAAAGAAAATTCCTCGTTCTCTTTCGGAAGTACTGGAACAATATAGCCGAATTGATCGGAGGGCAATGTCGGGTTCGTTCCGAGAAGTGCAAGATCAGCCTTGGATCGTAAGAGGATCTCGGGAAAGCGATGAAGCAACTGGAAAAACGCGGAATCTGCATAAGTGTCCACTGGGAGAATACATATCGTTTCATCCAAATCAATTTGCATACGCTCATGCAAATAAGTGACTGCTAAAGCGATGGCTGCATAAGTTCCTCGTTTATAGGGTTCACTTATGATAGGGATGTGTTCGCCAACATACGTACGAGTGATCTCTACTTGACTATGATGTGTGACGATACATGTGGATGGCAGTAAACCTACCTCATCCAATTGTCTGCATATTCGCTCAATCATCGATTCTCTAACCCCATTTGTGGATTTCAAAAGCTTAAGAAAAACCTTGGAGCGAATCTCATTGGATAAAGGCCATAACCTTTTACCTGATCCTCCACACAAAAGTACAATACGCAAGCCAAATCCTCCTTTCCTGGGAGACATTACACTTCACCCTTATTTCTTGGATTGAATGACTTTCTCTACCGCATGTTTCAACAGCATCCCTGCACGAGACCACGTCAAAGGAAGGACATCTAATCTCCCCTGACTTCCCTTACGCTTACATAATGCAGGATTCTCGTAGGCTCTCCTCATATTCATTCGTAAACTATGATGATCAGGTTCAGCCCACAGTTGTCCCTTCTCAGCAAACAGGTAGCTGAATGAGCGCGATATGGCATGTCGACTATTCATGCTAATGGACGGGTTCTTCAATTGATAGGGAATGAGAAATGAGTTATTGTTCGTAAGGAAATCCATTTGTCCGCCCCAGGCCGTGGTGATGACAGGGATGCCACTGGCCAATGCTTCCAGAAAAGGGAGGCCTACCCCCTCGCCTCGCGTCGGAAGAACGAAGGCATCTCCCAGTGTATATAGACCTTTCATCTGCCATTCGCTTAATCGTCTGCCAATAATGACAACGGGGGCTGTATCTTTGTGTAGACCCAATCTCTTTTTGTATTGCCAGATTTGACTCTGAATCCATTTTTCAGTCTCATAAGGTTCATAGCCGTTCGTTTTGATCACAAGAATAACGTTATCATTGGAGGAAAACTCTTCCCAGTACGCGCGCAATAGGCCTTCTGGGTTCTTACGGTGCTGAAAGCCAAATACAGACACGAAAGTAAACTTACCGGCAGCACGCGGCAATACAAACTTCTTATTGTTCGGATGAAAGGACTTCGTATCTACACCATGAGGAACAATGTAAATGGGAACGGTAACCCCGCTGTTCAGAAGTGCACGCTTATTATGCTGCGTGGGTACACATACGGCATCAAATTTATTCATATGAGAAAGCCACTCAGTTGGCGTTTTACTTGTTTCCCAAACGGTATTTAGAATCATAGAATCATATAAACTTCGTGCACGCTCCCACTGCATATGGCTCGGAACATCGTGATAGATCAGCACTCTTTTACCCATGGAAGGTCTTTTACTAACTCTAGAATTACCTAGCCTTACGTGAACGCCTTTCCGTTTCAAAGAAGCAGCATAGGTTCTACTTGCATGACCGAGACCGCTCGCTTTGTGTACAGGTCCCTTCCAGACAACCACATAAGGCTTCATTGGGTCACCAACCTATGGGTTTTAACATATCCTTTGCGCTTATGCAAAGAAATGGATCTGTACCTTTTAGCTAAGGAAGACATCCTCGAAGGTGTAATTTGGGAATTGCTCAAATGTAAGCTCTTATTCAATGCAGGCTTTAAAATCATCTTGTGAGCCTCGGATGCATATAGAAAATTGCCATACGTTTCAAATTCCGAAAAGGCAAACTGCTTGGATTTATTCATACTTTTCATAATGGCGGAATACCAGGAACTCTTATGTTTGGATTCAATGGTTTGTTTCAACTGCTTGACTTTAGACCTCTCGAAAAGCATGTAATGGGTAACAAAGGACAATCGAGCTGATCGATTTCTACCCATCAACTTTCTATACGTATTGAAATATTCGCCCTGACTCCAGTTCCGACAATAAAATACCGTCTTATCACCAACTTTGAAAACATGCGGTCGTATGAGCACAGTATCCGCATCAATGACCATATAATAATTGGATGTGCAGAGGGTATCTCCGTTCAATTTAAGTAACTGTTGGTACAGCCATCCAGTCCGATCCCACGTTTTGGACTGATAATGGATGTCCTTTTTCGTGATAGGGAGAACGGTATCTTCATGTACGAAGCGGCATCCTTTTCTCTCACATAGATCGAGTATTCGTTGTTTCCGCGGAGCCACAATGATGATTTCACCAATCGGATGCTTAACATATTTCCTTACAGCGTCAATGACTAGGGGGAGCGTCCCCAGATCCTTCTCAATTGCTGGGATTAGCACATCGATTTGGGGTGTCTTGCTAATCTCTTCTTTAATTTGCATAAACATTTACTCATCTCCATTATTCAAACGTATGGATTATCATATGTCAGGAGAACGAAATGGCATGGGTTAAGCGGCATGAGGCAAGCACAAAAAAGCCGCCAAAGATTAGATCCTTGGCAGCTCTGTCAATCTATCCAATTTATTCCAATAATCCGCTAAGCTCAGACGCTTTTATTTCTACATTCGTTTTATTCCCAGGCGTTAAGCCAAGCCTTTGTGTCATTTGCTGGCTGATGTTACCAAGCCGTTGCGTGTGCTCCGTTGCTGATTGGATGATTGTCCGATTTGACTGTTCAAATAAATCCAACGCAGCGAATAAGTCTGTCATGCCTCTCTCAATCGAATCCATTTGCAAACCTGGTTTCCCAAGCAGCTCATTCGTTCGTTGCGTCGTTTCTTTCAATAATCGCGAATTATCTTCAAACATTTTATTCAATGTCGAGTTCGCGGAATTGACGGCTTCAATTGTCTGAACTTGATCCTCAATGGCCATAGAAATCATGGCAGAGACTGTCAACAGGTTCTGTGTTTTGTCAATCGTCGCATCTACGGCATCAATCAGCTTATCGTTGTTGTCGTTAATGATATCGGTTCCTGCAATCGCTTGTTGATACAGGATCACCATCTCTTGAAAGGACTGAATCCGCGTCACTACCTTACGAAGTCCTCTCTCCAGATGTGTTTTACGATGTTCATTCTCGGGCTTGGCTATTTCAACTTCGAAAAGCTGCTTTAAATTTTCTCCCATCGCAATTCGCATTTGCAAATTATAGACAGACTCAATTGAATTTTTCTTCAGCGTCTTCATATACGCCATGTTCTCTTCTAGCGTTTCCTTCCCATTACGAAGGGATTGTACAATGGCATTTACATTTGTTTTCACGGACTGATACTTATAAATATAGTTCTTAAGTGGCGTCTTCTTCATCATTTTCTCAAAAAAGCCAAGCTGCTTGCTCTTACTGAGCGAATCAATTTCGCCGCGCAGCTTCAAAATGTTGTTTTGGACCTCTGAGCGTTTACCCGACATCAATTCATTCACCGGGCGTTCTAGCATCGCTAGAGATTGTCCCGCTTGTTCCATCGTTTTGGATCCCATACGTCCAATCGAATCCATTAAGGTTTCTAATTCCATCGTATCGGTCGACGAAACTTTGTCGAGTAATTGTTTGGCTTCTTGCTCTACTTTCTGCAAATCGGTCGGTTTTAATTGCACCAATTGGGTTGTCAAGTTTTCCATGCCTCCTTAGTCTGTTGAACGATAGCGCTGCTGGATTAATTCCATGCGTGTCTGCAATTCAATTAAATCTTTTTGTTCGATCGTTTCTACATAGTCGGTGAGCTTAGAGTTAATATCCTTGATTCCTGTAAGAAGAAGTCGACGATTCAATCGTTTGGCTTCCCCGCCTAACTTCAGAAAGGGATTAATCGCGCCATTTAAATCCTTAAAGATCAATCTTTGTATGTTATGATTCATATTTGCATCATTTAGCTCTTTTAATTGAGGAATTAACCGACCTACCCTAGAGAGCAAGCTAAGCGTCTTTTCGACAATTTCATCATCTAAGGTATTCTTCTGCCCCTCCGAGATCATTGTCTCTTCAATCACATGAATATACTCGGCAATCGGTCCCCAGAAGGGATCATTCTCAGCTTGGATTTCTGTATCGCTTGTCGGATTGGAAACCGGTGCTAAAGTTTTATTCGTAGCAGGTTCGCTTATAGGCACATTAGTCGTTGTTCCCATAATGGCTTTGGAAGTACGTTGGAGGACTAGAATAGTTCCAAATGTTAACGTTGTTGGTACTAATAAATTAATGGCTTCCGGTAAGAAATTAGTCGTAATGAGACTGACGACATATCCTGCAAGAGAGATGCCTGCTGCGACTTTGAATTGCTTTTGCATGATTCTTCACACCCCTGTTCCATCGTGTTACCCACTAAAATCATATCTCCCCTAGCGATTGATGTCAATTTTTAGTAGGCAAAAAGCCAGTTAAACGCATCACGCGTCTACTGGCTTTATCGGCTTTCATCAACTTTATCTCATTATCCTTTCACAGCTGTATTGGAAATCCCTTGAATGATGAACTTCTGACCCAGCATGAAGACGAGAATCATCGGTAGAATAGCTGCACTAGCCGCAGCCATCATTCCGTTGTAATCCACATTAAATTCCATAATGAAATTCTGCAAACCCAATGGAATCGTATATAATTTGCGATCCGTCAGAAATACGAGTGCGTTCTCATAATCGTTCCAATGCCAAGAAAAATCGATGATCGCTAACGTAGCCATAGCAGGCTTTGCTAAAGGAAGCATCAGTTGAAGAAATATACGATAATGACCGGCTCCATCCATGAAAGCCGATTCTGAGATTTCGGCTGGAATCCGAATGAAAAACTGTCTCATTAAAAACACACCAAAAATAGATATCATACCAGGCAGAATAAGTGCCCATAGTGTATTATAAATACCCACCCATTCAAACATAATGAATTTCGGAACGAACAATACCTGAGGCGGAATCATCATCATTGACAAGTAGATTAGAAACAAAGTATCTCTACCTTTGAACGTAATTCTGGCGAAGCTATAAGCAGCCAAGGAAGAGAGCAACGTCGCGCCAATTGTACAAACTACCGCTACCTTAATGGAATTCATATAGTAAGTTGCAAAGCCCATGCTGCCTGTCCAAACTCGGATATGATGCTCCATATTAAAATGGGACGGAATCCAGCGGATGGGGTATTCAAATACTTCAGCTGGCGATTTAAATGACGTACTGATCATCCAAATGAATGGCATAATCATAGCAAGACCAAGGATAAACATGATAAGTGTCGTTCCTGCTTTGATTAGGGTTGGGAGCGGAAACCGCCTCTTGGTTCGAACTTTTGCACTTGCCCTAATGTCTGATTGCACAGTAGCCATAGAGGTTACCTCCTACTCAATTATTCGCCGATGAATCGGCTATCTTCAATACGGATTCAAATATCTTAATAATGAACCCATTTCTTTTGCCCAAACCATTGGACGAATGTAATCGCGGCGATAATTAAGAACAATACCCAGGATATCGTAGATGCGTAGCCCATTTCATAATAGCCGAACGCATTTTTGTAGACGAAGAGAGATAAAATTGTCGTACTGTTCCCAGGACCACCCTGTGTAATGGCTTGGATCAACCCAAACGATTTGATGGTCATAATTAGACCAGTAATGAGAAGTAAGAACGTCGTCGGGCTGACAATAGGAAAAATGATGGATTTAATTTTGACCCATCCGCTTGCGCCATCCACCTTGGCAGCTTCGAGCAACTCAGGGGAAATTTCCTGTAACGCCGCCAAATAAATAATCATATTATAGCCGAGCATGAACCAAATCCAGATGATATCAATAGCCATCATGGACGTTTCCGTTGTAGAGAGCCATCCCGGTGGATTTGACATGCCTATTGCTCGTAACATCTGATTGATTGGGCCTTCAGAAGGTTGAAACAACAGCATCCATACGAAAGCAACTGCTACACCACTTGTAATGTATGGTAGGAAATACATGGCGCGCAGCAATCCTTTGGCATACACATGCTTATTCAGTACAAGTGCTACAAGAAACGCAAGCATAATTGAAATGGGTACTGACAGGAGATACCACCCCGTATTTCGGAGCGAAACATAGAAAAGATCGTCATGGATTAGTCGTTTAAAGTTATCAATGCCCACGAAATGATAATTGGGATTAGCGAATTGATAATTAGTGAAAATAAGACCGAAAGAGAAAATTGCTGGTACAATAAAAAAGAGAAGAACACCCAGCATGTTTGGTGCAATAAATAAATAGCCGGTTAAACTTTGTCTGGCCATCCAGTTTTTCTTCACATCCGATAACCTCCCTTAGTATGCATACAGGGGAACCAGCCGAAGCCACTCCCCCTGCTTTTCTAATTATTTGGTTGTTTTCATAAATTCATTATGTCGTTTTACCATAGCAGCCAAAGTTGTTGCAGTATCTTGCTTGCCTAAGAAAAACTTCTCATATTCTTCCCTGCGCAGGTCCATGACTTGTTGAGGCAGGTTACGCGTAAACGTAGGAGTTTTGTTCTCAAACAGTACATATTTCAAAGAAGGAATATCATACGTACTCTCATTTTCACCTAATAGCAACTTCAAAGCATCCTCAACATTCGCATCTTTGGAAGCAGGAATTCGTCCGCCAGAAGCAAGTGGCAGTAATCCTCCGTCTGCATACCATTTCAAGAACTTCCATGCTGCATCTTTATTAGCCGTCTTCGCGTTGATCGAAACGAAATCGCCTAACCCACCACGACCGATACCATTTTGCTCATTGCTATCTAGCCTCGGAACAGGCGCGAATGCAATTTTGAATGTCCTTGGATTATCTTTCATGTTATTTGAATTTCGGAAAATCCAGGAACCTGCGTTTAGCATTGCGCTCTCACCTTTAAGAAACATCGTTTCTACAGGCATCTTGGTTGTCAGCTGTTCGCCAAGCATTGGCGTACTCTTGTCCTTCATCATGGTATTCAATGTATCTAACCAAGTACCCATTAATGGATTATCAAGGTTTGAACTGCCATCTTTTTTCGTGTACCCATCGTGAGTCAAAGCTGAATCCAAGGAATCTGGGAACGATTCCAAATGCTGGACAAGTCCAAAGCGCTTATCGGCTTTCAATTTGGTGGCATAGTCCTGCATATCCTTCCATGTCCAGGATGTAGGTACTTTAAGTCCAGCCTGATCAAGCATCTCTTTGTTAAACCACACGAAGAACGTACTTTTAACGGTTGGAATACCGTAATATTTACCATTAACTTGCCAATCCTTCGTCGTCGAGCCCATCTTCTGCTCAATGTTATAGTCGGTATAGCTGCTCAAATCCAACGCTACACCTGCATCTACACGTTTCTTCAATGCTGTCCCTGAATAGTTCACGAATAAATCAACACTTTGACCCGTGAGCAATGCCGTATCTAACTTCAGATTTCCTGCGTCGTCATTTACATAACGTTCGTACTCCACTTGAATGTCTGGGTTTTTCTTATTCCAATCGTCAACCACAGCTTGAGGGCCGGATTCTGGTGGAACGCCTCCCCACATTTTTAACTTTACGACTTTACCAGAGGCTGCTGTAGTACTAGGACTAGTCGTACTAGAGTTGCTGGAGGATGAGTCACCAGAAGTATTACCGCATGCTGTAAGACCTAAAGTAAGAGCTAGTGCACCAAGCATCATTGTGTTCTTTCTCTTTGTCATTTGGATTGACCTCCTGCAATTGATTACTTACAGTACCTACTTTATCACCCATTACGAATGCGAATAAGAAACAGAATCCATGAATCTATAGAACAAAAGTCACATTGTCGAAAAAACACGAAAAGGGTTTATGTTCGGTTTCTGAAGCTTGCAGGTGTCCCGCCAGTCGAACGTTTAAAAATCTTAATGAAATAATTATCATTCGCGAACCCGACTCGTTCACCAATCTCACTAATCGTTCGATCCGTTTCCCGCAGCAATCTTTGGGCATGTTCAATTCGAATCTGATGCAAATATTGAATAATACTGACGCCAAGTTTCTTCTTAAATAAACCGCTAACATATTTATCATCCATGCAAACTAACTTTGCCAAGGTGTCTAAGGTAATTTCCTCCACATAGTGTTCATGCAAATAGGAGATGATCTTATTGACCTCTGGATGATCAGATATAGGAATGCGCGAAGCGCTCAAGTGTTTGAAATGCGTTTCCAAACGAGCCATGAACACCAATTTTAGCCGATGATGGTCGGATGCGAGTATCGCCTCTTCGTCAACCGTGTTGAGTTGCGATATTCTCGCGCACAAATGGGCAATTCTCGCGGCTGCTTGCTTCACTTGCAGCTGCGGAGCTTGCTGAACTTCGAATTTACCCCACAGCTCATTCACCGCGCCAACAACGGCATCCCATCTTAGCTGCTCCAAGTTGTGCCAGATTTCATGCTCCAACCCCCACGTATCAGCAGTTTCACGCAAAGGTGTGCCTGCAGAAGTGCATAGCTTCGCCCTGAAAGTGGGATTGTACCATTCCAAATTCAATTTAATTTGAATGCTTTTCCACGTATCCATGAGGTGTGCAGCAGAGATTAATTCCGTATAGATTAGGCTATATGGCAAGGCTTTTTCTGCAAAAATGTTGAACTGCGAATTTGTTGGCAACCACATAAATAGGTAGCTAACCCCGTCCATGGTCAGCAAATGCCAGACAGCTGCGGATGCCACATCGTTGTCTATAACACGGAGTGCGAAGAAATCATCTCGTGTGTAGGTTGGTTGCCCGTGTTGTACCGCGATGATACTCAGACTGCGTCCATGAACACCAGGAACCTCAAGCTCGCTTCCCTTTATTTCCGGGGACTCGGCTCCCCCGGGCATTAACTTCCACAGTTTATATAACAGCGCTTCAGCTTCCCGTATTTCGGCACTTCTGCGGTCGATAAGCTCTTTTTCTACCTTACTCATTGTCTCTGCTAATGTCTCTTGATCCATATAAAGCTTGAGCATATAACTGGACGCGCCGAACTCCAGCGCTTGCTGAACGTTCTCGAAATCACTCATAACCGTCAGCATGACGAAACGACTTGTGAAGCCTTCCTTCCGCGCTTGTTTCAACAAGTCCACACCATTCATCAGCGGCATGACAATATCTGTGATGACAACGTCAGGTTGGCATTCACGAATTTTCTCCATCGCCTCTAAGCCATTACCTGCTTCTCCAATGATGGTGAAGCCCATTTCCTTCCAAGGCATCGTTTCTCTCACTTTTCTTCGAACGAATACCTCATCCTCAACGAGTAGAACGGTCCACATGGGAATCACTTCCTTTCTGGTAAGGGGTGGACATAAGGAGCGGAAGCTGGATACGTACCCTGCAACCCTGTGATACCGGAACGAATTCAAGACTTGCTTCTTTCTTGAAAAGGAGGGCTAAACGCTCTCTCAAATTTTGTAAAGCGATGCCATTATGGTCCTTTTTGGACACTCCTTCACTTTTTACGAGACCGATGCCATTATCGACCACCTCAAGGATAAGATGTGATTCTTTCGTATAAACATGGATCGAGATGTGACCTTTCTCTTGAATCTGCGAAATTCCGTGATAAATGGCATTTTCCACGATCGGTTGAAGGCTAAGTTTCGGTACGAGTGCGTATGTCAAGTCATCGGCATACACATAGTCAACTTGAAACTTCTGATCATATCGGAATTGTTGGATATAGACATAACCTCGGACAAGCTCTAACTCTTGTTCCAAATGAATGAGATCTACATCGAGCTTCAATCCTGCCTCTGTTAATCTTCCAAGCGACACACAAATTTTCGGAATCGCGTTGTCCCCTTTTTCCAAAGCCAGCCAGCGAATTGTGTTCAACGTATTCAACAAGAAATGAGGATTCATCTGCGAAAGCAGCATTTGGAATCGACTAGCTTCCTTCTGCCGTTCCTCAACTTTTAAGCGTTGTATGAGGCCGTTCATATCGACAATCATTTGATTGAAGGCTTGTACAATGGGCTGAATGTCCCCGCCGTATCTTTGATCAGGAAGTCTTACTTTCAAATCTTTCCGAACGACATCGAGCATTTTAGCTTGAATGAGTCGAAGTGGACGCGTAACCGCAGACGCGATAAGCAACGTGATCAGCATGAAGGCGATTGTGAAAACAATAAGTGTACCCATATAGGCTTTCTGAATCGATCGAAGCTCAGCAAAGAGTACATTCGATGGCACTGTTTTGATTAAATAGGCATGGAATGAGGGTACAACGGTATAGTTAATAAACGTACTGCCATGTATGAAAAAGCCACTACTGGAACCGTCTGCAAGCAAACGATCTTTGATCGGTGACTCCAATGCCATGGTAGACTTTTCTGCACCAGAGTGAACGATCTCGATTCCTCTTTGATCTATCAAATAATACTGATCGGAGGTTGGACTTCCGTTAGTAGCTGATTTAAACCAGCTTTCGTAATCCACAGCGATGTGTATGATCGCTCGAATGATACCATCTGCGTCCCTTATAGGAGTAGAAATGGCAACTAGCTGCGGGCTTTTGTTAACATCAAACAGCACTTCATTACTTTCCAACTGCCATTGATACGGTGCAGAAGCAGTTAAAGCACTCTTAAACCAAGGCTTTGACTGTATCAATTCATAATTTAAGCGCTGCGCTGGCGGGAATGAGGTATACACATTACCGAGTAAATCAGCAATCGTATAGAAAACGGGTGGACTAGAGATGAACAGACTATTCGTTACCGAACGAAAACGTTCTTCAATTTTACGTTGATTGACGATTTGATCGACTGCTTCTGGCTGCTTTAACACGGAAATGACGGATGAATCTTGCTCGAACATCGTAATCGTCTTAAACGTTGTAGCGAGCAGACTTTCAAGTGATTCATTCATTTTGTTCATTTGTACAAGGCTTTGTTCACTCGTTTTTTGTTGTAAATTGAGCTTCACTTTTTGAAAATTATAAATATCCAAGACAGAGAACGGCAGAAGAATAAGTACGATGAACGCCAGGAAAAGGCGATTTTTTAAGGTTAAAGATGAAAACCAGTTTAGTAACGGCACGTGAATATCCCTCGCTTCAGCTGTTCAATGTCAAATATTTTCTTAGTCTATCATAAAGGGATCTGGAAAGAGAACAAACCAGAGGAAGCCCCCTCTCATTCTAAGAAGTTCCCTTCAACCCTTCAAGAAACAAAATCCACTATTTCATAGAACGATTTACTGATTATCAGATAGTGGTTGAGTTTATCCCCGTGAGCGCACAAAAGCTGCCCTCAAATAGATTATTCTACTTGTCGGGCAGCTTTATTAGATTGCGATTACCTTACTTATTCAATTTCTCGTTCATATAAGTTGGCGCTCCAACCGCGACCATCGAATCTACCCTGATAAATGAATCCAAGGCTACGATAGTAGTCATTCAATGTTGGGTTATCTGCCATACAATCTAAACGCAGCCAGCCTTTCCCCTTGTTCTTTATATAGTCCTCTGCCCAAGATAATAACCTGCTGCCGAAACTCTCTCCTTTATATTTTCGCGCAACGACTAACCGGTGTACGTATCCAGCATCATCATGGAACAAGTCTCCCCAAATCTCTTCGTACTTCCACTGGATGGAAAAGCAACCAATTATCTCACCCTTCTGACATGCGACAAATACTTCTTGCTCATGAATGAAAGATGTTACGTAGGCTTTGGTAAACGAATCCTCTCTCCACTGTGTGAATCCCTTTGACAATTGAATCCAGTGAGCTGCTTCAATAAACAATTTCTGAATGTTATCTACATCTTCTATTTGAGCTTTTCTAATGCTAAATACATCGTTTTGTTGCAGCGCTGTCGTTTTCTCATCTTTGTGCCAATGATACTCAATTTTAGCAGCGGAAGCGAGCGCTCTTTCTTCGCCAAATAACCTAGCAACGACATAGAGCGCAGCATCGAATCCCGCGGTAACCCCAGCGGACATCACAATCTTGCCATTATCCACATATCGAACATCCTCAACGATCACAGCACTAGGTGGTGCATTTTCGCGCAATAAATCAAATGCATTTCGATTGGTCGTCACTCGTAAACCGTCCAGTAGGTTTGCCTTCGCTAACAATAGCGCACCTGTGCAAACGGATAAAACGATTTCCGCACTAGCAGAAGTTTGGTTAATCCATGAGGTAATCGCTGCGTTGTTCATTTCAGTGCGTGAGCCTAAACCACCGGGTACAATCAAAATGTCTGGCAATGGGCAATTGTCGAAGCTGTATTTGGGTTGAATCGTAAGGCCGCTGACTGTGTTCACAGGATTTTGCTTTTCGCCAACTGTATAAACCTTGAAATCTTTGCCCCAATTACTCGATACCCCAAACACATCGAATGGCCCTGCAATATCCAATAAATCCACCTTTTCATAAATGAGGACCGCCACATTTCTAGCTCGTTCCATTCCATTCTCCTCCTCGAAATAAAAAAAGCATTTGATCGATTGATCAAATACTTTGCCCAGGCGAACGGCTGTTATGGAATATGTGCTCCCCCGTAGTGATCTACGTTTCGCCAGTTACACATACCAAATATTTCCTTTATTATAGTCGGACATAACTGTGAAAATCAAGAAAAAAGTCTTCAGCCATGCCCTATTTCGTTTAGACTAATTGCGTAAGTAAATAAACGGCAGTCGCCCACATGATCAACGCTGAAGCTTTATTGAGATAATTCATAAATGTGTTCGATTTATCTAATTTCCCAACCTGTCTCCCCACGACGGCAAGCGTAAAAAACCAAATCCATGACACGAGTATACAGGCAATTGCAAATACCAATTTTTCTTTTCCAACATAATGGATAGAACTGGTTCCTATGACTCCAATCGTATCCAAAATCGCATGAGGATTTAAAAGTGAAACCGATGCAGCAAATGCGATCTGCTTCTTAGGTGATAACGCTTTTTCATCGGATGTCGTGGCGGCAGGTTTGCTTTTCCACGTCACAATCCCCATATAGATAAGGAACAGGATACCTAATATGAAAAGCACGAACTTAATAGCAGGTATCGTAACGATAATGACGGATATTCCTAAAATAGCCAAAGTAATGAATGCCGTATCACAAAGTGATGCTGTAAGAACGACCGGTAACGCTCTAATTAAACGAGGTTGTGTCACACCTTGATTAAAAACAAATACATTTTGTACACCTAACGGCAAGATCAGACCTGCTGATAAAAGAATTCCTTGTAAGATGGCACTAAGCATGATGTATTTCTCCTATCTACAAATCATTGTGAACTTAAATTCAATTATGCGTATAGCTTCGCATGCTCGCTAAGCACCTCATCAATCGCGCGTCGCGAAATGGCCGCAAGCCCTGGATTCTTGTCTAAGTAGTAAGCGTAAGCGATCAATCCGAAGGAAAGTGCCCAGCCGCGCGCTCGCGACCAAGTTGCTTCATCGACCGTTAACAAGCTGCGGAAATTTCCACGGCTCTCCGATGTAAGAAATGTCCATGCCACCATAAGGTCACAGGCAGGATCACCCACGCCTAAGGTGCCAAAGTCAATCACAGCGCTAAGCTCGCCCTGTTCAATGAGAAGATTCCCCGGATGCAAATCTCCATGGATCCAAACACCTTGTCCTTGCCATACAGGAGCATGAAGCGCCAATTCCCATGCAGCCTGTGCCACGACAGGGTCGATGATTTCTTTTAAACTCGCGATAGCATCTCGAACTGCCCCATCTCGCATCGCTAAAGGTTCTCCCCTGCCAGAATTGTGAGAACCTGGGGCTGGCCCATCCGTAGGGTCCACGGTTTGCATAGCATTAACGAAATGTGCCAGAACTGTTGCTGCTTGGTTATAGCTGTCTAATTGTCCAACTGTCGCATTCTCACCATCTAGCCAACGATACACAGACCAGAACCATGGGTAGTCTTCCGTGGGAACACCCTTTGCAAGTGGTACCGGCATGGATACCGGGATCTTCGGGGCTAGCTTCGGAAGCCAACGCTGCTCTTTTTCCACTTGTCCAATGGCCCATTCTGCTCGAGGTAATCGAACCGCCATATCATCACCAAGACGATAGATCACATTGTCTGTTCCAGCTGAATCCACAGGTTGTAGCCGCAGCTCTGCCCATTGTGGAAATTGTGAATGGATCAGGTGTTGCACCAGTTTCAAGTCAATAGCAATCTCTTTCGATTGGCTCATTCGAACACGTCCTTTTGCCTAATTCAAGATTGAATGAATTGCCTCCGCCTCTAACTATCCATGACCACCTTTGTCACAAATTTCTCATTACCGAAATCATAACCTGCAAACCAAATTTTCACCTGTTTACCGACTGTTATATCAGAGAATTGTACGGGGCTGCTTCCCTTTCTTAGTTGCGCAATCGGAAGCAGTCTATGTTTTACCCCATCGATTTCAATGCTACGTTCCACATTAACACCTTCGCCTGTTGTAACTAACGCTGTGACCTTACCGCTTGCATCACCTGCACCATTATCCAGTGCTATGATTTCAAAACGAAACCCTGTTGCTTGACCTGGATAACTCGTCAGCATCATTCCGTCCGTCCATACTTTAACGGTAGATCCAATCTGGACTTCATTCAGTTGTAACTTTTTCCCCTTGAACTCAATGCGTGCATGATCCGCCATACTATACCATGCAGCATCAGGCATTTTCATGTCCTGACCAATGAATTTATCGGGTGATACAACCAAAAAGCTTCCCTTTTCATTAATCGCCGTGATCTTCCCACTTACTTCGACTTGGTCTTCTACTACCTTTCGATCACCACAACCTGTAATCAGGACACCTATAAGAATCGTACATTGAACCATCGGCAACCAATATCGCTTTGTCCACATGAAATAACCCACCCTTTGTTCCACATGATAATACGCAATTCCTGTTGTATGTATTAGACGATCATTTCCAGACGAATGTTTCTATTTCAAACAATTCTTTGGTAAAATAATCATAGCTCGTCATCACATCGGTATCATCGATAAGGAGTGTATTCAATGGCATACGAAGCAAAAATGAAAGAAACGGATAACAGCGTCCTTGAGTTTATCGAAAATGTGGAAAGTGTTAAAAAGCGTGAAGACGCTTATCAATTATTAGATATTTTTGCAGAGGTAACAGGTTATGAAGCGAAAATGTGGGGTCCAAGCATTATTGGTTTTGGCACTTATCATTACAAATATGCATCCGGTCATGAGGGCGATGCTCCGCTAGTTGGTTTCTCGCCGCGAAAAGCCAAAATCAGCTTGTATTTTGCAACAGGCGATACCGATCGAGAAGAATTATTGAAACAGCTTGGCAAGCATGAGGCTGCAAAAGCCTGTGTATACATCAATAAAGTAGCAGATATCAATGTGGATATATTAAAAGCTCTAATCAGCCAATCGGTAACATTCCTGCAGGAACGTTACCCGAGTCATACCTAAAATAAAAAAAGGGCCGCCTCCGTGTAGATCCATCTACACGGGTGTGGCCCCTATCTGCATGTTAAGGGAATAGCCAAGTTCAGGTGGAGCCTACGGGGCTTTATTTCGCTTGAATATACCCTTCTGCTTTAAGCAATTCAGCGATTAGAACCGCACCACCTGCTGCACCGCGCAATGTGTTATGCGATAATCCAACGAATTTAAAATCAAACATGGAATCTTCACGCAAACGTCCAACGGAAACGCCCATTCCGCGCTCAATCTCGCGATCTAGCTTCGTTTGAGGTCTATTTTCTTCTTCAAAGTAAGTGATGAACTGTTTCGGAGCACTAGGCAGATTCAACTCTTGCGGACGTCCTTTGTAGTTCAACCAGCGAGCAAGAATTTCTTCTTTCGAAGGTTTATTTTCGAAAGATGCAAACACCGTTGCCAAATGTCCGTCTGTTACTGGAACGCGGATACATTGCGTCGTAATGAGCGGAGAACTCGCTTTAATGATTTCATTATTTACGATATTTCCCCAGATACGCAGCGGCTCCTGCTCGCTTTTCTCTTCTTCCCCACCGATGTAAGGAATAACGTTATCCAACATCTCCGGCCAATCTGTGAAGTTTTTACCCGCGCCTGAGATCGCTTGATACGTTGAAGCAACTATGTTCGTTGGTTTAAAGTCTAACAAAGCGTTTAGGGCTGGCACATAGCTTTGGATGGAGCAATTAGGTTTTACTGCGATAAAACCTGTCGATGTGCCAAGACGTTTTCTTTGCGCAGCAATGATTTCAATATGACCTGGATTCACTTCTGGAATAACCATCGGAATATCAGGTGTCCAACGATGAGCTGAGTTATTTGAGATAACTGGCGTGCCCGTTTTGGCGTAAGCTTCTTCTAACGCTTTAATTTCATCCTTTTTCATATCAACGGCACAAAAAATAAAATCAACCCCAGTGGCAACCTCCTCCACTTTCGATGCATCTTGCACGATAATTTGTTTCACATTATCAGGTATTGGCGTAGCCAGTTTCCATCTGCTTTGAACCGATTCTTCATACGTTTTACCAGCGGAGCTGCTGCTTGCTGCAATGGCAGTTACTTCAAACCATGGATGTTGATCCAGCAATTCAACGAATCTCTGGCCAACCATGCCAGTTCCTCCAACAATACCTACTTTTAATTTTCTCGACATTCTATATTCAAATCCTTTCACATTCGTATGATACTGATGATAAGCATCTTAATAGTAAATTCAAACTGCTTATTTCGGTGTGCCTAATATTATAGCACGTGCGCAAAGATATTTACGCAATAACAAAAAAATCCCACCCCCAAGACTATTGCCAGTCTTAGGGACGAGATTCATATCCTCGTGGTACCACCCAGTTTCACCAATATGTCGCCATATCAGCCTCTTCAAGTACGACAATCCGAAGCCTTGCGTATACTTTAGCTCTATAACAGGAGCTCCTGTCACACCATCCCCCATGATTGGTTCCGATGTGCTGCTCTGAGGCTTTGTTCAATAAAGTTCTCTTTACTCCTTTTCAGCGGACGGAGCTCTCTGTGAAAGATTTCATTTATTTACTCTTCTCTTCAACGCATTTGTTATTGCGATAATATTATCAAATTACGAGAGGTACGTAAACAATAAATTTTGGAAACTTCATTATTTATTTTGAGTTGCTCCATGAGGATTACTGATCCATCTAGGCCCTACCCATGTTTCAATTAGAAAACTCTCAGCGAATTTGCTGCGGAAAAACCCAATGACATGAACCTTTTGCGGCGAGAGTGCGAACGAAAGCGTACTGTCAGGGTGAGGCGAATCTTGAAGTGAAGTTGACTGCTGTAGAAGCAAATTCGTATCTACTTGTTCAAAGTTGCCTACCTGTTGCAGCTCCAACTGGATCCATTGGGGTCCAAGCCAGGTTGCGACTTGAAACCACTTTGTATCTGTTACATTGCTATAAGTAAGCCAATCCTCTTGTACTGCAAGGATTCGAACATGCTGTGGTGAAATCATCCCGTTCATCCCCTGAGATGCA
The DNA here is from genome assembly GCF_927798215.1 of Paenibacillus allorhizoplanae. Lineage (NCBI taxonomy): Bacteria > Bacillati > Bacillota > Bacilli > Caryophanales > Paenibacillaceae > Paenibacillus > Paenibacillus allorhizoplanae. The sequence goes on from NZ_CAKMMW010000002.1 coordinate 91,302, forward strand.
TCCTTGGAGCTGTACATCGGTGTATTCTCAAATAAAGTAACGACACTTGGAAAACCTGGTTGAGTCGGTGGCGTAATCTTCGATGCTTCCTGCTCGTATTTCTTCATTACCTTTGCCATAATCGAAATGGCTTCAGCGTTCGTCAGATTGTCTTTCGGCCGAAAATTGGTTGTCGTTACGCTGTCTAACAAGCCGTCCTGATAAGCAGTTTGAACAAGTCCTTGATGCATCTCCCTAATGTCTTTAAAATCCAAGAAATCTTGACGCGCATCCAGTTGCTTGTTATTCCCACTGCCTTGTACAAGGCTAAACGACAGCAATTTAATTAATCCACCTACTGCCGTCTCGCGATTCACATGTTGCGCATACATCGGAACCAGATCATAGACATATCCTTTGATCAGATCGTCTTCCTTGCCCTTTGGCAACTGTACCCCCATCTTAATCATCGTTGCCCAGTTTCCAATATCAATCGGTTCATCATATCGTGCTGGGTGGAGAACGTAGAAGTAGAACGAGTTCCACTCTTCCCTCGTAACCGGTCCATTCATCGAGCTGCCGTCCTTATACGGCACGATCTGCTGTTTATAGCTCTTCTGTTCAGGTTCAACCCAATGAGCCTCTGCCGCGTGCGAAAATATTGGAACCATCAACAACAAGATGACTGACAGAATTGTTCCTTTTTTGATGAATGGACCTACACTAGATATACGCAATCTTCATCACTCCAAACATTAAATTCTAATGAATTAGACGAAGCAATCTACAATTAGTTTCCATTCAACCTTCAACCAAGGCCTATCATTTTGTATTCTTTGAATACACATAAAACCCACTTCTCTTTTCCCAGCCCATCGAAGTCCAAAAGTGATTCCCAACCGAATTATCTTCGATAACAAAAATATGGCATTTATGAATACTTTCTTTGCTTAATTTATCTAAACTTGTTTGCACCAAACTGTTGCCAATTTTCTGTTTTCGGAAGGCGGGGCTTACTGCTACATGATAGATAAATCCTCTTCTTCCATCATGACCACACAGAATAGTTCCAACAATCTCATTATTATGTTCAAAAACATAACTCAACCCTTTATTTCTAACTAAATACATGTTGATATTTTCCTTCGAATCAGCGTCACTTAAGGCTAGTCCTTGAATACCGCTCCACAATTCAATCATCTGTTCGTAATCATTAATCGTCATTTCTCTGATGGCTCGCATACCAATTCTCCTTACAAGTAGGGTATATAAAGGCTATTCCCCTATGTTACTGGACATTCTATGATATGTATAACGCATAATTTATGTTGTGACAATCAATAATTCAAATGATAGAGAGGCGCGAAGCATGGATTCATCTCAGTTAGAAGCATTTTTGGCCGTTTGTAAAATACGAAATTTCACAAAAGCGTCAGAGCATTTACATATTTCGCAATCTGCTGTTACTGCAAGAATAAAAGCTCTGGAGAGCTCAATAGGAAAAACATTATTCCAACGTGATAATCGACATGTAACTTTAACACAAGCAGGTATCGCCTTTCTTCCTTACGCAGAGCGAATTATGCTTTTATACGAAGAAAGCAAAGTGCAGCTTTCCGAAGAATTTGAACAATACCTCGTTCTAAGTGGACCAGGATCAGTATGGCATTATCGGTATTTACAGGACATTCTAGCTTTCAGAAGAAAACATCCTAATGTGGCTATTAGATTCCTAAGCAATATTGATCCAAGTTATATGGTACGTGATCTCGTGTTAGATGGGGTTGTACATGTTGCCGTTCGTTTTGATCCACCTGATCATCCTAAAGTATCAAAAGAATTGCTATTTGAGGATGACATTATTCTCGTATCTGCACATAAAAAAGACTCCGCTATTCGTAAAACGGATTTTATTTCTCATGAGTATTGTCATATTGAATGGGGAGACCCTTTCCCTGAATGGTTTATAAGTATCGTCGGAGCCGGATTTGTCCCATCTTTACAAACCGATCATTCCTTTATTATGGTTGCTATGCTTTTACAAGGAGCCGGATTTGGCTTTCTACCTAGGTCGATTGCACAACCATTTCTAGATTCACAACAATTAATTCAGCTTGAATGTGATTTTGACACACCAACAATTTGTGCAAAAGCCGTCTACCTTACCGAAAATCGTGAACACGCTAGCGTGAAATTAGGCTTAGAAATGCTAGGTGCCTCCATACAAAAATAAAAAATCCGCCATAATGGCGGATTTCCATCTAACTATATGTCCTTATTTAACATCATTTCAAGGACAAGCTTATCGATATCCGATGTCGCTTCATTCCCGATCCGACAGAAGTTGTCGATCGTTTTCTCAGCGTCATTTTCGATAAAACCATTTGTGGAGGATATGGTCATTCCCTTCGAAGCGAGAAGCGCAGATTGGACCGCGGCACTCGTACAAGTGGCTACTTTCATCGCACAGCCGCCTTTGGCACCATCACACATCATCCCTGTTACATTGCCGAGCATGTTTTGGATCGCGGCTTTAATCTCATTCTTCCCACCGCCGAGCAGATAAGTAATCCCGCAGCTAGCACCTGTCCCAGACACAGTGACTCCGCATAAAGCGGATAATCGACCGAATTTGGATTTAATATGAATCGTAACTAGGTGACTTAACGCTACAGCACGAATGAGTTGTTCCTCCGATGAGCCAAGCTTCTCTGCTGCTGCAATAACAGGATTCGTCGCGGCAATACCTTGATTTCCACTGCCCGAATTCGCCATTACAGGCATGCTCGAACCCGCCATGCGACCATCCGACCCCGCAGAAGCAAGCGCCATGGCGTGAGAGATTAGATCATCAGACAAAATTCCTTTTTTGACATTTTCTTTAATCGTCTTCCCAACTTGGAGACCATAGTCATTCGCTAAGCCATCTAATCCAGCTTTACGGTTTAATTCAATACTTTGCTTGACCAATTGGAGCTCGGCTAGATCAACTGTATTTACGAATTCTACGATGCCATCGACGGTTAGTTCACCGCGTTCCTCTTTAGAACTCTTGAAGCTCGCGTTGGCACAGCCTCCAGATTCAACGACCTTCCCATCCACCTCAATTAAGGTGATATTCGTGTGGTTATCTGTGATAACAACCTTTGCATAACTTTGCTCTGTGTTAACGATGACCTCAATATATAATTTTCTGGTTGTATCAGCGAGATGAACCATCGATAAGCCCTGTTCTACCATGCCCTGCGCCGCAACAACATCACCCGGTTGAATATCAGCAAGCACTTCTAATTGCTTGTCAGCATTCCCAGCGATAGCTCCCAAAGCCGCGACAAAATCAATCCCGGTTACATTCGTACCCGGAATCCCAACAGCCAAAGCATTCTTGATGATCCCTGCGCTGGCATGAACAGTTACTTTCTCAATTGGACCTTTCACATAACTTCGTGCCTTCGCGGCAGCTAAGGCAATCGCAACCGGCTCTGTGCAGCCAAGCGCGACGACGAGCTCGGTTTGTAATATGTGAATGAATGTATGTGTATGCAAAGATGCCCCCCCTTAATCCCCTAGTTGTCTGTGATCTGTGATCTGTGATCCTCGAATGGTTATTTAGCTTGTCAGCTAAGTTCAACTACTACTACTACTACTACTATAGCGTAAATGTATGTGGAGTGTATGTTGAAAATATTAGATGAATTTTTGTGTAGAACAAAAACATCTCGATTTTAACCTTCCGCCACATCGGCTCCCAATTCACTTGCTACCTCTAGCATCTTAGGAATGACGGCTTCATTCGTGCCTGAAACATAAATATCCCCCTGATAATGCCGAAAAGGAATCTTGAATTCGCCATAGCTCCACATGAAGAAATCTCCCTCAATGGACATGCTGGTGGCACCAGTCACTGTAAATACGGAAGAATAAGTGAAATCCGGTTTTGTAGAAAAGTATTCTTTACACTCTTCCAATGAAATGGATGGTTCGGCTTGTTCATTTTGTTGAAAAGATCTCGTAATGCGATAACGTTGACTCATTGTACGCCCTCCGTGAATGTATAATTTCATCTGATAAATAAACGGCTTGAAGAACTCTTGGTCGTCGTTCTGGAACAAAGCCCTGTATAATCTACGAACACTCTCTTATGATAGGACAAATTTAGAAGAATGCCAACTAGAGACAATGGAGCGTAGTAACAAGTGGGTAAATGGAAATCAGGAACAGATTGCCATTCACCTCCTCGTGAACGCGAATAGGCTGTCCTCAAGAAGCTTGCTTTACTTGAAGGACGGCCTATTCTCACATGTCATCACCTTAAGTGATGTTACCTTCTTTTGAAAACGTCATGTGTTGAGATTCGAACATACGTATGATAATTGACTTACATTTTATGGACAGCTTAAAAATAGAATACCCGAGTAGACCACCTAACCCATTTAGAATGAGATCATCCACATCAAAGCTCCCCATTGAAAGTACAACTTGTAAACTTTCCAAGCATAAACTTAACCCCACGGACCTCAGGAGTGCACCGAACAACGAAATCTTCTTATGCCGCCACATCAAGACTAGAAACATGCCGTAGGGCATGAATACCGCGATATTCCCAAACAAATTTACGAGATCATGCTGAGATAAACTTTGAATATTACTCGATATCGAAACGAAAGGCTTGAAGTTTGCAAATTCTAATCGATTTTGGATATGTTCAGGATTCTCGATATTCCGCTGAAATTGTTGCCACAGAGAAGGTAAGTCAATGGCACTGAATTTAAATAATATGACCTTGAACAGAACATATAGATAAAAGGCGAATAAAGCCGACAGCAGCATCTCATTCCATATTTTCATTTGTTTCATACCGCAAGCTCACTCTCCCTAATAAATTAGTTACACCTTATGGAAACAAAGTTACAATGACGCCATCCATATTGTTACCCGACAGGTGGTAAGAACGATTAGTAGGCACTTGGATCGTGCTATTTTGTGTGATAGGATTGTAAGAAATCTCGTAGATTTTCCCTTTTACCTTCGTTGTGATGTTCTTTTGTTGTTTCAAATAAGCCAAATATTCTTCTAACGTTAAGTTCATCTGCTGCATAATCAAACTGTGCGGTAAGCCTACATAGCGAAAATGCCAAGGTTCATATTGAATGCCAGTAATAGCTGTTTTATCCTTGGGATACCGTAAAATAAACCCATATTCCGCGGCGTTTCGGGTCAACCATTCTCCCTCAGGCGCTTGATTCATGTCGGATTGCGTAGAACCAATATCAAGAGCCAAACCTAAGTTATGTTCACTATATCCCGCAGGTAATGCATAATTGGATCCCATATCTTTATAGAGCTGACCTTGCTCTTGATTGTCTCGGTAACCACTATTAATCATAAAATGACGTACTCCGTCTTTTTCTGCTGCTTTCATCATCGTTGTAAAGGGCTGAATGATGCTTTGTGACAACCGGATCGAGTTATCTAGCAAACCAAATCCTTGGACCAACTCTTTATGTTGAAAAAGATTGAGCACATCCGTGTGTATCCCCACTTGATGAACCGGATTCTCTTTATTGATTAAGACTAGATTCCCTTGGTATATCTGATCCTTGGTCAGTTTAATCACAAGATCCTTAGCTGGAGACATCACCACATGAGGACTCATTTCTACTTCCGTTTGGTCAACTTGACGATCTGCTTTTGCTGAATGCTGCTGTATAGCCTCATAACTGAGAAGAACGGCTATTACAAGCCAAAAAACCCACTTCTTCATAACTAATTTCCCTCCTAAACCTTGCTTGCATTTAGAATAAAGAAAACTGTTTAAATTAGAAGTGGGACAAATATAAAATTTTTCTTAAACTTCGGTTATTCTCATATCGGTATACGCACTTCAAAAAGCGTGCGTATCACATTACTTTGAACTGTAATCGTTCCTCCGTGCTGTTCTACAATATTTTTGGCAATGAATAAACCAAGTCCCGTACTCCCTCCCTGATGGGTCCGAGCCTGGTCACCTGTATAAAACATTTCAAACAGATGTGGAAGCTCATCTTCAGGTATGCAATTGCCATAATTGATCACTTGAACAACGGCTTCTCCCCCGTCCCTCTGGCCTTTAATATCAACAAACTGACCATCTTTTCCATAGCGATTGGCATTGGTCAATAGATTTTCAAATACACGGGCCAGCAACTCTCCATCAGCCCATATTTCCAAGTGCGGTAAGATGTCCATTCGGCTTATCAAATTACTCTTTTCAAAAACAGGATACAATTCCTCATTTAATTGGATAAGCAGCTCGCTTAAATCAATTTGCTTCTTTTCAATGGTCAACATGCCATATTTCATCCGCGTAATTTCAAACAATTCATCAATAAGCTTCTCTAAACGTAGCGATTTGTTATAAGCGATGGTCGTATAATGTATCATTTGTTCCCTCGATAACTGCTCGTCCTGGAGAATAAAATCCAAATAACCAATGACCGAGGTGAGCGGGGTACGTAGATCGTGAGCTAAGTTCAACACGAGCTGATCCTTACTATTTTCTGCAAAATCTCCTCGTTCTACCGCTTGCTGCAGCTTCTCACTCGCCATATTAATATCATCAGCTATATCTTTGAACTCGTCATTAGAATCAATATGAATACGGCTTAGGAAGTCACCGCCAGCAAGACGATGAATTCCCGTCGAGATCTCGTTAAAATAGGTGGCATAGCGCTTCGTTAGGAAGAAGAAAAATAAAATAGAAAGCGGTACAAACACAATCAAGAAAAAGTTTAAGTCCCCAATTGTATTCACAAAATGACGTAATTTAGCTACAGGATCTTCCCTTCGAACACCTGCATAATAAAGCTTCAATACGCGATAAAGTATAAAAGTAAATGTACCAGACAACAGCATGCTAAGCCCTAATAAACCGATCATTTTAGATCGAAAGCTGCGTAATAAATTAGCCATTGAATGTATATCCCACGCCCCATACTGTTTTGATTAATTTGTTTTTATTGCTATCTTCACCGAGTTTTTTGCGCAGCGTACGAATATGTACCATGACTGTGTTACCACTTTCATAGTAAGCTTCACCCCACACATGTCCAAAAATATGTTCTGCACTGAACACTTTCTTAGGGTGACTCGCTAAAAGGTAAAGAATATCAAATTCTTTCGGTGTAAGCTCGACTTTCTCTCCATATAGAAGAACGGACCTTTGATCCACATCGATGGTCACGCCTCCCACGTCCAATACGGGACTGATTGCTGCTGCCGGCTGGCTCAACTGAATAGAGCGCCGCAGCTGAGCATTCACCCGAGCGACCAGTTCCATAGGGTTGAACGGTTTCGTCATATAATCGACTGCGCCCATAACTAACCCGGTAATTTTATCTAAATCAGAGGATTTGGCACTCAAAAAAATGATCGGCAATGGATATCGCTCTCGAATTTGCCGCGTCACTTCATACCCATCCATCTTCGGCATCATGATATCCAAAATAGCTAGATCAATGGCATGGGACTCAATGGCTTGAATGGCTTCCTTTCCATCGGATACTTTGATCAAGTGATACCCTTCTTTTTCCAAATGTAACGCAACCAAATCGGCGATCTCCGCCTCATCATCTGCGATTAAAATCGTCGTACGTTTCACTCTTATCGCACTCCTCATAATACTTGTAACTGTCGTTTACAATTCATTCCTATTATAACCGATTCGTCTTCTATGGGTACCTCTCTTCCAACTTTTCTCAATGGACAAGCATAACACCGTATCTTTCAAGCATTAGATGGGAAAATATAAACGAATTGATGTAGGTGTAAACTCGACTAGTACATAAAGGAGGAAGCTTTATCATCAAAGTTAGCGATAATAAAGATCCCAAACTCGTCTTTCGCCAAGTATTTTGGGCTGCCGGGTTTGGTTGGTTATTTGATGCCATGGATGTCGGTTTGTTATCTTTTATCCTTGTTGCACTTCGCAAAGAGTGGGCGCTTACGGCTCAAGAGGCGGGGCTTCTTGGTTCGGTCAATTTGATTGGCATGACTATCGGAGCAGCTTTTGGCGGATACCTTGCGGATAAGATTGGACGTCGTCCCGTATTTTTACTGACCTTAGTGTGTTTTGGTGTATTCAGCTTTGGCAGCGCGTTTGCGGGCGGATTAGGTAGTATGCTCATTCTGCGTTTCTTCATGGGGCTCGGGCTCGGTGCTGAGCTTCCTGTAGCCTCTACACTTGTTAATGAATTCGCGCCGCCCGATAAAAAAGGGCGAATTGTTGTGATGCTAGAGAGTTTCTGGGCTGTAGGCTGGATTATAGCCGCCGTCCTCGCTTACTTTGTGATCCCTCCATTCGGCTGGCGAACAGCTGTAATGATCGGGGCAATCCCCGTTTTGTTTGCTTTCTGGGTCCGGCGAGCGGTTCCTGAATCTCCGCAATTCGGTAATCACCCCGGGCAACCGATGAAGTTAACGAAGTTGTTCACCACGTATAAAAGAGAGACCATTGCGCTTTGGGCTGTTTGGTTTGCCATTGCTTTTTCCTATTACGGGATGTTTCTTTGGCTTCCTTCCGTTTTGGTCGATAAAGGTTTCTCGATGATTCAAAGCTTTCGTTATGTACTTCTAATGACACTAGCCCAACTACCTGGTTATTTTGCAGCCGCTTACCTGGTGGAGAAATGGGGCCGCAAGCCGACTTTATCCGTTTTCCTTGTTCTTTCAGGGGTGATGTCAGTGGGTTTCGGATTAAGCCACAACATTTCCATGCTTTTATTAACCGGATCCTTATTGTCCTTTTTTAATTTAGGAGCTTGGGGTGCATTATACGCGTACACACCAGAAAATTACCCGACTGAAATTAGAGCAGTCGGAACAGGCTTTGCGGCTAGCTTCGGCAGGATAGGTAGTGTGATTGCACCATTTTTGGTGGGCGCAATGGTACAGAAAAACATTGGCTACGCATCGATTTTTGGCATGTTTGCAGTCGTAATTTTGTTGGGTACAGGGATACTTCTATTATTCGGTAAAGAAACCAAAGTTCGCTGAGTCTAACGTCCTGACCAAATGATTTCTAACTGCATACATGATGTAATGGAGGGAATACTTGGAGTGAATCTGATCAGAAGGAGAACGTGAATGGAGTCCACTGAAAGAATAACGGGAAATCAGCTATGTTTATTAGTTTTTTCCTTTATAGCTCCCACCCTCATTCTTGTTGTACCATCTCTAATGGAGAAAATATCTCATCAAGATGCGTGGATGACGATTTTTTTCCCTGCTTTTTTGATCGGAGCCTTGCAAGTATGGATTATGATCGCATTATCGAAACGCTATCCCGCTAATGAGGACAGTTACGACGAGAAGCATGATATATTTCAGTGTTTTCATTTGTTCCCCCACGAACGTTTCGCCCAAAGGACAATTTAAATGGCATCTGAAACTTTGGTAGAGCTGGTAGTAGTCCCTATGGAGACCAATTCATCTTTGAGTTCTCCTGGTTTCGTCGGAACCTTATCCCTTGTTACACTTGTAAGCATGGGTTTAATGACGTGTTCTTCAAGCATATTCGTATCAATCAGGTTATCAATATAAACAATAAGCCACTTCGTGTTTTGGTTAACTTCTATCTTGCGGTATACCAAATCCAAACAATCCTCGAACGCTTCTTTTAAAAGTTTTTCATTGTGATCCATATCCGTTGAAAACTCATTATTATTATCTTCCTCCAGGCTATTGGTTTTCATTGTATGCAGATTGCATTTTTTTTGATTTTTCCTCTTATAAACCATCTCATGAAAAATCCTCCTGGTTGACACAATCACTGCTTTTATCCCAAATAAAGTAACATAAATGACAAGAACATTATCCCATTCCATTCCCGTTAAACTGCCTCGAAAAACACGAAAAACCACCCTGTGAGATCACAAGGTGGTTGTTTGATAATTGTTGGTGGTTACAACGTTGGAACATGATTTGCCTAATTATCCTTGGGTTACAGAGTGATTGAGCCAATCATAGAAACGTGTCGTAGTGATTCGGGCATGGCTGTCATTCGGAACGAGAGATTGATCATTCACTTCTATTGAACCGAAGTAAAGTGCCTTGTCATCTGTGATCACTTGACGTGCATCTTGATTGGCAGCCAAGAATTGTCGAACAAGTTCGTCAAGGCCAATTTGATCAGGGCCAGCCACATCGACAATGCCATTCACAGGTGCGCCAAGGGCGAAATCAGCCACCACGGCCGCGACATCATCTGAAACAATAGGCTGCGTAAGTGCCGAAGGTAACCGAACGATATCCCCTTCCGTAGCCACATAAGCGATGCTGCCAATGAATTCAAAGAACTGTGTAGCACGGACAATTGTATAAGGAATCGGGGAAGCCTTGATTAGCTCTTCTTGGGCCATTTTTGCGCGGAAATAACCGCTTTGGAGAAGACGTTCAGTACCAACGACCGACAGTGCAACGTGATGACTTACACCTGCCTCTGCTTCAGCAGCTAGAAGGTTCTTATTCGACGTCACGAAAAACTCCATAACGGCCTCGTCTTCAAACGAAGGCGAGTTCGTCACGTCCACGACAATCTGTGCACCGCGCAGTGCTTCCGCAAGCCCTTCACCAGTAAGCGTATTGACGCCTAAGGAAGGTGATGCTGGTACGACTTCATACCCAAGCTCACGAAGGTTTTTTACAACTTTGGATCCAATAAGCCCACTACCACCAATAACTACAATTTTCATATGAATTCCTCCTAATTTATAGCCTTTTATATAGGCTAGAGATGTGTAATTGACTACCTCAAATTTGTTTGACATGTATAAGACAATTGGCGTCTTCTAAGTGTGACAAAAAAGTTCTGGTTAATTTCACCTTCTTGATAGGCCTGAAACGAGCGTGCTATATCTGTAAGTTAAATAACAAAAAGCCGTTGATTGTACCCAACGGCTTCCTTAACCCCATAAGGCATTATCCACGGTTAATGTGTTTTAGAAACTCTTTTCAACGGCATCCAACCTTGCGACTTCTTCTCGAACTCGTGGTGCGACTTCCGTTCCCAATAGTTCAATGGCTTTCATCACATCGTCGTGCGGCATGGTGCCGACAGGCAAATGAAGGAAAAATCGCGAGAAGCCTAAATGCTTGTACATGTAAATTATTTTGTTCGCCACCGTTTCAGGATCGCCGACATATAATGCGCCTTCTAAGCTGCTTGCAGCGTCGAAGTTTGCGCGGCTGTAATGTCCCCAACCCCGCTCTTTTCCAAAATAATTAAACGATGCTTGAGTCGGACGAAAATACTTGTCTACCGCAAGCGACGTGCTTTCCGCGACGAACCCTAGGGAGTGTACGGCTATCTTTAATTTCGAAGCATCGTGTCCTGCATGAGTTGCTGCTTTCTTATAGAGCGGCACAAGTGGAGCAAATTGCAGTGGACTCCCGCCAATAATCGCCAAAACAAGAGGCAGTCCAAGTACCCCGGCCCTTATGACCGATTCCGAATTCCCCCCACTGCCAAGCCATATCGGTAATGGGTCCTGAACTGGACGTGGATACACACCAAGATTCGTAAAGGCCGGTCTATGGCCGCCTTTCCAGGTTACCTTTTCCGAGTCTCTTAGTTTTAATAATAACTCCAGTTTTTCTTCAAAAAGTACTTCATAGTCTTTTAAATCATATCCAAACAAGGGGAAAGCATCGACCATAGAGCCTCGACCCGCGATTATCTCAGCTCGTCCATTTGAAATACCATCGAGCGTAGCAAACTGCTGAAATAAACGCACTGGATCCGCTGCAGAAAGTACAGTTACCGAACTGGTTAAACGTATCCTTTGTGTAACGGCTGCCGCTGCCGCAAGTATAACCGCAGTAGCAGAATCCCCGAATTCCTTACGATGATGCTCGCCGACCCCAAATATATCCAACTCAACTTTATCAGCTAGGACAATTTCCTCTACTACCTGTCGCAATCGCTCTGCATGGCTTATCGTCTCGCCTGTTTGAACATCCGGCGTTGTTTCGACAAAAGTATCTACACCTATTTCCATTTTCGGATCCTCCTATATATAAAATTAAAACTAATAATATTTAAAATATTATTATATATTCTAAAGATAGGATATATACATTCTTTGTATTTGTCAACAAGGATAAAGTCAAGAACATGGCAGCAGCATATAGAATGGGAAATATTGAACTAGAAAGAACAAAAAAAGAAGCTGCTATGAAGCAAGCTCCCCTCCATTATTGATTTTCATTCGCGTTATGTCGCAATGAGTATGAGTTACCAAGCAGACGTACCACCGTCGTCCGGGAAGTTGGCGCTGTAATATAAGTTGCCCGATCAGAAGCGATGAAAGCTGCAAGCTCCACGAGCTCCTCAGATAGACCAAAGCGCTTGAGAAGCGTCTTTTTGGTTATTGCGTCCCGGGCCACCTGTATGGTCACCCGCCAGTCTTCAATAGAGAAATCGGGCATCGGACCGAAACGTTGGATCGCCGCGTTATTGTACACAACGTCTAGCCCACCGTAAGCGGCCAACTCTTTTGGATATTTTTCATTATCATTTTCATCTTTAAATATGTATGATTCTTTAACGATCCTATCCTTCACGGTAAATTGGTGCCCCAAAAGGTGAACGTGCTCCCCCATCTATGGTTATTTCTGCTCCCTGCACAAAGGATGAGTCATCGGAAGCGAGGAACAAGGCCACACTAGCAATTTCCTCTGGATGAAAAAGACTCCGGTTATATTAACCTTAATTACTTTTTCGAAAACCGAAAGCTCAGTACCTCCTAAGGGTGTAGCAGATGCAACTCCGGCACTCGCTTAAACAATGTCCAGTCCTCTGCCACTGCGTTTAGCATCGTTTGATTCCGACCTGTGATCACAACTTTCGCACCTTCTGCTAGAAACAGTTTTGTAATTGACAACCCGATTCCACTACTACCGCCTGTAATTAGTGCAACTTTACCATCAAGTTTCCCCATATCTTACTCCTTTTTTATACGGCACGAGAAACACCAAGCCAACGATTATATTCCCCTATTTACTAGCACCTATAACTCATTGAATCTTCTTAAATTTTCATTTTTGCCTATGCGATAACTCTCTACGCTTTCATTCGCTTCCAACAGCTGCATGAAGTCCTAATAAAACTACGGTAGCCAGTAGAAATACAAGTCCAAACATTCAAAAATAAAATAAGGGGTAAGATTCCCTTACCCCAAGACCACTAACACATAAACTATGTTAAAAAAGCTGCACAAGGAAGCCTGTTGGGTTGCTCATAAACCTACAGAATCCTAACGTGATTTGCGGTCACGTTGTTATTAACTAGGAGTATAAGATAGACTAGCACTAAAAGAGAGTTGAGTAATATCAGCTGCTGAAGGATTAGATGCTACATTCGTCCTTATACGAATACCAATACGATCACCTGCTACGACACCTAATGTTCCGAGATTAATATTCGTTGCTGCATAGAAAGTACCGGCAATTACCGTATTACCAGGACCTCCAAAAGTAAGTGAGCTAGTCAGCGGAGTTGTCAAGTATTGTGAAGCAAGATGACTAACCCCATTATTAGGAAATGAAGGTGCTCTGAAAACTGTGAAATCATATACAAGTGGTGTCACATTTATAGAAGCCACTGAAGCAACCAATAAATCTGCGCTTATTTGTAAATTTCGAATAATTCCATTAAAGGGAATTGGGAAAGCAAAACCACCTGCTTCTGGCGGCATCGTTGATTCTCCAGCTCCATTAATAACTTCAACCGTGTGATTACCAAAACCCATTAAAATTGGAGCAGCTGATACAACTGTAGCGCCACTGAGGATGATACCTGTTGAAAATGGAATTAATCCTCCAGCACCTGCTGGTCCTGCTGGCCCTGTTGCTCCAGTTGCCCCTGCTACTCCCGCTGACCCTGGTGATCCAGTTGGCCCTACTGCACCCGCTGTACCCGTTGCTCCAGTTGCCCCTGCTGTTCCCGCTGTACCTGGTGCTCCCGTTGGCCCTGTTGCTCCGGTTGCACCTGCTGCTCCCGCTGTACCTGGCGCTCCAGTTGACCCTGTTGCTCCGGTTGCACCTGCTGCTCCCGCTGTACCTGGCGCTCCAGTTGGCCCTGTTGCTCCGGCTGTACCCGTTGCTCCAGTTGGCCCTACTTCTCCCGCAGTCCCCTGTGCTCCTGTTGGTCCTGTTGGCCCCGGTGGACCACCCGCTGGTCCGGTTGCTCCCGTAGCTCCTGCAGCCCCCGTAGCTCCTACACCTGTAGCTCCCGTTGCACCCACTGCTCCCGCTGCTCCCGCTGATCCGGTTGGCCCTGGTGCTCCCGTTGCTCCTGTTGGCCCCGGTGGACCACCCGCTGGTCCGGTTGCTCCCGTAGCTCCTGCAGCCCCCGTAGCTCCTGCACCTGTAGCTCCTGTTGCACCCACTGCACCGGCTGGTCCGGTTGCTCCTGTAGCTCCTGAAGCTCCCGTAGCTCCTGCACCTGTAGCTCCTGTTGCACCCACTGATCCCGCTGTTCCCGTTGGTCCCATAGGTCCCACTGTTCCTGATGGTCCCGTCGGCCCTGCAGGTCCCATTGGTCCCATTGGTCCCATAGATCCCACTGCACCCGCTGTTCCTGTTGGCCCTGCAGGTCCTGTTGGGCCTTCCGGTCCTTGAAGACCTCGTGGTCCTGCTGGTCCCTCTGACCCTTTGGGTCCTCGTGGACCTTCTGGCCCCGTAGCTCCTTTTGCTCCCGTCGCTCCTGCTGGTCCTGGTGCTCCTACTGGTCCTGGTGCTCCCGTAGGACCTGCTGCCCCTGATGTCCCCGTAGGACCTTGGGGCCCCCGTGGTCCTTCTGGCCCTGGAGGACCTGGCGGGCAATTACATTTCCCCATACTAATCTCATCTCCCTATTTTCAAGCGTATTTCATCATATTAAAAGCCTAAATAGATAGACACAGTAAATGCCTACCAAATTAGTAAAAGTGGAAAATAAAGCTAATTATTCAACAAAAATCAGCTCTTTTATGTGATTGTCCCATACCAAAATGACCGCGCTAGCATTCATTATTAAAGATGGATGATGGCAGGGAGTGATAGGAATGGACAAGCGCCTATTAATAGGTATTATGGTAACTAAAAGGATTAGTAGAAAAAGTATTTTGGGTCTTTGTCAACGTTATCAAAATCAAAATCTGAGACTTTATGCTTTCACTCCAGCAGATATACGGTGGAAAAAGCAACGTATTATTGGACTTAGCCTGATAAATGGCAAATGGATACAACGAATGTTCCCTTTCCCTCGTGTCGTCTATAACCGTTGTTATAACAAAGACTCAATGACCATTCAAAGCCTAGAGAAAATAATAGGTAAGAATAAGTGTTTCAATTCAATCAATCACTTCAATAAATGGGATCTTCATAACCAGCTACACCAATCCAATCTTTCGGAATATATACCCGACACATTTCAATATAATGAAGTGAACATATCAGAACTATTAGACAAAAATAATCTTCTCTTTATAAAACCAATTTATGGATCTAAAGGGGCGTCTGTCTATCGAATTGAACGTCTGGATAATGACGATACTCACATTTCCTTACACAGTCTAGCTCCAAAAGTTATTTGCAGGAAAAATGAAAGCATTCAGGAAAAGTTAGATGTTCTCCTCGGACGAAAGAACTACTTGATCCAACAAGGGATTCAAATGAGTCAACTCGATCGTCAATATTTTGACATCCGTGTCCTTGTTCAAAAGGGGAATGTTGGTCAGTGGATGATATACAACATCACTTGTAGAGTGGCATACGAACGTTACTTTAACACAAGTATGTGTGAACGCGTTTATGAGGCAGCAGAAATTCTCAAGCGAATACTTTCGCCTGAAAAAGCAACTGAAATCCTACAGTCTCTGAACGAATTAAGTGTAATGGCCGCTCAAGAAGCAGAAAATCTTATGGGATCATTGGGAGAACTGAGTGTGGATTTTGTTTTGGACAAACAAAGTAAATTATGGATTATTGAACTGAATGGAAAACCTCAAAAAAATATATACGAGGATCTTAAGGGTTTTAAACATAAGGATCTGTATCGTAGACCAATGGAATATGCCTATCATCTTACTCAAACATAAATAAACCGAACTCACCGCTGCAAGCGATCGATGAGTTCGGTTTTTTCATATTATACATATTCCGTTACTAATGGACTTACCTGTACGGCACACACCTTAAAACCAGGCATTTTGCAGGTTGGATCGAGCGCATCATTCGTCAATTTATTGACGTTCTGTGTATCGCCCCAATGCATAGGCACGAACACAGTATCTTCGCGAATAGCGTCACTATAGCGACTACGCACATAAATTTCACCGCGTTTGGACGTCAACTTCACAAGTGTAGCATCTTCGATATGATGCTTTTTCGCTGTTCTGGGATGGATCTCCATGAAGGATTCCACATCTCGTGCTGCTAAAGATGGACTTTTACGGGTTTGCACACCTGTTAGATAATGTACGAGAACTCGGCCAGTAGTCAAATACAGCGGGAAATCCTCACTGGTCTGCTCCTTGGGCAGATGATTCTCCACAGTAGTGAGAAGCGCTCTGCCCGCTGGAAGCGGAAAAGTAGATTCGAACAAGCGTTTGGCACCTGGATGCGATTCTTCTGGACAAGGCCAATAGACGCCTTCTTCCTTCCGCAATCTCTCATAGGTAATGCCATAGTAGTCAGCTGTTCCACCGCGACTTGCAAGTCGAAGCTCATTAAAGACATCTTCCACCTGTCCGAATGGAAAGAATTCCCCTCTCCCAAGCTTCTCGGCGAGCTCACAAAGAACCTGCCAATCATGCTTCGCTTCTCCAGGTGCAGGACGACCAGACTTTCGTAGAAGCACGCGTCCCTCCAAGTTAGTTAACGTCCCACCATTCTCTAAATAGGCCGTTACCGGTAAAATCAGATCAGCTAACTGAGCCGTTTCGGAGTTAAGAAAGTCTGCAACCACAAGGAAATCGAGCTTCTTCAACCCTTCTTCAACGAAGTTTGCGTTGGGATTCGAAACGAGTGGATTCGAGCCCATCACGAATAACGCCCGAATCTCCTGTTCGTGAACCTTCTCCATCATTTCATAAGCAGATACACCTTTGCCTGGCAATTCACTCGGATCTATGCCCCACACATTCGCGACATAAGCGCGATCCTCTGGATTTTCGATAAGCCGGTAGCCTGGAAGTTGATCCGCTTTTTGACCATGCTCCCTTCCGCCCTGCCCGTTCCCTTGTCCTGTAACAGCGCCATAGCCGCACCCAGGTTTGCCGATTTTACCGGTAAGAAGTACGAGATTCAGGAAGTTTCGAACCGCCATATGGCCATCTGTTTGCTGCTCCACGCCTCTTGCTGTAAACACCATGCCAGTCTGCGCTTTCCCGTAACTTAACGCAGCCTTCCGAATCAATTGAGATGGCACTCCGGTTAGGTGTGCAATTTCCTCCATATCAAGCGAATCAAGATGTGCTTTCAGTTCCATGAAGCCTGTAGTCCGATTAGCTACGAATTCTTCGTCTAAGCAACCTTCCTCAAGCAGAACTTTAAGCATCCCATTGGCCAAAGTCGCATCCATGCCAGGCTTCACACGCAAATGAATATCGGAGATACGCGTTGTACCCGTTTCACGCGGATCAATGGCAATGAGGATAGCACCTTTCTCTTTGGCTCTTGTAAAATAGGGCATCAACGTCGGTTGACACTCCGCAATGTTCGTTCCCGCCAGTATGATACACTCAGCTAATTCAATGTCCGATAGTTGGTTCGTTAACCCTCGGTCAATCCCGAATACTTTAACACCAGCTGATGCAGCGGCTGACATACAGAATCTGCCGTTATAATCAATGTATTTCGTTTGCAGCGCAACTCGCGCGAATTTCCCTAACACATAAGCGGATTCATTCGTGAGCGAACCTCCGCCATATAACCCAACCGTGTGGTTGCCATAGGCTTCACGAAGGTTGTTAAATTTACTTACAATGAGCTCATAGGCGTCGTCCCAAGTCATTCGCTCGAACCGACCATTTCGCTTCACCATGGGATGGAGTAGTCGTTCTCCTGTTAGCACATGCTGATAGGCGTTCATTCCTTTGATGCAAAGACGGCCTTCAGATGCTTGATTTGGCTTAGGTACAACTGAATAAACAGACTTTCCATCAGAGGCGCTGCGATCTTCGATGACTTGCATTTTGCACTGGACACTGCAAAATGGGCATTGCGTATCAATCACGTGTAAAGAATCAGTAGCGACTTGTTCTTGCTGCGCAAATAGACTCATAAGCTCACCTGGCCAATGCAGCTGTGTGCTGCGTATTTACTTGCTGTTCTTCTATCAACTTGCTTTCTATCTGCCATCTACGGAGTAGTTCCATACGTATTGTAAGATTAAATAAATGTTCACGAAGTTGCGTAATCCCCTTGCGTTCAACCCATTGCCCCGTCGTTTCACCGAAATTCGCTTCTTCACGGTACCATTGCATAAATGAGATTGCAAGATCTAGCACGGTCACCTCGTTGGATTCCATGCAGAGCAACTCGGCTTGACGAAGTTTCGTACCTCCGCTGCCGCCAACATAGATTTCCCAACCACCTGGAACACCTACAAGACCTAAGTCTTTAGACAGCGTGCCCGCTCGGTGTAAAGGACTCGCGGAAACCGCAACACTTACCTGAGTTGGCATTTGCAATCCTTCCAAGCGATGTTCAAGCCCGATACCCATGTGTATAGAATCTTGAAGTGCACTTCGATCATATTCTCTTCCCGAGCATGTTGCAACAGATGTGATGGTTCTACCGTATGATGAGGCGGTTGTTGCCTGGTGGCCAATCTCAGCACCAATGGCATTGACTTGCTCCTCAGCAATACCGAGTAGATCGAGATGCGCACCGCCGGTTAGTTTCACTAACGGAATCCTATATTTATCGATCACGTCGGCAAGAAGCCTTAATTGTTCGGCGTTCGTGACGCCGCCATACATACGGGGGGTGATGGCATACGTGCCATCGGCGAGCAAGCTCGCGGCTGAATCCAGCTTCATGGATTCAGTACTAACCTTATCGGCAGCAGCACCACGTGCCTGGCCGAGATAGTATTGCACAGCCGGACGGCATATCGCGCATCCGTCCGCCTTGCTCCAGCCAAGCGCATGCATAGCTTCATGCGCGGTCTCGAAGCTTACGCTGCGCACAGCGTCGCGCAATTCGTCATGGCTGTGCGATGTGCACCCGCACACCGTTTCCTTCGGCGCAGCCGGTGCGTCCTGGCTCTGCAGCGCCAGCTGCAGCATCGCCGATACGAGCGGCTTGCAGCCACCGCAGGTGCTCGATGCCCGTGTACAAGCGCGAATATCCTCAACAGTCGCGCATCCGTTATCACGTACCGCATCGAGGATGCCGCCCTTAGTTACACCGTTGCAAGAGCATACGGTCGCCGTTAACGCCAGTGAAGCCGCATAGGCTTCATCTGCTCCGCCTCCGACTGCCGACGCTTCCTCCAACACAGACACGTCCGCTTGTTGTTTGATGTATCCGAGGAGTTTGTTACCCTCACTGCTGTCTCCGAAGAGGACGGCTCCAACGATTTTGTTATTACGTACAGCAATCTTCTTATAGGTGTTTTTAATTCCATCTATCACTTTCAGTGACGTTGTAATTTCGGAATCACGAATTTCTCCTGCCGAGAATACTTCTACACCTGATACTTTTAATTGGGAATACAAAATGGACCCTTGATAGCCTTCGGTCTCTAGGCCGCATATTTTCTTAGCCAGTACTTTACCTTGTTCATATAAAGGAGCTACCAGTCCGTATACCATATTACGATGCTCTGCGCACTCTCCGACCGCATACACGCCTGGCACATTCGTTTCCATATAATCATCAACCATGATAGCGCGATTCGTCTCAATACCACTATCAGCCGCAAGCTTAATATTGGGACGTACACCGACAGCAATGACGATTAGATCTGCCTCCACTTTGCTTCCATCTTTAAATAGAAGCCCTTCTACTCGTTTCTTACCAAGAATTTTCTCAGTCTGCTTCTCAAGTAGAAATTTCATCCCTTGCTTCTCAAGCTCTCTTCGCAGCATTCCTGCTGAAGTCGGACTTAACTGGCGCTCCATCAAATGGTGGTATATATGAACGACATGAACATCCATCCCCAAATTAAGCAAGCCGCGAGCTGCTTCAAGACCGAGTAGGCCGCCACCGATAACAACTGCTTTCTTATAGTTTTTGGATGTTTCTATCATTTTGTTGCAATCATTAATATCGCGGAATGCCGTCACACCCGGTTTATCTGCACCAGGTAAAGGAAGCATGAATGGTAACGAACCCGTGGCAAGGATCAATTGATCATACTCAACTATCCTCCCTTTTTCACTAACGACTCTGCGTTTGGCAGTATCTATACTGATTACGGGGTCCCCAGCATAAAGTGTAATCTCTTTATCTTCATACCATTGCCAATCATTGATGGTAATGTCCTTCACCGTTGTACTTCCTTGAAGCACTTTCGACAACATAATCCGATTATAATTGGGATGCGGTTCACTACCGAAGATTGTGATTTCGAATCGATCTGGCGCAAGCGCGAGAATTTCTTCCACACAGCGAACGCCAGCCATTCCGTTTCCTATTAAGACAAGTTTTTGTTTCCCCATAGCTAATGACCTCCACATTCCCATGCTGAAGTACTCATGTTCCTAGCCGTAGATAACCAGCGCTACGATGCTAAGGTTCGTTGTTTGTTTAACACCATGCGTCTCGTTGCAAGATTCATCCAAAGACAAGCGCACGCGAATACCATAAGCAAGACAAATCCTAACGTATAAGCACCTGATAAATCTTTCACAATCCCTAAAACAATTGGCGGGAAAAATCCGCCTAAACCGCCTGCTGCACCAACAATTCCGGTGACAGCTCCCGTATTACCCGAAGAAACTTCGGGAACCATTTTGAATACGGCGCCATTCCCAATACCAAGCAAGGTAGCCGCAACTAGACAACATACACTAAAGAAAGTGAATTGATGCAGGGACACTGACAATGCAATCGAAGTAATGATCATACCTGTAAATACCACTACAAGTACACTACGTGATCCAATACGGTCTGCTAGGTAGCCACCTAAAGGACGAATGAGCGTCGCAATGACGACAAATCCAGCAGTTTTCAATCCTGCATCCGTGGCTGATAAATGAAAAAGATCTTTGAGAAACGTAGGCAAGTAGGCACCAAATGCAACGAACCCGCCGAATGTTAGAAAATAGAAAAATGATAAATACCAGGTTGATTGATCCTTTAGGACTACCATCGATTGTTTAAACGTCTTCTTTTGAGGGGGAGTAGGTAAATCCTTCGTTCCGATCCAGAAGATAGCCGTCACCAGCACGATCATGATTGCGAGACTCCAGAACACCCATTGAAAACCGTATTGGTTAAACACGAAGGGCAATGAAAAGCTCGCAGCCGCACCGCCTAGATTACCTAAGCCAGCTAATCCAAGTACCAAACCTTGTCGTTCAGGAGGAAACCATCTAGAAACATATGTAAGGGAAATGGCAAAGGTCGTCCCCGCCATCCCTATAAATAATGCGCAAAGCAGCAACATCCAGTAAGAGTGCACAAAACTCGCAAGCAGAAGTGGAATCGTAAGAAAGAGCATCGTAATCGCGAATACACGTTTACCACCGAAACAATCTGTATATATCCCCATCGGAATTCGCAGAATGGAGCCAAGCAGCACTGGTGTTGCAATTAACAGACTTTTTTGAATCGTGCTTAACTGAAATAATTCTTGAATTTGTCCAGCGATAGGTGAAAATACGCCCCAGATCACAAAGGATGCCATCATGGCTAACGTGGATAATCCTAAAGCAACTGCTGATCCATTATGTCGCATGATTCCGTACACCCCTTTGCTAAGATGCCAAGATACTTTCTTCTGAAATATGCAAATACATCTCTCCACTCGCTTCTTCGATCTCAACCTCGAATTTGGCAACACAGCCATCATCCGGTGCCTGAACAAGTCCGTTGTGCAGATCTATCTTCCAATCATGCAAGGGGCAAAATACATGATGATCACAAACAATACCTTCTGAAAGCTTACCCGCTTTGTGCGGGCAGCGATTTTCAATAGCTTTGATGACTCCGTCAGAAAGTTTGAACACAGCAATTTCTAAGTCACCGATTCGTACAACTCGCGATCTCTTTACTGCAATTTCTGAAATATGGCCAATGTGTACCCTTTTCATATGCCTCATCCCTTCTATTTCAAAATCGACGCTGCCGATTGCTCTTCAATGGGTGAAAATGTTTGACGGAGTGCCTTTTCTTCAATAATCTCTTTCCATGGATCTTTCAGCAGGGATAATGCTTTATTAATGCGGTCGTTGAATGCAGCGCGATCTTCGCTTGACGCCAATGTTGTCTTAATGGTCTCTAGACCTACGCGCTCCAACCACTCCGATGTGCGCTCATTGTACTTCCCGGTTTCCCGATAGTATTGCAGATAAGCACCAGACCATTCGAGCACTTCCTCTTCCGTCTTCACTTTGCATAAAAGATCAGTTCCACGCAGCTTCGTTCCTCCGTTACCACCAACATGGAGTTCCCAGCCACCGTCAATGGCGACTACACCAAAATCTTTGATTGTCGCCTCCGCACAGTTACGTGGGCAACCTGAGACTGCCATTTTAACCTTAGCTGGTGTATACAGCCGTTCGAACTTCTTCTCAAGTTGAATGCCCATGCCGATCGCATCTTGGGTACCAAAGCGGCAGAAGGTGGAGCCCACGCATGTTTTCACTGTACGAAGTGACTTACCGTATGCATACCCTGAAGGCATATCTAGATCAGCCCACATGCCAGGCAGGTCTTCTTTCTTCACACCGAGCAAATCGATACGCTGTCCGCCTGTCACTTTCACTAGGGGAACTTCATATTTCTCAGCGATCTCAGCAATTTTCTTTAAGTCCTTCGGAGTCGTTACACCACCATACATTCTCGGAACGACAGAGTACGTGCCATCTTTCTGAATGTTCGCGTGATTACGCTCGTTCACGAAACGAGACTCTCTTTCGTCCTCATGCTCTTCTGGCCACACCATTCCCAGATAGTAATTCAATGCTGGACGGCACTTGGAGCAACCTTCTGTATTGGTCCATTCGAGAACGTTCATCACTTCTTTCGTCGTCGTAAGCTGCATGGTGCGGATCGCTTCAACAACTTCGTCACGCCCGAGCGTTGTACAACCACAAATCCCTTCCTTGACGGTCTTCACACCGTCTGCTCCAAGGACATAAGTAAGCACATCAGCTACTAGCGGCTTACACCCTCCGCAAGAAGCGGAAGCTTTGGTACAAGCTTTGATATCATTAACGCTAGAGCAGCCTTTCTCTTGAATCGCTTGGACAATGGCCCCTTTGGAAACACCATTACAGCCACATACGATTTCATCTGCGCTCATGCCAGCAACTAGATCAACACCTGACTTCGTCTTGCCTCCACCATCGCCAAGAAGTACCATCTTTTCTTTGCCCGTTACATCCTCACCATTGCGAATCATTGCGAACAATCTCGAACCATCGCTGATGTCACCGAACAAGACAGCCCCGATCACTTTCCCTTCACGAATAACAACTTTCTTATAGATGCCATCAAAATCATCTTGTACACGCACAGCACGCGTACCTGGTTTATCTGCATATTCACCTGCGGAGAAGACGTCAACACCAGAAACTTTGAGCTTTGTAGAAACAACGGAACCTTGATAGCCATCTGTACTAACACCTGCTAAACGCTTCGCTAGAACTGCTCCTTGCTCATAAAGCGGCGCCACTAGACCGTATGCAACACCACGATGCTCCGTACATTCACCAATGGAGTAAATATGTGGGACACTCGTTTCAAGGAAATCATTGACTACGATGCCTCGATTGATCTCAATGCCACTGTTCTTTGCTAGTGCCATATTAGGTCTAATCCCAACAGCCATCACGATAAGATCAGCATCTACCTCTGAACCATCCGTAAAGCGAAGTCCAGTCACTCGTTTCTTACCTAAAATGGTTTCACTATTTTTCTTAAGTAGGAACTTCATCCCTTGTTGTTCTAATTCTTGTTGCAACATTGTGGATGCGGTTCTGTCGAGTTGAAGATTCATTAAGTATTCGTTGATATGAACGACGGAAACTTCCATATTCAGGTTCAGCAATCCGCGCGCCGCTTCAAGCCCAAGTAGACCGCCTCCAATAACTACTGCTCTTTTGTAATTCTTGGCGGTTTCCATCATCGTCTCGCAATCCGCAATATCGCGGAATGCAATCACACCTTCTTTGTCTGCACCGGGCAGCGGCAACATGAATGGCAGTGATCCAGTTGCCAGTATCAATTCATCATAGGCTACCGTGATTCCATGATCTGTACTAACGAGCTTGCGTTCTGTATCTATCTTGTTAACGGTATGACCCGTGTGCAAGGTAATGTTGTTATCCGTGTACCAAGACCAATCATTAATGACGATATCCTTCATATCCGCATCTCCAGCCAATACAGATGAGAGCAGGATACGGTTATAGTTTGGATGTGGTTCTTTCCCAAAGATCGTGATTTCGTATGAGTTAGGTGCAAGTTTT
Source organism: Paenibacillus allorhizoplanae (assembly GCF_927798215.1). Classification (NCBI taxonomy): domain Bacteria; kingdom Bacillati; phylum Bacillota; class Bacilli; order Caryophanales; family Paenibacillaceae; genus Paenibacillus; species Paenibacillus allorhizoplanae. The sequence continues at coordinate 115,949 of NZ_CAKMMW010000002.1, forward strand.
AGCAATTGCTCTATACAATTAACACCAGCCATACCATTTCCAACTAAAACTATTTTTTTCTTCATCCTATGTCACGCTCCTATTCGAATTAAACTAACACTATGTGTGATATTATATCTAAATTGTGTTGTAAAATGGATATCCGCTTTATTGTGTAAAATTATCTAACATCTGTTCCTTGTTACCAATATACGCTGTAACATCGTTTTTTTCAACAAAAATTTGCCAATTCGTTGTAAATAAGTACATCAAATTTGAAAAACACGAACAATTGTCTATAAATTCATTATTTTCATACGCTTTTTTTATTAATGTTTCCGCTTCCACTTCATTCAACCTTTTATTTCAACATCGATAAATTAACAACCCTCCCCCACTTAAATGTCATGTTACATAACAAGATTTTGTGTAAGGTTATTCATTTCCACAGTATTCTCAACTAATTCTCCCTAAAAACCAACTCAACTCCGCAGATTTCTTAAAGACATATTTGTTATGCTCTCATGAGAAATCTCAGCCAATTGCAAACCCATGTCAGTTATCGCTATATTTTCGTCAGATATATTCAAAATAATATGATAACCCATAAGAAAAGGTTATTTGTTATCAGATTTACGTTAGTTTATATTACATATATACCTACTATGAAATTAATGGAAAGAGGAGGTAAACTTTATGATTAAAACGAGGCGTTACTCCACGTTGGATACGGATGATTTATGGCGGATTCATTTATTAGTCATCTCTGAAGCAAATGTAGAACCTACTCATCAGCATTACCATGACATTTTACATATCCCTGAACAGTATTTGAAAGATGGCGGTGAATTTCTGGTAGGCACCGGATTAGACGGTAATGTGTTGGCCATGGGTGGCTTAAAGCTGCTTACGGATGGCAAAGCCGAGATTAAGCGTCTTCGTGTTCACCCCAGTCACCAGAAGAAAGGATATGGTCAACAGATCCTCTCGCAATTAGAAGAGAAAGCTAGAGAACTCGGTGTCAATCACCTGATTCTTGACACACTTTCTAATCAACTCGGTGCGCAAAAGTTATTTGTGAAAAATGGCTACCAACAGAAAGGTCCAGCTACCATCGATGGTTTCCACGTCTTTTTATATGAGAAGGCACTCGTATAAGCGAGATAACAAAAGAGGTTAGCCCCATGTCCTTGAAGACAATGGGCCAACCTCTTCTTTGTTGCTCATCCAACAATCCAATATTCAGGAAATCGATGAAATGTCATACCGATACATAATGAAAGTAAATGGCGCTGGTCGAGTAACTACATATTCTCCTTGCTGTGTAGATTCCCAGACTACTTGAGGCTGCGTTTGTGGAATTAACACATCATCTTTTACATCCATTCGCAGCAACTCGGTGACGTTCACTTCACCACTCAAGCCCCACAGTTTCATAACTGCGGTGTCGGATTCGTGCAGCTCGCGGAAGATGATGAAATAACCGTGCATTGGGCTGCAAATACTTTGCATGCCTGTCCAGCTAGCACCCGATGGTTCATCACCTATAGGTAACACTTGTCCAGCTAAGATCTCCACATGATAAGGCTTCAACGCCTGAATGATCTTAGACAAACAAGCCATTTGCTGATCCGTTAATTTCGTTAGTTCCATCCAGGCTAATGGATTCGAGAACGCTGTTGCTGCGAAAGCATAGACTTGCCCGCATGCATCTGGAGCTAAAGGATCTTCTGCATAGTTATCCATGTTGCGATTCACATTCAAGAATTCCATTTGCAGTCTCGAAGATGGTAAATAAGGAGCTAACATCCAAAGATTGCGCAGCGTCCAGTGAGGATAATAATTTTTCCAATCGGTGTAGCGATTTTCAAGAAAAATACTTCCATATTGGGTTTGCCCAAAGTAACCTAGTCTCTTCTGAGCAGTCGTATCGATATTGAAATCAACTTGCCCATTGGTCGCTTCTTGAACGCATCGCATCATATTCAGTAAACGAATCTCGCCCAGCTTAGATCGAATTTCAATCCCATCCAATTTAAATGCACGAATATTGTAATTTCGATGGAGATGCAACAATGTAGCAATATCCTTCTCCCAATTCATATAGTCATGGACAGCGTCTGGCGAGTACCATAAACCTAAAGCGACCCCCAGTTCCTTGGCAAGTGAAACTATTGGTGCGAGACCGTTCGGAAATCTGTCCGGATGCACCTCCCAGAAATCTCCATCGCCGCTATAATAATCGCTCCACAGTCCCCCATTCGCCATCGATGCTGCATGCACGGAATTGCTCGTAACCCCCTTCTGCCACCCGTCGTCAATTTGCATAATGCTTAACCCAAGAGCAGCAGCTGCATGCAATTCTTTGATCAAAAATGACTCGCTTATGGCCCCATCTTTCGAGCGATCCCCCCACGTATTGCTCATCATGAAGCTGTCTCTAGCTGGTATGTGCGCACGAAGATTGCGATGATACCTATGCAGCAAGTCATATCCGCTGTGCTTAGTCCCATCGTAAACACCAACGGTCACACCATAAGAGGTGATTTCTTCACTTTGTTGAAAATCTTCATCACGAATCCCCGTTCCTTCCAGACTCAAACGCTTTCCGCGAAATTGAAATTCCATCTGAGAGTTACCGAATATCCCCAATTGTGTCGGACCTTCTTTAATAATTAACAAACCGCTTTCGTGCAGTGTTTTCGTAAGAAACAACAGATTTCCTCGTAAGCATCGCTTCTCATTGACGTATAACAACCCCGTGTCACGACTTACGAGATTATTATTCGTATCCGTCTGATCAAGAAATTGAATAGTTGTCCATCTGCAATGAAGATCTCGAAGTACTATATGTTCACAATAATCAGCCAGCGCAGCGTGATGTTGCTTATTATTCGTATCAAGCTGAAGTGCATGAGTGGGCAGATTGCTATTTGCTTTGAAATCATCTTTCGTCCAGACAAGGGATCGCTCTATATCTAATGGGAGATAATTGCCTTGGACAGTACTGTCTTGAATCACGGTTATTTCATGTCGAAGGAATGGTGCTCCAGGATAAATCTTCAATGTCAATCGTTGGATGGCTGACGCCGCTTCATCGTGCATATCTACATTCGTTTGTAAATAAGGCTGAGATACGCCATAGTCATTCTCAACGAAAGTTGAGATGAAAATGGCATGCGGCTGCTGGTCATCAGACATTCCTGGTATTTGAAATATCGGAGTATCGGATTCAGCTGTAAGCCATTCCTGATTCGTATTTTTATCTAGAATAGAGACATTAACTGGACGGCCGCCAGCAAATGACCAACACCGTTCAATCTTGGCATTCCCAACCCGTAAATACGTCCCTTCTACACGAACATAACAATCCAACCATTCCTTAAGCAGCATATCTTCAGCAACCTCCATTATGGTAATATATTATCTATTACGGACATTATATATCCAAGTAAGAGTAGAAAATATAGTAACATTTTGAAGAAAGGTGGTAAAATATTGTGCATAAATCTTATGGCTTTAGATACACGGAAGATGTGAATCGACATCTGTTTAAGCTACTCTCGATCGGGCACAGCTCGGTAAGTGACGAAAACTACCAATGGAATGGACTAAGGCGCGGCGGACAAGGGATCATCTTTCAATGGTCAATAAAAGGAGTAGGTAAACTGCGCATTGGGAAAGAGCATTACACTGTCCCGAAAGGCCATGCATTTGTGGTGTCTATTCCTAACGATCATGAATATGCATTCGATGCGTCATTGTGCGATCAATGGGAGTTTATTTGGATACGTTTCGAGGGGTTTAAAGAGGAATGGTTGCGACAAGATTTACTTCAAACGTATGGGCCTGTATTTGAAATCCTTCCTGATGCAGCTCCTATTCAGCTTCTATGGCGTCTGTATTCAGATACAGCGATGAACAAATTGAATGATCGATTTGATCTCTCGCTTCGCATTTATGAATGGATGCTTTCGCTACAACGTTGTTTATTGGATGGAAACGCGCCAACAAGTTTAGAAATCCCCTCCGCCTACAAGCGCGTCGCCGCTTACATCCAGGAACATATTGCCGATGACCTTACCTTGGATCGGTTAGCAGAAGTCGCACAGCTCGATAAATATTATTTATGCAAAATGTTCCCCCACTACTTCCGCATAACCCCGATGGACTATGTCCGGAACCGACGAATCGAGAAAGCAGCCGAGCTACTTCGCGATCACGGACTGTCCATTACAAACGTTGCAGCACTATGCGGCTATACCAGCTTGAGCTACTTTGGGAAGGTATTCCATAAAATGGTGGGATTATCCCCCCTTGCGTTCCGCCAATTGGAACTCAGTGAGAGCGAAGATTACTTACGATTCTTGGAGTGATTTCTAAGTACCGCTATTTGTCCCACTATCACTGCTGCCACCGCCACCGCTATCAAATCCGCCACTACTGCCGCTATCTGAACTCCAGCTACTACCGCTGTCCGTACTTCCTGTACTACGATCGTCACAATTCTCACTTTTGTAATCTGCAGAGGTACCATTCGAATCATAATTAAGTCCTGTTTGACTGTTATTATCCAAATGAAGTTGATGATGATTATCCATTGGCATGGGATTGATGGTAGTCGTAGGGTTGTCGAAATTCGACTGAGATCTGCGGTGCCCACCACCTGATCCTGCACCTGTTGCAACAAGTGAGGCAATAATGCCAATTATAGCTACCAAAAAAAATAGTCCAAGTATCATCGTGAACGTCCTTCCTCATCTACAACATATTTTACAATTAATGTATTCGCTGTAAATGAGAGATATCCTTTGCAGCTAACTTTTAACTACAAAGTAGTAGGCAAACCAAGCTGATACATCGTGAGACAATCTGTACTTTGTTTTAATGATTGAATGGTTTTGGGATTCGGAGCTGCATAAATGTGTAAATAATCCATTTCGCCATATTCATCGCGGATTGGAAATGCCAATTTCTCTTCAGTTAGTGAGAATTCCGCATGTATGCCTGGTTTATTCCCACGTGCATCAAGTCGAATCCATTTGCCAATTGTATGTAAATAAACAGCATTTAACGCATGGACACAATAACCTGTATCAGGAGTATCTCCTAATGTAAGTCTCTGATAACAGAAACCCGTTGGTATTCCTTTACTTCTTAAAATAGCACATAACAAATTCGATTTCGCATAACAGATGCCTTCGCTAAAATGGAGGACTTCAGAAGCATTACAAGTAATTCGAGAACTTTGAATATCCCAAGAATGTGCAATGCTGTCACGGACAAAAACAAAGGCTCGCTTTACAAAGTCAATTTCGTTAAGAGATCCTGCGTGTAATTCTTCAGCCTTCTCTTTAATTGTCATGTGGCTATAGTTTACTTCCTTCGATTCAACTAAATAATCTTCAATTACGTTCGATTCGCATATCAAGTGCATCATACATTCTCCTCAACAAAGACGTTAACTTTATAATAATTATGCATTATTATGCATTAATATTCAATTGAAAAGGAAGGGATGCCCTACGCTCATCACATAAAGCATCCCTTCCTTACTTATGGAGCAAGCGGTCCAACATCCACAGTCGTCAACGGTACATTCACTACCGAACTCGTTGCATACTCATCTGCGCCTACATCGTTCGTACCTGAGCGGCTTTGGCCGTCCATATCCATCGTTACAAATGGATATAAACCCGTAGAAGCGTTAATAGCTGGGCTTGAACTAGACAGCTTCTGTAAACCACTTGAGTTCGTTAACAGTGGATTCACGTTGTTGATTTCAGTACTTGTTCTAGTAACATTACTTAACGTAGAACCGTAGCCAATGTTTCCTTGGAACGTTGTATTACTTGTTTTCACCTGATTATATAGCGTACCCGTTGCGTTCTTCACAATATTGTTCGCAATGATGCTGTCCACAGGCGCTTGCGTGTAGTTCCCGCCGATAACGATACCGGTTGTACTATTGACGATCGTATTATTGACAATTTGGGCACGATAAACTCGCCAGTGCTTGCTTAGGTCAGAGCTTGTGTATGTTGTACCGTTCGTACCTCCATCGAAATCCCCGCCATCCACGTTAATGGCATCCGAATAGCCACTTCCCGTTAGATTTTCAAAATAATTATTGAATACTTTGTGGTCATTTGCATACAACCGAATACCACCGATGCCTGTTTTTACCCCATCCCCTAAGAAGAAGTTGCCATAGAAGCTCTGTGCATGTCCATGCCTAGAAGAGAGCACGCCTTGCGAATTGCGGAAAGTGTTATATCGCACGGTGTTGTTGCCACTTTTCACAGAAATGTATTCTGGATCGCCGTCACAATTTTCAAAGAGATTATACTGAATGGTTGCATACGCATTCGACATCGAAAGCGTACTTACACCTAATCGTATCGCTTCCATCTCATTCGTTGCACGTGGTCCGATATCGTGGAAGTAGTTGTATTCAATGGTATCGTATTGCGAAATTTGAGTTGAGGAACCATCAACCGTAATAAAATTGCCCAGATCATGCTTGGGCCCAAATTCATTATGATCAATGCGATTATGATGGCTATTGGCGCCTCCTATATATACCCATTTAAGTGAGTTCCCATTTTCGGTAAGGGCGAATATATTTCGGGTTACTCGAATGTTGTTACTTTGATCCAACTTAACTGCCGTGTTACCTGTGTTCGTAAATTTCAAACCCTCAATCGTTACATAAGAAGAATTGGTTATTACAAAATACGCTCCTCCTGAAATAACTGCTTGCCCCGTATTCGCTGCCTTTATCGTAATCGGATTCGAAGCCGTACCTGTTTTGCCGCTGATGCTGAAATTGCCACCATTCGTATAGGTACCATTTGCAAGCACAATCGTTGTACCTGCTGCAGCACTGCTAATCGCAGACGTTAGTTGCGCTGAAGTTGACACATTGACAACTGTTCCTCCTCCTCCGCCTGCTTGCGTTGTTGCAGAGGCAGAACTACTTGCGGCAGACGTATTATTAGCTGCGTCTTTCGCTTTTACTGTATAGCTGTAAGTAGTAGATGCGTTCAAACCCGTGTCACTGTAGGAGGTGGCAGCGGATGAACCCACGAACGATCCAGCCCGATAAATATCATAACCTGTAACACCGACGTTATCTGTGGAGGCTGTCCAGCTCAAGTTAATTTGACTGCTGGATGCTGCCGTTGCTGATAAGCTCGTTGGGACGGTTGGTGCTTGTGTATCACTAACCGCACTGTCTGTTACGGAAACATCATCATATTCCACGACTCCATTGGCATAAAACCCTGGAACACCATTGATTAAGCTGCTATCCGTCCCTTGGACCAATAAAGTGCCATTCACATAACCTTTGACCGAAGTCCCATTCACTTCCAACTGCAAATCATAAAAGGTTGAGGTGTTTGCCGTGAACGGAACCTGCTGAATCGTTGTCGTGGAACCGCTTACTTTTTTGTTCAGAACTAAATTCCCATTATACAAAACTAGGAAATAGTAGTTATTACTATTGGTATAACGAGCTACAATCCCATTACGTACACTCGTAGATCCCACCTTTACTTTGGCTGAATACGTATAATTCGTCCATGTTGAGGTCCCATTTGTCATGATATAGGTATTTGAAGTGGATGAAGTTTGGGTAGCAACTTTACTACCATCTGTCGCAATACTCCAACTTCCGTTACCGGAAGCATTCGTCCAACCCCCTGATGGGAAGCTGCTGTAAGATTCAAAAGTATCACTTAACAAAGTTGCAGCGAACGCTGGTGTGGCAAGCGGCAATAAGGAGAATGAAAGCATACAACTGAGTGCTATAGGAATAATCTTTTTCGACTTGTTGATTGTCATGTACGTTGCTCCTTAAGTTTGATTGTTTGTAGCTACCAATAAGTATTAGTATGAGCCTCCTCCATTGAATGCGCTTTCTAGTTGTCAAAGCAAATTGCCTTTCAGCTTACTTCATCTATCCCTCTCTAATCAACTCCTTTCATCTATCTAGTGATGACTATGTACTTGATCCAACAATTTCCAATCAAGTGAACAACTTCATTATAAAATCAATCTATAAAAGTTAGACTGGGCTAATTCTAGGTCGAGTTGTGTTTTATATAGGAGTTGTTCACCAATTTGAAATATCTGCCTTTATAAATTTATTGTCAAAAGGTGTAGAATAATGTAATACGTTTTTTTTACGCAAAGGAGGATTTGTCATATGTCTCAGACATCAACTATTCAAGAAGCACCCGTTTCAATTGTTACTGAACCCAAATCATTAGACGTACTTGACCAATTACTGAAGCCCGAGGTGCAAGAATCGTTAACACTTCTGGTGGATAATCTCCCTAAATTAGCTGAAATGGTTAACATGCTAACTAAAGCCTACGATTTCGCACAAAACGTAGCGACTGACAAAGTACTCATCAATGATTTTGCTCAAGGAATTGGGGAATTCGTAAAGCCTGTACAAGAGAAAGCAAAAAACATCGCATCGGCAGCTATTGAAGCTGGTGAGCGGTCGCAAGCTGACGTTGGTACAACCATCGGTCTATTCGGTATGTTGAAAATGCTGAAAGACCCTGAAGTACAGAAAACACTTCGATTTGCTCAAGCATTCTTGAACGTACTCGCTGAACGAAAAAATTAATCCGGACAAGGGATGATAACAATGGCTAAACAAATACTAATTCTTGGCGGCGGGTACGGTGGTCTCTTGACTGCGTTAACCGCACGTAAACATTTATCAGCTTCAGAAGCTAACATTACAATCATCAATAAATTCTCAACGCACCAAATCATTACCGAGTTACATCGATTAGCAGGCGGCACGATTAAAGAACAGGCCGTTGCACTTCCCCTTCAAAAACTATTAGGCGATAAAAATGTCAATATCGTTGTTGACACGATCCAAGAGATTAAACCAAATGAGAAACAAGTTCTTACAAGCAGCGGTGCTGTACATAAATACGATGCACTAGTAGTAGCACTTGGCAGTGAAACGAACTACTTTGGCATTCCGGGATTGGAAGCGAACAGTTTAATTCTGAAATCAGCTTCTGACGCTAACCGAATTCGTGCTCATGTTGAAGCTCGCTTGGACGCTTATAAAGCTTCTGGGAATAAGGCGGATGCAACGATTGTCGTTGGTGGCGGTGGTTTAACAGGTGTTGAGCTCGTCGGTGAATTCGCAGATAAGCTTCCTGAAGTATGCCGTGCTAAAGGAATTGATTTCAATGATATCTCCATCTACTGTGTGGAAGCGGGTCTTTCCATTCTTCCTGTATTCCCATCCGTTCTCATTGAGCGTGCTGTCACAAGTCTTGAGAAGCGTGGCGTTACGTTCTTGACGGGTGTTGCCATCACAGAAGCTACGAATAATTCGGTTTCATTGAAAAGCGGACAAACAATCGAGGCTAGCACGATTATTTGGACAGGCGGCGTTAAAGGCAACCAAGTTGTCGGCAGCTGTGGGATCGCAGAAGATCGCGGCCGTGCTACGGTGACTTCGACATTGCAATCCACATCACACGAGGATATCTTCTTGGCAGGTGACTGCGCGGTTGTGTTCCCTGAAGGAAGCGAAAGACCCTATCCCCCAACTGCACAACTTGCTTGGCAAATGGGTGAGACGGTTGGTTACAATTTGTCAGTGCAACTTAAAGGCGGCGTTATGGAGAAATTCGTACCTGTGTTCTCTGGAACACTAGGCAGCCTTGGACGTAAAGATGGTATTGGTACGATCGGCGGTAAGAACACACAGTTGAAGGGCTTACCCGCTACACTAATGAAAGAAGCAAGCAACGTTCGTTATCTTTCACACATTCATGGCCTATTCGCATTAGCTTATTAGTTAACACAGGTGTCTCCCAACCTATATGGTTTGTGAGGCATCTTTTTTATTCTCTACACATTGTTGATCGTTGCTATTGGTTGAGATACGAATCAATCATATATTGCATCTTTTCGGTGTCTTTCTGCAATAGCTCATTGATTTGATTCACAGTCATACGAGTGAACTTGCCACAAATCAGATTGCGGCACAGATTGTGAGGAAACGCCAAATCTAGAAAGAGCAGCTTCATTTCTCGCTTAGACAATGTGTTCCTTCTAAGATAAACACGCATTACCTTAAGAAAAGCATGATGATTCCAAGCTCTCGACTTCTTAATCATGGCATATAACAATCGATTCATGTCCCTGGAAGGTAAATCGAATCGAACAAATTCCCAATCAATGATATAAATCTTCCCTGCTTCATCCAGTAAAACATTTTGTGTATGAAAATCATGATGGCTTAGCACGACTTGAATGTCAGGCTCCCTCCAGGCCAAGCAACGCCCCTGTTGCTTCATTTGTTCTTTTACAAACTCACCTGTTCTCATGTAAAAATCAATATAAGCAAACACCGCTTTGCGCCAGGGTTCTTCAACGCATGCATTGGTTTCTCTCCATTTCCCCAAAAAGTGAAGAGCTTCTTCATACTCTTGCTCCCACTTTGCTCCCCCCATTCGGATTTGACCATGGGCATCTTGAAACTCTTTGGATATCGCATGCATCCTGCCCAATAAATCAGCTAACCGAACTATATGGTCTAAGTTAATCACTGGATAAGGTACGGCACAAATCCATTCCTGAAGGACATAGAAATAACCTTTATATTTCACATAATGCTTGTTCTCATATGTCTGATAAACCGTTGGAATGTTAATGCCCCGACTTCTAAGATATTCTTCGGTATTTACCATAAACTGCAAGCGGTGCTCCTCCATTTGCATTCTTTTCAATATAAAACAGCCTTGGTGCGCAGTGATTTTCATGACATAAGAACGTGAAGTCTTACGAATGAGTTCAACCTGTCGAATTGACAAATCATATTTGATCGCAATCTCTGCGAGTAGCCCTTTCCCCATCTGCACCACTCTCTCACTAGTAGTTCTAGATAGTCTATGTCCCTTGTCCAGAAAGGCATGGTATGAAAGCGGAACATGTTTTGCCCAATTGAGAGATGATAGAAACACTAAAAAGCAGTACGCCGCGGCGTCTGCTTTACGACATATTCATTCATTGTTAATGAGTGAAAAATACGATTTGAACAAAAAACAACACCGCAAATAGATAGAAAATAGGATGTACGTCCTTTCTTTTGCCGCGAATGACTTTAAGTATCGGGTAAACAATGAATCCAATGCCAATCCCCGTGGCTATACTGTAGGTCAATGGCATCAGAACAACGATCAGAAATGCTGGAAACGCCTCTTCCAGGTCCTGCCACTCAATTTGTCGCAATACGTTCATCATGAGGAAACCCACAATAATTAAAGTAGGAGCCGTTATGGCCGGTATACTCGCTAGAACAGCAATAATCGGTGAGAACAATAAGGTCAACGCTAATAGCAGACTTACGATAACGGCAGTGAGTCCTGTTCTTCCACCAACTGCGACACCTGAACTGGATTCGATATAAGCGGAGGTTGGACTTGTACCCAGTAATGCCCCCGTTGTGGTGCCAACCGCATCTGCCAGAAGAGCACCTCTCGAACGAGGAAATTTATTCTCTTTAAGAAGGCCAGCCTGCTCAGCAACACCTAACATGGTGCCTGTCGTATCAAATAAAGTGATTAACAGGAATGTGAAAATAACCGCATATAACCCGCTTGTAAAAACACCCTTGATATCAAGTTGAAAAGCCGTAGCCACTAATCCCGCTGGAGCTGCCACGAAGGTATCTGGCAAAGCTAATAGCCCATACATCCATGCAAGAACGGCAGTGATCAGCATGCCGAAGAATAAATATCCGCGTACCTGATACGCCAGTAATACAAGTGAAATGATGAGTCCGATCAAGGTAAGTGCCGTCATGGGCTCTCTCAAATTACCTAACGTGAGTAAGGTTGTTGGAGAGCTCACAATAATTTTCGCATTTTGTAAACCAATGAAGGTGATAAAGAGCCCAATTCCTGCAGTAATGGCGTGTTTAAGGCTAGTGGGAATCGCATCGAGTAATACATAACGGAATGAAGTGAGCGACAGCACAATGAACAAAACTCCTGCGATAAAAACAGCCCCTAATGCGATTTGCCACGGCACGCCATTCCCTCCCACAACAGTAAATGCAAAATAAGCGTTTAATCCCATACCTGGTGCAATCACAATCGGATAATTGGCAAAGAGCCCCATGATCAGTGTTGCTACAATGCTTGCAAGTACAGTAGCCATGAAAACACCATGGAAATCCATCCCCGTTGTACTTAATATCCCAGGATTTACGATCACGATATAAACCATCGTTAGGAATGTCGTCACACCCGCCATTAGTTCCGTTGCTACGGAAGTCCCGCGTTCTTTCAATTTGAATAGTTGATCCATGGTCGTCCTCCTGAGATTAGGTTTTGTTTAATTAGATAGCTAATTGTCACGATTCCGGGAGTAATTCAGAGTCGTTCTGTGTACCCTTCTTTCGTTTATCTCGGAGATCATGGATATAAAACAAGATCAGCAACAACGCAGGAATAAAGATACAAAAAACGATATCGAACCTACCGTAATATCTCTGGAGAATATCGTTATAAACCGTAATATTAGGTGTACCCGAAATCGTTCCTACCAGAATCAGCATACCAATGGGAATGGTCAGCATATGACTTTCCTTCAGTTGAAATAATTGTGCAAGCCCTGAGATGAGTGCGAAAAAGAGGAGTAACGTTTTGTAGAACACCGATATGAACCATAAAAAAGCCATAACCGCCTCTAACCTCTCCAAGAAATGTCCAATTGTTATTTTCTGAGCGAGTACGAAGGTCGGATAATATTTGGTTTCCATTAAGTGAGTGCCTAACACAAGCAAACACAAAACAACGGTGACAAATAAAATGGCACCTCCGATGGCAAAACCAATGACGATTGGTTTTGTCAATGAAGCATGACCGGTAACATTGGATACGAGCATGAGAAACATAACCATTTCAGCAAATGCCGTCGAAAAAGCCATTAAAGATCCCCGCCAGATTGGTCCAATTCCTTCTATTGCAATAGGCTCCAAGTTTGCAAAATCCACTTGTGGCAGTAAAAGAACGACGAGAATAAGGAATAACAGCATAAACACAGAAAAAAGCAGTTCTCCCATACGCGCAAATGCTTCAACACCGTATCGATAGGCGATAATAATGACCAGAAGGAAAACGGCATTTATCGCATTAACTGGCGTCTCTGGCATTAATTGAGTGGTCATAAACTGACTCATCTCACTTAACAAAGTTAACGAACACATATAGAATTCGAACAAAAATAGTACGATGAAGAAACTTCCAATCCAAACACCTAATTGCAACCTCAGGAGATTAAAGAGTCTCCGTCTTCGCAGCTTGTTCGCGATCCCAGCAAATAAACCTGCTGCAATAAATCCAAGAAATATGGCTAAAAGCATAGATAACCATGCATCTTGCTTAGCCGATGCAGCAAGAATGGTTGGCATAATGAGAATCGAATCTCCAATAACTCCAAGAATAATCAAGATCGTAAACTGGCGAACAGATATGGTAGCATTGTCAAATGTGTGCATTTGAACCTCCTTGTCCCTGCATCCAGCCTCATTTAAACAATCCAACCGAACATCCATTCAATAATCTTGAATGGATTCGGTAGTACAACCTCTAGGACTAACAACACATACAGAGCACTTGCTGTCAGTAGAAATATCGCGAAAAGGACAAACTCGCGTCTATGTTTTTGACGGATTAGTTTAGGCGCCTCTAGCCAGAACGTACCCGCGGCTAACGCAAGAACAGCAAATACAGACGCCATCCGTAACCAGACCTCTCTCCATGCTTATTGCATAGTTGAATTTCCAATAGTACCTGTCTTTCTAATAAATAAATCGACCTTATAGTTGACTTTTGTTTGAGGGAACATGTCATCATTCCATGTATCTTTAACTTCTTTCCAGTAGGCAGGCTCATCCTTTCCAAGCTGGCTGCCGAAACCGAGTATGTCCGATTTCATTTTCTTCGCTCGTGAAACGACAGCCTCAACGTGAGATTGTAAGATTTGTTCGCTTTCTTCTTCCAATCGTTTGATCACTTGAGGATCCGTCAAATCGATATCTCTGCATTGCCTGCCCACGATATTCGCTTCCGTTCGTATGGACACATTCATCTCAGGCTTCCCGTTCTTCACGCTTGATTTCAATTTAGTATTCGAGGAGGTAACTTCAATTCCCATATATTTCTTCTCACCGCAGGGAATTTCGATAGATGTACTATCCAATTTGTCTGTAATGTCTGTATAACCTTTACTTTCCTGTTCATCTAACCAGCCAATTAATTTGTCATCCTTGAAAGCTGCGATCCCCATGTAGCGGAATCGACTTGGCGGCTGAAAATATTCCACATTCTTTTTCGTGTCACCTAAGGTAGGATCCCCTATTAATTCGATACCTGTTAATGCAAGTTCGTAGCCTTTACTAGAAAGTCTGTTCAACGTTTCATCCAATGTCATTGCAACTGTCGGTGCCCATGACTTTTGTGAAGTTTGTAAAGATTGCTGCATACTATAGCTAGGTAATTTCTCGACGGGTGTAAATAGTTTCAATACATTCTCCGCCATGTCTCCTCTTGCTACAACAATATTAAAATCCATTCGCAATTCATTATCACGGAATGAATTATCAAGAAAATCTTTAATCCCTCGCTTCGCCAATTCCTCCCCAATGACATACATCTGCAAATGTCCCATATATACTTTCCGTGGTGCCTCCGCTGTTAAAGATCTAGCTGCCTCAAATAATGTCTTCCCTCTACCTTGATAGAGTGTACTAGGCGGACGATCTCCCCCTCTTCGCTGGGCAGATATTTCGCTTGGATTAACAACTTGAAAGGACATTAGATACTCGCCGTCCTTCCAATCCACACCAACTCCAAGGACAATAAGCAGCTCATTTAATTCTCGTCTGCTCCAACACCCAGTTAGCATGAGTAAGCAAAGAATCAACACCGTTAATTTATATTTCACCCTAAAGCGCCTCCCTGCTAACGCTTTCGTATTCGATCACTGCCTTCATCGAGTGATGTCTCAGGACGCTTAAACACAAGCCATCTCGGTAAACGAACCAGCGTATCCTCTAAATCTGCTTTGCGGTATGGTGAAAATGGAGACATAAAAGGCTCTCCGAAAGAACGAAGAGCACACAGATGAAGCAATAACACAAACAACCCCATGGCAATCCCGAATAACCCAAAACTTGCCGCAGCCCCCATAAATACAAACCGAAGCAGACGCACTGGAATAGACATGCTATACGCTGGCAGCGTAAATGTTGAAATGGCCGTTACTGAAACGACAATAACCATGGCTGCCGAGACAATTCCCGCTTCAACTGCGGCTTGTCCGATGACAAGTGTGCCAACGACAGATACGGCTTGTCCAATCGCTCGCGGCATACGAAGACCTGCTTCTCGTAAAATCTCGAAGGTAACTTCCATGACAAGCGCTTCAATAAATGCGGGCAATGGCACCCCTTCACGTTGCGCCGCCAGCCCGATTAACAGTGATGCTGGCAGCATATCGCGATGAAAAGTCGTTATTGCGATATAAATGGAAGGCAGCAGCAAAGAGATGAATACCGTGCTAAATCGAAGTAGACGAAGCAGAGTTGCATAATAGGCTCTTTGATAATAGTCCTCCGCTGATTGAAAAAATGTAACGAGTTGCGTAGGTACTAGTAAAATATTAGGCGTGCCATCTACAAGAATCGCTACCTTCCCTTCTAACAATTGGGCCGCCGTGGTGTCTGGGAGCTCAGAATTGTAAACAGTTGGAAAAAGCGAATACTTATTATCCTCGATTAATTCCTCGATATAACCACTGTCCAAAATGCTGTCGATATCAATTGCATTTAATCTAGAACGTACGAGTTCGATTACGGATGGCTTGGCAATCCCGTTCATGTACATGATCGTTACGTCGGTTTTTGTCATCCGACCGATTGATATCGTCTCCAGCCACAGCCTTGGGTCTTTTATTTTACGTCTAATTAACGAAGTATTGGTGCGCAGTGTCTCGGTAAAACTTTCCCTAGGTCCACGTATGGACGTCTGGTTCGTTGATTCAGTAACATCTCGCCCCTTCCACTGACGAATATCTGCGCGATACGCGTGATGCTGCTGATTAAATAAAATAATAGCCTCGCCTGAAAGTAAATTCTCATACAGAGCTGCCATATCCGCTACGGTTTTAATGGAACCCAATCCAGTCAGCAGCTCCTTGGCAAGTGTTTCTGTATCCGAATTGTCTCCATGTGCGTCCTGTGTGACATTCCTAACCATCATTTTTAACACATCGAAAATATATGTATTAATGGCCAATGTATCGGAAAGTCCATCGATATACACTACTGCGGCCGCTACTATCAAAGTGCCATCATCTTGTATTTCACGAATGACGACATCGTCGCTTCCACCTAAATCCTTCATGATTCGTTCAAGGTTTATTTCAACATTCGGGTCAATAGGAATCGTTGCATCATCTGGCATGATGTGAATCCCTCCTTATTCTCATCCCTTCCCCATTATGACCATTTGACTTGGTAGATAAACGGTGATGAATGAGTAGGCCAATTCTTGTTGGAACAACAAAAAGCCGTTACCAAAAGGTAACGACTAGAATTACATAGTAGAATAAGAAAGAACATATCTTGCTTAATTCGCATTTCGTAGCTAACTGCGAATATACTCAAGTAACAACGGAACGATTAGGAACATTACTTAAGATTCAGCCAGCCGCCATGCGGCGGCGACCGAAAGGGAGGGCGTTATTCATGATGATGACCTTGACATCCGATGGAGATCTATTTATTGCCGCGCTATCTCAAACAACGGTATCCGTGTGGCAAACAGACGAGAATGGTGTTTTCTGTGAAGTTGATCGCGGTATCATCGAAGAGTTCACAAGAATATCCATTCGAATGAGTACGATCACCGATGAGATTGCCTTTTATTTTCGCGACGATGGGACGGAATTTCGAGCTGAAACCTAAAACCAATTGTGCCTGATTGTTATAGATAACTAATTCGTTTCCCTGATCTAGCCGATTCGTACACATCCATAACGAGATTAAATGCTTTAAAGCCCTCAGGTCCATTCAACCCGTAGCTGCGATCGGATAATAGATGATCATAGAAATCAGCAATTTGAGTACCGTGACTGATTCCCCAGTACGATTTGGCCCCTAGATTCGTCGTTTCTGGTGAGGTCAGCATCGTTTGCTCACCATCTATCACGCGATACAACGTATCTCCCGTGAGTACGAGTTTCCCTTTCTCAAAGACAAGCTCAATCTCAACAGGGGAATTTACCCCATACGCGTTCGTTGCATAGAAGATAGCCGTTGCTCCACTTCGATACGTGAGGTGTGCATGAACGGTATCTTCTACTTCAATAATTCCCTCAAGTGAATCCGTCGACATGGTTCCTTTAATACTAGCTACTTCGCCGCCTATCCATTGAAGTAAATCTAACGTATGAATGGACTGGTTAATCAGGACGCCACCGCCTTCTGTGGCCCATTTCCCTTTCCACTCTGTTTGATAATAGGACGCATCTCGGGACCAAGTAACAATTCCTTTTTGACAAAGTAACTTCCCTAGTTCACCGGATTGGGCGGTTTTCTTCATGATTTGGGAGGCTGGATTATATCGATTTTGGAAAATAACACCAAGCTGTACATGCGGATTCGCTTCTGCTGCACGTAACATCGTTAGCGCTGCTTCTTTCGTTTCAGCCATCGGCTTCTCTGTAAGAACATGCTTACCTGAATGAAGCGCATCCACCGCCATTGGCGCGTGCTGGTAATGTGCCGTACATATATGAACGACGTCAATATCAGGATTTTTCAACATGTCGAGATAATCGGTGTAATACGCACAGTCATATGTTTCTGCTGTTTGAGCCGCTAATTCGGCGTTCGTGTCAACTACGGCTACGAGCTTCGCTGTTGGTATTTGTGAAATAGCTTTCAGATGAACACCGGAAATCGCCCCGCAACCAATAAGTGCAATGCCAATTTGTTTCATTGGAATCCCCTTTTCTGCTTCGATATAATGGTCCAACTTGATGTTATACATGTATATATTAGAGGTTCGCTCATCCTACACCAAATCCTTTACGATTCTGCATGCGCAAATTGACCACTTATTGCTTTATCATGACTTTTCCGCTTACTTGCGTGGTTTTAGCGCAATTTCCCACAGCTTCTTCTTATTGGTATACCGATCCATTTCGTACTCCTCCATATGCAGGTAAGTCCACTTTTCATTATCAAAAAATCGCGCTATCTCTTCTCGATCAAAAAACCTACGGTATATCCCTTCCGATTCCATAAAATATTTATCTATCGTTGGAATGACGTTTCCTTTATTGCTAATTTCATTGGTCGAATTCAACCTGCAAAGTAAAATACCATCTGTTTTCAGCACGTTATAGAGATCTCGGATGACTTCATGGGTAGTCGCTTCATCGAAATAATGAATACTGAGATCAGCAATGAGGACTTGTACAGAATCTTTATGAAAAGGAAGCCCCTCTGCCATATCCAAACAAAGCGTTTGAATATCTGGCAGAAAAGTCTTTAATGTACGGATGGCCACTTCGGAGATATCACAAGCGATTGGCGACAGTCCATGTTCTACAAGGTACTTGGCGTTATTACCGACACCACAACCAAGATCAACGATAAGATCTGCCTGTCTTGTTTTCGATACGTATTCATGCCAGTATTTGTCCAACCAGTTATCGAAAGTAGGTTTGAGGTCGAGCCTTTGATACGATTCATTCCAATATTGTTCTAGTGATGTCATTACTTTGCTCCATCCGTTATGCGTTTTTGTTTTATATATACTACTGCAACAAGCAGTAAAATCCAAGGTATGCATAAAAAATAAGCTGCCCAATGAAGCAGCTTACGCTTCTTCTGGACAGCCCTCTCACATTCACCGAAATCTCATTAAGATCAATGTGTATCTTTCTGCTTATCTTTTGTCTCTTCTTCTTCCAACAATCCCTTCGTTCCTTGTCGAAACTCCTTGATTGTCGTTCCGAAAGCACGACCTAGTTGCGGAAGCTTCGTTGGTCCGAATAAAAGTAATGCAACTCCTACGATTACAATAAGACCTGGTATGCCAATACCTGATAACATGTGAGTCACCACCCTTCCCTTTATTGAGAAAACTTAAAATTTCACCATTAACGCAGTTACATACATGATTAATATCCCTGCTGTAAGTCCACTGAAGTTTAACCAAGATACCGGAGATAATCCTTTTTTCTCAGACTCTTTAAGAATCATTTTCGAAATAACGTAAATGACCTGCAGAATCGCACCCGCACCGATACCGAAGAAGAGAGCAGCTAATGTATCGTTAAATATGAAACCACCCGCCCATGTACCTATTATAGCAGGTCCGCCGGCGATTAATGCTAATTTGACAAATGTCTTCCACGTTGGGCGATCTTTCAATAGCGGAGCTGCAATACCTACACCCTCTGTAATGTTGTGAAGGGTGAAACCAATGATAAGGAAAGTCCCTAATGCTGCTTCCCCAACTGCAAAAGCTGAACCGATCGCAAGACCTTCTCCAAAATTATGAAGCCCGATGCCTGTTGCGATTTTATTAGCTACACGTTTGCCCACATAAGACTCACTGCTTAATTTACGCTCATTCGACTGGTCGACAGCAATCAGGAATAAACAGCTCAGCAAGGCCCCAAACCACACTAACCCGGAACCTTGGAAGACGCCTGGCGCTTCTGCAGCCATCTCAAAGCCTTCGCCAAAGGTATCAATGACTAGGAAGAACAACAGACCAACGGTCAAGGCAAGAATCGCGTGCATGCCTCTAACCGAGAATCTACGAAGAAATGGATACCATAATAGGCCAAGCCCTACGGGAATTACCCCTACATAAAAGCCAATTAGCGCGTATTGCCAAAATAACTTCCCATTCGCTTCTGGCGTAGCGGCAGCAGCTGCTACTTCACCTAAGAAAATTAAACCATTCGACGTGATGAGTTTCACTTCATGCGGATCGCCTTGAACCCACGGGTATGGGATATGGATCATGCCTTGTTCGAATCTTTTTAACGTATCACTCGGTGAGAATGAAGCATTCCAAAATGCGCCATCAACGACGACTTGAGCGATGGTTACTTCTTCTGGTCCAGAGTTCAGTACTTTCACTTGAATGCCGTCATCATTTAGTGTGATTTTCTCTACATTCAAGACTTCGATCGGAGCAGCAGGTTCGTTCTCTATGCCGGTACCCACTTTGGCAATCGTTGTAATAATGGCTAATAGCAAGATTAAGGGCAGAAGGCCCCATAGAATAGCTTTTATTTTAGAAGAAGATGATGATGGCTTAGTGGTTTGATCGTTAATACTCATATCGTACGTCGCCTCCTTTCTTATTCAGCAATGAAGAATCCCATCCAACCTAGTTCCGCAAATTCGCTTTGATGCGCATGAAACATGTATCGACCGGGCCCCGGAAACACAATTTCCAGAATCCCACGTTCACCCTGGCATTGCATAATGGTATCGGTATACGCAGGTCGAGCTTCAGGATCTGCCCCCGTAGCGTAGTAGTTGAAAAAGTTCGCATGAAGATGAAAGGAATTAATTAAATCAAATTCAGTCAGATTGCTTAAGTAAATACGTACAAGCTCCCCTACTTTCACTTTAATCGGTTCCTGCTGATAGGCAAATGCATAGCCATTCACGGTGTAAATTTCATTTTCCCCGTCGAGATCCAGATCGTAGCCATTCATCAGCATGTTGAATTCCTTGGCAGCAGCTCTTGGTTTCTTCGGGTCAATGATGAAATTGCCATAGAGACCTTTATGGATATGTCTGGCTAAAGGAGCCACATGGCAGTGATAGACGTGCATGCCAGCTGGTTTGGCTTCAAATTCATACGTAAAAGAATCCCCAGAAAGCACAGATTCAAGACCATCCATATTCGTAGGATGCATCCCATGAAAATGAATCGAATGTGGATGAAGTGTTCCATTGGTAAATTTCACGCGAAGGACATCACCCTCGGTACAACGGATAGTTGGACCAGGTATCGTCCCATTGAACGTCCAGCCTGGAAACTTGATTCCCTTGGCAATCTCCACATTAGCCTCATAGGCTGCGATCTCATATTCCCTAAGCGTTCTACCGTCTGGAAGCTTACTTACTTTGCCATAATCAAAAGCGGTCAGTGCATGTTGCGCAGCTTTGAAACCTTCCGTTACTTCGTTGCTTGGCACATAGCCATGCTTCATACCTTCATGTAATTGTTCTTTCATGGCATGGTGAATATCATGTTTATCTTGCGCTTGTGCGATCGGTGGCCTACCGAATAATGAGGAAGGATTCAATAATGCACTCCCTATCACAGCAAACGCTCCTGTCGTTCCTAGCTTTAAAAGATTACGTCTCGATAGCTTTTTATCTGATTTCTGAAACATCGCTATGACCTCCTATTATAAATTGCTTGTTTACAATTTTTTTTACCTAGGGAAACATTTTGGGTGAAAATAAAGTTTCCAGTGGGACAAAAAGTTTACCAAAGGAAACACCGTGATTTAACTATATGCTGAATGGTCACGAAAGTAAACCTATTTGTTAAAAAATTCTATACATCTGCCAATTTCACAAAATCACATGCATATTCGACAAAAGTAGCCTAATTCTCATCGATGGTTTGACAAATATTTTCGTCTATTGAATTTATAATAAAGTAAGGTTTACTGTTGAGGTTCTTAACTATTGTGCATACATTTGGGAGGATGATCGACATGGACGAGCAGTTTATTAAAAGATTACACACACTTAATCGTCGCGATTCATTAAGGTCTTTACTGCTAATCGAAGGTGTTCGCCTCACTCTCAGACGTAAAAAACAAGTAAGCTTGTTCAAAAGGCTTTTTAATCGCAAAAAGCAAACCATAACTGCAAAAGGGTGGAAATAACGGTTAAGATAATAAATTCATAGGGCTATTCCTCGCTTAGCGCCGCCTTTTATAGTAAAATGGTGTCTCAGCTACATGAAATGGATACGGGGTGTAGGAATGGCCATTAGCTTTACGAAAACAATTGTTACTCAGTTAACAAAAGAAATTGCAGACCTTGAAAGCAAACAGGTAAACGCGAAGAAAAAGAAAGAACAAGCCCAAGCCAAAATTAATCAGATTGGGCGAGATATGAAATTAAGCCAGTCACATAGTGATTTGAGCAGCAAAATGTCACGCGTAAATAAGCTGAACGAAGAGATTAAGACAAGTGATCGTCTACAAAAAGATATCGCGAAAGAATTGGCAGCTAAGAAAGCTGCATTGAAGTCGAATCTCGCTAAAGCGACTCCGAAGGATGAATCCTCATCGTAATTGATAGCAAAGCAAAACACCGCCCTGCTAAGGAGCGGTGTTTTTGACTTCTCACATTGACGACTTAATGACCAGTTCAGGCATATGGGTTCGCATATGTTTTTTTATCAGTTCATAGTGAGATTTAGCATGTTTAAGTTGATCATTGGTTAACCTATCCATTGAAATAATTTGGAAATGACGTCCTTGCTGACTGTACGTATAGGTTGGAAGAAAGCTGGGCTTAATGAGCTCAATCTTTTTGATATTCTCTTTAGTGGTTTTCAACACGTCAATGGTTGCCATGCCACCTATTTGCTTATATAAGTTGATTTGAGCGGATAGAAAGTTGCCCAGCGAATAAATAACAAAGGCTCGATGCCCTTGCTTCCCTTCTACCCAAGCAGGCGGTTGTAAGACATGCGGATGGTTCCCAATGATGATATGAACCCCCATGTTCGCTAGTTTTTGAGCAAGACTAGTTTGGCTGGCATCCGGAAATCGTTGATATTCATTTCCCCAATGAAGTGCAACCACGATGACATCCGACAATTGTTTGGCTTGTTCCACATCTTTACGAATTTGGGAATCGTCGATCCGATTGACCAAGAACGGCTTTCCCTTTGGTGTTGATATCCCATTCGTTCCGTAGGTGTAACTTAAGAAGGAGAACGTAATCTCATTTCGCGTAACCGTCCGAATATGGTCCCGATCGTTCTGGGATTTAAATGCACCCGTGTAGGGAATCCCAAGAGTATCCCAATAAGTGAGTGCGCTTTGAATGACCTTTTCGCCACGGTCTAGCGCATGATTATTGGCAACCGTAACGACGTCCACTCCCGCTATTTTCAGAGCATCTCCAATTTCGTGAGGGCTATTAAATGTTGGATAACTGGATAGCCGAAGATCCTTGCCACCAATCATCGTTTCTTGATTAGCAACAAGGATATCTGGTGCTTGTAATAAGTTCGACACCCCGCTGAAAATGCGATTAAAATTATACGTATCATCTTTCTGCTTCGCGTCTATATAAACTTTATCATGGATGAGGATATCCCCGATTGCAGCAAGCGTAACCTGAGAGACTTTGGTTTCTGATTCTGCTTGTTTCTTTGAGGTCGAATGATATTGTTGTATCGGTGGAGACGTCATCTGGACAAAGGGTGCGACTTGCTTCGCTTCCATGCTAGGATCTTTAGGCGTAGCCGTACTTCCTAAGCATCCACTTGCCAATAAGCATGTCGAAACAATCGCAGCAGCTCGCTTTAGCACGACAAACCAGCTCCTTAAGGGTTAAACCTTGTATTGCCAAATAGTATTCCCCCTAAGAAAATCTCTCATGAATGAGGATTTTTACCAATTCATTTCGCTCAGCCTATTTTAATTTATTATTAATGATTAATGTCATTAAATTTCTTGAGGAGCTTGCAATCCAATAAGTTTCAAGCCATTACGCAACGTAATTTGAACGCATTGAACCAGTGCTAGTCGTGCTTCACGTAACTGTGCATCCTCCACTAAGATATAACAGGCATGGTAAAAGCGATTAAATGCTTGGGCAAGATCAATGAGATAACGTGAAACGATCGAGGGTTCGAGCTTTACCATGGCCTGCTCTACTTTTTCCGTAAATAAATAGAGCATTTTCATAACCGCCATGGCCTCTTTATTATGCAAATTAGCTCCGACTACCTCATTTGTTTGCATCGCATGTCTGTCAGCCAATACCGCTTTCTTCAGTACACTGCATGTTCTTGCATAGGTGTACTGCACGTAGGGCCCCGTTTCACCATCGAAATTAAGAGCTTCCTCCCATGAAAAATCAATATCTTTAATTCGATTCGCACTCAAATCGTTAAATATTACTGCTCCAATACCAACTTGCTCAGCAACTATAGCTTTATTCGCCAAGTTTGGGTTTCTCGCTTCGATAACATCCCTTATTTTCTGAATGGATTGCTCCAGCACGTTCTCCAGTCTTATCACATTACCCTTACGTGTTGACAAGCTCCCTCCTTCAATGCTCACGCGGCCAAATGGGACATGCTCAAGCTTGGAGGACCACGCATAGTCCATTAATTCAACAACCTTAAACAACTGCTGGAAATGAAGATTTTGAGCATAATCCGTCACATAGATCAATTTCTCAAATTCGTACTTACCCGCTCTATAAATAGCTGCCGTTAGGTCACGCGTATGATACAGGGAACTGCCGTCTTTCTTCAGCATTAATGCTGGAGCCATGCCAAAATCATCTAACCTAACTAATAAAGCACCCTCATCTTCTACCAAAAGCTGCTTCTCTTTCAGCTCCTGTATGACGGGCTCCATCTTGTCATTGTAGAAGCTTTCACCTTGAAATGCGTCAAATTTGACACCTAGCAGGTTGTAAATCTTCTGAAATTCGGTAAGGCTGATCTCAATAAACCACTGCCACAAAGCTAGGGCTTCTTGATCACCCTGCTCCATTTTCGTAAACCAAGATCTAGCTTGATCTTCTAAAGCTGGATCTTTCTGAGCCTCCTCATGAAATTTCACATACAGATCGAGAAGCTCATCGATAGCTCTAAGGGTTACAGCCTCTTTACTGCCCCACAGTTGGTAAGCAACAATCAACTTCCCGAACTGTGTCCCCCAATCGCCTAAATGGTTAATCCCCACACAGTTGTATCCAAGAAAGGCGTGGATATGATATAACGCATTGCCAATCACCGTGGATCTCAAATGTCCAACATGAAAGGGTTTGGCAATATTCGGAGAAGAATAGTCAATCACCACCGTCTTGCCATGTCCCAACTTCTGTGATCCATATCCATCTCCAGCTTGACTTATATGACGAATAAGAGATTCTGCAAATGTAGACTTCTTGAGAAAAATGTTTAGATAACCGGATACGGCATTCATCTCGTCAATGTGCTCGTCTTTTAGGGTTGTTTTTAACTCTTCAGCAATGACTTGTGGTGACTTACTTAGGGTTTTGCTTAGTCGGAAGCATGGTAAAGATAGATCACCTTGATCCGGATTCGCTGGGTATTCCATCCATGCCATCATGTCCTGTACCTCGAAACCCGTGAGTACCGATGTAATTTTCTCTGCAAAATATTGCTTATAATTTAACATAGCGTTTCTCTCCTATCATTTTCTAGAAAATATAAAAAGCCCCCGTCTCTATAAAAGAGACGAGAGCTGAAAATTCCCGCGGTACCACTCTAAGTGTTAAACCTCTGGTTTAACCCCTCTGTTTCGTAACGGTCGTGAGACCGGATTTACCTACTCTCATTTTCGGCAAACCATTTCCTGGGTCCGTTTCATTCTTAACATCCGTACCGGCTTACACTGACCCGGCTCGCTGTGACTGTCCGTTAGGAATTACTGTCCCATTCATTAATATTTCGATATGAATTTTTCAATATCTTACAAGGGATCCACGGGAATGTCAAGCCCATATTCATCAGAGCATGATGGTTATAGAAGTGTGCTAACATCCGAAGATCCATAACTTGTTTCCAAAAAAATTAGACTTCTTCCCCATTCAAAGCATTTACAATTGTACCATTCGCATCAGAGGAGGGAAGATAATAACTAAATAAATGTAAACGTTTTCTATTAAGACAATGCAATGAATGAGTCGAAACAGTTCACTAAAACCAATCCACTCTAGGAGGAAATTACGAATGTTGAACACATGGTTGTCCAAATTACTTGCCACAACACTTATTGTGGTCCTGCTCGGTTCCGGTTTACCATCGTTAGGTGCACCAACTGCTCATGCTGCAACCCCTGTTAATCCTAATGCGACGCAAGCTGTGCAAGATGTTCTTAATTATTTCGATACCGTCCAAACGAATAATCAAATCATCTCTGGACAGTACGTACGAGGGCAAAATTATGGCTACTTAGAGACTGATCACCTCTATAATTTGACTGGCAAATACCCGGCGTTGATTGGTTATGATCTTTTATACAACGTGACGAATGCTTCCGATCTCGGCAAATGGCGCTCCTTTATTGTCGATCATGCGACGGACTATTGGAAAAAAGGAGGACTTGTCACCCTTTCTTGGCATGAGACAATACGGACAGAAGATGCTAATTGGAAAGACTTCATTGTGTATGACAGCTCGAGCAGAGCAGCCTTGCATGTGGGCCTACAAGGCAATTTCTTAAAGGTATATGATGGTGCAACAACGCTTTCGAGTATTGAACCCATCACCAGTGGCACCTGGTATGATATCAAAGTTATCATGAACACCGATACCAAAAAGTTCGACATATACGTCAATGGCGCTAAGAAAGCCAATCAATTCAGCTTCAAAAATACAGCAGCGTCCGATGTCAGTCGGTTAAAAGTTGGCGTCGCCGCTGATGCTACGGGCGTCTACTATATGGATAATGTTTTTATAAGTAAATAAGTCAATGGCTATCTCAGCCCTAAGCCGCTGAGTTCTTCTGAGATAGTCTGATTTTTCGATTATCTCAGCCTTCATTTATGGACTATTCCCAATTTGGAGCACGATATCTCTGCACCACGCCAAGTTACAGAACGTAGTTCCGTTTCGCAGCACCGTAAACACTCCTGGAACATTCACCTCACAAAAAAGACACCCCTCAGGTGTCTTTTTACATTCGCACACTATTTATTGGCGTGTTCTGCAGGCGAAAAGAAAACTAAAGTAGTTAAGTCTTCCGTAATATTAAAGAATCTATGGTCTTTATGAGCCTCTACGAATAGAACGTCCCCTTTGCTTATTTGTGTAATTGTATCTCCATTTTGAAACGATGCTTCACCTTCAATGATGAAATAAACCTCATCTTCTGTATGTGGCTTTTGTTTATCCAGTTCACCTTTATTCAATTTATATAAGCCTACACTCATTGACGATACCTTTAGAAACTCATAATACGCATTTTTTTCTACTTCTTTCAACTCATTAAGATGATTTCGCAAATCCATTAATTTAAAATTCACCGTACTATCCCCTTATCCTTTCAGATCACCAACATAATAAGCAAACACTTGATCAATCGGTTTAAAATATAGATGTCCATCCTCTTCCCATGGCTGAAAATGCAGATCCATCCGTGAATCGTTCCAATTCTTGGGAGTCCCTTTCGTGCTTAGACGTCCTGTCACAACTGGCTCCTCAATCACTTTGGGAAATTCCTGATAACCGAATAGCAAGTTCTCATGCATTGCAATGATTTCATACTTTTCCCCGTGAAAAGCACGCTCCTCTTGCAGCTGATAATGATAATAGATGTAACTGCTCATCATCTCTGGTTTCAAATGAGCAACCCTTCCCACCCGCGATACCACGGGTTCTTTTCTCAACCAGTGCTCCGCGCTTGCAGGCTCGTTAAAATGAAACACATCAATCATTAATATCCACTTGCGAGGCTGTTCCTGTCCTGGCCATTCCTTCAAAAAAGGCATCGCAGCTCCAGCCACTTCATCAGGCAATACCTCTCGGCTCATGCACTCATAATAGAGGAATAGGTTGTCCCGCCAGACGAATGCCGCAGCTGTCATTAGCTCACCTTGCTCTACCAACAATTGTGCTTGTTTGTCTAGTTCTAGTGCTTTTACACCGGCGTCTTTCATCCCTAATTGCCATTCAGCACGATACATCCTTCTTAAGATCATGATGACTTACCTCGACTTTCCGTATTGGTTTTAAGGCTTAATTAACAAAATTGTAACGTATTTGAACGCTTAGTAGAACTGTGCTAACATAAGTACAGTTCTGTCAAGGTGGTGAATTGGAACCATGGTAATGAATAAGATCTTCCTACATAAGCCCATTAAGCTATTCCTGGCTCTCATTACTGCCCTGTTAGGTGGTTACTTGTTCCAACTTATACATATTCCCATCCCATGGCTGCTTGGACCGATGATCGCGGTATTCATTGGTTCCACTGTGTTCAAAGAGCGATATGCATGGCCTACCCCAATTAGAAATGCAGGACTCATCATTGTCGGGTATACGATTGGTCTCTCCATGACCGCGACAGCTTTACATGAAATGGCGATTCAGCTGCCTTCTATGCTGCTCATGACACTGCTCTTAATGCTACTCTGCGTATTCCTTGCCTACTTCATCTCCAAGCTATCTCGGATTAACTTCAAAACGGCATTGCTCGGAAGCATCCCTGGCGGTCTTACACAAATGGTTATTTTGGCGGAAGAAACAGAGGGTATCAATTTAACCATCGTGACCGTCTTGCAAGTCATTCGCCTCATGATGATCGTTATCAGTGTACCGTTACTAGTGTTTAGTCCGATCATGGGTAATCAGCATTCCGTTGAAACTCTGATTCAATCGATTACGACTACGACAGCAAGCTGGGGTGCCCTAACACCGAATATCTTCATATTCGCCGTAGTCAGTATCAGTTGTGCACTTCTAGGTAATAAAGTCAAATTTCCAACTGCCTTTTTGCTCGGACCTGCCTTCAGTACCGCAATCATTCAACTACTTGGACTTCATGGACCAGCGCTGCCAACAAGTATAATTAATGCAGCACAAATCATGATTGGTATCCAGGTTGGATTAATGCTCAAACCAGCCCAACTCAACCACAAGGTTCGGATCATTTCGCTTGCAATTGGCAGTAGTCTAGTCCTTCTTCTAGGCTCATTTGGACTCAGTTTTATCTTTATGCAGCTGCATGCCATCTCCAAATCAACGGCCTTACTCAGTCTCGCACCAGGAGGAATGGACCAGATGGGGATCATCGCTCACGAAATTAATGCTAATTTATCCGTCGTTGTTGGCTATCAGTTATTTCGCACTTTTTTCATATTCTTTGCGGTACCACCACTATTACGGATGCTGTTCAAATATAGCGCAACCAAAAAGATTATCAGAAATAGCCCCTCCTAATCAAGGAGTGGGCTATTCTCATTACCCTTTTACACGATAAGCTTTCTCATGATACTCGGTAATATAATCGAACAATTGTCTCCCGTCATGCTGTTCGAACGCTCCCAAGCTCAAGTACATGGCCCGATAGGTTTCAGGGACCCAAATGTAGGTGTGCACATAATCGGTCAAATGAAATCCAGCTTTTTCCCAGAATCGAATCCGATCCGCATTTTCCTTGGAAGGTTCCGCCTCGACCTCAATGACGATACCCAGACAACCTGCTTCGTTCTCTGCCCAATTTCGAATGTCACGCATACATGCCAAACCTACACCATGACCTCGTTGCTCTTGGCGAACCGCAATATAATCGATAATAAGAATGCGTGCTTTGGTATTCAACGCGGTAAGTGCCATTGCCACCACATCCTGATCAAGGCTCCACGTGTGCAGCATACAAATACCTCTTTCGAACATACTTCGAATGAGTGCGCGATTTTTTCTACCGTGTTCAGGAAAAGCCTCTTTATATACGTGCTCCGCTTTTTCCCAAAGTGCTTCATCCCACTGAGTCGTTATTTTATAAATCATGCTCAACGTCCTTTAATGCAAAATCAACCGCATATTCAGCATGAATTTTCGTTGTATCGAATAAAGGAACCGTCGCATCCTGCTGAGATATTAAAAGTGTAATTTCCGTACAGCCCAAAATAACCGCTTCCGCCCCTTCATTAACTAAATCTCGGATGATCTCTATATAGGATTGCTTGGAATCCTCCTTTATCGTTCCGAGACATAACTCCTCGTAGATAATATCATGAACAATTTTCCTAGACTCTGCAGAAGGGACAAGGACTTCCAGCTCATATTTGTCTACAAGTCTGCCTTTGTAAAAATCTTGTTCCATTGTAAAGGCTGTACCGAGTAAAGCCACTTTCTTAATACCAGCTTTTACAATCTCATTGGCTGTTGCATCCGCAATATGAAGTAACGGGATGGATACGGCGTCTTCAACTTCTTTGGCCATCTTGTGCATCGTATTCGTACAAATCACAATGCAATCTGAACCGGCGGATGCCAGTTTTTGAGCCGACTCGATCATGACTCTAGTCGCTTCCTCCCACTTACCTTCATGCTGGAGCGTTTTGATCTCATGAAAATCCACCGAATACATGAGGCTTTTGGCCGAATGATGCCCACCTAACTTTTCCTTTACCCGCTGATTGATGATTTGGTAATAGAGCAAAGAGGATTCCCAACTCATACCACCAATTAATCCTATTGTTTTCATACCGATTTCCTTTCATTCTCTATACTCGTTCGAGTGGACGATATGGCTCCACAGGTAGGATAACGCGGATTTCATCACCAACTCGAACTTCTCCACCGGATAACACGATCCCCATCACTCCGGCCTTACGGACGAGGTTGCCATTTTCATCATGATCCAATACGGCTTGCAACAACCCTGACTGGAAATGATCGATTTGTGCACATGGATTACGTAGTCCAGTAACTTCAATGACAGCTTCCACACCGATGGTTAGCTTTGTTCCGGTTGGCAGTCCAAGTAAATCTATGCCACGTGTTGTAATGTTTTCACCCAATTGACCGGGCTTTACGTGAAAACCTGAACGTACTAATTCGTCGAATAACTCCGAATGAATGAGGTGAACCTGGCGAAGATTGGGTTGATTCGGATTTTGTGCAACACGTGAACGATGCTTTACCGTCTTTCCCATATGTGCATCGCCTTCCACGCCTAGTCCAGCCAGGAGCCGAATGCCCTCGAACGTCTGTTTACTAAAAGAATGTGTTGCATAACGACTGGTTGACAGAACTTCTCCAATTTGAGATTCATGGTTAATGGCCATTCCTAACTCATCCTCTCCGATTTTGAAAAACTCTTTTCAACCTTATTTTACTTCCAATCCTCCACAAAGCCAACTCGCGTTGACAAGCCCTGATCTACTTCACATAGAGTTTCGCTAAAATGAAAACAAGGAGCATCTGCTAACGCAGATCTGCTCCTTCTTCTTGCATACTCTTAAAAAACAAACGATGATCTCATCTTCTTCGCCATCATAGCTTTGATTTCATGCACCAATTGAATTGAAGCTTCGATTTCAACTTTTCGTGTGGAGACACTTTCAACACTGCACCCGATCGGAATCCCTTTTTCAAGGCCGAATTCAAAAATTTCCTCAAATATTTGTTGGGAAACCGATACTGATTTATCCAAGACATCATGCGAATATTTCAAATCATTTTCCAACCATTTGGGAATGGAGATCCCAAGCCATTTCATGAATTCTAGCGTCTTCGTCGAGCCGCACGGTGCAATATTCATGAGGATTGGCACCATATCGAGCTTATTTTCTTTACAATGATAATAATAATCCGATAAGAAATTCTTGGACGCTTCAACGTTATATGTCGCTTGTGAAATGAAAAAACGACTGCCACTCGCTATTTTGTTGATCATTCTGAGATGTTCATCATCTTTTTTCATATGTCTTTCGGGGATTACCACGGCCCCTAAAGTTAGATTGTCATTCAGCTTTCTGCTTAACGCATATGCTTCTGGAAGACCCATTTGAACATCTTGTTTACTGGAAGATGCCCCAACAAATACGGAGAATCGCTCCTCTTCAAGATCAGCTTGAATCCATTCCGCCAGCTGTTCCTCTGTGTATTTCCCCACACATCGATAAATAATTTTCGGGATATGTAACTTGCTCAAGTACGTCTTACTATACGTAGTCGGGTCAACCGTCTGTAAATAGGGAAAAGGACGATCTTGATCGATACGATCACTTTCCTCCTGAACATCATAGAGAATTAAGCCATCTATTTGAAGTTTCTGAAGTCTCTCACATTGTTTGTGTGAAATTTCAGCCATTTTCTCTAGCGAATGCGTTTCCTTAGGAGGTGTCATACCGTAAGTAATGATACCTGTTTCTCTTCTAAGAATTTTGTCTTTTAACATTGCGTCACAACCTTATCTGCCTAATTCCCGAAAATGAAATCACAGTTAATTACTCGGTATTGTATATTTCGACCCCTTTTAGCTAAATCCTTTTCAATTCGGTAGGATCTCTACATGAACTTCGCTCTCATAAAAGCTAAACTTGCCGCGAATTCTTTCTCTGGATCATGAACGGTACACTCCGCTGAAATCATCCCCGCATAGCCAGATGCTTTCAACGCTGCCGCGAAATGATCATAGGGATATTCACCTGTGCCAGGTGACAACCGTCCCGTATCCGCAAGATGAATATGCTGGAGCCAATCCTTATTTTCAATCAGGGTGGAAATCGGATCCTGCTCCTCATCCATATGATAGAAATCTGCCAAAACTCGAATCGTAGGAAGACTAACCTGCTTGGCCAACATCACTGCATCCGAAACCGTATTCACGATGTTGGATTCCTTTTGATTCAAGGGTTCAATGGCCAGTGTAACACCTGTTCCTTCGAACTCATCTCCGATTCGTGTTAGTAACTGAAGAAGCTGTTGCTCTGCGCGATTACGATCCCAACCATCCGGAATTTGACGTGCTTTTCCACTGCCGAGAACGGCTGTTGTGGCTCCAATCTTATTTAAAGCGCTTGCAGCTTTATGGATATAACGTCTGATTCTTTCCTCATCGGCTTCTGGACCGACCACTTTCAAATCTCCTGGGAAAAATATACTGAATGCCTGTACGGGAAGCGGACTGTTCAAATACATGGGAAGCTTGGCGGCAAAATCCGCCTCATCCTCTAAATTTAATGCTACGAGCGCGCATTCGATATAATCAAAGCCCAATTGTTTAAGTCTCTCCGCTTCTTGAATCCCACTGCACCATCCAAATGTGTACATGTACATTCCTCCCTAACGGCTTATAAGTTCATTTCTCCCTATTTAATATACCAAGGAATTACAACGAAGTGGATCTTTTATTTGAAACACAAAAAAGAACTGCCATAGGACAGCCCTTTCATTTCAATCTATTTCAATTATTTAAAATAGATAAATCGCTCTCCCGCGGACATCATATGGAACTTCTGCGCAGGATACGTGTGGAACAAATAATCAACGAAGTAGGCCGGATTATCACGATTATTGGAAAACATATCGTAATGGATAGGGATTAGTAGATCGCACCCAATCTCAACGCCAAAATCTGCCGCTTCACGGAAGTTCATATTGCCTACAATTCCTCTTGAGGTCCGTGCGTAATCGCCTCCATTTATTGGAAGAAGTGTTACATGAGGCTGAAATTGCTTGGCATGCTCGATCAACGCTGGTGTGACAACCGTGTCTCCCGTATGGAAGATTCTCACTCCGTTGATTTCGATAAAATAACCCAAATAGTACTGATTCCCATCTTGATCCGTTTCATAGGCTGTGTGCGCTCCCGCAACAGGAGTTATGGTAACACCACGTCCGGAAATCACCTGCTCTTGCTTGGCAGCAATGATTCTGCTTGCATCCACTTCTATATCATGCAGCAAATTCACATGTGAAGCTGGTGCCACGAATTTCGTCTCTGGATGAGCCTCAGAAACACCTTTGATCGTAGTTAAATCCATATGATCATTATGGAAATGCGTGAGCAATACGATGTTTACATCTAGCTCCTGAGGCGTAAGCGGCGGTGGAATTTCCCTTTTAAATTCCGTATCAGGATATTCCAATTCAATTGAATAACTTAGATAAGGATCGATACAAATGACTTCGTCTGAACTACCGCCTTTTATCAAAGCCCCGGCTTGACCCAAACTCCAGATTGCTACCCCATCCACTGGGACAATCGTACGTTGAATTTCCTTCAACAGCGATTCACCAGCATTGTAAATTGGTCTTAAACGTTCTTTTCCCATGTCGGTTACACTCCATTGGAATAGCTATTTTATTTGAAAATAAAAGGAAACGTAAATGCAACAAAAGCAGCCCAAATTCCATAGACTGGTAGATACCTCGTTACGGCGTCTTGGATGGTAGAAGGTCCTGTTTTATTTCGTAAGAAAAGCAGATATGAAACCATAATCCAAATAAGATTAGCCCAAATCAATATATTGACACCTAGAACAGCAATCCGGTTTGGCGTAATCCCATAAGAGGAAAGCCTGAATACGATGGCTGATACTGCCACGCTATCAATTATAAGTGCTAGCACAAGTAAAGCAAAGTTTATATAATCCGAAATATTCTTTTTCTCATCTGTACCGCTTTCTGTAATGGAGAAAATGGTAACGGCTAGTACACAAAGCAGTATTCCGTTGAAGGAAAGGAGAAAATCCCGATCCAAGAATGGATTTTTCCCAACCACCATAACTGTTATGAGATAGACCAACAAGGTTACCAACACAAGCGGACTGAAAATTTTGGCGATATAAGGCGCGATATTTTTGGCAAGTTTTAGATTGCGAGAAACGAGATATGTCGCCACAAGAGATAGTGCAACAGCTCCAAATAACACAACATTTTTAAAGTAAAATTCTGAGATATCCATGCCTACAAATCTAAATAGCTGCATAGTTAAACCTGTTAACAATACACCACTTATGGCCATAGTCGCGTAAAGAATGCCAAGTTCACCATTAAATTTAAGATAGGCTAATCGGACGCTGCCACGACGATATTCATTTCCTGTAAAAGCAAGCCCAACTAACACCCATAGGAAAATAGGAAGGTGTATATAAGATAACAATATACTGTCATTCTGCTCTAGTGGCAGTACATTCACATATATGATGGAGACAAGAAATAACCCTGCAAGTGTATAAATAACATTTCGCCGTGGGGGATTGTTACCTACAAAGTAGGCCGCAATAAATGGTAGCACACCAAAAACAAGATTGATTGGAGCGATTGTCTCTTGTTCGACAAAATGGAAAAGGATCCGTGTGATGATCCCTGCCAATATCGCCAAAATGCCCATGATAAAGAAGTCCTTTTGAAATAAGGACGCCTTTTCTGTATGTACATCTTCTTGGAAATGCAATCTCTCATACCAAGTTGCAAGCACCTGCGAATTGGGATTTTGCTCCCAAGCGTAAGCGAATATTTTTCTGAAAGCTTCAGGTTCTTTTCTAAACATTCGCTCAAGCTCATGGGGGTTGCCCATATGTTTAATGATCAGATTATTATTGTCCACAAAGTATCCCTCCTCCATGTTTATTAACCAAACGTATTAGTCTAGCGTTTCTTCGTCACTTTTGAATTCTAAGATATCACCTGGCTGACAATCCAAAGCCTTACATATCGCTTCCAGCGTGGAAATTCGGATCGCCTTTGCCTTACCATTTTTCAGAATAGACAGATTAGCTAGCGTGATGCCAACCCTTTCCGAAAGTTCTGTCACGCTCATTTTTCTTTTAGCCAGCATCACATCAATATTGATTATTATCGCCATATTATTCACCTCAGACTATTAAGTCATTTTCTGATTTGATATCGATCGCTTCTTGCAAAAGCCTTTGAAGAACAGCGGCGAAAACAGCAATCACGGAGGAAGCAAATATAATAATCAGACCGATGGCGATGAGACCAGGGGCGTCATCTTTCTCCGCAATCAGATATAAGATCGGCAAGCCTACCACATATAAGATACTGATCGCGTTGGCACAGTATTTGATATTTTTCAATGCTATGACAGATAATTCTGAGAAGGCAACATTCTTATCGATATAACTTAACAGCTTGAAAGCCTGATACAACGCAAAATAAAAGGGGATCGCTGAAGCATAGATATCAATGTAAAAGAGATATTGCAAATACGTCTTGCCTGGATACAACTCCACTGCATATCTCCCAAGCTCCGGCACCACGAATATGCACAGGGCAAGCACAGGAAGGCCAATAAGAAATACGACGATTTTCAAAAATAATGTTGTTCCTTGTTTCACCAAAAGCACCTCTTTTCATAATTATTGATTTGACTTTAACATATAATTTATCGTTTTACAATAAAACATTATTGATTTTTAGCGTTTTATTATTGTTTCATAAATTTTTTCTAAAATTAAAAAAGAGTGCCCCCGCCACATACATGGCTTTGAGTGCACCCTCGTATCAAATGATTGTCTACTCCATGACTTGGATAGACAACAGCTTGCCATCTACCTTAGATTCCTTATACGTTATCGGTATAACGCCATCAGGGAACGGTACCTCCAGACGGTAAACACCGACCTTATCCTCAATTTTGTCTGATATCTCTGTGACTTCATAACCCCCTTGAATGCCTGCCTTCGACAGCAGTTCTAGGAAATTAGGCAAGCTTGCAGCTTGATATCGACGATGTAAATGATCCGTCCATGTCGGGATATCCCAATCGGGTGCTTTCACGTCTACGCCGGACTTCCGCATCATCTCAAGCACTTTAACGACCGTACCTCCATCTCCCTCCTGCATCGCAGAAGCGAGTGCAAGGTAAGCTCGGTTAAACATGGTAATGTCATTCAATTGGTTTTTGGCAGCCAGTAAGTTGAACATGTGATCGATACGTTGATCTGCGGTGAACCAATAGGTGTGGAAATCCATTGGATTTACTGGGCTTGTTCCTGTGATCACATATTTCCCATCATCCGAAACACGGAATACAGGCGAAATATCGAAGCGCGTTGGGTACTGTATAACAAATAGTTGACTGCCATCTCCACTGACCATGATTTGCACGGACAATGGCTCACGAGGTTCCACATCACCAGGCAGTATTGAAGATGAGCCTCTCAAACTAGAATAATAAACATTGCCATTCTTAGCTGTCTCTTTGACAAGTCGATACATCAACTGGCTCTTGTGTAAGTTGGGATTTTCAGCAATTTGAAGTGAAGTCCCTTGTAACCTGTGATTATTCTCATCCATCCGCCACGTGATTTCTGCTATGCCTCGCAATTCGTCTGGCTTACGTTCGCCGGTTAAATCTGGAAGCTTTATTGACATACTGTATTCGGCTGACTGCCACAAATAAGCTGTATACCTCGTCTTGGACGCATAATACACATCGGAGAAACTTGTCATATACGAGATACCTTCGATTTGCTTTTTACTACCGAAGTCGAACAACCATAAATGCTTTCCTGAAGCAGTAAATATCCCTGTGAAGAGTAAAACTGGTATTAACAGCACAATCACAACGTTGACCAAGCCGCGAGTTCGAATTTCATCATCAGTTAGCTGCATCGTACTCTGTTGCTCAGGGTTAATCCCAAGCTTATCCGCTAGTATTTTCATAAGCTTACCTATCAACAAAGTTCCCATACATGCGTATGCGAGCAACGGCACTGCATATCCCCACGGTGGTGTTAGTGAACGGAACAAACTCACAATTAGCGTGCACATCATCGCAAGCAACGCGAGTGGCAGCAGGGCACCAAAATTCCGCCTAAACGTACCCGTTGCCTTTGCCAAAGCAGTACTAAAGCTGATATTTTCGAGAACGATGATATATGGCGTGAGTGAATAACACATTAAAACTATTATCAAGATGATTCCAATTGGAAAAAAAGCCGCTGCAAAGAAGATCATCGCCGCGCCAGTCACGAATTGAAAAATCGTCCATGCGATCATATCACCGAAATATCTGCGCCCATATACAAGCAGTGGAACTTTCTCTTGGTTCAGCGCCCATCCTTTCAGCCCGCCTAGATACATACCTCGTATAAAACTT
This sequence comes from Paenibacillus allorhizoplanae, assembly GCF_927798215.1. NCBI lineage: Bacteria > Bacillati > Bacillota > Bacilli > Caryophanales > Paenibacillaceae > Paenibacillus > Paenibacillus allorhizoplanae. The sequence goes on from NZ_CAKMMW010000002.1 coordinate 153,848, forward strand.
TGAACACCCATTAAGGCGGCAGTGACTAGGAATGCTACGATTCCCCAAGCAGGAGTGGCTACCCTTAGAAACGTATATGGAACTTTCAAATCAGCAAGTGAAGGCATATACAAAGGAATCGTTGCATTAAAACCTGCTGAGTGAACAGCAGCCCCTGATGGCGTTAACGTTGACAGTGTATACGGATAGATCGAAAATCCAAAGTAAATACCCAAACTGACTGCCAAGGTTATTATAACTTCAACGAACAGGACCAAAACAATCAAACGAATATAGGCCATCTTTACCTCCTTCGATAAACAGATTCCATGATGCGCGATGACACCTTCCATTATTTGACTCATTTGGCGAGTAATTGTTTCGGCTTCACACCTCATCACGCCAAAAAAAAGAAGCTGCCGCATGGCTAGCTCCTCACTCACAACTCTAATCACTCATTTTCCCACAACGAATCTCGAGACAAATTTATATATCCCAATTGCTCCATTTCATTGAGAAAATCAGGCTTCCGATCAATCATACACATGGCTACATTTAATAATCGCAGCTTCTTCAACTTCATTAGCTCGACCGGCAAGTCATGTATCGAGGTATATTGGATCGTTAATTGTTCCAGTTTCTCAAGCTCTCCAATTTCTGCTGGCAAGGCGGTTAGGCTGATTTCTTCCTTCGGCTTTATCTTGTATTCTGGAGTCGGTCGATCAGAGCTTCCGCATTGGATGCAAAGTACGCTTAGGTTCCTCAACTTCGCTATGGATGCTGGAATATACGCTAAATCAGCTGTTTGGATTGTCAAGCTTTCAAGCTTACTTAACTCAAACAACGCCTCAGGTAAGTAGTAAAGATCTTGTTCAAAAATGTCTAGTTTGCGCAGCTCCGTAAGCTCCCGGATTCTCTCAGGCAACTCTGTCAATTGATGTCGACTAATATACAGCCTATCCGTTTTATGTTTAATGGCATCGTCTAGTAAACGATCAAAGTTCGTGTGAGCCGCTATTTTTAGAAAAAGTCCTGTCATTTCATCCATCAATCCCATTGCTTCTTCCTCGGTTACATCCATCCCATACTGATCTTCATGGACAATCGAATAAAGGTAGTCTCCACCACCTTCTTTCAAGAAACATAAGTCTTCCGGAAGTTTAGGGAATATCCAATCCGACAACTGATTTGCCATCTGTTTCAGTAAATTTCCGCTTTCTTCACAGCATTTATACAAATAATAAGTTCCCGCGGTGTAAAAAGCATGGCTGCGATATTCTTTTTTAATTTGAATAACATCTTCGATATTCTCGCCTTGGATGATGATTGTTTTCACCAGGTAAGGCTCTAACGCTGCTAACACGCTTGTGTATAGCTTCTGTTCCCCATCTGCAAGATGCCATAGTCTTTCGCTAAGTACAAAACATTCCGAATTTCGTATCGCTAAATCAATGACTTGCTTGTAGGCATCTCCTTTGGGATCTGTATGCATTCTCATTAGCTGAATCTCCAATCCAAATCGAAGTAATTATGTCAATAGAAGCAATGAATGTGACTGTTCGTTAATTAAACAACCGCGATATTAAAATCGTAATCGTAGGACCAATTACCACGAACCCAACAATATGGCAACAAACTTCTTCCAGTTACAAAAATAAAATCAACTCTGTATATTCTACCATAATTAGGAATCTATTTTTTGAGAAAATAGACCCCCAGCAACATGCTGAGGGTCTTCATTCTACTTAAATCCCTAACTCCCTTTTAAACTTAAAAATCTCATCAACAGCCTGACGATACCCACCTGATTCTCGAAAAGATTCCCTTATTTTTGCAACAGCAGTCAATAATGAAGAGTCACTTAACACCTGATCTACGGCTTCCCTTAGTTGCTTAGCACTCAAAGTTAGCATTTGCAACGACACACCTGCTCCGATACTTTCGACTTGCTTAGCAATTATCGGTTGATCAGCGCTTTGTGGGATTACAAGGAGTGGAACCCCGAAATAGAGACCTTCATGCGTACTATTCATGCCGCCATGTGTGATAAATAACTTCGTATGGGGCAGCAATTCCGTTTGTGGAACATACGGTTTCACAGTAAAGTTAGTTGGAATTTCACCTAAATCAGATAATTGAACGTTATTCCCAATTGACATGACAACGGCATGTTCAGTATTCCCCAATGCCTCGATACAAAGTTTATAGAAATTAATGGATCGGTTAAACACAGTTCCCAATGAAATGTAAATTGGTTTTTCAGTTTGAATTCTTATAAATGCATTGCTTTCTGAGCTTAATCGTGTTGAGATCGATGGCCCTACGAATTGATAGGACTGGTCGAACGATACACCATTCGGTTGAAACTCCCTAGTGGTATATACGATTGTAAGCGGTGCTGGATTACACAATACTTCATAAGGAGAATGGATTTCTATATCATATTTTTCCTTTACCATCATCGTAAGGTTTTGGTATTTCTTATAAATTGGTTTAAGGATTTCAGCAGGGACGTTATTTGAAAAATGTTCCAACTCTAGCTCAATGGATTCTTTGGACTGCGCAAAAGATGTGCAAGAATTAATTGCTGGCAGTTTAAGTATCTGAGCAAGTAAACGTCCACAACCGAACATGGAATCATGAATGATATAATCATATTTCTCATTTTTGATCTGTTCAAGCACGCTCGGTATAACAATATCTGCGGTAAGTAAAAGACCGTTAATTCTCTCCAACAAGGAATTTCTTCCACCTGAGATGAAGGCTTTTATAAACTTTTGGTCGTCAAATGTTCGTACGGTTGCTCCCGTGTTCTCGATTCGCTCTCTAAACGCTTCTATGCAAAAGTACACGACCTCTTCACCACGGGAAATCAGCTCCTGCACGACTCCAATAGTGGGATTGATATGTCCCTCTGATCCACCATTCATAAATAAAATGCGCGCCATTACTATCTCTCCTTATGCTAGATGAACAACTCGCTCTTCATAACTGTAACTGCTTGTCCTGACAGTAGAACTCTGTTTTCATGTAAACTAATTTTTAGTATGCCGCCTCTAGCGGATGCCTGATACGCATACATGTCCGTTTTATTTAATTTCTTACCCCAATATGGGGCAAGACCACAATGAGATGAGCCCGTTACGGGGTCTTCATTCACACCAACAGCTGGGAAAAAGCATCTTGAAACAAAGTCAAATTCTTTCGAACGACTTGTCACATTGATCCCTCGTGTTTGAATCGTTTGCAACAAAGAAAAATCAGGACTTAGACGCTTAATGATGTCTTCAGATTCAACTTCAATGAAATAATCCCATCTATTTCGTCCAACATATAAAGGAACAATTTGAAGTGCATCCACCAATTCGGATGGATATTCACACGCAATCACAGGTTCTGACGGAAAATTAAGTTGAATCCAAGCATCATGCTTTATTGCCGTTATAAGTCCACTTCTGGTAAAGAAACTAGCTCTTTGGTTCAGTGGTAAAATCCCTGTTGCCCACAACATGTGAGCACTAGCCAAAGTAGCATGACCGCACAAATCCACCTCAGCAATAGGTGTAAACCATCTAAGTGAAAACCCTTCTTGCTGAGGAAACAAAAAAGCTGTTTCTGACAGATTCATTTCAGAAGCAATTCGTTGCATCAACTCATCATCAAGAGGTTCAGAAGTTAAACAAACAGCAGCAGGATTTCCTTTGAATACTTGATCCGTGAAAGCATCCACAACATAGATTGTTAATGTCAAGATAATCCCCCCAATATTCATCACTATTTTCAAAAAAATCTGATCTAAACTTCAGTTAGTCTCTGCTCAGCAAAGCCCATCCGACACATCGAATATTGAAAACTCGTTTGCTGTATTTTATCAGATAAATCCCACAAATTTCCCAGAAGTCGGACTACTATGTTTCTTTTAAAAAGCTCACCAAAGAGATCTTGAATTTCGAATCGACGGATGGGAACCTGTGATTTCTCGCTCACATAATATCCTGCTCCAAGATCCTGTAAATAAAAATCTGACGTATCAAACTCATAGATATACAACGTTGTATTCTTCATGATTTCAAACCATTTATGTTCAATCGCTACGACGTGATTTATGGCATTAGAAGATAAATAGTTCTTCCTATCTTCCTCCGTAGTAGCCTCATTGGCATGAAAAGTAACTCTCGGACAGTTCCGAGGCGTTAGAAAATTGGGGAAACATTTCTCATTAATCGCCCAGACTAATCCTTTGGTTGGGTCCAGATCTTGCCTTGAAGGAAGTCTTGGGTTGAAAATAGAAATATTTTTTTCTTCACTGACGTGAAATAATTTCATCTTGCTCCCCCTTTTCATCCTGGGCTACGCTAACTTTTCTGCCGCATCGACGGTGTGTTTCAACAAGGTAGCGATTGTGACAGGCCCAACTCCTGCAGGAACAGGCGTAATTGCTGATGCTCGTTCCTTACAGGCCTCATAATCAACATCCCCAATGTTGCCTTCGTTATAGCCCGCATCCAACACGACGGCCCCTTGTTTAATCCAATCCCCTTGCACAAATTTCGGTTTCCCAACCGCCGCTACCACAATATCAGCTAATCGTATCATCTCTTCTAAGTTCGCAGTCTTTGAATGGCATGTCGTTACTGTTGCATTCCGATTGAGTAACATCATGGAAACAGGTTTTCCGAGAATGGGGCTTCGCCCTATGACAACAGCGTGCTTGCCTTCCATTGAAATGCGATAATAATCCATGATAGCAAGTATCGCAGCCGGCGTACAAGAAGGGAAATTTGCGAAGCCGAAAGCATTTTGAGCAAATCCAAGCGTCGTAACGCCATCTACATCTTTCTCAATGCCGATCGCTTCAAATGCAGCCCTTTCATCAATATGATGAGGCACCGGGTGTTGTAACAAAATCCCATGGACAGAAGGGTCAACATTCAGTTTCTGAATTTCAGCAATCAAATCGGCTGTCGAGGTATGCTCGGGAAGCTCAATACGAATCGACCTGATGCCAAGTCGTTTACAGGCATTTCCTTTCATTTTCACATACGTAGCTGACGATGGATCACCACCGACCAAAATCGTAGCCAAGCAAGGAATGATCCCCTTCCCGGCTAATTGATTAATTCTACCTTTCAGCGCTTCTTTCATGTCTGTTGCCACTCGATTCCCATCCAAGATTACGGTTTCCGCGGTCATCTTATCATTCCTCTCAAGTTAGGTTCAAACATAAAGAGGTAAGGGGATTTCCCCTTACCTCTTGCCCAGGCGTACGGCCGTTATCGATATGCTCCCTCATGGTTCCCCATGCTCCGCCAGTCACACATCGTTTATTAGTACTTCTATCATAACAATGAATGCCATTATTTTCAATTACTTTGCACCAACATCATGACAAGGTTGCAGGTGACATAAAGAATGAATACCACATATTTGTCATGAAAACATCAAGAACGACGAAGTAAAACATCTCAAGTCCAACATTCCGTTCGGACAAGCCTTTTCTCCACAAGCGGGTTAACCCATACGAAATCGCAGCAAACAGAAGTAGTAAAATCAAGCTAACCCAAACCGATTGCAAGAAATCCGGCATCACCTGCAGCGCAATCGGTTTACGGTAATCACCAATAAATAACGCCTTTACCACGAGGTACATCGCCATAGATATGCCAAAATGCCGCTTCGCATGCTCGTCATAGTGATACTGCCAAAAGACACTCATCACGATTAAATAAAGGCCAGGCAATAGAATCCATTTTAAGCTAATTAGTGCCGTGAGTACGCCAATCCCCCAAAACAACGGCAAATTCCCAGCAGCTTGCTGATAGTCCTCTGCATGAATGCTGTTCATTCGCTCCGCATAAGGAAGCTGATCTGTGGTGTAATAAACGCGATACGTATCAGCGTTAACGGCGTCCAGCCATATGGCTAGTGAACTCCCTTGGTTCCAAGCAAAAATCGGATATACGGAAAAACCACCGAATTGGCTGATCCGCGCAGCATTCAACATTTTGCCATCCTTAAAGCTAATCTTGTACACCTCTTGACTCGTTTGACGCCTATTTTTCTCGTAAACGGACGATGCGACAAGCGTTACTTCACCAGAAGTTGAATGCGTAAATGTCGGATGCAAAATGGTATCGGAATCGTTCCCCTTGGTGACCGGTAGGTTAATAACCTCATCTTGTATCCTATTGGGTTGATTCTCTGTGAAAGTGAGCATATGTAAGGTGCTCTTACCTGATTTGCGTGAGCTCGTTGTATACGCGGTCATAAATGTAGAACCATCTACGCCTAGCGCCATATCATCTAAGCTGCTCGTTGCATAATCTACGTCCTTCAGCTTGATCTGCACAAGTGGCTTCCATGATGCCTCTGCAAGCTTCGCGTAGTGAAAGGATTCACTGCCATCTTTACTAACGGCGTAAACAAGAGATAAGCTGTCCCCAGAGGTATCCCATACACCATGAACTTGCTTCACATTCGCTATATCAAGTGTAGTCCAGGTAAGCTTGGCATTCGGATGAAATTCGCTGACATAAAGCGATGAATCATTGTACGCTAGGATAACGCTATTCCCCTTAGGGCCAACGACAGTTTGCACACGAACAATCTCGTTCTCCATGAGTGCGTTCTTCGAACTCCATGAACCACTCTTCCATTCACTTTCATACAGTTTATTGCTGTCCCCGATCCATATAACATGATCCTTATCTATCATCTTATAGGTACGGACAACGCCAACATCAGGTAAAGGACGACTTTCCGTACTCTGACGTCCCTCCTCATCAATTGTGACGATTTGGAGTGTTTTCCCCGCTAAATAGGTGAAACTACCATCACCAATCATTTGTACAGGTTCACCATAGGTTGCCAACTGTGGTAATTCCGTTGCACGGCCGAATGGTTCTGGATATGGCTTCACATTTTCATTAGCTAACATGAAAGACTGAATGATTCCGATGATGACGATGACTGCTAAAAAAGGCACATAGGTAAGTAGCTTCCATCTTGCTTTCTTCACTTCACAATTCCTCCAAACCTTATTTGAAAAATAAATAAAGATGCACATTTAATTTTCCAACGTTCAATAAATACTCATGCCAATGATATCATTGATTCCATTATGCATCACTAAAAAAAATTAGAGCGGCACGATCAATGATTCATCATGGACCGCCCGCTCATTATTCTCATTCCGCTACTTCAAAAATGGAATCTACAATAATCGGCAGATTATCTCTAAGTGAAACAGCGCCGAAAACCGATCGAGCAGACTTCCCCTTTTCGCCGAACACATCCAGCATCAGATCCGAACAGCCATTTAGCACCAAATGATGCTCTTCAAATTCAGGAACAGCATTCACGAATCCTTGCAATTTGACAACTTGTTTAACAGGCTCCAGAGAACCTAAGGCAGATTGCAGAACAGCAAGAATCTCGATACCAGTTAATCTAGCAAATTGATAACCCTCTTGTGTTGTGTATTCCTTCCCCAATTTACCTTTTGGACTGCCAGATGGACCCTTGCCAGATACATACAGAAAACCGTTCACTTTGACATAATTCACATATTTCGCTGCGGGTTCACTTGCCATAGGCAGCGTGATTCCTAGTGCAATTAATCTTTGAGCAATGGTTTGTTCCATCATAGACATATCCTCCCACATGCATCTATTCTTCTTACCACTTCATGGCCCAGAACTCAAGCTTTTAATGTGATATTCACCATTTACGACTTGAAGTGTAACATATCTAACACGGTTTTTGATCCAACCATCTTCGGTTCTTTCACCTCCGCCAGCAATAATGAATTCTAGGGAAGCCGGTAATACGTCATATGTAACAATAAAGTAGGTATCTTCCTCATTTTTTAAACTCTGAATGTCATCATAAATTTTATAATCTAATATTCTTTTGCTAGTAGAGACCGAAGAAGCCATGTCCTTTTCTAATTCAGTACCAAACAGTTTGTTAATGATTGGCTTCAAGTCATCCTGTTGCTGGATACTCACATCGTTGGTCTGATCATGATGTACAACATAAGAAGCGCAACCCGTCATACAACTAACACAACTAAGTAAGATTAGCATTAACAACCATTTCATAGCATCGCCTCGTCTAATGAATTTTTCGTTGTTTACATACAACACACTAGGTTTACATATAACCCAGTTTTTAACATCTTACTTCAATAGACGATGGCCATACAAATAAGTTGCAATTAACCTCCCATTATTTACATGCATTCATCGTATTCCTTAAAATGACAGGCCCTAACTTCCCAGTTTTGCTATTCGATAAACGAACCTCCATCGCACTATTCGTTAAATCAGCCGTTATATCGTCAATCCTCCCAGCCCAAGTCGGACTACCTTCTTCCGGAGTAGGGAATAGTTTGAAACGCCAGCTGATCTCATTTGAAATAAAAGCAAAGCCTTCAAACCCATCATAATCTCCCGCTGCAGATGGCAATGGTAAATGATTCGCATGGATGCTAATACTTGTTCGTGGAAAGCTTGGTGTTAGCTTCACTTTGTAAACAAGAGCTGCCCCTTTGGCATTCGCTTGATCCGCAACGACAGATTCAAGAACGGCACTACATGGCATAGGTACTTCAGCATCGCTTTGAACAGGTTGAACCAAGACACTCCCAACCATCAACACAACCACCATCATCTTCTTCATAAGATCCCTCCGAAACAGGTTTGGTGGTTATTTTTCCCATTCTCTCAAATCCTATGATGATTTTTAAAAAAGCCACCTCGCGGCTGCTAAAATAAAATTTACTAAAACTATCGTTGAATCACTTGTTCGCGTCTTGGTCCAACAGAAACCGTTGAAATATTCACACCGATGGCAGATTCAACGAAATGAATGTAGGCCTTAGCCTCATTAGGAAGGTCTTCCATGCTTTTAACCTGTGAGATATCACATTTCCAACCTGGTAATCGCGACAATACAGGCTTAGCCGAATCCATCAACGCATTGACTGGGAAGTGATCAACAATTGTACCATCCGCCAATTCATAGCCGACACAGACTGGAATTTCATCCAAGTAGCCTAACACATCCAAATTTGTTAAAACGACACTTGTCGCTCCCTGGATCATGCAGCCATACTTGGTTGCAACTACATCGAACCACCCCATGCGTCTAGGACGCTTCGTGTTTACGCCATATTCACCGGCATCGCCTCCACGACGACGTAATTCCTCAGCTTCGCTGCCCGCAAGCTCAGAGACGAAGGGGCCAGCTCCAACGCAGCTCGAATAGGCTTTAACGATCGCAATGACCTGTGAGATAGATTTAGCTGGCAGCCCAGCTCCTACTGATGCAAAACCAGCAAGCGTTGAAGACGATGTTGAATACGGATAAATCCCATGGTCCGGATCCCGTAAAGCACCGAGCTGTCCTTCCACCACGATGAGCTCTCCCCTTGCATCGGCATTTTGAAGCAGTGTGGTTGTGTCACACACATAGGGAGCTATTCGCTCAACCTGGCTCAACAGCTGATTCAACAGTTCATCCGTTTGGATGGCTGCATGACCATATAAATGTTGGAGTAATACATTTTTCGCTGTGAGCAAATGCTCGAGTCGTTCCTCCAACCGAGTTTTATTAAATAAATCAGCAACCTGAATCCCGAGCTTCGCATATTTATCCGCGTAAAAAGGTGCAATCCCACGCTTCGTAGATCCATAGCTGCGTGTACCCAGACGCTCTTCTTCGAGTTCGTCGAAAAGTCGATGGACAGACAAAACGACTTGTGCCCGCTCCGAGATGAACAATTTCGGCTTAGGTACACCTCTTGCTGCAAGTTCTTCTAGTTCACTAAGCACGATGTCGATGTCAAGTGCCGTACCCGGCCCTATCACATTCGTCACATGGGAATAAAATACACCGGAAGGCAGCATCCGCAATGCAAATTTACCGTAATCATTAATGATCGTATGACCTGCATTGCTCCCTCCTTGGTATCGAACAACATAAGATGATTGCGCCGCTAGAACATCCGTCATCTTCCCTTTACCTTCGTCTCCCCAATTCGCCCCAACTATCGCAGTTACAGTCATATCGAACGCCTCCTACACTTGTTTTACCTGACAAAGCTTATTATAATTGCCCTAATGACATTAGAATAATTGATATAAGTTATACCAGATATAAAGTGAGGTAATGTTTGATGGATGTTAATTTGGAGTGGTACCGTGTCTTTTATTGGACAACCCAAACGGGAAGTTTATCCAAAGCAGCCGAAGTACTGCATATCACACAACCCGCAGTGAGTCATACGATTAAGCAGTTGGAAGCAGCTCTTGGAGGTCAACTCTTTTTTCGTACGGCCAAAGGTGTCACGCTAACTGTTGAAGGTGAAGTGTTATTTCGTTATGTCGAGCAGGCTTTTCAATCTATGAAAATTGGCGAAAAAGCCATCGCAGACATGCATAGTTTACATAGCGGGGAGATTAATATTGGGGCGAGCGATACGTTGTGCAAGTATTATCTTTTGCAGTATCTAGAGGCATTTCATGAACAGTTTCCAGGCGTGCGAATCCGAGTTACGAACCGTACAACACCTGAAACCATCACACTTCTAAAGGAGGGGAAAATCGACTTTGGCATTGTCAGCCTCCCCGCTTCCGACAAACAAATCGACTTTCGCGAAAGTACGGCTATTCAAGACTGCCTTGTCGGCGGAAAACCCTATGCGCATCTAGCAGGAAGTCCGTTATCCCTTGAAGATTTACACAAATACCCCCTTTTACTATTGGAAAATGGGGCTAGCACGCGGCGCTATATCGATGACTTCGCCGCCTCTGAAGGCGTATCTCTCACACCCGAGTTCGAACTGGGCAGCATTGACCTCCTTGTACAGTTCGCCAAACGAGGATTCGGCCTTGCATTCGTAATCGGCAATTATGTAGCCGAGGAACTCGCTGCTGGCGAATTGTTCGAAGTACCTCTTGTTTCTCCACCTCCCGACCGTCAAATTGGGATTGCCACACTTCGGGGAGTTCCCCTGTCGGCGGCTTCGAAGTCATTTCTGGCGATGTTGCCTATTCCGAAATGACCACTCAAGGCAAAATAAATGGATTTCACGTAGTTAATTTCATCCATTCCTTGCGGAATTCACAAATAACTGGATTTCATGTAGCTAATTCGACATATTTTCCTCAGATACGTCGATTATGGAGAAATTACCTGTACTAAATCCATCTAATGTGCTCATTTCCCTAATTTCACTAAAATTACCGGGATGTTTTCCATTTATTTGTCTACTTAGCAACTGGCAGGCTATTCTCATCAAAGTCCTCCCTTTCGCTTCCGAATAACATCCCCTAACTTCTGTACCGGTACACTGAATAAGATGAGAACAGCTGCAAGGCCATCCAGCCAAGTCAGCCGCTCTCCCAACAAAATCATGATAAACACAAGTGTTACAAATGGGGCAAAGAAAGTAAAGCTCGCGATTAACGATGCGGAAGAGTACTTCAATGCCCTGAAATACAGGAAGAAACCGAAAACGATATTACTCAGGCATAGCCATACAAATAGCAAAGACAACGATGAAGATAGGAAATAAATAATTTAACATGGACGCTTCAACGGCTGGGATGAGCTCTAATGATTTTAGATAAAGAAAGTAATCTAAATTTTCCTTAGAAACTCTAATCCTACTTGATTAGAAAAGGAGAATTCAAGCAAACAAGCATTTAACTTTTAAGGAGCAAGAACCTGCACATCATCCAAATAAAAGCTACCGATATGACCTGTGCCAATACCAAAACTAATTGTCTTAATGTTGGTCACTGGATTACGAAAACTAGCGTCGGTTACGAGTCTGATCCCATCCACATACAGATCAAATTGATCCGTATTCGTGTCCATGATGATCCGTATTTCACACCAGGTACCTGCTGTAAATGCCTGAACAGTCGTCAAGGTTGAGCCATTGTACGTTTTGATATAACCGCCATCGAATCCAACAGAAACCGCTTGAACGCCAGAACTATCAACCACGTATGGTGCCATTTTCCACGCGGACGTTTGTTCTACTCGAATGTTGGCTCTAACAGAAACAATTCCACTCAGTGAAGCAGCAAGTGATTTATTAGCCGTCGTTGTTGTCGTTGAAACGGCTTTGTTGATCAACACACTTTTATCCGTTGTTGATGGGATATCTGCCGTTGTAACAGAACCGTCGCCATTCGTAATCGACCATCCAGTAGGTGCACTTCCTGACGCTCCTTCATTAAAATTAGCATCCAATCGCACAAGCACCGCTTCTACATAACTGCCGGAAGTTCCAGATTGATTGATTACCGAAGTATCCTGCGTATTATTATTCACCCATTGATTATTCATAGCGCCAATCCCCGTCTGTTCATACAACAACGTTGCTCCTGTTGCTGTCTGAATCGATGAAAGGACATTATGTTGCACGGTAATAAACTCACTGTAGTTATCCAGATACAAACCAGCTACAGGAGAGCTCATGGCATAACTGCTTTTGGCAATATCATGCACGTAATTCTCTACGACATAAGTACCAGGCTGCCGTCCAAGTAAATAAATAGCCCCTCCATCGTCATGTACCTGCATCACATGGTGAACGTCATTATACTGAATACGATTGTCAGCCATTCCCGTGGAACAATTGCAACCGCCTTGACCGCCTAATTGAATGCCCATATAAGGCGTATAAGAAATATCGTTATGCTCGATGACGACGCCATTAACAAAGTATCCAACAATCCCAATACCGTTCGTGTAGTGTTGACCGACACGGGTAATCGTATTGTTGCCGATCAAGACATGCTCAGATAAATCGTCTGTGCTCGCATTTTTAGGTGATTTTAGTTCGATCCCATTGGCAGCCACATCTTCTATCGTGTTTCCAACGATTTGACTATCCTTTAATCCGTTGCCAAGCTTAAGTGCTGTACCGCCTAAATGACGAAATGTATTGTTGCTTATTCGCAGTTCATAGGCATAGGTTGCTTGCAAAACACCTGGTACAACAGGCCCGTTTAGTGGATTGGCGCCTTGCGTCATGACTACTCCGTTCGAACTTGGACTTTTCCACCCCGTATAGGTGAAGTTCAAACCACTCAAGGTTAGATGATGGATAGGCGTTGCTGCCGTTCCAGCTAGATTCATTAAGACATCTGAAACAGCGATGGTCACGGGGATGGTTGACATATTTTGCCCGCTTAATGGCTTGTAGAATAACGTATCCGTTCCCGAGTGCAGATACCACTCACCTGGCGCATCCAGAAATTCATAGGCATTTTCAAAATAATAGGCATTCGAGGCATAATTAGGAGCCGATTTATCGAAAGCATGATCTTGATCAGGAGAAAGAAAACTAACATAAGCATAATTCGTATCTGTCGTGTAGGAAGATAATCGCAAGCGGTTGTGATACCAATGGGGCTGGACGACCATTTCTACTTGATTGAAGTCAGTCCAATTGCTAATTTCAGCTTTATTGATTTTGTACTGTTTATTCGTAACATCCCCACTGATCGTATCGTAATACGAAGCGAAAGTGTCTGAATTCGATAAATTTGGGATCCTAGCACGAGTTGCCGGAACATCATTGACATATAGCTGACGGAATTCCGCAGTAACACCTGTTTTCTTATAAATGTTCGCAGCGGCATCGTGTAGTGTCCATCCACCCGTTAGCGATTGACCACCGGAAAGGACTGGAACTTCATTACTATAATTGGACCAACTAACACGATATGAATTCGTTCCGGAATCCCTGTAGTCCAGCGTTAATGGCGCGCTCAGTGTATAGGTGCCTCCTCTCAAAAAGACTTGAATATCGCCGCTCATACTCGCGTTCACTGTACGTACTTTATCTCTCACTCCGCTGAGAGAACATGGTGAAGCTAATGAACATGTCGTTCCGCTTCCAGTTGGTGAAGCATAATACGTAGCTTGAACAGCTGCTTGGACAGCGGATATGTTGTAAATAAATAGCGATGCTAACAATGTAATGCTGACAGTTAATAAACGAACAAGGAATTGAAATCTCATATGAACAGCCTCCTAATACTAAAATGTAAACGCATAGACATCGCTTCTTATACCCTTCTTTACTTAACACTTCCTCCTCCCTCTTTGCATAATAAAAATCCGGCGAAACTGTAGCAAGCTCCGCCGGATGTGTAGGTATACTATTCGTTTATGAATTTCACATGCTGTAAGAACCGTTTCAAAATCACAGTCGCCTGTGCTCGTGTCGCTGGGTTATCAGGTGCAAAGTGCCCCTCGTCTTCACCTTGTAATAAGCCAAGAGCAACAGACTGCTTAACTGCTGAGAGCGCCCATATTGATATGTCAGCCACGTCAGTGAAAGGAAGAACAGAAGTTACATCTTCTGTTTGGTTGATGCTGTCTGCCACTTTCAAAGCACGTGTGATCATGACGGCCATTTGCTCCCGCGTAATTGTGATTTTCGGACCAAATTCACTCTCAGACATGCCCTCAACAAGTCCTGCGCTAACAGCTGCTCCAACGGCTTCTGCATACCATTCACTTGGTGAAATATCCTTGAAACTTGCGCCTGCAGCATATTCGTTCAATCCAAGTGCACGAACCAATAAAGCAGCAAACTCACTTCTATAAATAGGTTGATCAGGTGCGAAAGCCTCCTCGCTTCTCCCCTTGATTAACAATTTAGAAGCGAGGAGTTCCACGTCTGAACGAGCCCAGTGATGGGTAAGATCACCGAAAGTTTTCTTGTGCTGAATAACCATGTAGGCGCTGTTCCCTTTTCTTTTGATTACCGCAACCGTATTGCCACCCTCTTGTTGGATCGTCATCGGGACAAAAGTCAATTTCCCACTGGCATCGATCATTACGGCTGTCACTTCATCCTCATCGATAGATCCATGCAGATCAAGACTTCGTTCCACATATTGGTTGAAGCTTTTCAGCTCAATGGATTTACCTGCCCCTTCTGCGATCACCTGATAATCGAACATTTCAGAATACGAAATAGCGTCTAGCTGTTTCATCATTTGCTTTGCTTTCGCTGCTTGATCCGCATTGACTTGCTTAATGGTCACTGAAATTTGAATCTCATCTTGCGCAGCACCCAATGAATTCGCTATCGCTGTAAGATCTAGAAGCTGTAACGGCAAGCTATAGGAAGCTCCCTCCGTTTGAACAATTAGGACTGCTTGCGAATTTGCTGCAGCTGCTTTCACGAGTGAACTGCTCGGGAGAGCAACTGTTGTACCACCAGCTACACCTGAAGTTGGAATTACGATATATGGCTTTGATGTTCCGTGCAAGCTTTTCAAAGCCTGAGATAGTGCTTCTGCTGAGACGCGTATATGTTGTCCTTTAGTCCCATCAGGGTAGGTTTGCACCGTCTTTGTAAGTCCATCGCCTTGTAACTGAACGCCTTTCTCGATCTCAGTCAACAACTGCCCACTCACAGCAGGTGGCACAGATGAACCTGGTGCTGTGCTTGATTCTGTTAATGGCTCTGTCGTTTGCTCTGTCGAATCATCCTCAGTTCGAACGTCAAGCTCAACTGTTGTCGTTGCCCCCGCATAAGTAGCGGTAATAAGCGCAGTGCCTTGCCCTATGGCTACAACCGTTCCATCCACTCCAACACTTGCAACATCCGGACGGTCACTTTCAAAAGTAACCCCTGCTTCTGGCTCGATCAGTACTCCCGTGTCATCCATCGCCTTCACTGTGGCAATCGCGGACTCGCCAACTACCATATCACCTAGCCCATTCATGATGAGGCCAACGATCGGTTGAGCAGAATCATCGGTTTTAGAGAAAGTCATGCTGCCGTTCCTAGCGACAAGTCCGAAATATCCTGGCTTGCGAATCGCTTGCGGAGCTGTATCCAAATAATTAATCACTTCTGCGCCATCCACTTTCAAAATAATGCGCACTCCATTCGCTTCGTTGAAAGTACCCAGTTGTAGGTGCCGTTCCTGATTGAAAGGGAGCATCGTATTCGGGATCGCTGGTCCAGCAAGACTTGTATAATTAGCTATCGTGCCGTAAATCACCGTTCTTTGTGCCTTATTGTAGCGCTGAAGCTCTATGCCAGCTTCGGAGACAACCATAAGGTAATTATCTTCATCCCCATGACTATAACCAAGGGTATTACTTTGCTTTCCGAAAAGTAGGGCATACCAACTTGTCGTGGCATTGATTTTCAGATTGAAATCAATAAACTCGTTCAAGAAAGTACGTCCTTGATACACGGCATGACCACTGTTAGGTGTCGTAATGGTGATACGATCTGCGTCACTCTGCACGTTATTCAACGTAGTCGGATACACATACCAGCCATCCAAATCGTTAATTTCCTTACGCAGTTTGTAATTGTCTGTGGTGGTATTGTTCCACACCTTCACATGATAATAACCTTCTCGCTGCTGTCCTAGAAAATCTCCTTTCAGCAAGAGAATCGCCGATCCTGTTTGAAGCGCAGTTAACGTACCTTCACTGGTCACTGTGACGATATCTGGCGTCAACGAAGTAAATGTCACGTGATCAAGTTCTGTCCGATTACCGAATGATGTGTTCCCGTACGCGTGGAGCTCGGTAGTCGTCCCTTGTTCGGCATGTAGAATATTGCCCGTTGTGTCTGTTAGTCGAATATCTGTTAAGACATCACCGACAAAAATATCCGCTTCAAGCTCACGCAAAACAGTACCATTCACGATATAGATAACAACTTGGGTACTGCCTGTAGAGATGCCAGTTACATGCCCTTGTGCATCAACTGTAGCAATGTTGGGATTCTTGGATTCGTAATACAACTGACTGCCTTCCATATTAAGCTGCTGATCTTTCCCGTTTTGAGCAGTGACTTTCACCGTACTTGTGGTGCCAACATTCAGACTTAGACGTTCGGTGGACCAACGACTGACAATCCCTGTCTGTAAATCCTGATAAGCTGGTTCTATCCCCGCTTGCGCAATAATCGCCTTGGCACCCGCTGGCCAGTTAGCATCTGGCACGACTTTCGTTCCTTCGAACGTATTGTTGATCCCAATATTGACGTAATACGCTTCCGTCGTATAGTTATTTACAAAATCTAGATCATGGATTAAATTCGTCCATGCCTGCGCCCATCGCTTGGAACCATGCCATGGCGCTGATTCTTTCAAGTCGATGACATTGTTCTCATATCGCCAATACGCGGACGATTGATCAGCATACAACACGGCACTATCGTCCATTTGATTGCGGATATAATTACCGGAAACGATGTTCTTATCCTGCGGATTGGCACCGTTTGTGCCAAGGCTATAGATGGCTCCGCCATCGCGAACCCCTTTGCCCATGAGATCATAGATCATATTGTCTTGAATCTTTATATTTTTGGTAACCGGATCAAAATTCTTATCCCACCCATACCCAATATGGGCTCCACTATACGGAATGTTGTAAATCTCGTTATGGCTAATGTCCATATCCAGCGGATAACCGGCAGAAATAGCAGAAGCTGACTTGAAATCAATCCCGATATCATAAAATAGATTATTGAGGATATCGTCATTTTTCATCACCATGCGATGATCGGTAGGATTAAAATACTGACGATCATTCGATATCGGCTGTCCCACCGATATTGCGCTGCCAGAAATGTCATAAAAGCGATTCCCTTCAATTAGGCTGTTTTGTACGCCATTTTGCAGGATTAAGCCCGTGATACCTAACTTAGCAAAGTCATTGCCAATGAAATTAACCGTATTCGCAAGCTCTACTTCGATAGCCGCATCTGGGAGCTCATCTGGCGTTCCCGCATAGCGCAGATAGTTATTCTGGGCATCTGAATGCCCCATATCTGTACTCGGTCTCATCCATGTCGTATACATAAATTTCAAACCTTCGAATTGAAGATTACGCACCGGAAGGTCCGCGGACTGCCCGATGACCGTTACTAATTGTTCTAAAATAGGTGCTGTAACTTGAGCCGTAGTTAAATCCTCCCAAGCTCTTGGTTTATAATAGAGATAACCGTCCGTTTGGTCGTAATACCATTCACCGGCCACATCCAGCAATTCAATAGCATTCTCATAATAGACTGGAACGGTAGCAGAAGATAATCCGCGCACAGAAGATGCTGTCCAGCCTGGATTTTCCATCGTAATCTGCGCTTTACTGCCACTCACATTCACTGACTCCACCTTCACACGTGAATTTGACCATAAATCATTGAAGACCATTTCAAGATCACTAATCCGATGATAATTAGCAAGGAATGTATCGTCTGACGTGTATCCTGTCGCTGTCTTCGTTGCGTTAATTAACCCACCTTCACTTCGCGCGCGAACCGCACGTACCCCATCGATATAGAGCTGTCTTGTTTTAAAATCCTGCCCTACAAACGCGCGATACAAATGCTTCTCGCTATCAATCTCGTTCCAGCCTGAAATCGCTTGCCCACCGCTAATAATAGGCTGTTCACCGGGATAATTGTGATACGTGACAAAATAGCCATTGCTGCCCGAGTCTGTCTCATCAAATCTAAGTGTGTCGCTTAATGTGTAGGTTCCGCCACGCAAATAAACCACGATATCGCCATTCATGCTGGCATTTAGCCCTCTTGCAGCTGTTTGTGCCTTGGTAATCGTTTTGAAAGGGGCTTGCAGCGTTCCAGGATTTGAGTCATTCCCCTCCGGGGAGACATACAGTTCATGTGCGATAGACCTGTTTACCACAGTCACATTCGTTTGACCTTGTATCGAACCTTCCTTATTCGTCGCATATATGCTCGTTGTGCCGGCTCCAATCGCAGTCAATTCCCCATAGGTATCAACCGTTGCAACAGCAGCGTTGGTTGTTCCCCATCTAACTTGCTGCTCTGTTGTACCAGGAGGTGTGAGCGTAGCTTTCAGATACAATCTAGATCCGACGGGGACATTGCCAGAGACAGTGGCAACGGAAATTCCGGTAATTGGCACCTCATAGACATGGACGGTTACCGTTACTTGTGGAATATTCTCATATGGTCGTGCTGCAATGAGTGTCGTTCCTGGTAGTAGGCCTTTTACAACCCCATTGTTATCTACCGAAGCAACGAGCGGTTCACTCGAAGTCCATACCGCACTTTGTACGGTTGCATTCGCAGGTGTAAACGTTAGTGGAAGCTGCAAACTAGCATCCTTCGCCAAAGTGACCTCATCTGGACTGATGGATGCGCTTACAGCAGCGTGATACGCATACATTTGAAAGTCATCAAAAAAGGCTGTACCGATACTGTCTTTATAAATCCCCAAATACATCACAGATGGTACGCCACCGATATCATAAGGCTCACGAGACAATTTCTGATTTCCGTTAATGTAAAAATCGAAGACATCCGCATCAGTGTCGAGCATCAGCTTAACTTCATACCACTCACCGCTGGTGAGCGGTTGGATATTCGTCCACGCTGCTGCTCCTTGCTTCATATAACTAAATTGCCCTGTATTTAAAGCGAATTTCAAAGCAGCGCTCCCTGTAACCGCACTCTTCAGAGAGGGTAAATAAATCACAGCATCGGATTGTTCTGCTCGAAATTTGTACATCATGGTCACTTTCGAAGAGGCACCTGTGATTGTTTTCTCAATATTGTAGGAGGCCGTTGATTTCCCGTTTTTCTCAAGCTTTAACAATTTACCCGGGTAACTTGCTATTTCCCCTATGGTAGCTGCCAATATATAAGGATCTGGAGCAGGAATAACTGCTGCTGAAGGTGCTGGTACTTTCCAACCTGAGGGCTTCATTCCTGTTGTTTCTCCATCGAAAGCTGCAGATAGTAAATCCCCTACTTCTCCTCCAATTGGTGAATTCGCAGCATTCACGTTCACGACAACAGTTGCATCCGGAACATTGCCCACTGCTTTGGCAGAAATGATCGCTGTTCCAGAAGCAATTCCAGTAACTACACCCATCTCCGTGACAGTTGCAATCCCCGTATTACTGGATGACCAAGTCAAACTTTGATTGGTCGCTGTTTGTGGCGTAAAGATAACTGTTAATGGTTGAATAGCAGCAACATTTACTTCATAAACAGCCTGAGTTACTGCAATAGCTTGGACGGGTATATAAGGATAAATATGAAAATCATCAAAGTAAGCCGTTCCGATCGTATCCTTGTAGAGCCCCAAATAAAAGGAAGTTACGGCTCCAGTTTCCGCCATCGGTTCATTCGTAAGTCGTTTCTCATTATTAATGAATAAATCAAAGGTATCTATATCTGAATTCAGCAGTAGCTTCACCTCATACCAAGTGGCGCTTGTAAAGGCTTGAATGGTCGTCCAAGTTGACGCTCCTTTCTTCATATATTGGAAGTTACCGCCATTCATCGCGAATTTAGCCATCGCTGTGGCGCCGCTTTTCGGAGAAGGCAAGTATACAGTCCCCGTCGTTTGTTCTGCTCTCACTTTGTAGGTAAACACAGATTGACTGTACGTGTTTACAAATGCTCTCTCTATTTGTAAATTGCCTGTAGATTTGCCGTTCTTCTCGAACTTCAGCAATGGCGTGGGGTAATCAGCCAGATTCTCAACCGTTGCTTTAGCGATATAAGGCACTGGAGCAGAAGCATCTGCTGCTGGCGGGTTTCCTGTCCAGTTGGCAGGTTTTACACCAAGCGTACTTGTATTAAAATTTTCGACTAATACATCATCCGAGCTCGCCGTGACGATAGGTACCGCTACTGGTAGACAAAGACCTGCCAATAAGGCGAACACCAAGAAAGCGCATACAAATTTGGATTTTAAGATGAATCTTCTCATTATTCCTCCACCTTTTCTAGTGTATTGTTGTTTCTGGAAGTAAACATAAGACGCAAATACACCCTTAAGCAATATTCAACTTTCCCGTATATCGCTTAAGGGGGCCGTCTAGGCTCTATTCATGAGGATCTAAGTGCAAGTGGACCTTTTCCATGCCTGCAATGCTTAATCGAATCTGTCTGATATCTGCAAATTTTGTACGTGGGACTTCTCCATCTGCAAAGCTGAGATCCTCAATTCGTACTTCTTCCAAGTAAGCAAGAATGTCATCTTTTTGCGTAAGGTGCTCAAGGGAAAGAACGGCCCACCCCGTTTCCAACCGTGGTTGTTGAACAAAACCTGCCTGACCTGTGTGCAGTACCTGTCTTAACTTAACTCGATCCGATTCATGCTCAATTTCTACTGTCATTACCTGTCTCTCCGAAGCATCGCTCGTGATCCCATTCAAAGCTGTGATCGCAATGGTCGTATGAGCATATTTCAACAGCAGCCATGGTCTACCTTCTACCGTTGTAACGAACTCTTCAATGACACCAACATAGCGATGAATAACCCACTCATCAGCAATCTCAGCTGCGTAATGATTCAAATTCGACATGCAGCGAACCGTGAGTAAACAATGTTCAAACTGCGCCGAACGCGTCTGAATGTCTGGAAAGAACGATTCCTTGAATAGCGCCGGTGCCAAATACGACGTTCGATACGATTCTCCTGGATGTGTGCGAACCTCATCGCCTAAATCAACATACCAACGTAAGAATGAGACCTGCTCGCCAGTTACACTGAAGCTGACAGGGAAGGATTGCCAGCCAAGCCCCCAATCCGACCACTGGTAGCTGCCGGGAATGACGGGAAAGCGGTTAATACTACCGAGCCGGGAGCTTGTGCCAATCCAATAGTACGCGGAACTCATATCGAAAATGGGCTCTTCCCATATTCTCGGCTTTGACAGTGACTTCGGTGAATCTGCCGCCTCGGATAACTCTTCTTCGAATAAAAGTAGGCTTAGCAAATGATTCATTGTTAATTTCTCTGGTTGTAGCCCATCGACTGCTACTATGCCCGCAATGCTCCAAATCATATCATCACGTTTGGTTTCACCGCTAAAATTATAGCTGCGAATCGTAGGGACGAATTCTTCGCCATCCTGAAACCTAAGAAACTGGTAAATGTTCTGGATTCGAAAACGAAGTTGCTGCTCAAGCGGATGCTGCTGTCCCACTAACACCTTAATTGCAATTTGAAGCGCATTTAAGATTACTGACAAATAAACTAAGCTGATATTTTCTCCCCAGCCCCAGCCTCTACGCGTCGTATACGCCTCCCACCGTTCAAAGAATCGAATGCCCTCCTCCAAATAATAAGGATTGTTAAGTAAGTACGAAATCGCTAAGAGCAGTGCGCCATCACTCACGATTTTATTCGGGTAATAGAGGATAGGGTCTTCACATTCTTTGCGGAACCACTCACCTGCATGGTGCAACATGTCATGTATAACCGTCCGATGGCTGGCCGGAATAACATCTGGATGGCACATATACAACATGACAAGTGGTCTAAGGATGAAAAAGGCGGCGTTCGTATCGTTCACGAGCTTCTCTTCCCGATACCAACGAAATCCACCATAGTGTGGATCCAATTTGTCTGTTCGTTGCAGCATAGAAATCGACTGAAGCATGTGTAACCCGGCTTGCTCATCCAAATGTCCCAATAACATGCCAAAGGTATAATAATGCGCGGTTTGCCTGCCTTCATGGCAATAGCCTAAATGAGCAATTTCTCGGGTATGACCAGGTTTATTGTATCTAACCATGCCGTCTTCCAGAATGACCCCGTTGTTTTCGTAAAGAAAGGTTTCATTCATTAATTTGTGTATATTAGGCTTCATACTAATCAATTCTCTCACCTCTCCTTGTCTACGATTGGCTGGAATCAAGCTTAATCCCCTCGGTTAAAAGCATCAGCGTAAGCGCTTGGCCATACGTCATAGGACACAACGGAATTTCCCGATAAGCATCCAACGTTACTCCCATCCCCGTCCCATACGAAACCTCAGTAACAATACCGTTTTCTTTCGTTCTTGCAAGGACGCCATTTAAAGCCGCCTCTCCCATTGATCTAAACCGTGGAGGCAGATATCCCAAACGAACGGCTTTCAGAATCCCATACGCGAAGCCTGCCGTAGCCGATGTTTCCACATACGAATTTGGATCATCTAGGAGTGTATGCCACATCCCATTATCATGCTGAAGCTTCTCCAACGCCTCGACTTGAGACAATAAAGCATCCAGCAGAAACAGCTTCACCCCGCCGTTCAGATCTTGGATGATGTCGAGATAATCGACAATACCGGCTGTATACCAGCAATTGCCACGCGCCCAAAGTGCGTTCGCAAAGTGATGCCGTCCTTCAAACGTCCAGCCGTGAAACCATAAACCTGTCTTACGGTCCGTCAAATATTTAATATGCACGAGGAATTGCCGAACCGATTCATCCAAATAATCCTGTCTCCCGAGCAGACTGCCCATTCTAGCTAAAAATAAAACAGTCATGAACAACGTATCATCCCACAGCTGTTGTTCGTTCGCTTGACCGGAAACGATATGCTGAAGTCCGTTCTCTTCTGTTCTCGGCATGTCTGTCAGTATCCACTCCGCCCACTCTTGGCAAAGCGCTAAGTACGCGGGATTCCCTGTACTTTCGTAAACATACGTCAAGGTCAGCATGGGGCACATCGTATTCACGTTTTTCTCCGGTAAGCCCTCCGCCATGTTGCGATCAAACCATTTAATCAAGAATGCTAAACCATCACCTTCACCCGTTTCCTGATAGTAGCGAAGTAATCCATATAATCCTACCCCCTGGGCCCACTCCCATTTCCCTATATCGATAATGCTAATGGGACACTCTTCCTCTAATCTGGTTTCATTGCCAAGCGTCTTCATCTGATGAATAACGCGTTTAGCGACATCTCTTAACTCCATCATTTGTTTCATCTCGCTTCTCCTCCACACCTTCTGAAAACACGGAAAGTGCCTCATAGGAGACACTTTCTCTATCCACTTTTCAGGAGATGATTTTATTTAATCTCATACAAATCTTTCATTAACAAAGCTGTTTTCTTATTAGCTTGGTACCATTCATCATAGAAAGCATCCACTTTCGGTCCACCTGCTTTTTCCCAAGCTGCCTTCGCTTCTGTAATGAATTGATCCATCGTGTAGCTATTTCCGCTAACAATCACTTTCGTCGCCAAATCGACAATCGTTTTATTCGCATTCGTGTTTATCGCGACTAATTCTTGCGGGAGAAGCGGTAAGAAATCACGATGCGTCACACCTGGCATTGGACGGCTCGGATCGACATACGCAACGCGCCCTTGCTTTAATACCTCAAGCATGTCTTTCTCAATCGGCGTAGGATTCGTTTTATTTTCAAGACCTGTACAGGAATCTTTCGCTAATGAAGCCAACATGTTCAAGTCAGCAATGTAGCTAACCTCTTTCTTCGTTTTCTCCGCATCAATCGGTTCTGGACAGCCGTTGGCGCCTTTTTTGTACTGTTCGCCTTCAATCCCATTATTCACAGTCGTTTTGAACGCTTCACTGGACATGAAATCGATTTCTTTCACAATGGCTGCTGGGTCTTTAGCTGCAGCGTTCACAGCACCAGTAACAGCGATCGGGTTATTTAATAGCGGACTGAATTGTCCAAACTCACTCTTCGGCAATGCAATCGGAATAATTTCAGCATCAGGCACATTTTTCTTCAAGGTTTCATAGTTCTTCGTTGGAAGGGAGCTTCCGATGATCCCTACTTTACCAGCCATCCAATCTTGCGCGGATTTAGCACCATTTTTATCCGTAACAAAATCCTTATCTGTATAACCAGCTTCATAAATCGTCTTCTGATATGCAATCGCCGCTTTCAAGCTATCCCAATCATGAACAACTTTGTCATCCTTCAGATTCCACGGATATTGATCCGTTCCAAAGAGCGTGAAGCCATTGCCAAACATATGGTTCAAAACGATGCCCGAGATGAAGCTAAGTCCGATACCTTGCGTATCTTTCTTCCCATTGCCATCTGGATCATTCTCTGTGAACGCCTTAGCGACTGCTAATAATTCCTGCGTAGTCTTCGGCACTTGCAGATTTAGCTTTTTGAGCCAATCCGCACGAACGAACAAATAATGGTTGGGATCTAAGTTGTAGGGACGGCCCAAGAAGTACATTTTGCCATCTGGCATCGTTGTTGCCTTTTTCAATGCAGGATATTTCTCAAGTCGCGCCTTGTATTCTTTACTATATTTATTAATGATGTCATCGAGTGGCATCAATTGCTTCTGGTTATACAACTGACCTAAATACGATTTATCGAATTCGAAAATAAGATCCGGCGCTGAACCTGAGGCAAATAATACATTATATTTCTGCAGAGATTCAAACCGTGGAATCGGAACGAATTTCACATCCGCAGGTCCTTTTTCATTCACCCATTTCGTCCAACGATTGTTAATAATCGTCCCTTCTTCAGCCGGGATATTTCCACGATCATAGAGCGATGCTGTAATGGAACCACGCTTTTCCGGTGTAGCTTGGGTTGCGGCACTTGGACTCGTCGTTGATGTTTTGTCATCTTTCGTGCTGCAGCCTACGACAACCAAAGCAAGTGCTGTCGCAATCGCTGCTGTTGCTGTTGTGTTACGTTTTGTCCATGTTCTTTGTCTCATTGGTGGTGACCTCCCGAATTAGTATCGCTGTTTACATTCTAATACGTCTTGTCCTTAACTGCCATTACCCTTTGATGGCGCCGATCATCACCCCTTTAACGAAATACTTTTGCAGAAACGGATACACGATGAGCATTGGAATAATCATGATGATAACTCCCGCCGCCTTCATCCCTTCCGGTGTCACATTGACGACAGCTTCGGGACCCAGATTATTAATATCTGTAACGAGCGTTTGGCTCTTGATCATTTGCTGAATCAACACAGTCAAATTTAACTTTTCAGGGCTATTCACATAGATCATCACATTAAAGAAGGAGTTCCAATATTGCACGCCATAAAAGAGTGCGATCGTGGCAATCATCGGCATAGATAGAGGTAAGATGATCCGCAGCAACAACTTCCATTCGCCGCAGCCATCCATCCGAGCCGCTTCTTCCAGCTCTTCGGGAATATTTTCGAAAAAGGATCGCATAATGAGCATATTGAACGTACTAACCAAAGCTGACAGCCATAAGGCGCCGTAGGAATCAATGAGCCCCATTTGTTTGATGACCAAATAAGTCGGGATCAATCCACCCTGAAACAGCATGGTAAACACGATAGCAAGCGTCAGATACTTGCGACCATAGAATACCTTTCTAGATAACGGGTAAGCGGCCAGCACGGTAAAGATCATACTCAGAGCAACACCAACAACCGTAATGATTACATTATTCGTGAAAGCTTGGATGATCGGCGTGCCTTTGAACAGAAGGGAATACGATTCCGTAGACCAATCTACCGGCCAGAGAACAACGAATCCTGACAATACCGCATCTTTACCGCTTAAAGAAAGCGAAGCCAAATGCATTAAGGGGAGTAGACAGAGCAGCCCAGCTACAGCCAAAATTACATAATTAATGCCATAAAATACTTTCTCACCTGAAGTCGTTTTCATGCACACATCATTCCCTTTACCATAATTGACGGTTAAACCGTTTCGCGATTGCGTTCGTCATCACAACAAGCACAAGTCCTACTAGGGATTCGAACAAACCGAGTGCTGTTGTTAAGCTAAATTGCCCGCCTTGCAAACCCGTTTGATAAATGAAGGTTGAGATCACATCTGACACATTGGAGACAATTGAATTTTGCAACACATAGACTTGATCGAATCCAACTTCCATGACATGACCCATTGCCAGAATGAGCATGAGGATAATCGTTGGACTAATACCTGGAATCGTAATATGCCACGTTTGCTTCCACTTATTCGCGCCATCCATACTGGCTGCTTCATAGAGGCTTGGATCAATGGTCGTTAATGCTGCTAGATAAATAATGGCGCTGAAGCCCGCTTCCTTCCAAATACCTGAGCCTAGAAAGATGGAAACCCACGACCATTCATGAAAAAGAAAAGCATAGGATTCTCCGAACAGCTTCGTCACTCCCGCATTAATAACCCCGCTTTGCGAAAACAAGGTAACGACGATTCCACCGACGATGACCCATGAAAAGAAGTGAGGTAAATAGACGAGCGTCTGCACCATACGTTTGAACCACATTTTACGTGCTTCATTTAGTAGAATGGCAAGAATAATCGGGAATGGAAAACTCACGAACACGGTCAGCACACTTAGAACAAGCGTATTGCGGATAATTTGAACAGATTGTGCTTGTGTGAACAGATGTTGGAAATTCTGCCAGCCCACCCACGGGCTTCCCCAAATCCCTTCATAGAAATTGTAGTTTTTAAAAGCAATCACAAGTCCAAGCATCGGCGTATATTTGAAAATGAGGTAAAAAGCTGCGATCGGCAGAAACATGATCCAGAGTGGAATGTTTTGCCGAACTCGGCGACTCATCCAAAAGGTTCGCGTTTTCGAGGATTTTTTCTGGCCTGCTTTCATGTTGGCAGTCGTTCGTGTTTCGAGTATTGGACTTGTCTCCAATGTCATACCTCCTTGTGTCAATTGTCTTGTGCCTTGGCTGACACCAACATACCGTCTTGCAAGGACTCCAAGCAATATTCACTTTTCTCGTATACATATCTGGGGAAAAAGCAAAGAAACCCAGCCATTTGGCCGGGTTTCTAAGGTATGAATGAGAAAGTTGATTAGGTTAATTAGGACAGGTTCCCTTTCCGTTCCTCATACTCTTTTCGATAATCGCCAGGTGTCGTCCCTACGATTTTCTTGAATACGCGGATAAAGGACATCGGGTACAGATAGCCTACCTTCTCGGAGATCACCTGAACGGGATCCGCCGTTTCTTCAAGAAGCTGCTTCGCGTGTTCGGTTCGAATTCTCGCTAAGTAATCGACGAACTTCTCGCCGATTTCTTCTTTGAAAATACGGCTTAATGTCTTCGTATTAACATTGAAGGTTTCACTAACTTGAGCTAACGACACGTCAGGATTGCCGTAATGAACGCTTAAGTAAGCTTGTACGTTAGAAGCTAATGTATATTGTTCTCGATTCATACGTAAATCTTGCAGCTCACTATGTGAGTCTCTAAGAGGCGGCAACAGCTTCGCTTGGGCTTCCCCGATCCATTCGAAGTCATCTGCTAAGGCATTCATTTGCACGAAACCGCCTGCGCGCCACTTCTCCTGAAACTCCTGCGGCAGCTCCTGCATTTCGCGATGCAACTGCATTTTGAAATTTCGCAGTAAGCTGGTCATTTCTGCTTTGGTGTAGAATCCAGCTACCATGGTATCGAACGATTGCTGCAGCAGCATTTCCCACTCTGGATTACCGATGCGGAATAGCTGCGCAGCCTCGCGCAAATCCATCTGCAAGGTATCCAGCCCTCTTCCCTCGGTAACCATATCCCAGCGAGAATCATACATGTGTACGCAATTTGGACCTACCGTAATTTTACGGTCCAGTGCTTTGCGTGCTTCAAGGAACGAAACGGGTAGTGTTTCCGTCTGCTTCACGATATTCGCAATACCAATCGTCACGGTGAAGGTCAAATATTGTTCGATCCAAGCTCTAGCCCGTTCGGCCATCGTTTTGATCTTGAGGATCGTTTGTCTCTCACGATCGGCTCCTTCTGTTCGGTACAACAAACCAAGTTGATGAGGAGCAATCCATTCCGTCCAGAGGTGCTCATTCTCTGCTTCAGCAATTTCCTGAACCGCACTGCGCAGCGTAAATTTGAATAAGGATTGATCCTTCTGCGTATAGGCCTCGGCAAATGACCGATAATAATCAATCTCGATAACGGCAACCACGATGTGATCGAACACTTCATCAAGCCCGACAGCCGCTAGTTCAGTTGTAAGCTTATTCAATGGCAATACGCGTGTACCATCCAAAATATCTTTAAACAACTGAGCACGCCGGAACAGCATACCTTCGGCTTGTAACTTATCAAAGTTATTCGTATGTTCAATCAAGCTTTCAAGCGATTTGTCGATAAAGGCGAATTCATCATCCGTATCCTGCCGTTTCACTAAACTATTCTTATGTTCGGAGAAGGTGGAAATCCGATTCATAACCTGATCGAGCGGACGAAAGTGCCGGTGACTGATATAGGTCATGGCGGCGATCCCGCCAACGATGGTTATAAATCCAAGCAACACCCAAACATAGGAAAAAGTAGAAACATAAGCGAAGAGTCCCTCGTGCTTCATCCCAACGTGCAGCGTCCAATTCGTATAAGAGGATTTGAGCATCGTATCATCAGACAAATCTTGCCCTGCGTTGACGCATCTCCGTTCCATGCCTTCAAAGCTATTCCCGTTGCTGTCATTAAGACATAAGGAGGAAACCCCATCAATTTTCATCTCACGTGTCAAATCATGCAGCGAATCTGCTCTCACATTAAACACGATGAGCCCTTGCTCACCGGAGTAATAGGGAACTTTTTTGACCAACGAAATCACACGTTTCGTTTGATCCTCGTCTTGGAACAAAGAAAGGGTCCGAAGATTACTCCACATCATGGGTTTTTGAACAGACATCGACTCTTTGACGAACGCTCTGTCACCAAACAGAGACAACTCGGATGAGAAGTGCTGCATAATGATCTTGCCATCAGACTCTCGATATAAATACACCGAATCGATCATTGGCACAGATGCCATGAAGTCCTGCAGGACCTCGGTCACCTCATAATAGTTGTAAACAGACTGTGGCACTTTACTGTTAAAGTAAGCTGTAATTTTACTGTTCAGCAGCACATTTTTGCTGGCAACCGTGTCTATATTTTTCAACGTAGAATCTAGAATTTGTACAACTTGTCCAGCGAAAACTTCATTAGCTTGAAGTGTCTGTTTACGAACCATATCACTCATGGTCATAAAAAATAACAGCATCAGGCAAAAAATCACCGCGAAGAAGATCGGAATGTAAGACATAATTAAGCGATACAACCATTTTTTCTGCACGGTACATCTCTCCTGTTGCTGGATAGCATCGATTTTACAACTCATTGTAAAGGATATCCGGTGAAAAAGACATCATCAACTTTCTCGTTAATCACTTCTGTACGTTATATCCGTTTAAAATCTTCTTTATTTGCTCAGCTAATTGAGAAGCCATTCTCATATGTCCATATTCTCCGGGATGCACGAGATCCACGGACAACCCAGAGAAATCATCTAAGATGTCATCACCTTCAATGAGATGTAAGTTAGGATGATTGAATTTCCTTACATGGGCGCGAAGGATTTCATTGAATGCGGCATCTTTCTTCGTAGTTTCACTGTCGTTGTAGGTGGCGAAGTTCGGATAAATCGTGATGACGAAAATGGGTTTATCCGGATGTTGTGCAATAAGTCGCTTCAACAAGTAATCCGTTGCGTCATGGAATTGCTCCACTGTGAAGCGATCCCGCATGTTAACGCCTAGCTCCAAGGTCGCTAATTGCCAGTCTTGACGATCTGCTAGGAAATCTGCAACCTCTTTCTCGCACAGACAGGACCCGCTTAATCCGCAATTGTAAACATCCATACTTAATCTTCGCCCAGCTTGCTGTATGTAGGTCATCGGCTGATTATACATCCCATGCGTAATGGAGGACCCGTAGGCAAGCCACTTCTGTGTTGGCATTTCATTCGGTTGAGGCGGACGAACAGGATACCCAAACGTATGCAAATAGGAAATGAGACAAGTCGTTCTTCCGAAGAAGATTCGCCATACTTCAGGAGCAAAGCCCGATTGCATGAGATGCTCGCGATCTATGGTCTGTATACGATTAGGTGCTTCCAAATGAAGCGTATGTCTGACACCTGCGTTCAATCGGTGCTGCGAATGAAACAGTCCCCCTTTGAAAATAAAAACATCTCCATTCGTTTCTGGTATACAGAGCATGATCCGAATCGCTGGCGCTTCCGTTACAAACCGGATCTCACAACCGCTAGCTTCTTCGGATACGATACGTCCTCGATCACCCAATGCATGGCGTACATGCTTTGGAAATCTATATAATTGCAATTCTCCCGTCGTGGGATGCTCTTCTATCTCAGTCACATTATGCAAATACACGTGCTCTCTGATCATCTATATTCGCTCTCCTTATCTAATCTGAATCGCAAGAAAGGAGCTGCAGAGCAGCCCCTTGCCTAGCTTATAATTTCACTTCAAGTCCCGTACGCGCTGATTCATAAATAGCCGATAAAATTTGGATCATATGTAAGCCATCTGCTGGCGTGATCATCGGTTGGTCTCTGCCTTGTACACAATCAATAAAGTGATGAAGATGCTCGCCGTGACCATGGTTGTCTTTCGCCAGCTTCGGTGAGATGTCGCATAGCGTACCTTCAATTTCCGTAAAAATCTTCGTTTCACCGCGTTTAAAAGTGAACCCTGCTTTGGTGCCTCTTAACTCAACGAAATTCATCTCTTCTTCGATATTTGAAGCCCAACTGAATTCAATTTGCAGCGTTGCCCCATTGTCGAAACGAATAAAGCCAGTCGCCAAATCCTCAACATCGTAGATGCCTTGATCTGATTTCTCACCGAACTGACTATGTGCCGAATCACTTAGGGACGTAGCTGCGAATTTGGTGTAAGTGGCTCCAACAACGGAGATTGGTCTCGGATTCCCCATAAGCCATACAGCAACGTCGATAAAATGCACGCCTAAATCAATCAGTGGGCCTCCACCGGACAATTCCTTAGTTGTAAACCATCCGCCTTTACCCGGAATGCCTCTGCGTCTCACCCAACCACAGCGCCCCGTATAAATATCACCGGCATGACCTGCGGCTACATACTTTTTGAGGAATTGGATCGCCGGACGAAACCGATTATTCCGCATGGTCATGAGCAGCTTGCCTGATTTCTCAGCAGCATTGGCCAATCTGCTCGCTTCTTCAGGTGAGATTGCATCAGGTTTCTCACAGAAAACATGAAGGCCAGCTTCAAGTGCAGCAACCGCAATATCACTGTGATATTTATTCGGCGCACAAATGTCAATCGCGTCCAATTCAGGATGATTAGTCAGCATTTCCTTATAATCCGTATAAAAATACGGGATCCCCCATTGCTCGGCCTGCTGTTTCGCTCTATCGGCAATCGGATCGCAAACGGCTACGAACTCGATTTCGGGATGCTCAGAAAGGACCTGTGCATGGGCTACTTTGAAAATATTACCTGCCCCAGCAATACCTAATTTCAACTTATTCTTCATGTTGAATTACTCCTTTTCATAATCTGGGAATTCATCGCTAACGCAATCAGCATTACGGTGTTTCTTTCGATCTCACCATACAGGGCAGCCTGTTCACGAAGCAATATTCAATTTTCTTGTATACAGGAAAACCTATTTCACGGAAGTATATGTTTTTCAGATCACCATATACCTAACGGAAATTATAATATGACGTTCATATTCCATTGACATTCCCCGAATACTCCCCTGCTACGCTGAAGCTAAACTTGGAACTACAGGAGGGATTCATATGCGTCTCGCGTTGTTTACCGACACTTTTGTTCCTCAAATGAACGGCGTTGCACTCACACTAGGACGTTTAACCGAGTATTTGAATCGAAGGGGCATCGAGCATCTAGTTTTTTCACCTAAAAGCACGGCTGATATGGTCTATTCGGATCCTATTCGTCCTGTAACGAGCATTCCTTTTTTTCTGTATCCCGAATGTCGTCTAGCCTTACCGAACCTAGCTGCTATTCGTACAGAGCTTGATCGCTTTCAGCCTGATTTGCTCCACTTAGCGACCCCTTTTAACCTTGGATTATGTGGTCTGCACTACGCTCGCAAACATCGCATCTCACATGTGGCCTCTTATCATACGCACTTCGATCGCTATTTGACTTATTACCATATGAAGGCTGCAATCCCACTCTATTGGAGTTATATGAAATGGTTTCACCAGTCCTGTGATGCGACCTTCGCTCCTTCTCGGGATACCTTAGACACCCTGCAAGAACAAGGCATGGATCGCTTACTGCTGTGGACGAGAGGCGTAGACTGTTCCTTATATACACCAGAGAAGAAGAGCATGGACGTTCACGAACGATATGGAATTACAGCGCCATACCTCCTTCTGTATGTAGGTCGCATCGCTCCTGAGAAAGATATAGATACCCTATCCGCGATTATGAAACTGTTGCCAGATTCCGTGAAATCGCGTGTACACTGGCTCATTGTCGGAGACGGTCCACAGCTGCAAGAACTGCGTGAGCAAGCACCATCGAATGTCACATTCGCTGGATATAAAAGTGGCGAAGAGCTCGCTCAGATTTATGCTTCGGCTGATCTCTTCGTCTTTCCTTCAAGTACGGAAACGTTTGGGAATGTCGTTCAAGAGGCGATGGCATCAGGGCTTCCCGTTGTTGCTGCCAATAGCGGAGGCGTCCTAGAAATGGTGAGTTCCGGGGAAAATGGTATGTTATGTACGCCACGTCAGCCGCAATCTTTTGTTCAAGAAATCACCTCTTTAGTAGATGACAGTGACCGCTTGACGAAGTTTCGTTTCGAAGCCAGGGAATTCGCTCTCGGTCGCTCGTGGGACGCTATCTTTGATCAATTGCTTCATGATTATGAGATGATCATTGATTTTCGCCGTATCGGTAAGAAATCTGGTTTCTATTCGGCTTGAAGGAGGACTTCGCATGCGATTAACGATTATTGGAACAGGTTATGTCGGATTAGTAGCCGCAGTTTGCTTCGCCAAGTTAGGTCATTTCGTCACAGCGATCGATCGGGAACATGTCATTCAAGACCTTCGTGAGAATAAATTAGCCATTTGGGAGCCTGATCTGCAGGAAATGCTTGAAACATGCCATAAAGAAGGCCGTTTGTCCTTTGACACCAATGTAGCAAAAGCATCCAAAGATGCTGATGCACTGATGATTGCAGTTGGTACCCCAACTGGCGTGAATGGTCAGACCGATCTTAGTCAAGTTGACGATGTGATTGCTCAATTGAAGCATGCTGGTGGCGTCTGCCCTCCCTTTATCATTATGAAAAGCACCGTTCCCGTGGGCACTTGCGATGAGCTTGAGGCTAATTTACTTCATGCAGGTCTCCAAACGGAAGTCGTGTTTAACCCCGAATTTCTGCGTCAGGGCAGTGCAATTAACGACTTTATGAACCCCGACCGCATCGTATTCGGTTGCCGATCACACCTTGCCAAAGCTGCACTTCACCAACTATACAAAGGGATCAATGCCCCGATTCAAGTCTGTGATCGACGCAGTGCGGAGCTGATCAAATATGCCTCCAATGCCTTCTTAGCGATGAAGATTTCATTTGCCAATATGATCGCGGACGTTTGTGAGGGATATGGGGCAGATAATCGCCAGGTTATGCAAGGCGTAGGCACAGATCGGCGCATCGGTCCTCACTTTTTGCGTGAAGGCATAGGTTATGGTGGATCCTGCTTTTCAAAAGATTTGCAATCTCTGCTGGCTTCTGGTAAAGCCATTGCCCGCTCGCTGCCCTTACTCGAAGCAACAGCTCAAATCAACGACGAACGAATTCCGCAGTTGTTGGAGAAACTGATTTCACTTTGGGGAAATCCACGTGGAAAGCGACTAGGCGTACTTGGTCTTTCCTTTAAACCGAATACGAATGATATGCGTGATGCGCCATTTCTCACTTTGCTACGACTATGTTACCTGTACGGGATTGAGGTGCAAACCTTTGATCCGGTCGTCCAATCAACGTCCATAGAAAGAGTGATCCAGATGGAAACGGCTTATGAGGCAGCAGCAGGTGCTGACGCGATCATCATCATGACGGAATGGCCGCAATTCGCTGAATTGGATTGGTTACTTATGGTTCAGCTCATGCACCAACCAATTTTACTTGATGGACGCAATGTCTTATCCGACGAGATCATTTCGAGGTTACTGATGGTAGATAACATGATCTATATCCCTGTGGGGAGAGCGATGGAACGAGCTGGGTATGACATTTTATCCAAAATATAATAAATAAAAAACCGGCTACCTCGGACTAGAAATAAGTCCTTGATTACCGGTTTTATTTACTTCCACCTGAAAAAATAAATCTTATCGCAGGAGGAAAATAAGCATTTAAAAAAAATATGTAAATGCAAGCCTTCAGAATCTGTTTCTAGACGAATACAATCCCTTCCACATCAAACGTGCTCAATTTCTCTTTCAAGAATCGAAACAACTGTGCACTCGCATAACTTAATGGAGCCGATTGGTAGATAAACCCCGTCAACATATCGATGGATGTACCATTCACTTGAAGTACCTTGGTCCCGCTAGGCATTGGGTCTAGTACAATCTCAGGCACGAGTGCAAAGCCAAATCCATTTTTCACATAGCTTTTCAAAGCAGTCATGCTGCCAATCTCCATCGTTTCTATCCCCACATGCCCTAGTTCTTGCAGTATCATTTCTAATTTTTTACGATATGGACACGTTGCTGACGTTATCAAAAGGCGATGTCCTAGGAATAGACTCGGTTCAAGATCCTCATACTGGCTAAGAGGATGATCTTCAGGAATTAAAGCAATAAATTTCTCCGAGAATAGAGGATGAAAAAAAAGATCAGTTCCTATTTCCGGTGCTGAACAGCACGCGAAATCGATATTACCTTCCAGCAAGGACTCAACCAAAGCTGGAGTGCTAGCAATTTCAAGCGAGACACGAATTCGTGGATAAATGGTCATGAACTCTTTTAACAATGACGGTAATCGATAACTGGCCGTTGGTTCTGTCAACCCGATTCGCACGTTCCCTACTTCTCCCGATTGCAGATCCGATAAATTTGTTTGCAATCTCTCCATGCGCTTAACAATCTCCAAACTTTCCTCGTAAAATAATCGACCTGCTTCCGTTAATCGGATTTTCTTGCCGCGTTCTAGGAGTTGAATACCTAAATCGACTTCTAACTTTTGAATTTGCATCGTCACCGTAGATTGGGCATAGTTCATTTCCACTGCCGCTTGATGAAAACTGCCATGTTTCACGATCATATGTAGAGTTTTTAGCGTTTTAATATCCATTCTGTACTCCTTTCGCTTAATTCAATTTATTTGAACCAACACTTCAATATCTTCAATTATACAGAATTCAAATTAAGTTTTAAAATTTATATATAGCAAACAAGGAGGAGATTTGTATGCAGTTATCCAATAAAGTGGCACTCGTTACAGGGGGAGGTACTGGCATTGGCAGCGCGGTAAGCTTTGCACTTGCTAAGCGAGGGGTTGCGGTCGCAGTGAACTACTCACGCTCAAAGGAGGATGCGGAGGAAACAACTCGAAGGATTATTGAAGAAGGTGGTCGTGCGATTGCCATACAAGCAGACGTTTCCAATAATTACGAAGTCATTGAGATGGTACGATCAATTGAACACCTTTTGGGAACTGTAGATTTATTAGTCAATAATGCAAGTATGACACATCATATTCCCCTTCCTGACCTTGAAGCTGTAACCGAGGTCATCTGGAATGAATTATTCGACGTGAATGTGAAAGGGATGTTTTACTGTGCAAGGGCCGTCGCGCCAATGATGAAATCAAACGGACAAGGGGCGATCGTCAATGTGGGAAGCATTGCGGGATTAACGGGAGTTGGTTCTTCTCTTCCCTATGCCATATCGAAATCGGCTGTCCATGGCTTGACCAAATCTTTAGCACGAGCCCTAGCTCCACATATTAGGGTGAACTGTGTCGCACCAGGAGCAGTTGCCACGCGTTGGTGGGCTGGAAGAGAAGAACAGATGCAGAAACTAGCTCCTAACCTGCTGCTGCAGCAAATTTCAACGCCTGAAGACATCGCTCAGTTTATTTGTGCAGCACTGGAACAGGAAGCCATGACCGGACAAATCATCACCGTTGATAGTGGTCAGACGTTGTAATCCCTGTAATCAAACAACGTTCTCGGTCAAATTGACGAGAACGTTGTTTGATGTACCTATTCACTTACACCTTGAAGCCAAATGGTCGATCTGTTTCTTGACCTCCAACCAATTCATAGCTCGGTGTACATAGTCATTCTCTATGCTCAGATTATACGGCTGATCAAATAAAATGACAGGCTTTTGAGCCGCAGCTAACTCCTCTGCATAGTGTGGAGCATCATCAATCAGAACATCAACTCCATAGTGCATGCAAGCTTGAAGCTTCCAGTACAGTGTTGTCCAAATCTATGCCAATATGCATCGTGTTTCTATCCCCCTCTTACAATTCTAAGCAGGTGTTACATCCCTATGTTGATTGAGTTCAAGCAATATGTTCCGTGCAACAGTCTCTGGCTCCGCTAAATGACCTTCTTCACTTTGTTTTCTAAAAAAGCTCGATAACTCGAAATCGCTTTCTCGCGCTATTTGTTGCATACCCGTATTCATCATGCCAGGGTCTATTGTCAGCATATGAACTGGATTCGGTTCTTCCTTTTGTTCCATGGCCACACATTTCGTGAACATATTCAGGGCAGCTTTTGAAGAACAGTACACACTCATGCTGCTTGCAGGATATTGCCCGGAGCCGGATGAAATGTTAACAATCGAACGTTTAGCAGACCAGTTCGCAGTTTCCTTTATAAAGCAAGAAGTAAGTAGTATAGGGGCCGTAAGATTCAGTTGAATGGACGACACAATTTCATCTGACGAACATGCTTCTATCGGTTTAATTGGAGTTACAGTTGCCGCATTATTAATTAGGGTTATCGTTTCAACTTTGGATGAATCCATGGATTCAATGATCTCCTGCAAGGTAGCTTCTATACGCTCAACCTGAGTGAGGTCTGCAGCTATGAACGCATAGTTAGCATTTAATTCCTGCGCAAGCTGTTGAATCTCCTTATCCACCGTTCGTGATATACCCAATACCTGTGTTTCCTGCGATAGCAACTCGCGTGATAGTGCTGCTCCTAACCCACTTGAGGCTCCCGTAATGATGTAGACGTGTTTAGTCATACCCTGCATCCCCCTTCATAGCGAAAATACCAATAGTTACCAATGCTTCTCCAATGCTTCTTCGCTTCGAGCGAACTCATTTCTTTCATAAAAATCAACACTATTCGTACTCGGCCATAAAATAAGAAACTCGACCTCATGGTCTTTCGACCATCGTTCCATAGCTTGATGAATCTTGGTTCCTAATCCCTTACTTCTATAACTTGGCCTTGTATACACATTCGTTACATAGCCAAAGTACGGATCTGGCGATTTGCCTGGTCTGGGAACTTTATGAATCAATTGCAGATACATATGCGAGACGATCTCGCCATCCACTTCTGCAACCCAAATTTTCCAGTCGCTTCCGCTAAGCGCGTTGACTAAAAACGCTCTGCATATCAATTGAAATCCCTCAAAGTGTGTACCGCTCTTATTGTCTTCCTCTGAGAAATCCCATCGCATTTGTACGAGTTTATCTATATCTTCCAATGTAGCCAAACGAATTATTTCCATATTGTAACCTCGCAAAATCGTCATCCCAGTAAATTCGCTGAACAGCAGTCATTTCCTTTATTCACCAAATGAACTTCGGATAACTGTAGTTCTTCTCCAGAAGTTGCATTAGTCCGACTTTGCCGAGCTAAACTGAGTCTTCCTTGTTTAATAGTACCAATAGTCCGATTATACCCAGCTATTTCCCCATTTTCCTTACGCGGGGGCTGCTTTGGTTGATTTAGATGGGTAAATTCGAACTAATTAAGTCTAGCTAGCATAGACGGTGAGATTAATTCGGCAATTTCGGACTAAGCGTTGGTGGGGAGTAATCCTTGACGCAAAAAGAAAGACCACCGCGAAATTCCGCGGCAGCCTCAATCTCACATTCAATGTCTACAAACCGATTTTGAAAACAGCAATCTCTGGCGAGCAAGCAAAGCGTATCGGTAACAACCGTGAGTTTCCCAGACCTCGATTAATATAGAAATGCTTTCGCTTATCAATACGTTTGAGCCCAACATGATAGTTCTTATACGCACCAATCGTATGTCCAAACAGCCTAATCTGCCCCCCATGCGTGTGCCCGACGAGCAATAAATCAAATGGAATGTGTTGCTGAAGAGAAGTTTCAATAATGCTCGGAGAATGTGCTAACATGATGATCACGTCAAAGCTTTGTAGATCTTCAACACGCATAGTCAGGCGTTCTTTGCCATATAAAGAATTGTCGAAACCGTAGATCAACAACTTCTTATCTCCAATGTAGACAGGGTATTCACGATTGGATAAAACATTAATATGCGCGTCCTGAATGGATCTAAGAATCGCCTCGTAGTCTTGATCTGAATTCAGTTGGAATCTGGATTGGACTAACCCATAACGTTCATGATTACCTGGCACAAAAAATAAATGCACACACTTTATTTGACGAATTTCTTTCAAAACTTTGTCCAATTGCTCTTTGGTAGATGCTAAATCACCTGTGATCATCACAAGATCTGGGTTAACGTGATTCACCATTTTACTCAAGGAGCCATTGATGAAATGAGTCTGACCATGCAAATCAGAAATTTGCACAACTGTGACATTCTTGCTAGCTGGATCGCCCAGCTGAATATGTGAAAACTTCACCCACAAGGTACTATATCCAATAAATAGTACTGCAAGCACAAGTATAATAACGATACTGATACTAACA
Organism: Paenibacillus allorhizoplanae; assembly: GCF_927798215.1. Lineage (NCBI taxonomy): Bacteria > Bacillati > Bacillota > Bacilli > Caryophanales > Paenibacillaceae > Paenibacillus > Paenibacillus allorhizoplanae. Next base: position 193,364 of record NZ_CAKMMW010000002.1, read on the forward strand.
ATCACGCCGTTAACCTCCCTTCATGAAGGACATTCCTATCAAAAGCGCGGTCCATCTATGTCTATTTCAATCATCAGAGTTGGCTTGTAAGAGAAACTGCAGCTGTGCCAAGTTATCGTTCCAGAATTTCCGGTAGAAGGCAAGTCTTATCATTATGAGTTCCAATATGGAACGCTGTCAAGTTGCTCTACAAGGGAAAAGCCAGCTGCGGCAGCAACTGGCTCTCATTCAAGACTTTATAAACACGGTTTTGATCTCCGTGTAGAACTCAATAGCGGCCTGCCCTTGCTCCCGAGAGCCTGAGCTCGACATTTTCATACCGCCGAATGGGGCTTGCAGCTCCACACCCGCGCTTTCGGCATTGATGCGCACAAGCCCTGCATCCATCTCGTGCATGAAGGTTAGCATTTTCGAGAAATCTTTCGTGAAAATTGACGCGCTAAGTCCGAATTTCACATCATTCGCAATATGAATAGCTTCCTCGAAGGAATCTACTTTAATCAAAGCAAGAACAGGTCCGAAAATCTCTTCCTGCGCGATGGTCATCGAACTTGTAATATGTTCAAATACCGTAGGCGAAATGAAATAGCCTGCATCTAGAGCCTCATCTTCCACTTTACCGCCGCCACAGAGCAAGGTCCCACCCTCTTCGATCCCTTTGGCAATATAGGCTAGTACCGTAAGATATTGCTTCTCACTTGCACAAGGCCCCATCCAAGTTGATGCCTCCATACCATTTCCAACACGGATTTCCTTAATACGTTGAAGCAGCTTCATTTTAAAAACATCATAAACATCACTTTGGACGATTACTCGGCTAGTAGCGGTGCATTTCTGCCCCGTTGAACGTAAGCCACCACTCACGGTTGCCTCAACAGCGAGGTCCAGATCTGCATCGTTGACCACGATAATCGGGTTTTTACCACCCATTTCCAGCTGGTACTTCGCACCCTTCGCGAGTGCGCTTTGACCAACCATTTTCCCAATACGATCCGATCCTGTAAAGGTAATTCCGTGGATGTCTGGATGATCTGCGATAGCTTGACCAATCACATCTCCTTGACCCGTCACCATATTGACAACACCTGCAGGAATTCCCGCTTCTTCGAAGCATTCCATGACTAAGGCTGCTGTTACAGCCGTTTCCTGAGCAGGCTTGAACACAATCGTATTACCGAAGATTAATGCGGGAGCGATTTTCCAAATCGGAATAGCTACGGGGAAATTCCACGGTGTAATCACACCAACAACGCCTAAGGGCACGCGTGTGGTAAACATTAAAGCCTCACTGTCCGTAGATGGAATCACATCACCAGTCTTCCTCATGCCTTCGCCAGCATAATAACGTAGAATCGCGATGCCCCTTGCCGTTTCACCTTTGGCTTCAGGGAACGTTTTGCCCATTTCACGCGTCATCATTGCAGCAATTTCTTCCAATCGCCGCTCAAGCTTATCTGCGACTTTGTACAAATATTCCCCACGTGCAGAACCGGATAATTTACGCCAGCCTAACTTTGCTGCTTTCGCTGCAACAACGGCTTCATTCACATCTGCAATGGACGATTTCTGAACATAGCCTACGATCTCATGTCGGTTCGCTGGGTTCACACTTCCCTCCACCTCGCCGCTAGAAGACGCAACACACATTCCGTTGATATAGTTCAGATATGTTTTCATTTCACCCATGTTAATCTCTCCCGCCTCTAAACTCCACTAATGCCGCCAATAGAGCTTTTACATAGCCAATCGCATAGGCCCAGCCGACCCAATTCATTTTGGTTTCTGCACTTCGATGCGGCGCTCGATCCATTTCGAGCGAGGTAATGTGATCTGGATTTATACATCCGTTATAGCCAACTTTATGAAGCTCCAGCAATATTTTCGCCATATTCATATGTCCATCATCCAGCATGGCTTCTTCAAACGCCCCAGCCGTTGCCAAACTTCCCCGTACATTGCGGAAATGAACCAGAAATATTTTATCCTTGCGTCCATACTGATAAATTTCATCAAGAACAAGCGGCGTTCCGCCTGCTTCCCCCCGTGTACCTACACAATAGACTAGACCAACGTTTCTGCTAGGGAAGCTATCGATGACGCGATTCAAACCAAGTCCGCCGAAAGGCGTGTTATGATATGGCGTGTCGGATGGATGTACAGCTAATTTCATCTCATACTCTTCCGCAAGTGGAACTAGTTTGCCGAAAACCAAATCAAAGCGCTTCCACCAAGCATTCAATTGCTCCACCGTGGGAGGTTGTTTGTCCAGATTGCGTTTCAATGACTCCCCGCGAACTAGCGCGCCGCCTCGATGTACGGCTGTATATTCCTCAGCCATATAAGGAAATACATCCCCTGCAAAACGCTGACGAACGAGCGTGATCCCAGCTTCGCCGAAGGTTTTGATCGCGTTGCTGACGTTCTCTAATTGGATCTCCGAGCCTGGCTCTTCCAACATGAAGCTAGTCGACATATCTGGAAGCGTCACCCGATTAATTTCCATCCCATGGGAACGAACTCTCCGTTTTAATTGTAAAAGTTGATCAAGATCCGGAAATCCCTGCTCACGAACACCTGGGAAAGAACCTCCTTGTGTAAAATCAATACAATCAACCCCGAGCTGACACATTTGTCTCAAATCGCTATCCGATAATTCACATGTGGGAACTTGAATGGATACCTTCATCATGATATTTTCCTCCTACCCGTTATTGGCGATCGCGACCAGGTCTATGCTTCGTTTAATAATGGATTCCAATCGTATATAATGCTCACGTTCTACTTGAACTAGCGGAGTTCGAACTTCGAGACCAACTGGCAATCCAACAATGTTCATGCCCGCTTTAATTAGTGAAACGGCATACCCTTTGCGCAATTGACGAATCCGATGGATGGGTAAAATGACTTCTTGATAGATGGAATTGAGCGTTGCCTGATCTCCGGCAAGCAAGCTTGTGTAGAAGGTTCTCGATACCTGCGGTATGTAATTGGAAATCGCGGATGAATATGATAGATAGCCTAGTGCCGAGTATGCTGGCATCGTTAGTTCAGCAAGCGGCATCCCATTCATCCATTGTAACCTTGAACCGAGCGATTGTACGAATTCAATATTTAGTTCAAAATTGCCTAATCCATCCTTGAAACCAATGACGTTAGGTAAATTAGCCAATTTTTCTAATGTGCTTAAAGTAAAAATCGCGTTATCACGCTGATAGATAATGACAGGTAAACTTGTGCTCTGTGCAAGGGTCCGATAGTAGTTAAACAAGCCCTCTTGCTCGGGGATGATCAAATAAGGCGGGAGCAACAATAAACCGTCAGCACCAAGCTTTTCTGCAAGTTGAACGCGTTCCACCGCTTCTCGAATATTACCTCCAGCCCCTGCGAATACAGGCACTTTGCCAGCAACCGTCGCTACGCCAACAGTGACTACGCGCTCGTATTCTTTGATATCCAAGGATTGATATTCTCCAGAACCTGCGCAAACAAAGACGGAATCCAAGCCATTTTCTACTAAAAAGTTAATATTAGCTTGTAAAGCTTTCTCATCTACTTGCTCCTGAAGATCAAATGGTGTAACCGGAAATCCCATGATGCCTGCGAGTGAAATGTTCATCTGATTGCCCACTTCTAACAGCTCCTTTTCACTTCTAATGTGCCTATGAAAGTAAGTATAGAAAATGGAGGCGTTTTCGTCTTTGTAAAAACATGCCGCTTTTTTTCAAAAAATCCATGCTATAATGATCATCAGTCTACTTGAAAGGAGCCCTCATGCGTGTTGAATCCATCCATTTACTCGCGTAGTAACTTGTATCTCAACCAAAACCTGGTTCAGCTACAAGGTGCCTCTGCCTCCATATTCGTTCATTACTGGGGTGCGAAACCGCAGCATAAGGGCAATCGTCCGCATACACATTCCTTTTTTGAAATTTGCTACGTCGTTGAAGGAGAAGGCCACTACTATCACAATGGTATCACCTATCCACTTCGACCTGGCACCCTGTATTGCTCGAAGCCCGAAAGTCGACATTCCATCCAAAGTGATGAAGGCATGCTGTTGTTGTTTTTTGCGTTAGAACCGATCGCATCCGAATCGAGTGAGGCTTTTATGCAGGATTTTAGTCAGCTTAGCGCGTATCCGCATCTCTTCATACCCAATGCTGAGGGAACTGCTCCGGTGCTCATTTGGCAGGCACTGCTCATCCAAGCTTCAGAGACGGGTGATCGCTATAAGGAAACGATTGAGCAATTAGCCTATACGCTGGTCATCAGTTGTATCTCCTTGTTTCTGCAGCATTGCCGCTCTGGTGATACAGCTTCGTCTTCTTTGGATATGGAGCTGCAAGGCACGCTTAAGAAAGTCAAAGCTTATATTCAGGATCATCTTTCTCATAAAATGGCACTTAGTGACGTGGCGCAAAGCCTCCACTTGTCTGAACGCCAGCTCTCTCGTCTGATCTCGGATGAATTGGGCCAAACCTTCCCTTCTATCGTGAAAACGGAAAGGATTAAACGAGCCGCCTATCTGCTCGGGTACACAGACATTCCATTGAAACAAATCGCCGAAGATACCGGGTTCGAAAGCATCCATTACTTCACACAGGTATTTACCAGAGAAATGGGAACGCCACCCAGTCATTTCCGTAAAAACTGTTTGAACTCCGAAACCGTCGATGCTTGGATTCATAAATATCTCGCGCAAGTCGCTACGCGTTATCAGAAAAATAGGCTGGTGCCGACTTCTGGCGAATAACTGGAAAAACTCCAGCTATTTTCACCAATCTGCTCGCTTTCCGCGAAATTTGGTTAAATTTAACTGGAGTTTTTCAGATCCTACACTTCCATCGCCGTATTTCGAAGCACCATATGGATATGGTCCTCCCAGACGCCATGAATTTTCAAATATTTGAGCGCCAAGCCTTCCTCATAAAAGCCTAGCTTCTGAACGACCTTCATGGAAGCCTGATTGCGCGGCATAATATTCGCTTCGATCCGATGAAGCTGCATTTCTTCGAACGCATACGCAATAACCGCTTCGATGCCTTCTGTCATCAGCCCCCGATTCAGCAGTGCGCCATCCATCCGATAGCCCAAATGACACGATTGGAAGGCGCCGCGCACGATATTACTGAGCGCAATAGAGCCAATGATACGTTCTTCGTATAGCATCCAAACTTTGAAAAGCTGCCCGTCCTCGAACAGCTTCAATTCTTTCTCCAACAATTCTGCGTGAAACTCCGCAGTGAAAAACGACTCGTCCCGCACCATTTCCCATGGTTCGAGAAATTCACGATTACGACGAAAGTAATCAACGACCAGCGCACTGGATGATGCGTATAGTTGAACAAGTGACATGCGATTTGTCTTACATATGACTTTCATATTAGTGCTCCTTACTAAGCGAAGTCTATGAGATATGTGCGTAGGGAGCCTTGTCCGAAACCAGATTCAAGCGAATGCCATGTTCCAGGTACGCTTTCAATCCACATAAAACGATCGTAAATCCTTCGGTTGAATTCAGCGCTTGTTTTACTTTTTCATCCGGACTGCCCTTAAAACCCGAGTCTGTGATGGTCACGAATGTTTCGTTATCTGCTTGAGCCGTAAGGATCCATTCGACCGATGTGCCCCAATCCAGCAAAATCCGCTTGTTTACCTCGATTTCTTTGACATCGACCTCTGCAGTCGCCCCGTACATTGCCCAATGCCATTGCACGTGTGATCCAGCCTCTAATCTGCCAGTTCCATGAGTAAACCAGAATTTCGACGTAATCTCAGGATCGATAAAAGCCTCAAATACCTCTTGTACTGGTTTTCGAATCAGCATTTCAACTTTAACCATCGGATCTTGAAGAAGCTCAGCCATCTTCTATACCTCCATGAATTTCCTGTTTTTCACTATCATAGCATAGGAGGATGACCAACCAAAAATAAAGCAGTTCCCACAGAATCATTCTCTGCGAAAACTGCCCTATCTCCTTGCACATCAATCAACTTAGACAAAATGATGACCACATGACGAACAGAACTTGGTGTCTGCCGCAACGACTTTCCCACATGTGCATTCTTTTTCATTCCGAACTTCAGCAATCTTCTGCTCGAGTTCACTGATCTCTTGATTGATTTGAGCGATACCTTGGCAGTACTCCGAAACATTGGCTTCCACCTGTGTGTAATCCCCTGAGAGATAAGATGTGTAAACCGATTCGCCGATAATTTTGTAAATTTTATCAATTTCTCTTTCTTTTAATGAAACTTGTGTCTTGAATTTCGTTATTTCTACGGTTTGTTGTGCTTTTTTCGCCGCTTCCGATGCCCCTTGCTTGACTTTATCAAAAAAAGACATTAGCCTTCCACTCCCCAGCCTTTAAGTTATTCGGTTCATAACGAATCATATGCGAAAATGTCGGAAAGTAATACCGTGTGACAGGCTAATCTTGTAATCCCTTGCCTTCGAGAATGTGTTGCTCATACTTTTCAATTCTGGAAACCCGTGTTTTTGATTGTTTTGGTTCAGAAAAATGAAGTAAATAGGCTCTTTGCCGTCCAGGCGTCAAGGCTTCGAAGGCGGTTTTCAAAACAGGCATTTCTTCAAATTTACTATGTAACTCTTCAGGGATTTTGTATTCGGTACTTTTTTTGAAATTAACTTCAATGCCAGCTTTTTCAACTTCAAGGGCATCATAGATATAGGCTTTCAGAATCGATGCCATTGCTGCAATTTCACGAACATTCGTGAATCGCATCTGGCGCCCCGCCTGTACATTCTCCGTTTGTTGGATGAGAACACCATTTGCATCCTGCAACAACGACCCTTTGAAAAACAGAACCGCACAATATTCTTTAAATCCATGTACCAATACGATGTTTTTATTCTGAAACGTGTAACAAGGACAACCCCACTTCACTTCTTCGTTTAGTTGACACTCCTGAATAATCCTTCTTAATTCCCCGAATTCATCCTTCCACCTTTTGGCTTTACCATAAAATTCATCGACCGAAATACTCATTCTACTACTTACCATGAAAGAGCACCTTTCTTGTTCACAATTTTAATAAGCTTTTATATTAATCAGGTCATTACGACGTCATCTTATGTTCAATTGTACTACTTTTTTTAAATTTTTACAGACTCTCCTAACGCATGCTTCGGAGAGATAGACGATTTTTTCGACTATCTCCTCGTTCTCCGCTCTTTCCCGCCCTCTGCCTGCTTAATTCAAATCTTTTGCCTTATGCGGTTTACTATAATGACTTACCCCACCAGAGCCGACAAATACTTTTCCGCCTTTATTAAAAATAATCAGTTTTCTTAAGCCAGTGGTTAATAACACGAGAATTTTTGCGTTATTCGTAGTAGCTGTGTAAACAACATAACCACTCCTCGTCACGCTTGTCTTCCAATTGTTATCGAATTCCGACCTTGCAACACGATTTGAATACACCTGATTTTCTAATCTGGCAGCTTGTGTTTTTTTCATCCTACTTTCTCTCCTTCACTTTTCTAGTATCCCTTCTATTCTATTCAGTTATTAAAATTTGGTATGGATACCAATAAACAAACAGAAAAAACCGCTCAAGTTTACTTAACCTTGAACGGCTCTGTCCCCGCAATACTCTTCCCCTCACGGAACTCGGACGGGGTCCGATTCGTGATCGTTTTGAACACACGATTGAAATGTCTAATATTCGTAAATCCAGTAGAATCCGAGATGACTTGAATCTTTTCATCGGAATAAAGTAAAAGTGACTTCGCCTTCTCAATCCGTTTCTCCGTTAGGAAATCTATGAAGGATTGGCCTTGTTTGCTTTTGAACAAAGAACTGAGATAGGACGGACTGAGATAAACGATTTCTGCCATCGTATTTAACGTGATAGATTCCGCATAATGCTCCTCAACGTAACGAACCACAATTTCGACAGGACTGGTTACCATCTTCTTCTGACGGTTCCCGATACAGACGGTTAGATCACCCAGAAGCTTCTGACAGCGCTCTATCAACTCTTTGCTGGAAGAATAGGAGTAAATATCCACCAAAACCTGCTTCACATCCGTGTTCTGCAGCCATTGCTTCACAACGGCCAAATTCACGGCCAACTCGTAGAAATGCAGCAGCATTTTGCAAATTTGTTGGTGTATAATCTCAGGATCCTTCCACTGCTGACATAGCTTCGTTACATAAAGACTGGCTTGCTGCTGCACATTTGCTAAGTCGCCCTCTTGGACGAACTGATTCAAGGAATGCCAATCGGCAGCGTGCCAATCGAGCTTTTCCATTTTCATCTCGGCAACAATCTCGTTGGATAGCAACCGATCTCCGCCAATCACTAATCGATAAAGTAGCGCTAATCCAGCCTCTTTATAGGATTTGGAAATCGATTCCAAGTCTTTCGCCGGACTACCTAACCCGAAGGTAAGGGTAAAATTGGATTGCACCCGAATTTCCTTCCGAATCCGATTCGTCAGCTTTTCCATATCTGCATGGATAGAAGAAACATTCTCATGGTTTATTAAAGCAACAATTTCCGTCTCGTGATGTATGAACACATAACCTTTGAAGCTTTCATCAAGACTCTCCTGTATAAATTGCTGAATATAGATCGAAAACAAAGATGGATTCAACTGATAATAACGCTCATCCGTTACCGAATCCCGATCCAGCTTGGCTATTAGACAACTAATATTGGCATGCGGAAGCTGAATGCCCACATTATCTAGCAGTTCTGCCTCTCCATGGTGAACATTTCCCGTGATAAGACTCGCCAACACATGCTGGCGCATTTGATTCTGAACTTGTTGATCCATGCCACTCGATTTATTCGGTCTTTTTTCCGTTAACCATTCTTCCTGCAGCTTTGTAAGCAACGCATATAGCTCTTCCCGCTGAAAAGGTTTCATTAGGTAATCCTTAGCACCCAGTCGCAACGATTCACGTGCATATTGAAAATCGTTATAACCGCTCATCACCACACAAGAAATATGCGGATAACGCTCTTTTACAATATATTGGAGCTGAATTCCATCGATCCTTGGCATTTTGATATCCGTAATGATCAAGTCAGGCTGCAGATCTTCAATCTTATCTAACGCATCTGCACCATCCGTTGCTTCATCAATGACGTTCCACTCACTTTGCATGTCCGTAATCATCAAACGTATCCCTTTGCGGAAAATCGTTTCATCGTCCACGATCAAAATACTAGGCATCTATAATCCTCCCATCGTGATGACTTTCGATCAGCGGTAACGTTAATGTAATCGTCGTTCCTTGCTTCAAATTGCTCTCAATTGTTACGCCATACTGATTCCCATAACGCAGGGCAATTCTACGATGTACATTCATTAAACCAGTACCGCCCGTGCCCTCTTCCGTTGTTGTCATTTGGAACTTCCGATCGAGTAAGCTTTGTAAATGCGCAGCGCTCATACCAGCGCCGTCATCTTGAATTTGGATCAACATATGGTTATCTTGCTTCTTCCCGATCAGACTAATGGTGCCATAGCCATTTCCTTTATCAATGCCATGTACTATAGCGTTCTCCACGATTGGCTGTAAAATAAAGCGAATAACCGAATAGCCCAGCAACTCTGGTTCTATGCGAACATGAAACTTAATTTTATCCTCAAATCGAATTTGTTGAATGGCCATATAGCCCGTCACATGCTCGATTTCCATATGGAGAGGAACTTGGCTCTGATGACTATTAATACTGTAACGTAAAAGTTTACTAAGATGATTTGTCATTTTCACAACTTCTTTATTGCCTTGAATTTCAGCATACATGCTAATAGAACCTAACGTGTTGTATAAAAAATGAGGATTTATTTGGCTCTGAAGTGCCGATATTTGGGCATTTTTCTCCCTGATCTCCGACTCATATAGGCGATAACCCAGATCACTGAGCTTGGAAACCATGATATTGAAAGATTGACTTAGCTGACCAATTTCATCACGACTATGAATCGGAATCGATACGGCTAAATCACCTACGACAACTTTCTTCATGAGATTCCGTAATTCACTGATCGGATTCGTGATCCGAAGGGCAAATAAAGTAAAGATTATGATTGCTAATAGCAAACATGCCGCACCAATGCCAATAATATAATTCCTCACATAAACCGTGTCTTGAAACAAAACCGCAAGCGGAACCATCTCGATCATCGTCCAACCCGTTAAAGGTGACGTATAGTAGGAAACCAGCTCAGAATCGTTATCTTGTTTATAGACGACAGTCCCAATACCTTTAAATTGCTTGATTTGATCCGCATCGGGGCCACTAACCATGCTTTTATAAATCATCGAACCTTCATTATCCACGATCATGATGTTCTTCTTATCATTGGAGATCGCTTCAATCTTATTGCGAATGATATTTTTGTCTACATCAAGGACGAGGAAAGCGAGATCAGCTCCCGTATCCACACTTCGTATTTTTCTGGCAAACGAATACACTTGATTCAGCGTACCCATCCCCTGTTTATTAAATGTACCGAGATAAACCATCTTCCCAGTCTGTGATACCTTGCTGTACCAAACTTCATTCTTCACATCGCGCGTCATATAATTGGCTTGTTCTTCCGACATTGCTGTGTACGTATTCCCGCCTCTAGTACGAAAAAGAGTCAGACCGGAAATATCCACTCTTCCATTGGCAAATACACGCTTTGCAAAATCTTCAATCGTTACACGATCGTTAAACGAGAGATTAGCACTCGTCTGCTCACCAACCTCCAAATATTTCATGATTTGTGGAGATTGATAAGGTAATAATGTCAACAAATTAAGCTCATTTAAGTACGTATCGATATTGGCAGTCAGTTCTTTCACCACGTCCATCTGATATTTCCCTGTATTTTTCTGAATGGATTCCGAATAGCTCGTAAACGTTAAATAACTGGCAATACCCAGGGGTACCGCTATAAAAACAGCACTCAACGCAATCAACTTCATCGCGATTGGCAAATCTTTGAGTAACTGCAGCTTATTTTGCAATCGTATTTTGCTGGATTTGAAGATTCGTGTTAATGATCTTTTGCGCATTTTGCAGCACCTCTTGTGGCGTGATTTGACCTGCCATCATCTTCTCAAACTCACGCACAATCTCATCGTTAATCGTTCCTTGCCGCGGTTGATTTGGGAAATATTTCACATCATCGGCTGCACTGGCATAGTCCGGACGGTATTTCAGCTTTTGAAACTCCTCGGAAGCAACAGCATTCTTCACTGCCGGGATATGCCCTGCCTTCGCCCAGCTAGCCCCATGAGCAGCTACCCAATTCGCAAATTTAAGCGCAGCGAGTTGTTTTTGTTTATCAGGCTTTTCATGATAGGGAAGCGAAAAGGTATGAGAATCACCCCACGACGCAGGATGATCGTAGATTTGTGGAATTTTGGTCACGCCGAAATGCAAATCTGACGCTTGCTCGAACGTTCCTGTTCCCCATACACCTGAAATTAACGTCGCTGCCGTGCCTTTCACAAAGCTTTGAATCTGATCATTAATATTCGGCAAAATGAGCTTCTTCGTGTATAGCGAATTGACGAATTCCAAAGATTTCAGAGCAGATGGATTGTCAATCGCTGCCTCTTTTCCATCGTCGGTGTAGAATCGTCCGCCATCCTGGTTCATTTGATTATAGAAGGAGTACCAGATCCAGAATGAATCGATTCGTACATTGGGTTCAGCAAGCGGCGTAACATTCGACGGCACACTAGCACGTATTTTCTCCAGAAATTCTAAGTACCCTGCTTCACCGCTCGCCATAATCGGCTTTTCTTTCTCGTCCAAAAGGCCCGCAAGCCTCAGCCAATCCTTGTTGTAATACATGACTTCCAAGTGCGTATCCAGCGGGATACCCAGGTGCTTATTGTCAGCTAAGGTACTTTGTAGAATCGTCTGGTTAAAATCATCCCAATGGACGCCAGCTTCAATCGCAAGCGCATTCAAATCTGTCAGGAACCCAGCAGGTGCGTACTGCGAATACTTGGCCGAGTGAACGATTGCGATATCCGGCGCCTCTTCGGTAACAATGGCCGTGGACAACTTTGTATAATAATCACCTGAGTTATTGTTAATTTGCTCTATTTTCACATGATCTTTGTTCTCATTATTGTATTGCTGAATGAGCTCCGCCATAAATTGCCCATCCCCACCGCTAAACGGCGTCCAAAAGGTAATCCTTAGCTTACTCGCCGTAGGCTCATCGAACGTGGGGTCTTTCTTTGAGTCACAACCTACCGTGCACGTGCTCAACAGGAGAAGAAAACATGTCGCTTTCGCTGCTTGATTACCTAGTCGTTGTCTTCCGCTCAGATGAATCGCCTCCATGCCTTCAAACTATGCCTTCATTATACAAACTTAAGCTGTGGCAAGCCAATGACCTATTTCCGTTAGTCATGGACATATTTTTGGATTTCTAGACAAAAAGAAGCTGAAATGCCCGGAAAGGGGATTTCAGCTTCTTTTCTGCGGGAGTTTTCGCTCGCGTGGTACACGTGTGGCGATTACGGATTTTCGAGCTCTGCAAGTCGATAAAATCGACTTCTGCGGGAGTTCTCGCTCGCGCGGGGACGATAACGCCCCCTCACCTCATTTTACTCCCCACCAGGCACCGGAATCGGGACGCCCTCCGCAATCGGTGTACCGAAATTCGGCGTACCATCCTTATTCCACTGGAAAGGCTGCATACGCACGTTGCGATTCCAGCCTGAGCCTTGTGTTTTGGCCGCGTGGTACAGGATCCAGTCCTCTTTGCCATCGACCGACTTCGTAAATGAGTTATGCCCTGGTCCAAATACTTGATCCGTTTTAGAAAAAACTGCCTTCTCCCCCTTCTTCCAAGAAGCTGGATTCAGCACATCACTGCTCATCGCCGTACTCAGGATGCCAAGACAATAGTCATCGGTCCAGCTGCCGCTAGCCGAATAGATCACATGAATGCGATCGCCATGCAGCAAGACCTGCGGTCCCTCATTGATCGTGGGATTCCCGACTAATTCCCAATCGTAGGTGGGACGTGAAATTTCAACAGGCTTTCCACTAATCGTGTACGGATTGCTCATTGGCGCAATGTAGAGATGCTGGCTTACATTGACAGCGCCTTCCCATCCCGACCAAATGAAATAGAGCGATCCATCCTTCTTCTGCAGCGTAGTCCCGTCAATTGCCCAGCGGCCAGCTGTGTCCATCATCCCTTTATCAACGTAAGCACCTAGTGGATCGTCCGACACGGATTCAAGCACGAACATACGATGATTCTCATTCTGGCCGTCATCAGCGGCATAGTAGATGTACCATTTTCCAGCTATAAAATGTAATTCAGGCGCCCAAATGTTAGATGTATTCGGACCTGATGTTGGCGGGAACCAGACGTCTTTATACTCAGCATCTGCTAATCCTGTCAGTGTCTTTGATTTCCATACGCGGATGGAATTTCCGGTTGTATGCGTGTAATAGTAGGTACCATCTTTGGTCGTGACCCAAGGATCTGCCCCATTATCGATAATCGGATTGGTAAATGTTTTCGCATCTTTCGCCAGAGAAACGACGATTTCAGTTTCTTTCACTTTGTTCTCTGCAACTCCCTTCGTACACCCTGCTAGGATCATCAAACTCAAACATACTATGCTTAATTTCCACATCAAAAGCCTCACCTCTACCTATCCCCTATTGCTTGACCCCTGTTGCAGTAATCGATTGAATGAACTGTCTTTGACCAATGAGGAAAATAATCAATGTCGGTATTGTAGATAACGTCGCAAGTGCCATTAATTTGCCATAGGATTGCACGAAACTACCAGTCGCCATAACCGCCACACCAGCCGTTAACGTACGCATTTCGAGATCCGTCACAGTAAAGAAAGGCCATACATAGTCATTGAATACACCCATAAAGGTGAAAATCGCTAACGTTGTTACAATTGAGATGGATGATGGCATCAAGACAGACGTAAATACCTGCCATTTATTGGCCCCATCAATCCGTGCTGCTTCTATAATCTCATTTGGGAATGATTGGAAAAATTGAATTAACATAAAAACACCGAGCGCCCCACCTGAGTATGGCAAAATAAGCACATAATACGTATTAATCAGATTGAAATTACTGAAATTCAAATATTGAGGAAGAAAGGAAATAATGCCCGGCACCATCATCGATCCAACGAATATGGCGAATATCGTTCTTTTAAAAGGAATATCTAACTTCGCTAACGCGTAGGCAGCCATCGCATCCAATATAATCACTAGGAATGTCGCAGCAAAACCTACGAAAAAAGAGTTAAACATCCATCGGAAAATCGGAACCTCAACAGCGCCACCAACAAAAATAGTATGGAAATTATCCCATGTAAACTCTTGTGGAAATAAATGAAATACAGGTGACATGACCTCTACATCCGTCTTGAACGAATTGGAAAACATCCATAATATCGGCAAAATGAAAATGATCCCTAATATGGAAGCAAGCAGCACATAAAAGATTTTCAGTGATTTCAACGTCCTCTACTCCTTCCTGCTCGTGACTTTGAATTGGATAACAGACACAATCATTATCGTTAAACCCATAAGAATAGCCATTGCGGAAGCGGAACCGATTTCTCTAGCCGTGTAGGCCGTTTGCAAAATCCCCATCAACAGCACCTTCGTTTCATCCCCTGCATTACTCATCAGATTCGGCTGGGCAAAGATGTTATACGAGGCGATCGTCGACGTAATCAATACAAAAATCAAGACTGGTCTAATAAATGGAAGTGTAATACTCTTCAGTCTGTCCCAACCATTGGCACCATCAATTTTGGCTGCTTCATAGAGATCCTCAGGGACACCATTCAGGGCATTCACGAAGATGATCATATTGAAGCCAATCGTCCACCAAAGTGTTGCGATAACTAGTGCAAACCACACGAAAGGCGTATCCAACAGCCAAGGAACTGGATCGAACTCACGAATGCCAACTTTGGCAAGGAGTAGATTGATGAATCCGCCTGTGACGTCGAACATCCGCTTCCAAATAACCGCCATGACCGTAGCAGATACAGCATAGGGGATGAAATAGATCGATCGGAAGAAGGATCGTAATTTCGCTGGAAGTGCATTCAATAATAAGGCAAATCCGAGTCCAACTATGACTAAAAAAGGAACGGAAAACACGACGAATTTCAAGGTAGCTTTCATTCCAATGAAAAATAAGTCATTTTCTTGGGTTCCGTTCGTAAATATTTTCCGGTAATTGTCTAAACCCACGAACGGATGCACAGGATCTAGCAGGTTGTACTGCTTCAAGCTAATGATGAACCCGTAAATGATGGGGATCAATGTAAAGGCTAAGAAAGCAATAAGGTAAGGTAATATAAATAAGCTTGAAGTCAGCTTCGATTTCCAATGTGATGGGGTAGGCACTTGATTCCCTCCTCTTCTTTAAAAGGGAAGACGGGTACTGGGTACCCGCCTTTCCATGTTGTTTCGCTATGGTTACTTCTTCATGGCTGCAGTTGATTTAGCAGCTGCATCATCTAGCGCAGCTTTTGGATCTTTTTTACCTTGAAGAGCATTAGCAAGCTCGCTCCAGATACTGTCAGAAATCGGACCCCAATTTAATACTTTTGGTGCAAATTTCACATACTCAAATTCTTTCGCTACTTCGGTTTGTTGCTGCGTCATGGCTTGGAAAGCTGCGCTATCACGAACGACTTTGGATGCTACAGCTTGACCGGACTCTGCCCAATCAATGGAATTCGCATTCACATATTTCAGGAAATCACCAACACCTGCAAGAATCGCTGCATCTGTTGTTCCTTTTGGAATAACGAAGTTATGAGATCCGCCGAATACGGCTTGTTTTACTGTACCAAGCTGTGGAACCGGAGCTACCCCATAATTAATTTTCGCTTTATCGAAGGCATCCTTCGACCATGGACCATTAAAGTGCATCGCACTTTTCCCTTGTTGGAACAGGTTGAAATCGCCATCTGCTGCAACGGTTGGAGGGGAAACCTTCATCGTTGTTAAGCTTCTCATAAAGGTAACCGCTTCTACACCTGCAGGTGAGTTGTAAGCAATGTTACCTTTATCGTCTAAGAAATCGCCGCCGTTCTGGAATAATACCGTCGGGAACAAGAAGTTTTGGATCCAGAAGGTTGGCATTGCTGCTCCCCAAATACCTTTGGAAGCATCGGTTAACTTGACTGCTGCATCGACGAACTCTTGACGATTCGTTGGTACTTTCGTAATACCGGCTGCTTTAAACAAATCTTTATTGTAATACATGACTAGAGGATGAATATCAAGCGGAATGCTGTACCAATTATTGTCCTTCGTCGAGTATTCCACCGTTGCTGGTGGGAAGTTGCTTTTCTCAACGCCCACAGCTTTAGCAATGGCATCGAGCGGTTGCAGCTGATCCTTGGCAATGTACGTCGGTGTTTGGTCAAGATGCATGATCGCAACATCCGGTACACCTTTTTTCGTAGCGATGGCTGTATCCAGCAGCTTATAGTAGTCACCATTCGGTTGAATTGTCATTTTTACCGTATATTTATCTTGCGATTTATTATAGTTATCTACGATTTTCTTCATAAAAGGGCCATCATTACCTGAGAAAGGGTTCCAAAAGTTAACGGTAACTTTCTCTCCACTTTTTGCTGGCTCAGGCGCTTTCGTTGCCGCTGCCGCTTGTGTTGCTGCTGGAGAAACCGCAGCCGGGGAAGTTTCTGCCGTTTTCGTAGACGAACATCCTGCCAAAACCAAAGCCATCGACAAACTTGCTGCACCCATCATCTGTAAGCTTTTCATTTTTCTCATCGTCTTTTTAACTCCCTTCAATTTTAAACACACAATTTACACTTGCTTATCCAGCTGAGTTTGTGTCAAAATTGTAGTGAGCTGTGAATTTCAACTGAAATTCATTCTCACTACCGAGAGCGATTCTAAGGAGTTCCCACGCCAATGGACCTTAGATCGCTCTTTCCTTTGCTTGCCATCCCCGTACCTGTATCTTTAGGTTTCTCCAATTGCCAATTCGGATACTGTGCCCTCCTTCGCTCGTCTAAGTTAACCACAATTTAACTATAAGGTTTTCGAGAAAACGTTACCATGACGATATTCATGAACCATTGGACATATTTTCAGGTATACGTATAGACAATAATGCGAACAAAAAAACAGCGACCGACTAGGACTCGAAAAAAAAGTACTAGACTGCTGCCGTTTGATCATACCCGTTTGTTCCTGTTCCGTATTATTGCGCTCCTGCATGCTTTAGTATTTGTTCAATTTCTGTAAAGCCATTTCGCTTAGCATGTTGAAGTGGCGTAACGCCATCCCGATCCGCAATATTTACATTCGCACCATGGTCTAGCAGCAGTCGGGTAATTTGCTGATGCTTTGGTCCGCCTTTGCTCAAAATGGTCACTTCAAGTAAGGCAGTCCAACCTAGGTTATTAATGTGGTTGACATCCACATCTGTCGTTGAAAGCAACACGTTTACGTTTTCAACATGACCTTTTTCTGCTGCTGGTATGAGGGCATTCCCACCGTAACGGTTAGTCAGTTTCGTGTCGGCACCAGCTTCTATAAGCAGCTTCAATATTTCAAGACGTCCTTCAGCCCCAGCATAAAGAAATGGATTATCCTGCTTATCATCTTTCAAATTGATATCTGCTCCAGCTTCAATCAAAATCTTTACGATCTTGGGATTGTTGGCATGCGTTGCCGCCATGATAGCCGTTCTACCTCTGTTGTCTCGCTCATTTAATTCGAACCCATGTTCTACAAGTCGTTCTAATTCTGCGATATCATTCCGCTCAACCGCAGCAATCAACGCTTGACTCATGATACTCACAACCTTTCCTTTTCGATTTTATATGATTATTTATCCACTGTGACATAGTGACTTCGTTATAAAGATTTTGCAAGTCGGAATCCAAGATCATCTATGCAAAATGTTGGATGACTACGACGACGACAGGTTGCCCCGCAACCCCGTTCCTCTTCAGCCCAGCTGCCACCACGAAAAATGCGATAGGTGCCGTAAACTTTTTCATCATACACATCCCAACACCATTCCCAAACATTTCCCAACATATCGTATAACCCCCATGGATTCGGTTCCCTTGTTCCTACTTCATGGACGTTGCCCCCTGAATTACCTGCAAACCAGGCAATCTTATTAATCTCTCCGTACGTATAGCCTGTCGTCCCAGCTTTACATGCATATTGCCATTCAGCTTCAGTAGGAAGTCTATATCCGTTTGATTCCCAATCACAACTAACTTGTTCGCCATCAGAACTGACGGAGTAACAAGGCTTCAGTCCCTTTTTCTGTGAAAGTAAGTTACAGAAGGATATAGCCTCATGCCAAGAAACATTAACAATCGGCCTAAGATTCGCGCCACTTGTTGGGGGGAATTGCTCAGTAATCGCATCGTATTGACCTACAGTTACAGGATACCGAGCAAGAAGGAACGGTCGTATTTCAGCTGTCCATTTGATTTTCCTTCTATCGTCTCTTAATTCGACTTCTCCCGCTGGTATTTCAGCCATCTCCAATTTCTACACCTCACTATCATAATAGCGTACTAGAATTAACTATATTTTATCTAAAATTACCGCATGATACCAATCCTATCTCTGATTTATCATGTGGCTATTGCAATCCTTATATTGCACGTGAAATGGCTTACGTTATAAAATGGCTATTAACTAAGGATGAACTATGGACTGCGGGAAGAGGAGTGTGTGCATCAATGATTTTCATGAAAAAATATATCAGGAAGCACTGGAAATTGTTTCTAGTGGCTGTTTTTTTCGTCATGCTGGAAGCGCTTGCGGATTTAATGCAACCAACCATCATGTCTCACATTTTGGACGTTGGCGTTGCGGAGAAACGGCTTGATTATGTGCTTCGCATGGGTGGCTTGATGCTCCTTATCACAGCGTTTGGTGCCGTCGCAGCTTCTACTCGGAATATTGTCGCCAGCCATGTTTCACAGAAATTCGGTACCGAGCTTAGAGCGGATTTATTTGAAAAGATACAATCCCTTTCTTTCACCAATATCGAGCGATTCGAACGCGCCTCCTTAATTACACGATTAACGAATGATGTGACGCTGGTGCAAAATTTTGTGAATGGTCTCATGCGTATTTTTGTTAAAGCACCCATCTTATGTATTGGAAGTCTAATTATGGCTATAAGGCTGAATATGCATCTGGCAGTTGTATTACTTATCGTGGTTCCGCTCGTTGGCGTGCTCGTGGCTCTGAATTTGAAGGTGGGTTTTGCCAGGTATGTTAACGTTCAGAAAGCACTGGATAATGTCAACCGTGTGATAAGGGAATATTTGTCCGGTATACGTGTCGTGAAAGCATTTAATCGGTTTGATCATGAAGCCGGGAAGTTTCAGAAAGCCAATATCGATTATCAGGACAAGTCGATTCAGGTCACAAGACTACTCGCGATCTTTAACCCCTCTATCCTGCTCACTGTCAATTTTGGTATTGTTGCCGTGCTTTGGCTAGGTGCTTGGCGGGTTAATCAGCATCAAATGCAAGTTGGTCATATCGTAGCGTTCGTCAATTACATGACGCAAATTTTGTTTGCCTTGCTGACGATTTCGATGGTATTTAATATGTTCGTTCGGGCCAAAGCCTCAGCTACACGGATCGGTGAAGTGTTCAATCAGATCAATGAAATGACTTGGAACGATACCGCTGCCCTTCCCATTCAATGCCCTGGAGGCCGAATCGATTTTACGGATGTGTCATTTGCTTATGACGGAGCTGTCGGTGAACCTATTCTGAAACATATTAACTTGACATGCCTCCCTGGCGAAACGGTTGGTATCATCGGCTCCACGGGATCTGGAAAAAGCAGTCTTGTGAGTCTTGTTCCCCGCTTCTATGATCCGAGCTCAGGCTCGATCCGTGTGGATGGTGTAAATATACGCGAATTGGAACCTTCCAAGCTCCGAGATCGTATTGCCATTGTGCCTCAGAACACCATTCTATTTAGCGGCACAATTGAAGAGAATTTGCGTTGGGGCCATGAAAATGCTACACACGAAGAGGTTGAGCAAGCCGCGATCATGGCAGAAGCGCATGGCTTCGTTGCAGCATTCCCTGAAGGCTATGAAACTAGGCTGGGTCAAAAGGGTGTGAACTTATCCGGCGGACAGAAGCAGCGGCTATCCATAGCTCGCGCACTTATTCGTAAACCTGACATTCTGATTCTCGATGATTGTACAAGCGCATTAGATACCGCAACAGAGACGAAAATCAAACAATCGCTCAAGGAATTTGCCTCAGGCGTTACTTGTTTGATTATTGCACAGCGAATTACCTCCGTTATGGATGCGGATAAGATCGTCGTAATGGATGATGGTGAAATCGTTGGCATCGGTACACATGAGATGTTAATGACCAGTTGCCGTATCTATATGGAAATATGTCACTCCCAATTCGGAAAGGAGCTGCCACATCATGTCAAAGCCGAATGATAGTTCGCGACAACAAGCACCCGACGTCCCGATGATCACTGGACCACTGGGTCGCGGTGGACGTGCTCCTGCCGTGAAGCCCAAAAATTTTAAAAACACCTTACGCCGCCTCTGGTCCTATATGGGTACTGAACGAAAGTGGTTGACCATCGTCTTTCTGTTTATTCTAGCAGATGCTGCCCTAACCTTAGCTGGCCCCTATCTCATTGGTGTCGCCGTTGATGCCATGGCTGGAGGAGTCGTTGATTATAGCGTTCTTGACGTAGTGATGATTGTTCTGATTGCCACTTACATTGCTGATGGCGGCCTTACCTTTATGCAGAGCTGGGTTATGGCTGGACTCGCACAACGTGTCGTGCGGAGACTTCGCCAAACCATGTTTGCAAAGCTGCAGAAGCTGCCCCTTGCTTATTTCGACGGACGCAGCCATGGTGATGTCATGAGCCGACTGTCGAACGATATCGACAATGTCAGCAACTCAATCTCGCAAGCAACCACACAGTTGATGACAGGCTCTATTGCAATTGTTGGTTCTTTTATCATGATGCTAATTTTAAGCCCAACCTTGACGCTTGCTACGCTCATTACAGTTCCACTTGTGTTCTTGCTGGCCAAAACAATTACCAAACGTACCAGCGTGTTATTCAAAGAGCAACAGTCACAGCTTGGCAAGCTGAACGGCCATATTGAAGAAACGATTTCCGGCCTACTTGTCGTTAAAGCATTTAATCGTGAGCAGAAAGCGATCCATGAGTTCAACAACGTAAATGGTCGATTGTATGAGGTTGGATTAAAAGCGCAAATTTGGTCTGGATTTCTGATGCCTATCCTAGGTGTCATCAACAATATTGGCTTCTCTTCCGTAGCCATCGTCGGTGGTATTTTGGCCGTAAAAGGTCATATTACGGTCGGAGTCATTGCAAGCTTCCTAAGCTATTCGCGCCAGTTCGTGAGACCACTAAATGAGATTGCGAACACTTATAATGTGCTGCAATCCGGTGTAGCAGGAGCAGAACGTGCATTTGAAGTTTTGGATGAGGCGGAAGAAACGGAGGATGAACCAGGAGCCATCGATCTGGAGAAACCAATTGGTCACGTTACCTTCCAAGACGTTACTTTCGGTTATCGGTCGGATCGACCGATTATTAAAGAGGTCAGCTTCGAGACAACGGCAGGTAGCAGCTTAGCGCTCGTTGGACCCACAGGAGCAGGCAAAACGACAATCGTGAATCTTGTAACTCGCTTCTATGATGCAACAAGCGGTACGATCTTAATTGACGGTCGGGATATCAAATCCTATACCCGAAGCAGTCTTCGCCGCAGTTTTGGCATCGTTCTGCAGGATACGTATTTATTCTCCGGCACGATTAAGGAGAACATCAAGTACGGCAACCCTGAGGCAACGGATGTGGAGGTGATTGCAGCAGCTAAACTGGCAAATGCCGACACTTTCATTAATCGACTGCCTAAGCGCTATGATACGCCGCTCTCTGAGAATGGCGGGAACTTAAGCCAAGGTCAGCGACAATTGCTTGCGATAGCTCGCGTTATTTTAGCCGACCCTTCTATTCTTATCCTGGATGAGGCAACTAGCAGCATTGATACACGGACAGAGCTTCATATTCAGGAAGCACTTCTCTCCATCATGAAGGGGCGCACGAGCTTCATTATTGCACACAGACTGAACACGATCCGGAATGCGGATACGATTATGGTTATCGATCAAGGTGAGATCGCCGAACAAGGCAATCACAACGCGTTAATGAGCCACAAAGGAACGTATTCTCGGATGTTTTCTAATCAATTCGCTCCTTCTAGCCCTACGTCAGAATAATTAGCACGAAAAGGCTGTCTCGAAAGAGACAGCCTT
Source organism: Paenibacillus allorhizoplanae (assembly GCF_927798215.1). NCBI lineage: Bacteria > Bacillati > Bacillota > Bacilli > Caryophanales > Paenibacillaceae > Paenibacillus > Paenibacillus allorhizoplanae. Next base: position 215,732 of record NZ_CAKMMW010000002.1, read on the forward strand.
TTGATTAAAGAGAACTAGGATACGCTATTTGCGGATAAATGTTCAAAATGGGCTGCTTCCAAAACTCAGCATTCCCCGTTTCATACAAGGTTTTTCCATTTTTATTCGATGCCTGAATCGTAATTGGACTCTTCAAACTGCTCTCGGCTAAGAAATACCATATGGCATTCTCACCCTTTTTAATTATATGTGCTGGCTGACTATCTTCACTTATTAAAAGTATCTGAGTGATTTCCGGGTTTTCAACAACCCCATACAATAGATGAATGTCGGTTTCTTGACTTTCTGATCCTTGCCAGCTTAATTCTCGACCAACAAACATTGAACTTCTATTGATATACGCACCCCAGGAGTATCCATGAAGTTTCTTCTTAAGTAAAACTACACATAGTTCTGACTTATTCGTCGTATAAAAAGCTAAAGTTCGCTTCCTATCGGCATGTATATGTAGAAGTTCTTTGAAATCGGAATCTTTAGCCGTAATGACATGCTCAATTTGATCGTACAAAGATTTATTTTGTTCGAATAACCATTTCAAAGGAAAGAAGGCAATGAGAAGCAATAACACAATGATTGAAATCATCGCTTTATTCCTATTCATTCAATCTCCTAACCATCAAATCCTCATCATAATACTGACCATTATATTTCAGTGCGTTACGCTCCACCCCATAAACCTCAAATCCAAGGGAGGTATATAGTTTTTTCGCTGCTTCATTATGTGACATAACAGCTAAGTTGATTTGCTCAACGCCTTCGCATTCACTAGCTCTCCGAATAAGCTCAATCAGCAGCTTTTTCCCCAAACCTTGACCTCGCTGATTCAAAGCAACAAACATCGCATAAACATTGCCTTTATGTGCTGTCTTCAGACTGCTCTCTCTTACAAAAGAGATGGATCCAACAAGCGATCCCTGTTCATCCAATGCCCCAAGTACAAACTTACCGCTTGTTGGCTTAATACGATCAGCAACCATTTCCAATGTAAAATGAACTTCTCGCTCATACGTGGAGCCAAATGCTTCTGGACTGATTTGCAGCGCACTTAATCTTAATTCTTGATATATCTTGGCATCACGTTCATCCAAAACTCGAATATACAACGACTTCTCCTCCTCATCTTATTTGGTGATGTTATTCAGTAAAATGCCAGAGAACACCCGCGGGGTCAATCAGATGAATGGCTCGTTTTCCATAAGGTTGCATCTTAGGCGCGGTAGCTCGAATTTGATATTTATTGACGACCTCCGTATTTTGGATATGAGTCCACCACACGTCTATGTCCTGTACACACAATTCCAGCATATAATTTTGTTGTAATTCTACGTTATGATAATTTTGTAAATGAAATTCCATTTCGTCAACTTTGAAAATGACACCCTGATGATTTGCGAATATTTGTTCAAATCCGAGATCCGTATAAAACTGCACAGCAAGAGGGAAATCCTCCCCTGACGGAACAAAAGGGCGTAATTTTTGAGCGCGCATGTAGTTAACTCCTTTTTCCATTTCATTGAATTCATCATTATTTAGATCTCAACTACACATCACATTCGATGTCCAAGCCATCAGTTCCTCCTGCATGACACATCCAACCCCCGAAAAGTCCTGTTACAAAGAACTTCGTTATATGGGTAAAGCCGGATTCTCGCAATAATCCTTCGATCTGCTTTTCAGGCAAGAAGGATATTTTCATAATACCTGTATTCACCATTTCGTTGACTACGGCTGGCGGTTTCCCAGCATCCAACCAAAAACTCCTCCAAACATTCAACCTGTCCTTTAGTTCAGTAGCATCGCGATCCCCATACGCACTTACAAGCACAAATGGAGCTCCTGGTTTCATATGTGCATGAATGCTTCTGAGCAGCTCCAGCTTCTCCTGCACATTGTCAATGAAATGCAGAACCAATATGCAGCTTGCCGCATCAAAGGCCTCGTCTGCGATTGGCAAATCGTTGATCGTTCCATGGATGAGATTTACGCGATGGGACATGCCCAGTTGGTTCGTTTTGTGTTGGGCAATTTTAAGCATTTCTTCTGAAATGTCCACGCCTGTGAAGGTCCATTCAGGGTTAGCTGGTCCCCATGTGGATAGTTCTTTCCCCCCTCCTGCTCCGATGACTAGCACCGAAGCGTCTTCACCGCTTATTTCTGTACGGAAATAGGATTGAACCATCCCGAATAACGCGTCATACGTAGGTATTGAGATACGAGCGTTTGTTTCATATGTCTGAGCCATTTCCGTATTATAGGTAAATTTATCCTTCATTTGGGCAATCTCCATTCTTTCATTTCCAATCTTACTGCAAACTCGCCTTTTGCCAATTCGCCATGAGCAGTTCACCATTTATGGACATACCAGCTATCGCGCCTAAGGAGGCAGCCATAATGGCTTGATACATCTCAGATGCCGCATCTCCAGCACTATATATGCCTGGAACATTCGTTTTACCGAATTGATCTACCACAACCGTTCTCGCTTCCGTCATCTCACAGCCTATTGTTTGCGGCAGATCTGATCCAATCACTAATTTCGGGCCAAAGAAAATCCCCGTACACGGGAGTCGGGTTCCGTCCTCTAGTTCCACATGTTGAACGTAGCCCTCATTGGATACAATGGAGCGTATAGGCGAATCATATATCGGTACGTTATGTTGCTTAAGTTCTTCTTTTTCAGCATCTGACAACTCATCAGGTCCGTTCGTGCATATCGTGAATCGGCTCGTCCAACCAGAAATCATCTTCGCAAGATGAAGCGCCTTGGCTCCATTCACAATGAGCACCAGTGGCTGATCTCTTAATTCCCAACCATCACAATACGGGCATACAAAAGCGCTCTTACCATATACCTCGGCTAAACCGTTAATATCCAATGGTATGTCTTTTTTACCTATTGCAAAAAGAACCTTCTTACCTTCATAATGCTCTCCCTGAGCTGTCGTGATTTGAAAATCGCCATCACTTCCTGTTATCGACACTGCCGCATCAGACACATGATTCACAGTTGGATAAACACGAATCTGTTCCAAAGCAATCCGCCGAAACTCACTTGGCTTTATACCGTCTCGTGACAGAAAACCATGCGTTTCTTGCGTAACCCGATTACGAGGTCGCCCCTCATCAATCAGAAGTACATTCTTTCTTGCTCTTCCTAAAACTAAAGCTGCGTTAAGACCTGCAGGTCCTCCACCGATAATTAAACAATCATAAATCATGTTCATCTTCCTTTCGTTTATGAATTATTAGAGACTTAATAGACTCCTAATATCTACAATAGACCTAAAAAAAATGACGGAACTTATTCCGCCTTATGCATTCCCACCAAATCTGCGATTTTCTTACTTGCCAGATACTGTTCCAACTGTTGTTCCGCATCCATCACAACCTGCTGTATCTGACAGCCGTTTCCATGATTAAAGCTGCATTCGAACAAAGAAGCGGTACCTTCAATTGCCCGAATAATATCGAGAAAGGAGATGTCCTGCTGATTACGCTTGATGCGATACCCACCGTTAGCTCCGGAAGAAGAATGGATTAGGCCCGCTTTGACAAGCTTCGTCATTAACTTAGATAAATAAGTCTGTGAAACAGTTAGCTTCTCAGAAAGCAATTGCACACCAACAGGTTTATCAGGGTCAGAGTTTACCAGATAGAGCATCGCATGAAGGGCATAATCAGTCGCTTGTGAATATTTCATTTTCATGCCCCCATTAAAGACTTTATGAGTCTATTATAGCGTTGATCTAAATGAAATTCAAGCAAGGCAATGAATCCAGGTGATTTACTTGTTAGTACTCCTTTTACTTTTCTGCAAACTTATTTGTTTTTAACCCAATTGCCGATGTCATTGATGACTTCCGACGGGATGTTACCCTGCTTAAAATACTCCTGAGGCGTGCTCATGGCTCCTTCGCCTTCGGTATAGAAGTGATTGAGTTTTGGGTACAGGAGATAAGTAACGTCTTTCCGATCTTTCAAATTGTTCTTCCAGATATCAAGCTGTTCCGGCATGACTTGGTAATCGCGCCCTCCCTGTAGGACGAGCATTTTCCCTGTCTGAGTCTTCGCCTTTTCAGCGGGTTCATAACCGCGTAGGTCCATAAACCAATTTCCGAGTGAATATTCTTTCGGAGGGTTGGCGGTGGACAAGTTAGGGTCCTTCAAGATGGCAAACTGCTTTTTATAAAAGTCCAACGATTGGGGAGGCATCTGTTTCAGATCTACGAGATAAGAAAATTGCTTTTCCAATAAGTCGAAAAAGGAGCCGCCTGGCGCTGACATTAGCACAGTTCCTGCAATTTGCTTATCTATATCCGCTTCTACAAGACGCGGCATCATGAAACCTCCTTGGCTATGTCCAAGTACATAAATCTGTCTAGGATCGATGCCTTCGGTGTTTCTCATTTGTTTGACGGCGGTAAGCGCATCGTCGAGCGCTTCTTCTTTCATCGTCATATTTGGCAAAAGACTGAGCTGCGCCGGATATTCAAGGCTGCGTTTTTCATAACGTAGAACGGCAATACCTTGTGAAGCCAGGCCTACTGCTAGATCGCTGAACGGCTTCAGCGCGCCAAGCCACTCGTCGCGGTCATTCGGCCCCGATCCGTGTACGAGCACAACTACAGGATGTGGACCTTTTCCTGTCGGCAGCGTCAGTGTGCCAGGTAAAGCCCAGCGACCTTCACCGATCATCACTTCCTTTTCGTTATATGTTTCCGAATTCGCATAGCTCGGCAGTTTGTAACCTTCTAGCTTCATTGCTGCGGAAGAATCGAGCAAAAAGTCATCGATCTCTCCTCCATGATTAAATCTGAGGACGAAAGGTATTTCGCTTTTTTCAAAAGTGAGAGTGAGCCTCACATTTTCGTGTACAATGGTTTTGTCGGACGTGAGTTTGGCTACACCTTTATAACTTCCAAGTTGACCTGTTACGTTTCCGAAAAATTGTTTGATACTCTCCGCCGTTGCAACTGACCCCAGATTGGCGCTAAAATACTGTGTCGAACTGTTTGGCGATGAGCCCAATGCGGAGGCAATAAAAGCTGTCGCTTTGCCTGTGAGATCCGTTTTATCAAAGATGATAGCTTGGGCTTGGTCGTCCCAACCGATTGTGGTACCGAGTGCTTCATTGAGAGCACGAAGCGCAAAAATGGTGTGTTCTTCTACGAGCTGCGTCGCCGACGGCAATGTAATCACCTTACCGTCGATTACAGCTTCATTGCTCCCGATTTTCAAGGATAATGCATGTCCGAGATATTTGATACTTACAGACGAACTGGTTTCGTCCCACAACACTTCTCCACCAAGTGTTTCGACAACTGCACGTAAGGGTACGTTTTGCGCTGAACGGTCAGCAGCAATTTGGACATGTGAAGCAGGAGTAACCACCAGCGTCTTACTGGCTGCAGCAGTTGAGACGGTCGGGAGACTGACGGTTAAGGCCAGCATAGCTGAGATCACTTTTAAGGGAATTGTAGCATTCGTTTTCAAAAGTATGTGCCTCCAATATGAGAAATTTTCACAATATTAATAGACAAAGCATTTCGAAAGTATCTTCAAATTCAATATAATTAAATCGGTTTGGATCCATTTGACGTGTAATTTTACACATCAGCAATACATCCCAATGCTCAAACTTTGTTGTTCACCTCTTTATCTTTATATATTTAGAAAATTATCTAATAATTAAAATATATCATTTTTTCAAACATTATTCAAGTTGCAAAATGACTATATATAGGCAACTTTACAGGAGCAGTTCGGTGATCTGATATAGTAGGAGGGCTGATAAATCGCGATTTATTAATTATAGAACATTAGTTCGCATATATCGAATATCAAAAACAAAGTTTAAGATAGCCTTCTTCAAAAGAACTGATCGATTAAACCTCTATAACAAAGAAATACATGGAACTTCCTTTGCTCCAATTTGCGGAAATCCCGTATATGTACACACCTTTTTCTTTAGGTACCGTTAAAATTTGATTCTTCAGTTGGACAGTTTCAGATGTCCTATCGTTATTTTTCCATAACTGAGCACCCAATGAATTTTTCTTAGGTTTCTTTCTAAATTTGATCGTTATTTGGGATTCTGGTGAGACCACAACGGGATTAAGACCCGCATATTTAATAAGCTCAGGAGGAGCAACCATATCCGAGCACTTTCCACTAAATAAACCTGACCAACAATAAGAACCTTGCGCGAAAGCAATTTTCTTATCGCCAGCCGTAATAGTCGGTTTAGGTGGTTCGGTTCTAAAGAGTTCAGAAATAAAATAAACCCCAATTAATATTACAGCTGCTGCGAAAAAAATGGTTAATCGTTTCTTCATTAAAATCCCTCCAAACGATCTTCCTTAGTTCCCTTTCAACTGCGCTATCGCAAACTTATAAAAGGCCAAAGCATCCTCTCCACTGGAGAACCCCGCTTGGGCTAACTTATCACTGCCGCCGCCTTTGCCGTTGTAGCTTCCTAGATGAGCTTTGAAAAAGGCTCCGCATGCTTGTGCATATTGGCCATTGTGTGCAAGAACGACTTTATTCTCAGAAGTACTAATAAACAAGATTGGCAAATCGGTCTTCGAGGCAACCTTCGTTGCTAAATTCTGCATGTCCTTCAATGATTTATCGTCGAACTGGTGTGCAATAACGTCCTTACTTTCTACCAACAACTCCTGCGCCAAGTACTCATCTAGTTTCTCTTTAAGACCAGCTAAATCTGTTTGAACAAGTTTATGTTCCTGCTCCCACTTCTCAATGCGATCTATGATTTCATCCTTGCCCGTATTAAATTTACCAGACAATGCCCCTAGAATTCTCACATTCTCGTTAAATTCAGCCAACGCACGAAAGCCGCATAAGAAATATATCCGGGTGTTCCCCTTTTGCTTCTCTGTTTTCAAAAGCTTAATGATCCCGATTTCACCTGTTGACGAAACATGTGTACCTCCACAAGCGTTATACTCCACGCCTTTGATTTCAACAATCCGAATGTCTTTCGTCACCTTTGGCTGTTTAACAAGTGGCAGCTGCGCTAGCTCCTCAGGTGTTACGAAATAGCTGCTGATCGCCCGATTCTCGTAAATCTTACAATTCACCGCAATCTCAATCGCAGCTAACTTACTAGGTTCAAGATCCAGCGTCTCTACATCGATTGTGCAATAATCTGTACCCAAATGAAAACTCACTGTGTTAGCCTCATATAAATCTCGGCATACGGCCGAAAGTAAATGCTGACCACTATGCTGCTGCATATGATCGAATCGAAGCTGCCATTCCAGCTTGCAGTTTGCCTGCGTTCCTTCCGGCATCCGTTCCAGCTTATGTAGCACTTCGTCCTCTTCAAGAAGAACATCCGACACAGGAATACCGTTTATTTCACCGGCATCACAAGGTTGTCCACCGCCATGCGGATAAAATGCAGTCTCCTCCAAGAGGACATAATAACCATCTTCTCTTTCAATCTTTTGGCTTATTGTTGTTTGCCATTCTTTCAAATAGGCATTCTCATAATAGAGTTTTTTCGTCATGATGTTCGTTTTCCTCTCCGATTATTAGTATCTAAGGATAAATCTTCTCCCCATTTTCAAGCATCAAAATAAACTCCTGAATCCGCTTCACACGCGTTTCTTGAATCTTGGCTGTATGAATTCGGAACGTGATGGCATATTTATTTTGACGATCCAGCGTATCATAGAAGGCTTTCGCCTCGCTATTCTTCTCCAATTGCAAAGCAAAATCCTCTGGGATCGTGGCATGACTCTGCGGTTCATATGCTTTCTCCCACTGTCCATTCTTCTTGGCAGCCTCTATCGCCTTCATTCCAGAAGGCTTCATACGCCCATTAGCAATCAGAGTCTCTGCTTTATCTTTATTTACTTTGGACCAGATGCTTCTAACACCCCGAGGCGTAAAACGTTGAAGCCACATCTGCTCGTCCGCTTTTTCTTTCTGGCTATCAATCCACCCATAACACAACGCGCTCTCGAGAGCCTGATCGTAAGAAACCGTTTTGATACGAGCACCTTTTTTTGCGATTTGCAATCGGATCCCAGGAGAAGTGTTATGATTTATCGCAAGCCACTGTTCAAAAGCAAGTTGATCTTCGAAATGCAGCTGTTGTAATTCGTTTTTACTATTCAAAAGTTTCGCCCCCTAGTTGTTCTAACATGACCTCGGTCCACAAGGATCGTATCGACAATTTCCATGTCGGTATTCTGTTAAGTTTTTCTTTTCATAAACACGCCACATACATACACCCCAACAAAATAAATTGGAAATAGAATAAACCCTAATCCTGTAATCGCTAAAATTTGATACATTTTATTCTCATCAACATCGTTATATTTGTTAAAACCATAGAACATCCAAATCAGCCAAAAGGTCACCAACACATAACCAAATCTATACGCTTTCATTATACCTTCATCTCATCCTCTTCACCTAGGAATCCCAAAATTTCAAGCGCCATTTTCAAAATCCCGCGATTATTCTCGTATCCATTCAAATTGTGTTCGGCCCAGGCATCAGCCGCTCCATGCCACTTTACTCCCCGAATTTCCTCCGTTTGAGCTTTGAGCTCATCGCTGAGCGCTTCGACTAAATAATAATGAGTTTCCTTCTCCACTTGGCCATGTTCCGTGTGCTCAAACTGATAATAATTGATGATCAGTGGCTGAATGATCTTGCCATCAATATTGGTTTCTTCTTTTATTTCCCGAAGCGCCGCTTGCTCTATCGTCTCCCCAGCCTCCATGCGACCTTTCGCAAAAGCCAGCTTCCGATAGCGATCCTCGATTAGTAAAATGTGAACATCATCGCCTATTTGTCGGTAAACGACACCGCCTGCTGAGATTTCTTTTTTCATATGTTCACTTACCTCCAATCAAACGAAGCTCATCCCTTCCATTTTACAAATAGTACCAACAAAAAAGCAACCAAAGCGAATGCTTCAGTTGCTCGAATGTGATTATTTCGTTTCTTGCAGCCATAAAATGCTCGTAACACCGCGCGGGTAGTACTTGCTTCCTGTAATCTCACCAGAGATGATTTGATCACTCCAGCTCCAAATGGACAATGTTGGGTGCGTCAACCAAGCAACATGGGCCGCATCCGCTGCAGCTCCCGTTTCATCCCAAGCTAGATCCAAGATTTCACGTGCGACGAATTGGCATAAATAGATTTTGCTTAACCAGGAGTTATTACTCGTCGAGGAAAGCTTCCAACCACCATCTGTGAATAGGCAGGTACCTTCAACAAGAACAACGTCCAGATGCTTTTTCAAAGCTTCGATATAAAAGCCGTAACGACCATTCACATCTAATGCAGACTTATTGCCTGTGAAGTAAGGAAATACTAAGCCTTCGATCGCTGGAATGATTTTGGAATCATTGCCTTCACCGACTACAGCTGGTATGTATCCTTCTGCTGTGACGAATGACGTTACTGTTTGTGCACATTTTAGCGCCTGCTCACTTGCGATCAGAGCTAGATCTTCTCTCCCATTTTGAACAAAAATAGTTTCCATCGCCACGTAAGCCGCCCAACATTTACCCGCCATATAAATATTGTTACGCGATTGTCCCAGCGAGACATCTAAACTGTCATACGTCGTGATTTCTGCTCCGCCCATGGTGCGCGTGCTGTCTAATGACATGATTCCATTGCGCAATTCTGGATTCGGATGATCGCGATGGAGCATACTCGTTAAACATTTTTCGAAAATCGTAAGATTCGCTTGCAGCCACGTTTGATCGTCGGTATGTGCCACATACGTTGCTCCGCATAATGTCCAGTTCACTAACTGCTCATGTGTCATATGGGAAAAACAGTCATCCAAACCATATAGCTCATAAGCCGAGTACCCTGGTCGAGAAAGTGTATTCGCTACGCCCATATCATGCGTAAACGAGATTCCACCCGGGTATTCCGTAGGGTCGCCTGGAAAACTAACCATGTCTTCATAACTATACCGTTTCACGAACATATCCAACTCATTGCGAACCGTCCAAGGATTGACAGCTAACTCATAAAATAACTGATCTACTGTCAAATCGAACGTGTTCATCATCCGATATTCGCCTTCATTGACGATCCAGAATGGCTCATCATCCATATCCAGAAGCTGTGTATTTCCGTTATAGCTGCGGATTGCATGGGCAAGCATAAACTTTTGATCAGCTGACAAGCGTGAATTTTCGATGTTAGCGTCTGCGCTATGGGCTAATGCTGTTAACTTATCGAAATTACCTAATGCGTAATCAGCAACGGCTTCAATATTTTGAAATAAACGTGTGTAGGTGTAGGAGGCATCACGACCCGCAGTAACAATGCCACCGCGATGGAAACAAATTGCGAACTCATACGTGCGTTTCTCACCAGCAGGTGTATCAGCGAATAAAGCTCCAACAGTACCGAGACCGAAGGTCAAGTTTTCAACAATTTTCATTTTCAAAATATCTTCGATACTAAAGTAAAGACCTGAACGTACTTCAGGATCTTTGGAAACAATCGCCGTAATTCGGCCTTGACCTATTCCCGCGGCGCCTTCCATCGTATCATCCAACCTGCGCATTGCACTGTAAGGATCTGTTCCTTGATACCCGAAGAATACTCGTCTAGACGCCGTACCTTTGGTATTATCCACAGTAATCTTAGCAAGAACAGCTGGGACAAGCGCTAAACGCAACTCCTCATCACTTGCTGTTGTGGGATCTGGTACAGACTGCGTGGGAGAAATAAGACTGAATTCCAAATCGCCAGCTTTCCACGTATCTGTGCTGACTTTGAAGTCTCGTTGAATCTCATCCTGTGCAAAAGGGAAAACGGTTTTCTTCTTTTTCGGTTTTGGATCCGGATTCTCGATATCATATCGAAGACTTTCGTCCTCACTAACATATTCGAAGAAAGGCAGTGCGTCATAAGTGCCGCCTTGGATCGTTTCGAGCCCAATATATATATTTTGCTTTGGCGGACGTGCTTGTTCGAGATCGAAGCCTCCGCTTTTGCCTGGAAATCCAAGAGTAAAGCTTGCAAATGCACCAATTGGTGAATGATGTGCGTTGAAAAATTGATTCTTCATATCAGGATGATGCTCCTCTCAGTCATTTGCCCTTATTATACAATGATCCAAATCCTGAACCCATGGGCAATACAATCCTTCATTTGGACAAAAGAAACATTTGATTCCATCCTATTTAAGTGAGATAGTTATCGTATCCAGTACATAAAAACCTTTTCCAAAGGAGTCATCCTATATGAAAGTCTTCCACCAAGAACCCTTACCCGCAGGTCTAGATAATGTCGTTCATGGCGGCATGCTGCCTGATGTGCAGGCATCCTTCCGAATATTTGCCGCGCATCTTCGCAAGGTTAACGCGCAGTGGTCATTCCCAGAGCATCAACATCCGATGTTTGAGCTGAATCTTGTCGTAGACGGCTCCCAGCGTATGCGTGTTGGCGACAAGCATTTTGTACAACAGCAAGGTGACTTGGTTTGGATACTTCCGAATGAAGTACATGCTAGCTTAGGCGCAGTCAATGGCAATATGATGGAGTACGTGTGTGTACATTTAGAGGTAACTGATCCTTGGTTTCGTCAGCAATTAAGTCAAATTGGGCAAATCGTTCACCCTTCTGGCAGCAAAATGGAGAGTTTACTCCGCCCCATACTTATGGATCTCGCCCAAATAGCAAGAGAAACTACCTCCAGCGGACTGAGTCTGAAGCTGCAAACGATGCATGCTTCGTTTCGTATTTTCACCGCGTTAAGCGAGGTCTTACTCGATGAGGCTGTCGTTTCTAATCAGCAAACGGGCGATTCGGGCTTAGCTGCGAAGCTAGCTGCATTAATTGAGCATCAAGCATCTACGGTACTAAAAGGGCAGGAACCGTTCCGAATAACGCACATTGCCAAACAGCTCGGCTATAGCCCCGCACACTGTAATCGGGTATTTCACAAAGCTTATGGCGTCTCGCCACGTCATTATTTAAGCACAGTTAAACTTCGTCAAGCCAAGCTCATGCTTATGGACCCCTCTCATTCTATCGAGTATATCGCCGAACAACTGGGATACAAGGATTTGTCGCAATTCAGCAAACAATTCAAACGATGGACGAATTTATCCCCTACCGCTTATAGACATCTTTCTTGGTGAAAATACGTTGGGTATTTCTGAAGAAACGATAAGTCTTACAATCTTATCCTGTCCTATACTCATAGATATGTCTTTGGACTATGGATAAGGAGCAATGAAGATGAAATTACGAGGTTATAAATCGCTTTGGGAATGGAACGGGTTGTGGAACGGGAAATTAGAGCAAATCGGTGAGGCCGGTTATTACGGTGTCGAGTACACGCCTCCTTCCGACGTTAAGGATGATCGTCAGTTTCGAAAAGATTTGGACGCCATGAATTTGTCGTTCATCGCACAAGTGGTGACACGGGGCCCAAATCACATTCAATCTTTTCGTGAGCAGGTGTTACGTGCAGCCGAGCTGCGGCCCGAGCTGATCAATTCGCACAGCGCTGCTGATCGTATGTCTGCTGACGAGCAATTGCGTTTTTTCGAAGCGGCGATTCGTGTGGAGCAAGAGATCGGGATTCCAATCGCGCATGAAACGCATCGCGGGAGAGCTTTTTTCACGCCGTGGCAAACGGCGGCCGTGTTGAAGCAGCTGCCGGAGCTTACAATCGGCGCCGATTTCAGCCATTGGTGCGCAGCCTGCGAAAGCATGCCGAGTCCGGAGGATGCGGACGTCCAGCTGAGCTTAGCACGCGCCATCCACATTCACGGGCGCGTCGGCTATCCGGAAGGACCGCAGGTATCGGACCCGCGGGTACCAGAATTTGCCGCGCATGTGGAAACCTTCATCAGCTTGTGGCTGACGATCTGTCAGCACCGATTCGATGCTGGAGCGGTTACGATGACCTTCACGCCGAAATTCGGGCCGCCGCCGTATATGCCAGTGTTGCCTTTTACACAGCAACCTGTTTCAGACTTGTGGGCAGTGAATTTGTGGATGTTTCAAACGTTTAAGAAGCGGTTTGAGGCGATATTTGATTAAAAAAACGGAAGCCAATGATGTAGATATACATCATTGGCTTCCGTTTTCGGTTTATTTGTCACGTTCCGTTGGCTGCCAATATGAGCCTATTACTTCGAAATTATGTATACCTAGGTTCCCTTACTATTTCAATATGGCTCCCCCGTATTAGTTAACCGGCTATTTTGCTTGATTGTTGAAACCAAATCATCTATCGTTCCAATGATTTTATGTACCTCTGGCAGTTGATAAAACGTACACGTTTTTTCCATATCATATATCTCATTGGTTGCAGAATACATGAAAATAGTCTTCCCCGCTCCGAGAGCAAGGCCCAACTCGACATGGCTTCCCTTCCCGGCTGGTAACATGATGATGAAGAGGTCTGCACTCAACACAGCTTTTTTCTCTTTCGCACCGATCGCCGCGAGCTCTTGCAGTGCATTAATACCTGTGTGTGTCGTCCAATCGTAAGTTTGAATAAATCCCCTCGACTTCAATTGCTGCGCGACATTTCGAACATTGTCGATGTTTTTGAAACTGGATGCAATATAGAATCTCATTTGTATCCCCTCTCTTCTTTTCTCCTTTCTTTACTTTCGCTCAGCTAAAATCTTCAACTGCGCATTCCGATAGTTCAAAAATCGTGTCATATATCTCTTCAACACAACTCTCTCGACCAACCTGCCGATCCAACCCAGTGGAGCCTCAAAACTTAACGTATCTTTCATCAACGTTCTGTCCCCTAAATCAATAAACTCATGTTCATGCCTCATACTTTTGAAAGTACCCTGTAACATTTCATCAACAAAATGGTAAGGTCGAACATAATTCGAAATGAGTGACGTGTGTTTTTGCCTAATTAAGAAATGTCTCGCCTCAAACGTAACCGTATCCCCTCCACGAACCATGCCAGTTGTTGTTCCAGCTATCGCTCGTTCCTTGGTATGTGGCCACACAGTCTGCGTATGGATATCAATATTCGTTGCCATGTCAAAGCAAACATCAATGGATGCTTCAATTTCAATTTCTGTTAGTATTTTAATCATGATGAGCACCTCTTGGGAACTTAATTGCAAATTTACCGTGTTCTGAATTTTCTTTAACACTCCAATCTTTTAATTGAGTTCCAATTCGACACACACGACCTATCTCCTTCGACATCATGCAAAAAAACAGCCTCCCAAGGGAGACTGCCACGATTCACATTTACCTTTTAATTACTTATAAATTCCTGAACCCACTCACCGTTATAATAAGCAACACCTATTTGTGTGAAGTTCGGACTTAGAATGTTTTGACGGTGACCGATACTGTTCATCCATGCTGTCATGACGGCTGCAGGGGATTGCTGACCCTTAGCAATATTTTCACCCGCGTAGGAATAATGAATGCCGTAGGAGCTCATCATATCAAAAGGTGATCCGTAAGTTGGCGATGTATGATCGAAATATCCGTTACTGTACATGTCTTTCGCTTTATCCAGCGCCATCGCGGTAAGGGCGCTATTGCTGGTCAAAGGCTTCAATCCAGCCTTCGTTCTCTCCTGGTTTACTAAGGTAACCACTTGACTAGCAAAAGTGGATTGCGTTGGTGTCGGTGTAACTGTAGGTGCTGGCGTAACCTGTGGTTTCGTCACAACAGTTGTACCCGTGCTTCCAGGAATGTTGAGTTTCATCCCCGACCAAATCACGTTCGGATTGGCTACCTGTGGATTCGCTTTAATCAGCGAAGTAAGGCTGACGCCATATTTCTTAGAGATTAGCCACATGGTATCGTTGCCTGCTACCGTGTGCGTTCCCGTAGCAGCAAATGCTGCGTTCGCCCCCATCAGGACAGTCAAACCTAATGCACCTGTAACAATAAGCTTCTTGTAACGTATCACTATAAACCTCTCCTTTTTGCGGCCTGCGAGGTTAGCTGTCGGATTCGGATCAAAGAGTAATCACCCGGCCGCGCATAACGCGACTTCACCCCAAAGATTGGTTCCCCCGTGCTTCAAAAAAGCTTCGGCCTTCTAAGTTTTGGATCCAGCTTGGATCTCAACGATTGTAACATGGGAAATCAATGAGATCATGACTCAAAATTTTCCATCAACAACACGATCTGGATAATACCTCCTCCATTCATACAACTTTTCCCATCATTCTGCGTCTAATCAGTAGCAATACTAACTTAGAAAAGGGTGATGTTTTGAAGAAATTTGCCATAAAATGCTCGTTTGTCATACTCGGATTGATGTGTGGGTTGTTACCAATACTTCCAATGCAAGCTTCAGCAAGCGTATCTGTGAAGGCATCTCTGCCCTATTTTCCAATTCAAATCAATGGTCAAGACATGGATATTACCCATAGCCAATACCCGTTTCTGGTGTATAAAGACATCACTTACCTACCCATGACGTGGAACAATTTCCAAACACTCGGCATTGAATACAACTGGAGTGAATCCGATGGATTGCAGATTTGGTCAAATCGGAACACTCCGCCGCCAATTCATCAAACCCCACTTGAACAGGATCTAACAACCAAAAGTCATGCAAACAGTTACTTTGTCCAAGTTTCCGATGTACCCATCACGATGAATCAAATAGAAATCAATAATAAAACAGAGCCTTACCCCTTTCTAACGTATCAGGATGTGACTTATATGCCTTTAACTTGGCGATTTGTCCATGATCTTCTTCAGATTGACATCCAATGGAGTGATGATGAAGGGCTATCGCTAGTTGGCGGGCAAAATGCCATCTATTCCATTATAGGTGACGATCATCGTTCACTATATTTCTACTCCCTGCTTTCAGCGGACCGTACAAAGTCCATGCTGAAGATGGATAAAAGCAACTATCAAATCGAATGGAAAAACAATGAAGAACAAGATCAATTCATCAAAAGCCTTTCTACATCTCCACATCCATTTGCTGGTAAACCGGTAGAGTTAGTGCGTAAAGATCGCGATTTGTACTACGGTAATGTAAAGGTACACACACTAACAGACTCCGATGTTTGGGAATCGGCAGCCTGGGGAGCACCTGAACATACGTACACGGCTTTTCCTGCTGGCGATCAACAGGTTATCTTATCCATTAATTTGACCTTACCGATTGCCGCGATTGGTCCAAATTATGGCACGACGTATACATTTCTTATTCAAAATGGGAACGTGACACGACTCGAAGACTTCAATCAAAAGCTAGACCGCGTCATCCCGAACCCCGACGGTACTGTGTGGATTGCTTCTGCTAAATTACCTAGTCGAAATGGCTTTATTTCGGGTAGCGCCCGCGTTGGCTTGCTAGACCAAGAAGGAACTCTTCACATGGTCAATGAACGGCTTCATGAATTAGATGTCAATGCATTAGGCATAACTAATCTTTCATTGTCCAATCCTGCATCTACAGATGGAAGCCTCTATATCGTACTGAATGGCATTTCGAATAAGGATTATGCTGAGCAAGACACGGCTGGACTGTACACACTGAATACGAAATTAGAAACAAAACGTTTATCCGACTATGTTTTTGGCGATTATTATTTGGATAAGAACAGAAACATTTTCATTAAACATCGCAACAACACGATTGAGAATCTGACTACTGGTGAAATGCGAACGTGGTTTGATTATGACTTAGCTAAAATGAAATAAAAATACGCGTAATAGTAAAAAAAGAGGCTATTGGATATAAATCCAGTAGCCTCTTTCTACAGCAAAAATAAGCTTGAATACTCAAGCTTGTATATGTTCTATTTTATAATTTGCCTACGGATAACGCTTGATATTCCCACAACACATGCTGTACCTCTTTTAATCGTTCCTCATGGCATTGAATAATGACTGCCAGCTCAGGTAATCGCTCTTTTTTCCTTATAACATGTTTAAATATCTTAGTTTGCATAATGCGGGTTAGCCAATACCCAATATTAAATCCGCAAATGGCGCAAATAACTCCCCAAATAATAGGTCCCCAGTACAGAATGAAGCCAAAACTTATCCCTATGACAGTGAATGCCGTAGATGTTGCCATACCAACCTCAAAGGCCAGCGTTTTCTTATTCGGATTTGAATTGTAATTATGATCGGGTATGTCCATATAGTTATCCATCATGACGGTCATGATTTCATTACGAGGTAGACCCATCTGTTCAAGTACAGCTAGTGCTTCCTCCACTTCAATCGAGTGCTCAAAAGTACTAATGATCAGCATGCGGGTCATTCTCCTTCTCAAACAGACGTAATGGAAAATGTGGATACTTTTCTGCTAGGTATTGCTTCTGCTCCAGACGAAAAAGTCGATTATGATCTTGCGCTGTCATAAATGCGTCATACATAGCGCCTCCGATGACTGACGGCATAAATAATAGCCAATGTGGATCTAGCAGTTCGGTCGATTTGGACAACTTACCCAGTATGAGATAAAGGGTGGCTTCATGTGATCGTGACATAGTCATATAAATAAACCACCAGAATACGCCATAGAATCCTAAAGCAAGTCGGTTATTATATAGCTGACCAAGTCCAGGGAAAACGAAAGAACAGACCATAGCTGCTCCAGGTCTCTTGAAGCTTATATTCGTAATCGTCCAAGGTTTAATTAAATTGGAAGTAATTCTTGCTCCCTCCAACTTTGCCAGATGGAATTGCTTATTCGCTTCGATCGCTTTGATATAACTATCCCATATCGCGAACAAGTAAACGATGGCATAGGCGAATGCCCATCTTGGCTCAATAACTTGTGCCGCCAATTCGAATTGCCCACTGAAGGAGTAATAGATCGCCTCATTGATTCTAGCAAGTGAATTAATGGCCACTTCCCATGCTGATAAAAGAAATCCGCGTATAAATTGATGGAGCAGGAAATGACCGAATCCTGGAAAGGATACCGACCACCACGCTATTAACTTTGGATCCTGCCAGCGCAGGCTGCTTAAACCGTCCATACTTAATAAAGCTTGCTGTCTCCGTGGCGGATGGTCTTGTGAAGAACTCAAGTTCGATCGATTCTCCTTGTCGATGGATATTTTTGATCAATCCAATGCTTTTTCAGCTTTGTAAATACAAGAACACACAGTGTCTGCACGATGAGATAGACGCAAAAAGAATAACTTAATTTCCAGTGTCGATACTGAAAAACATCAAAATAAACATTTAAAGATTCATAGGCTGTTCCTATTAATGAACTACATAGAATATAGACAGGAATCATCAACCCACGAATACGGAACCTGATGTAATAGTAAGCAAAAAAATAACCAAAGACAGGATATAAACACCAAGTTAGGATATCTGCAAGATCGAAATACGGATATATATTCGTGTTATAGAGGTCAAAGGGTGGTACGGCAATGATCGTATCCAAACTTTTGGCCGTATTCAGACTGAAAAGCATCATGATGATACTTACAGATTTAGGCATGTTGCTTGGCAAAACCCACATGAAACCATAACTTAACACGAGGCATACGAGTGTAAATAGCGTATTACGTTGCAATAACACCTCAAGATGACTCAAATGGCATTCCTTCCTTTCGCATAACCAAACGATACAATAGTAGTGCAACTCCTGTACAAATAAGGAGCAAGATGCTTTCCAAACATGACCAAGATACTCTCCACTCTTCAGAGTACTGAACAATTCCTAAGTTTTGCATACAAAATTTTAATACCATATGAAAGATTGAGAACATACAGATGGAGAAAGTCTTGTACAATAATCCACGTATTTTTAAGAACTGCTCCATAGCCCATATCACAATAATCGGCGTAATCACTTGTTGATATACGATTCTTAAGATGATATCCGGCAACCGAGGCGAAGGAATCAATAACTGATAATTCAAGGTGATAATCATAAAGTAGACACCATGTAGTAAAAGTACAATTAACCAGCAAAAGATTGTTTCAAACAGTTGCAACTTTCGCTTTATAACGAAAAAAGTGATGATGGTCAGGATATAAAAAGTAATGAGTAGAATATTCCCCATGCTTGCAGCACCATTGTCCCCTTCATCAACTTGTGTTTTTTTACAAATATGCCCAACTTCGCACACATTTAGTACTGAGCAGAAAAAGCACATCTCGCCACTAATCTTATTAGAAATAAAAACATGATATACTAGAACTTATGGATTTCATTGATCCGTTTAGGAGTTAGGAGTGATCTCATATGTTTGACAATAAGGTAAGAATCGCTTTAGGTACGAACAATCAAGCAAAACGAGCTGCTGTGGTGGTGGCTACGGGGATAGAACCGATTTGTTACTCTGTCCCTTCTGGTGTTTCTGACCAGCCAATGACCGAAGATGAAACCATTCTTGGTGCGATCACAAGGGCCAAAAATGTGCTTGCGGCAGAGCCTGAAGCCGACTTTGGACTTGGACTCGAAGGTGGCCTTACGTATGACAGCATCCATACGATGCAGTGGTATCTCTTCTCCGTGTGTGCAGCTTGGGACGGGAAGCGACTCTATGTCGGCAAAGGGCTTTATTTCCCCATCCCCCATGAAATTGGCGAGAAACTATTACAAGGTGGAACTGAGTTGCGTCACATCATAGATGAACTGAGCAGCACGATCGGGAGTAATCACAAAGAAGGTGCTTATGGTTTATTTACAAATGGTCGAATTACACGAAGTGATGTTTTTCGTGATGCGGTCATTGCAGCGCTAACACCTTTTCAATCCACGTTTTATAAGTGAAAAATAGGCCATCGTAAAATGAAAAAGGGCTGCCCGCAAGTAGATGATTCTACTAGCAGGTGCCCTCTTTGTCTCACTTATAAATCGGTGCAATGCGGTCAATACGGTTCGTCCATATTCCGCCGGAGTAGGAAGCTGGAAGCCGCTCCAAATCCGCTGGTGTGTCAAACCCAGTTGAAAACTCCGAGCCGTTCCCACCCACCACGATCACTCGGGTATCCACTTTATCCATTCGGTTTAAAAACTTGTTCGGCCATCCCCACAGCAGCGGAGCCAATTTTTCCGGAATATGAATCTGAATATGCTCACAGGAGGCAGGTATACGACCTGTCCATCCATAAGCGAGGTACGGGAGCAGACAGTTTTTCATCGTATCCACAGAAATGACTCGCATATCTGGCAGCTTTTCCTTCACAATAGAAATAGGTAAATCGCCACCATATATGGTCAACTGGCTCCTCCTTTCGGGTGAAAGCTTAGCCAACATTTCTGCTAATAAGTTGCCTTCCTTGCGATCGTCGGTTTTGATATGAATGAGGAGCATCTTGTCAGCAAACTGCGTGAGCACTTCATTGAAGGAGGGCATCAATCCAATGCCTTTTCCTCGAAAAGGGTACGATTTCCCATTATCGGCCGTGTACCCGTAACCTATATCCACCTTTTTCAGTTCAGCCATGGTGTAGTCTTTCGACTGCCCTTTGACATTCGTCCGACAGTCCAGCGTCCAATCATGAAATACGGCGAATTGATCATCTTTGGTCATATGGATATCGAATTCAACCTCATCGGCCCCGGCATCAAATGCGGCTTGCATGGAAGGGATCGTATTCTCCAGATACGGATGTTCCGGCTCAAAGATCCGCTCAGCGGTACACGTATCGTTCTTCAATTCTTCGGTGTGGAACGTTTGCGCGAGTCCACGATGAGCCATTAGAAATGGACTTCCAGTCCGTTCTTTGGCAAGTAATGATGTGTTATTCATATAGATGAATAACATGAGGATGAGCAAAACCCATACTAGCTTACTTTTGAATAGCTTTCGTAATCGCTTCATACGTCCTCCGTTGTAATAATGTCCGCTTGAAGGCAATCCTCCATTTCATCATCCAAACTGTTGATTGTGAGCAAGGCATTAGTCCGTTTAGCAACCAGCAATTCGACTGATTGATTGATATGGAATTGTTCATATTCGGTTGCTTTTACACGCACTTTCATTAACTTTCCATTTGGTTTTCGAATATGAATACGGTATTCTTCGATGAATTCTACTTTAGCCACTATTTTCTCCGCGTCTTTTTGGATGAGATCTATACTAATAATGATAGCTAGAAGGAGAAAAAGACCCAGACAAAAACTGAAAATAACAATAAAACCAACAGGGCGATGGTCTCCAATATTAATGATGAGTTGTACCAAAGATAAGAAGAAAAAAATACAAACACTAGCAAGTTGAGATTTTAATGATCGTTCGTATAGTTTCACAGTTAGCCCCCCTCCATAGAATGTATTCGTGAAAAGCTCCCAATTCCCTTTTTATGCGTCGTATAGAGCAATCAATCAAAAAAAATAGCCCGCTAGAGCTTCTATAGCTCCAACGGGCAAGTATACATCTTAAACATTAACGAGCTTTCCTTTTTCGTTTATGAAATACAAACCAAGCGACTCCGATCGTTCCTGCCGCGAGCACAACGCTAAACAAAAGAATGTAACTAAGATGAAATAGTTGCAACGGATCCCCTCCTCTGTTGGCCACCCTTATCTTTCCTTCTTCATGTAGTCTGAGTCACGCGCTACTAAACTATCCCCTATTCAAAGAAAAAAGACCCGCGCTTCGCACGGATCTACACTTAAATCTTTTTAACAAACTCCGACTTTAACTTCATAGCGCCGAAATCATCGATTTTACAATCAATATCATGATCGCCTTCGACTAAGCGAATGTTTTTCACTTTTGTACCAATTTTGATAACGGATGAAGTCCCTTTGACTTTCAAATCTTTGATGACCGTCACAGAGTCACCATCTTGTAGCACATTACCATTCGCGTCTTTGACCACTTTCTGATCATCGCCGTTCTCGTCTTCATTATCTGATGACGACCACTCATGCGCACACTCCGGGCACACCAGTAAATTACCATCTTCATACGTATAGGCAGATTGGCATTTTGGGCAATTAGGCAATTCTTCCATGCTGTCAATTCCTCCATTCAATAGTGCTAATAGTGCCACAAATGAGGAGAAATGACAAGGCTGGGACTGCCAAAACTATCTTATATCGACCAAAGGTAGAGCCCGTTTTCTAGCCTTCAACGCCAAATAACAAGCTGTCAAAATCGCCCCTATTGTTCCACAAATAATGTCTGTCATCGTATCGAGCAGGCTGCCATTCTGTGAATCAAGCCCGAAGAGATGGTCCGTCGCAAACTCATAAATCTCCCAAACTCCTGCCATGGCAATTGAAAAGAACAAGCACAGCCACACCGCGACATGTGATGAAGGTGGTTCCGTTCCCTCTGGATGATCTGAGGCTTTCGTATAAATCAATAAACCGATGAAGCAAAGGATCACGCCGGAGAAGAGATGCTCGATTTTATCCAGATAAGGGATGACACCATAATAGCCGAATTCATTCGCAAGGAACATCGTGATAAAAATAAATAACAGCACACAGAAACGCAGCGAGGTAAACATGGTCGTCTTCGTCCATTTAACTACGAGTCGGATGAGCAGAAGTACAGCCACAATGAGCACCGCTTGAAACATTTTCGCCCCGTTGCCTTTAACAAGAAAGTAAACAAAGCAAGCTCCTGCCAGCACATACATCCCAAACTCAAAGAGATCATTCCACCGATCTTTGCCCTTCATCTGGTTCATCTCCCCTGTTGCATATTGAGAAAAGGAAGCACCTTTTTCCGGTATTTTACCAATTACTTAATTATCCTATGCCTCTACGAGAACGAAATGAATGTCCGTTTATTTACAAAAAAGAAAAATCCCGCCGATCCGTTTATCAGAGAAGGGCGGGTTCATTCCTGATTATTTCTTGTCTGCAAGCCATGTAGATAACGAACTGATCTCATCATCGGATAGCTTTCCTTTAAAAGCAGGCATTGCACCCTTCCCGTTCGCAATTATCGCGGTGAGTTGTTCTTTCGAGTGCTTTCCGCCAACCTTCTGAAGATTTGGCCCGACTAAACCCTCCAGATTGGCGCCATGACAGCTGACACAATTAGCTTTAAATACCGTCTGTGCATCAGCTTTGGTTGTTGTTCCTGTACTTGCCGATGCAGTTGGCGCAGTTGTTGTGCCTGCAGTTGGGCTAGGTGTCGTTTCACTTTTTCCGCAAGCCGATAAAGCTCCAGCAAGCAAGAGGGTGAGGACTACGATCTTTCTGTTCATGAGTATGCTTCTCCTCACATTCATAGGTTCTTAACATGGTTAGAAATCGGAAACCTACCACTACATTACCCACGTTTCCATATTTTCATGCAAATCATGCATAGGAAATACGCTTACAGATCAACATATCCATAACTACCCAGAAGTACATAAAATTCCATGGAGGTATGACAAGTTGGCTGACAAAAACACGAATAATCATACGCCTGATCACTCACGTCGCCGTTTTCTCAAGTACACCGGAACTGCCATTGGTGGCGTGGTGGTTGGCGGCGTCATTGGAAGCGCAGTATCTGGAGGGTTTAAGAAAGATGCATCCCAGACCTCTCCTTCACCTACAACAAGTCCTAATCCACAAGTCACAGCTGATTATAATCAAGCACCGATGTTCTTCAATCAATCCCAACTGCAAATCGCCGAAGCCGCAGCAGAGCGTATTTTCCCTAAGGATGACAGCGGACCTGGCGCAGCTGAGCTTGGTGTTGCTTTTTTTATTGACCATCAACTAGCTAGCCCATGGGGAGTAAATGCCCGTACCTATCGGATGGGACCGTTTGTGAAAGGTGAAGTCACTCAAGGGGATTACCTCAGCATTCAACGCCATGAGCTCATAACTATGGGGTTAAATAGCCTTGAAGAAACAGCCAAAACCAAATATACGAAAGGATTCGTAGATATTAAACCTGAAGAACAAGATGCGATTCTGACCTCCATGGAAAAAGGTGAAATCAGCGTCGTAAATGGGATTACAGGTAAAACCTTTTTCAACCTTTTTCGCGTACTTGTGATGGAAGGTGTCTACTCCGATCCCTTATATGGCGGGAATAAGAATATGGCTGGCTGGAAAATGCGTAAGTACCCAGGCAACCAAATGACCTATACGAACATGATTGATAAAGATCAATTCGTTGTCATGGAACCTCGCAGCTTGCACGATCATTTTGTACATTAAGGAACAAATCTCACGTAGAAAGGGAATACGTTGATGGCTACTAAAATGCCGAAAGTCCCCGTTGTCATTGTTGGAATGGGTTGGGTCGGGGGAATTATCGCCGCAGAATTAACGAAACAAGGTGTTAAAGTTGTTGGCCTAGAGCGCGGCAAGCCGCGCAGTACAGCAGATTACTATATGGTGCATGATGAGCTTCGTTACGCTTCTCGTTATGATCTTATGCAGGATTTGTCCAAAGAAACCGTCACTTTCCGCAATACGGAAAAAATGGCCGCTGTGCCGATGCGGGAGTACGGCTCCTTCTTGCTCGGGGAAGGTCTCGGCGGTGCAAGTGTTCATTGGAATGGACAAACCTATCGGTTTCTCCCTTACGACTTCGAGATTTACAGTAAAACGGTTGAACGCTACGGGAAGCAGAAAATCCCAGAAGGCATGACGATTCAGGATTGGGGCATCACTTATGACACGCTTGAGCCTTATTTCGATAAATTCGAGAAATTGGCAGGCATTTCCGGTGATGCTGAGCAAAACCCACTTGTAGGCAAGCGTTCCGCTCCGTTCCCGACCAAACCGATGGTGAAAACGCCGATCTTGAAATTGTTCGAAGATGCGACCAAAAAACTCGGGTACCATCCCTATATGATGCCTTCGGCTAATTTGTCAGAGCAATATACGAACCCCGATGGCATTACTCGTGCAGCCTGTCAATATTGCGGTTATTGCGAACGGTTTGGTTGTGAGTACGGGGCAAAAGCAGATGTGATCGTGACCGCACTCCCTATTGCTCAGAAATCCGGCAATTTCGAGTTGCGCTCCTACTCCAATGTGATTCAAGTGCTGAATGACGGCAAAAAAGCGAGCGGCGTGGTTTATGTAAATACTGTTACGGGAGAGCAATTCGAGCAGCCTGCCGATGTCGTCATCATGGCAAGCTATGTATTTAACAACATCAAGCTTCTGCTTACTTCCAAATTGGGGAAACCCTACGATCCTGCCACAGGTAAGGGTGTTATCGGTAAAAATTACTGCTACCAAACGAACGGCGGGAATGCAACTGGCTTTTTCGATGAAAAGCAGTTCAACTTGTACGCGGGAGCAGGTTCCCTTGGCATGGAAATTCCTGATTTCAATGGGGATAATTTCGACCACACGAATCTGAATTTCATCCATGGGGCTGGTATCCGAATTTCGCAAACCGGCCAACGTCCGATTGCGACAAACTCCGTTCCCAAAGGTACACCAGCATGGGGGAAAGATTTTAAACAGAAGTCACTGAAATATGCGAATAGTGTATTGTCTGTTTCACCGCAAGGCAGCAGTATGCCATGGAAACATCATTATGTGGATTTGGATCCGACTTATAAGGATGCTTACGGTCTGCCACTGCCTCGGATCACCTTCGATTTTGAAGAACAGGATCGGCAAATGGTCAAATTCATGGCAGGGAAATCTGCAGAAATTATGAAAGAAATGAACCCAACGACGATTGGATCTGCAGATACGTTAGCAGCGTACAACATCGTTCCGTACCAATCGACCCACAATACAGGCGGCGTCATTATGGGGGCGGATCCCTCCACCTCTGCGGTTAACTCATATTTACAAATGTGGGATGCCGAAAATGTATTTGTCGTAGGCGCATCCGCGTTCGCTCACAACAGCGGCTACAATCCAACAGGTACGGTGGGTGCTTTGGCATACCGCGCTGTGGACGGCATTGCAAAATATTTGAAACAAGGTGGAAGTGTCGTTTAACTCGGGCAGCCCACACGTTTCATGATAAAGGAGGAATGACATGGAGCAAGAAGATTGGATCTTACATTTGACAGAGGTTCGCAAGCGATTGCTCATCGTGTTCGCCTGGTTCATCGTTACACTGTGTGTGGGCTTGTACCTCTCGTCGGATATCCTTCTGTACTTGAAATCACAGCCATTGATCGGTGAAATTAAGTGGAATGTGTTTTCGTTCACGGATGGGCTGATGATTTATATGAAATGTGCGTTTTTGTTCGCCGCTTTATTTACAGTGCCCGTCGTGCTTTACCAAGCATGGGTATTCGTAAAGCCAGGGCTTACTGAAACCGAATCCAGGAACGCGCTTCCTTACATACCAGTCGCTTTTGCGTTATTCATCATCGGAGTTTCGTTCAGTTATTGGGTCGTTTTCCCGATGATGATGCGCTTTATGATCCGAATGAATCAATCGATAGGCGCTGTGGAGACGTATGGAATTGATCGATATTTTGCTTTCTTGTTTCAAATTGTCATTCCGATGGCAATCGCGTTTGAGCTGCCTGTGGTTCTCCTGTTTTTGACAAAAATAGGTCTCTTAACGCCTCAGATTCTGAAAATGTCCAGGAAATACGCCTATATCGCACTGACCATCACCGGCTCATGCATCTCTCCGCCGGATATGATTTCACACTTATCGGTCACAGTGCCGCTAATTCTACTGTTTGAAGTCAGCGTATTGGTTGCCGGCTGGCAATGGCGTGCTATGCAACGTGTTGCGAATTTGAACCTAGTTGAAGATTAAGAGAAAAAGAAAAGAGGATGATTGCAATGTTCAACAATATTGGAGTATCAGGATTAATCTTAATTCTGGCTATCGCTTTAATTGTCTTCGGACCTTCCAAACTGCCGCAGCTGGGCCGTGCATTTGGGGATACGCTTCGAGAATTCCGTAACTCAACTCGGAATATCATGGAGGATGGCGATCATGACCATTTGATCGAAAATGAAGGCAAAAAGCCGCCTCTATAGAGGCGGCTTCAACATAACTGCGCCAGTACTGATGTTTTTCATCACTAGAACATATCACTACCAAGGAAAGCCGTCACTCTAGGTCAAAAACCTTTTGTGGCGGTTCCTTTTATTACCACTCCACATTCAAAGCTATAACTTCTCCAGCCAGAAGGCTGTCGATAAATGAATCACTTCTTGTGGTTCAATCCCCCTTGCCCCTGTCAGCTCAGCGGATAAGGAAGATTAAACGCATCCGTCACATATGTGTAAGGTTCGATTGAGAAAGCATCTGTCCTATCTGGTTTAAATAAGACTATGAACGGAAATTTCGGATCAATCTGATAGGCAATACGATATCCAGCTTTCTTCATTTCAAAACGGCACGTTCGATCCCCGTTCAAAGTCAACAACGAGCAACCGAGCTCAGGATAGGCGGCCAGAGATATACCTTGCGAAGTCCTGCAAACTGTTTGGTGGGACAAAGACTGGAATCTCGATTTAGTTAGAGGCTCTCCGCAATCATAATACTCGTATCGGTATACTGAAATTCATGATCAGGTTGCTTCCCATTGAATATAAGATCGTACAATATTCGCAGGGAGCGGTAGCCTTGCTGAACCGGATTTTGCATAATGGTAAAATCAATCAATCCTTCTCGCAGTCCTTGCTCAACTTCAGGCATCAAATCATTGCATACGATACGGAGGTGACCACCCTTCCCTGCCAATTTCACCGCATCGATACATGCCCCTGCATGACCTGTTGCCATATAAATGCCATCCAAATCAGGATACATCTTCAGTGACTCATTCAGCTTGCGAAATGTATCGTCGTAGCGATCATAGCCTTCAATGACATCAACAATCTCGATCTCACTCTGGATTAATTTCTCTTTAAAATACTGCACTCGCATGCGATGCGCATGGAATTTCATATTGGCCACAATGACTAACACCTTAGCTTTGCCTGTGAACATACGAGTCATTAAACCAGCAGCGATTTCACCGCTTTTCCCCAGATCCTGACCCACAAAACAACTCCGCTTTGAGTTCTCAACGTCAGAATTAAAAGTAACCACTGGAATACCTTGTTCAATCGCCTTATCTATGCTTACTCGGTTAACTTCATCATCAATAGCTGAGAATAGAATGCCGCTTGCACCATTCGCAATCAGTGTCTGAATAGCTCTCGCACCCTCATCTGCCAGCTGATTATTGATATACACATACTCTAAACAAATACCTAGCCCCTTCAGCTCATCTTCCGCAGCATGAATCCCTTTGCGAATCTCATCAAAGAACGAAATTTCTTTCGGAGGCATCACGATACCGATTTGAATCGGTTTTCTATTGTAAGCAAGCGCCTTTGCAGCCAAATTAGGTACATACTGAAGCCTATCTGCAATCGCAAGAATACGTTCCCTAATTTCAGGCTTTACGCCTGATCTTCCATTCAGCACACGATCAACGGTACCTCTGGACACACCAGCTTGTTGGGCAATCTCTCTAATTGTAACGCTCATTGGGTTCTCCATTCACAAGGGATTGTGCACGGGCACGTAACAAGTATGATAGAAATGAAGCTCGATATCAAGTCCGCGGCAATCGCACCTTATGTTTTCTCGTTCCCGCTATACCAATTGCATAAACACCTTGCCTGCTTCAACCTTCGTCGCATAGGTTTTGAGCTTGATACACACGGGAACTCGCTTCGCTTCTCCTGTTGTGATATCGAATCGACCGTTATGCTTCGGACATTCTATGAGATTTCCCATGACAAGTCCCTTGGACAGATGAATTTTCTCATGTGTACAATACCCGTCTGATGCGAAAAATTGCCCCTGTGCGTTTCGATAAATAGCAAAGGTTGCTTCGCCGTGGTCAAATCGAATGACATCCTCATCTTCTAATTCATCTGTTGCACATACCTCAATCCATTCGTTCATCATACTTGTTGTCTCCTTAATTTAGATTGATCCTCTTCGACCATGCCGCCAAAATAATACGGTTGAGCAGTTACGGGTAACGGTTTCACCACCACATATGACGGATCATTTTTTTGTAACCGCAGCGCTGAAATGACCTCTTTCAATGCCGCCCATAAGCTCGTGCGTGGCGCAGGGCAGTCAGCCAACATCTCTTGATGCAGTCTAGGCAACGCATGGTACGGCACCATGGGATACATATGATGCTCGGTATGATAGTTCATGTTCCAGTACAAAAATCGAAAGATCGGATTCATATGAATTGTACGTGTATTCAGACGATGATCCAGTACATCTTCATAAAGGCCAAGGTGCTGTGTCATTCCAAAAAGCAGTACGAACAGATTGCCATAGAAGGATGGCAAGACGATAAACATGGCGGGAAGTAGACTCCCCGTGTATAAACATGCCGCCGTGGCGGCAAGGATTATCAGCATGTAGATGCGCGCTTCGCGAAATACTTTCGGAAACTCGGAAGCAGGAATATAATCCTTCTCCTGTGTTTCCAATCGGCCTATTGTGTGTAGAGCAAATCGTTTGATCTCGATTGGACCGCCATATAAATGAAAGATCTGCATGAGGATGATTTTCCAAATCGGTGGTCTCTCCGTCAAAATTTCTGGATCTCTGCCGACAATTATTGTATCGGTATGATGCCGTGCATGGCTCCAACGCCATGGTGTAGCTGAACGTAATACGAAGAATGAAGCAATCTGATACACTACATCGTTCATCCATGGCGTCTTAAATGCTGTACCATGCCCGCATTCATGCCATCGCGAGTCGCCTGGAGATGCATAGATCACGCCATAGATGAAAAAAGCCGGAACAGCCCACCACGTCCCCCATGATAAATACGCTAGATAGCCGAATAACAGCAAGGCACCAAACCAAATTATCGTATCCCGAATCGCAGGTCCATCCTTGCGTTTCATTAACTCTTTCATTTTTGCGCGGGGAATGGGGCTAGCATACCACTCAGCACTAGCTAAACCTCGTTCTTGCGCTCTAATGCTTTCTTGGCCGGTAATACTGTAATCTCTTTTCTGAACAACAATGGCCACATTAACGCCTCCTTTTGGGTTGGAATTAATTCGAATTTCTTGCTTCCGTGCTCGGGCACAAAATTCTCCAAAAAATAAAGCCATCATGGCTTTGTACGATTTGCCTTTGACTGACTCACCATTCCGTGCTCGGGCACAATTCAATTCTAAAGCATCCTTCGCTACTTTTCAAGTAGTAAAAAAGCCATGAATAGGAATTATCCTTTTCATGACTCGGACTCGAGCTTTGTTACGATTGAACATTCTTGTGGCCTTACAGTTCAGAGTAAATTTGAATTAGTTTATCGGGATTTCGGATGACATAGAGATGGTTTGATTGCTGCCGACTCGCAGCAAGCTCAAATAAGATCACCATCAAAGGAGATCGATCCTTAACAAGAATCAGCCCGGATTGCCCATTGAACGTCACAGTCAACCAGTCTCCCTCCAGTGCCCCTTTGGCTTGAACACCTTCGAAGAATGCAGCGATGCGCTCCTTCCCGTAGATTGGATTAACGGCAGCGCTTGCCTTCCCGCCTCCATCTGATACCATCACAGCATCTTCCATAAGGAGTTGCACGAAATCTTGGAAATCCCCCGTCCCCACTGCGTGAAGAAACTTCTTGACCAGAGGCTCTGTTTCACCTAAAGAGCGTTCATCTTCTTCGTCAGAAGTCTCATTGATTTTACTCTTAGCGCGGCTATAAATTTTGCGACAATTCGCTTCCCTTTTCTGAAGCATATCCGCAACCTCTTCATAATCGTAACCAAGCACTTCTCTAAGCACGAAGACCGCACGCTCTACCGCGGACAGCTCTTGCAGCAAAACTAAAAACGCATATGAGATCGTTTCATCTTGGACAAGACTTCCCATCGGATCTTCGCGGGATGACGTCACTTGAGGCTCAGGAAGCCATGTGCCCATGTAGGTTTCTCTTTGCTTACTAGCTGATTTCAAGTAATTCAAGCATCGATTCGTAACCATTTTGACTAAATACGATTTCAAATTCGTTACATGCCCGGTGTCTGTCTTCTGCAGTGTGATAAACATGTCTTGCAGCATATCTTCTGCATCGGATACAGAACCTAACATGCGGTACGCAACAGAGAATAACAGCTGTTTATATGTTAGATAGACGGTTTCTAACTCCATTTAACTGAAGCTCCTTTCCCCTTTGTAGTGTAACCGCAGGGGGCTATCACATACATGAATTCCCAGGTTCTTACTAAGATTCTCTTGATTTTTGTCTTACGACATAAGTAAGACAATCTGTCTTTAGTAAGATCTGTCTACCATTGCGCTCTATGTCGAACGTTAACTTCTTTAATGTCATTAATAAATTTTCCCAACCCGCATATTGCTTCTCTTCGTAATCCTTGAATACTCCACCAACCAACAATCTCGCAGCTCTCCCTCGTGCATCTCATGCGCAGGCAGTTCCTTCACTTTTGTAAATCCACATCGTTCATAGCAGCTTATCGCTCGAATGTTCCACTGCTGCGGATCCATAACAACGCGATCTACCTTATGGACATTCAACAAATAATCCAGCATCGACCTTACTAGCAGTTTACCAATCCCCTTATTCCAATAGGCGGTTTCACCTATGAATTGGTCTGTTCCGTAGATCTTTTCATTGGTATTCGAATAGCCGTACTCGAGACGTTCTTCTTCCTCAATCTCATAAAATTGAATATAACCGATCGGCCGATTTTCATATTCAATAAGGCATCTGACAACGGAATCTTCTTCCTTATAAAAATGTTCATCTATCAAATCCTCATCATGAGGACAATCGCGACCTGCATAGTAGGTCAATACCAAGGGGTCATTCAGCCAGGAAATTAACAGGTTTTTATCGCTGTGTTCAAGTTCTCGAATCGTTAACGCATCCGTTTGGTAGACTAACATATCGAATCTCCTTTCCAATTGCTGCGCCCCTGTGGAAGTACTGTCCAATTCCCGAAAGGTTGTTCATCGTTAAGAATTATTCAGGTAGAAAACTTACTCAAACCCATCTAAATGCGCAATACAATTGTATTGCAAGCATTCCCACCGGTTCTCCGTGTGGCGAATTGTCGTCACAGACGTGTTATGTAAATGCTCCTCAATGTCTTCATGTGGGATCAAGTCCATAAGAGTTAGACTAAGTAAGGCACCGTGACTGACGATTAACACCTTCTGATTCGGATGTCTCTCGATTACTTCCTGAATGAAACTCATACCGCGAGCAGCAATTTGTTGATGCGTTTCGACCCCTAGATCCAATTGGGACCAGTCTTCTCCCCATTTTGCCACACGTTCCTCCAGTGTTGTCCCTTCAATCTCACCGCAAAACATTTCTCTTAACCGCTGGTCTGTGTTCACTTCCATTTGCTTCACATTTCCAATACATGCCGCTGTTTCTCTAGCTCTACCCAAATCACTTGCATAGATGTAATCCCAATGTTCATCCTTCATTCGCAGAGATAATAATTCGGCTTGTTTGCGACCAAGCTCATTGAGTGGAACATCGGTTTGTCCCTGTATGCGCCGTTCCGTATTCCAATCCGTTAATCCGTGCCGGATGAGTCCAATCACCGTCATTCACTTTCAACCTCCAAATATTATATCTAGTAGTGTACCTAATGAGCCCGCTTTCTTACTTTGTAACACATTCGGATCATACATTTCTACGTATCCACAATGTAAACATGAGACAGCTAAGAAATGATGATGCTGAATATCGAACATTTTACTTAAGCCTGTTCCCGTCATCGCTATTTCTTTAATATGACACTCCTTATGGTTACATTTGCAGCACTTGTATTGGCGAGAGATTCGCTCTTCTAGACTCAGCTCGTCAATCTCTTCATATTCAGTTAGCTCTTCCACATCACTTTCTTCACCATCTGGATTCAAATGGTACGTGAGCACCTCTTGCTTGCATGCAGGACAAACATCCTCAACCAACTGTACTTGTTCATGACACCAAGGACATTCTATCATGGAAATTCTCCTTTCAGGAACATCTTTTACTATTCCATGCACTGCAGCAAATCCCTGCCTATTTTTCCTCGTGTTGCAGCAGCTACTTTCCCGTTTCCCAGTTGTTTCCCATTCTATGCCGAAACGACAAAAAATAGCTGGAAGTTTCCCAGCTATTTCTCAATTCACCCTATAGAAATTGTTCCACACCTGTCTCGGCAGATCTGTATACAGCCTCAAGCGCGGCTATGACACCTCGCGCATATTCGGGTGGACAACTCGTTTCACTTTTCGCCTCAATCGCACTCAATAGATCCTTATACTGCAGCTCGAATGGCGTATCCATCGGTGGCACATCGACCTGTTCATAAGCGCCGCCACGACTGATCCATAAACTTACGCCTGTAACCAGCTTCAGCATCCCTAATGTACCAATGATCTCTGTTTCGTTCCGAGTAGCCCCTGGATAACCAGACTGTGCAATTGACGCAGGCAGACCTGAAGCTAGCTCCATATAGATGATGCCGCTTCCCTCTACATTGCCTCGTTTGCCATGATGACTCACTTTGGCGCTCACTTTACGGACAGAACTGTCCATCAACCATTGAATCTTATCGATGGAGTGCGTGCCTAGATTGGCAAGTATTCCGCCACCTGATTTATCTTTTTCTAGAAACCACTGCGGCCTTGTGTCTTGGTAGTAATTCAAATGCCTGACATCATTGATCATGACAATCTCACCTAGTTCGCCACTTTCAATGATCCGCTTTGCATGGATATTCTCTGCCATATAATGCTGGGTATGCCCAATTAAAATACGAATATCCGCTTTGCTAGCTGCTTCCATAATGTCATCACATTCGGCAACGTTCAAGGCCATTGGCTTCTCCAGCATCAAATGACACCCATGCTCAGCAGCGAAAATAGCTGTTTCTCTATGTAGAAAATGTGGCAACGCAATAACCACAACATCCGGTCGTTCTTGCCGAATGAGCTCTTGATAATCACTGTAGGCCGCTATCCCATAGGTATCAGCAATAGCTTGGGCTCTCTCTTGTTGAATA
The DNA here is from genome assembly GCF_927798215.1 of Paenibacillus allorhizoplanae. Taxonomy (NCBI): domain Bacteria; kingdom Bacillati; phylum Bacillota; class Bacilli; order Caryophanales; family Paenibacillaceae; genus Paenibacillus; species Paenibacillus allorhizoplanae. The sequence goes on from NZ_CAKMMW010000002.1 coordinate 249,630, forward strand.
TCCGCAACAGCACAAGCTACAAACCCGTCCGTACGACGAATCGCATCAAAATGTTGACCAGCAATAGCCCCCGCTCCCAGGACAGCTACCTTTAGTTCTGCTTTTTTCATCGTTGTAATCCTCTCCTTGGGCTCCTACGCATTCACACCTATAAGTTCACTGTAAGTCCTGTTTCTCGACTCTCATTAGCTGCTTCCATAAAACGAATGATTTGTAATGTCTCTTCCCCATCGATATCCGGAGCTGCACTCACAAACATCGTCATAATTTTCTCCAAGAGACTCGCATAATAAGGCTTTGGATGTTTGTTTACATCGACAAATTGCGTATGTGATTCCCGATGTAGAAGCGCACCAAATTGCCCGTTGCCCTTTCGATTGCCACGGATGGTACCAATAACGCCATTGTCCCATACGCCAGTTATCAGATCATGATCTTCTGTTGTAGCAGCAGTAACGTGGAGACAGCCCTTGCCAAGTACTCTAAAAAGCATTTCAACCGTATGCACACCGTACCAAAACAGCCCAGGCTGGGTTGGTTGTAACGCCATAGGACCGTAGCAGTCCATCCCGATAACGTTGCTACTAGTATCTGATGCTTCTAGTGCTATCGTCAATTCTTCTGCGTATCTTAGCGAGGAGCAACTCATAATAGGAATGTTATTCTCTTGCGCGATCGCGAAAATTTCACTAGCTTCGACAGATGAAACGGTCATTGGTTTATCAATAAAAATAGGCCGACGATAGGACGCTACACGGCGGAACTGTTCCAAATGAATACGACCATCCACCGATGTCATTAGAATGCCATCGCAATTCGCTGCTACTTCTTCCAGTGAGCCAACGATTTCCACTCCTCGTTCGCGAAGTTGAGCAGTAAATCCTTCAATCCGGGAATAACTCATCTCAAAATCCGGAGAACCACCAGGATAAGCAATGGTGACCTTACCCCCAGCAACATGAAAAGGATGATCCTTATCGTTTAACAATTGTGTAAATGTAGGTGCATGCGAGGAATCAATGCCAATGATACCAATTCGAAATGTAGACTGATTCATAAATGGAACAACCTCCAAGACAGTTTAAATGAATTTGTACTATAATTTGTGATCCGCTTAACCCAGGATCCCTTCACTTTTATCATAATGAACTTCCACATAAGAGACAAGTCTTTTAATAGTCTATAAAAGTGTGTCAAGTTACACTTTAACATGAAATAAAATAAGCCCCCCATTAGGGAAGCTATACCTCTTATTCCATTGAAGATCACTCACAACATCAACCTATAAACTGTGTAAGAACATAATTAAAGCGATCTCTTTCCTCCCAAAATCCGCCATGCCCGCTATAATGAAACGGGATCAGCTGCGAATTTGGAATTCGTTTATTCATCTCGACCGCTTGTTGGTAGGGAATCACTTTGTCATGTATACCGTGAACTATTAAGGTAGGCGCTTCAATTCGACTTAGATCTGATCCCACATTCTCATCTCTCAGCAATCGAATGACTGCCGCTGTGGACCAACTGGCTGCTTGTAGGCCCATTTGAAAAAACCAATCCGAGAATCGCTCCGTAATATACTGAAAAAAGAACGAATCCGTTACATTTTGCAGCATTTTGGGACGATCGTTGGCATTCTCATGCAAAAACTTTGCTGCGGTTTCGTTCGTAAAGCCCGTTGGTGCCGCCGCATCAATCAGAACAAGCTTCTCTACACCATGGCCGTGATATCTGGCCATATATCGGATCGCGATCGCGCCGCCTGTTGAATGTCCTGCAAGTGTAATACCTATACCTTCCAGCTTTAACGACTGAATCACAGCATGCAAGTCATCTGCAAGGCGATCGTACGTATAGCCATCCATCGGTTTATCCGATTGTCCGAATCCACGCCAATCCATACCAATACAGCGGTACCCCAATCCTGGGAGTACATTAAACTGATACTCAAATTGTGTATGTGACAAAGGCCACCCATGGATAAACAGGATGGTCTTCGTCCCTTTTGGATTCACATCTTCAATAAATAATTTCACACCATTTTCTACTTGAACATAGTATCCCACGTTTGACGCCTCCGTTATGGAAATCACTTCTGTCCAATACGATATTCAACTAGGCAAATATCGGTGTCAATGGGTTTAGCCGTACATAGGATTATTCCACTTTTTGATGGTTTGTATAGACACCAATGACAGACAACAAAGCAGCAACACCATTGGCGATGGCATTTGCTGTCTCATCTGTAATGATATTCATACCAAATGCATCCAAAATCAATTTGGCCGCACCTAATAAGCCTAATGCTAACGTGTAATAGTTGATTGTTTTCATATCTCTCACCACCCGTCTATTAGAGGATGCTATATCCTATGTGAGAGTGTACGAGCTTGCACAGTTCGAATACAGGGGGTTAAAAGCACAAAAAAATGCCGCCACCCACATCGGGTAGCAGCATTTCAACCTATTATTTCAGTCCGCTAGCTTCGGCTTTCACGGTATACTTCGAAGATACATAAGTCTCTGCCTTTGCTTCCGTCATAACTTGTGCATACATCATGTCAGGTTGTGGCTCTATCAACGAATACTTCACAATCGCTTGGCCACCCGACTCAAACTGGATGCTATCGATGCTAATGCCATAGCCAGGGTTCGGCTTGATTCCTCTGGAAAGTGTCACTTTGTTCACATCATCGGTCACTTTTTCAACCGATACTGTGACTTCTTCTACTTGTGGTGGTTTCTGCACATGCGCCTCTAGCACACGAATGGCATTGTACAGCCATGTCGCGGCTTCTCCTCTGGTCAGCTCACTTTTGGGATTGAATTTGCCATTCCCATCCAGAGCCGTAATTTTATACAGCAATAATCTTTGAATGGTGCCTTGATAATCCACGTTAAGTTGATCTTCATCTTTGATTGGGATATACATTTTCACCAATGGAAATTGACCCTTGGTTTCAAGTGCTTTAACCAATAGATTCCCGAATTGTTCGCGAGTGATCGTGGTATTCGGATTCACATCCTTCGGGATGTCCAGATTGTGATAATGCGCAATAATGAACGCATCCGCATACCAAGCATCATTCGAGATATTCGAATAACTATCAGATGCTAAGGGTTGCTTAATGAATCGCAAATGATCCAAGTTAAGGTCTAGACCTTTGACGATCATTTGGACACTTTGTGCATAGCTGATTTTACCCCTCGGCACAAAATGCTCGTTATCAAAACCACTCACAATACCTCGCTCTTTCAGCGTTAGAACTGCAGTTGCTTGTCCCTCTTCTAAGTCTGAGAACGCGTATACGGAACCAAATGTCAAACTACTGCCCAACAGAAGGGTTAAACTTAATGCTGCTATTTTTTTCATGCTAGTGCTCCTCTCATTTTCGGTTGGTATTTAGCATCTTATAGGTTATGGATACTTTCCTAACGTCAGGAGCACTGAGATTGTTGCAGCTTATGTCATTTTGTTAACGCAATGAAATTAATAACTCCTGTAAGGCAATCGCTTCCTCATGCTCTGGGGATTGCGAAAGCGTGAGATCTACATACCGCTTAGCCGCATCATCTTGTCCCAACTCGTAGTAACACACCGCCATCTCATAGAGGACAGTCGCATCATTCGCAAGCTTTGGCTGTGTCCGTTCGAAATATGGGATTGCGTCCTGATACATGTCCATTTGATACAAGAGAATCCCACAAGCGAGGGCAACATCCGTGTTACCATCCATTGGATAATAATGTGCCCACATGTGACCAATTCCTTGCTGAAGCGCGATCCATTCATGGTCTTTCCCATCTGGAATCAGGTCAATCAGACGTTTCGTAGAGGGCAGTAGAAACTGAGTATCGTAGCCGCTCAAGCGCCACAAGGCCAACAGCTGAGGCATCGTCTTCTGCTCCAACTGAAAGTCTAAGGCTTCCTTTAGATTGAAAAAATCATCAGGACCAAATCGCTCCACAAACCTATCATACGCTAATCTTGTTAGACCATACTCGTTAGGTTCAGAAAGATTGAGCATACAACCGATGTTTAAGTAGGTATAGGGATGCTTCGTGAATAATGCTTGGGCTCCATGCGCTTCGCACACATAGCTAATCGCATGATAATTAGCCGTTAATGAGATGCTTCCATGATGTATGAGTTTCGGAGGTTCGTTATATTCCCAGCTTTCTAAGCGATGATCTCCTTTATCAGCAGTGAGCAGTAGGAAACCTTCCTGAGATAAATCTTTCAATCGTTGTAAACATGCCAAGCTTACTTCAGGCAAAAGAATGTGTGAATCAGAAATATGCTGACGATACACATCTAATAGCTCGCGATAAGGGTAGGACTTGTCATCATACATATGTTCCCGTTGATAATGATAGCTCCCTACGACCTCTTTCAACTGCTGGGAAACGCTCAGCTCATCTGCACCTTCTGGAAATTGCAATGAAATCCGGCAGTCATACACCTGTTTGTCTTCGACATAAATTAATTCCTGTGGCAAGCTGTCAAAAAAGTAATTCGCCAAAATGACTAATGGCTGCGCCAGATCACCCGATCTAATACGCTCACCGGCATGCTGCAAATAAATATCTCTATCCTCTACGGCATCGAATTTCGCAAAGTCCAAAAGGCCTTGCTCCGCAAATGGTGTTAAGCAAGTATGCTGCCGCCAGAATGCTATATTTTTCTCAGCCAAATCGCTCATCACATATCGAAACGGGGGCAGTTGTATGCTAGCCATTTGTATAAGCTTCGTTAACTCTTGTAACACATAAAAAGCAAATTGACCCGAACCGGCTCCAAGTTCGAGGATCGTTACATTCGCTGTCAACTGTCCCATTCTAGCTCGATCCTGCAAGAAACCAAATAACATTTCCGCATAAGAAATGGCCATTACCCGATTGCTTGTTATGTATTGCGGCACATCTCCGCTCTGCCAAGCCGTAATACCCTGTTCCTCGTAATAGGCCCGTTGCAGCTCCCAGATAGGTGCTTCACTGAATCGGTACATTTTATTCTCCGTATGCGTCATTCTGAGATCCAATCCCCTTCTACTTCAATTTCCAATCGCACAAATGTCATCTAGGCATATAGTAATATATCACTAAGCGAGAGGAAGACCACAATGACTTATTTGAACGAGAATTATCAGAATCTAGGCCCCTCATGGCCATTCCCTTATCCAACCAATCCCATGCCTACGAACTGGCCTTATATGTCAACCCCTTGGAGCCAAGAGGATGATTCCTCTTATCGTGCCAAAGAGCAGCCACTTACTTTCGTCCTTGTCCATGGTTCATGGGCAGATGCCAGTTTCTGGGCAGGCGTTGCTGCTGAGCTAAGCAAAAAAGGCCATACCGTTTTCGTTCCTGAATTTCCAGGACACGGTGCTGACCCCAATAAAAATGTGACCCATGGGATGATAAGCAAATCTGTTGCCGATTTCATCATTTCGCATAAACTGCATAACGTCGTCCTTGTTGGCCATAGTTTTGGAGGATCAGTGATCCAAAAAGTAGCGGAGCTAGTACCCGATCGCTTGAAGCGACTCGTTTTTCTCAACGCTTTTGTCCTCAAAGATGGCGAAATGCTTGCAGATGAGTTGCCACCTCAAGTCGTTGAACAATTTAAGCAGCTAGCCGCAAGCTCCAAAAACAATACGATTACACTGCCTTTTGATTTTTTTAGAGAAGCCTTCACCAATCTGGCCAGTCTTAGCCAAGCGCAACAGATCTACAAAAAAGCGTTCCCCGAACCGGTAGGTCCGTTATTTGAGAAATTAGATCTGAAGAAATTTTATAGCCTTCCAATTCCCAAAAGCTACGTACACCTCATGGAAGATAATGTGATCCCATTTGGCGACCCCAACTATGGGTGGCATCCTCACATGTCAAGCAGGCTCGGCCTTTTCCGATTCATACAACTCCATGGTGATCACATGACGACTGCGCATTATGAGCCCAAGCTGGTAGCCAGCAAGCTATATGAAGCGGCTCGAGACTAACTAGAACGTATTAGGATGAACAAGCGGGTGCGCCAGTTGTGGGATTAGCTTTTAACCAATTCAATATATCATCTAGCGTGCGCACGGGTACGATACGTAGATCACCAGCACCTTTTCTCGCATCTGCTTCATTAGATACAGGAACGAAAAACACATCCGCATTCGTACGGCTCACGGTATAGGCTTTCTGAACAAGCCCGCCAACAGGCCCGACGGAGCCATCCGGTTCAATCGTCCCAGTCCCTGCGACATGATGACCGTACGTCACACCGCAAGGTGTTAGCTGATCAATTAACGTTAAAGCCAGCATCGCCCCATGGGAGGGTCCACCTTCGTGCAACAAATAGCTATGATAAGTCACAAGATCTGGGATATCATAGCGGAGTTCATTCGCAATCATAATTCCGATGGATGCACGAGCGGGATCATCTGTACTTGCACGCGTGGCTACCGTCAACTCGACTTTCGCTTTATTCCGTAACACAGTCAATCGAATCGATTCGCCTGGTTTAATCAGCTTCATTCGCTCACTAAGCTCCTGAGTCATGGTAATCGGCTGACCATTCAGTGCTATTATGACATCGCTTGGCTGCAGCACTTCAGATGCTTTCGTATTTTGCAAAACAGCCGTAATCCGAACGCCTTCAGATAGAATGCCTTTGCCAATCCCCACTTTCTGGAAAGCAATTGCACTCCCCGCGGCATTCGCATCTTCCTTCATCGTACGAACTTCCTGATTATATTCGCCGAGCGACATTCCTAACGTTTCAATCTTTTCAAAGGTGTAATCTTTAAAAAGCTTCGCATACAACCAGTCCATTGGAAATGCTGGACGTTCGAAAATAAGAACACCCGAAATATCGCCATGTTTGGAGCCGCCTTCGGCTTGCGCATATCGGTTCATATTGAGTGTAATACCTGGATATGTCACCAAATATTGCGTTGGCCATAGCATTACAAGCAAGAGAACGAGTGTCACACCAAAAACGATTATACTCTGGTGTGGCACCTTGCGTTTCTTCCTTTCGTGCAGGACGATATCCGTTGCGATAAGTAACAAACTAAGAATCATTGCGGAAGCAGAGAACTCCAGCTTTTTGGGTATGGAAACCACAATAACAACACTTAGTAAACATATGAAGGCAATTAAGCCACGAAATACTTTCATCCTCCGTGTTGGCGACTGTGAAAGATGCAAGAGTGCAGCACCCATCCAGATCAAAGGAACAATGGCAATCGCATAAATCAGCCCATCAATAAGATCTATCCAGTAAAAGCGAGTCCCCCATCTTAATGGATCTGGCAGCCAGACTAGCTCTCCAATCATAATTAACAGGAGGATCATAACAATTCCACATACATACAGTTTGTGCCAAAGTGCCATCGCACACATCCTTTTGCGAAAAACTAACGCTACAATGAGTTGCTTAACTGCTCCACAACTTCATCGTACGAGAGTTTTCCACCGAAAATATCAAGGGCACTGCCTACCGTAATATCCAATTTCCCTTGGGAAAGCTGTCTAAATAACGCCAAATCCTCAAATGATCTAGCACCGCCTGCATACGTAGTTGGAATTGTAACCCACGCCGCCAAAGAACTAACCAAACTTTGTTGGATGCCACTTTGCTTCCCTTCCACATCCACCGCATGGATTAGAAATTCATCGCAATATTGCTCAAAGAACCGAATCGTCTCTTGATTCAATTCCACATCACTTAACTGTTTCCATTGATTGGTTGCCACATACCATTTGCCATCTTTTTCTTTACAGCTAAGATCAATAACTAATTTCTCTTTACCAATCGCTTCAACAATCTGCGTAAGATTATCCATATTCAACTGACCATCGCGGAAAATATAAGACGTTACAATGACATGTGATGCCCCTTGCTCAAGGTAAAAGCTAGCATTCTCCGCATGTATGCCGCCGCCGATTTGCAGACCCCCAGGATACGCAGCAAGCGCTTTTATCGCCTCTTCTTTGTTCCCTTCGCCAAGCATAATGACATGCCCGCCGGTTAAACGATCTCTTTTGAACATATTCGCATAATAGGTGGAGTCATACGAAGACACGAAATTCTCAACAACCGCTTGCCCTTCGCCACCCAAGGTTTCACCGACAATTTGTTTCACTTTTCCGTTATGTAGATCGATACATGGTCTAAATTTCATGACGTTATGTTTCCCCTTTGACATTCGTTGTGCTTGAACGATTTTCCAACAGTATACCACAAAAAAAGCCCTCCAAGGAGGGCTCTCATGTACTGTTACTTCTTATCAAAGCCTTCTTCTTCCAAATACTCTTGTACTTCTTCATACGTTTCAAAGGCACAATCGAGGTTTTCTCCTGCGTAGATATACCATAAATCTTCCACGAAAGTTACACTCAGCGTGTTGCCATCTTCATCCACCCAAATCTCTTCTTGAGGGGCTTGGACTTCTTCGACCTTCGAAATCTTAGGACTACCGCCGCGAGTTAAAGACTGAATCGACTTCGCAATGATCTCACGAAGCTCGTCTTCACTATAGTCCCGAATGTTAATTAAACCTTTCGCATCCACCGTACAACCTGGGATGTATTCGGCATACACGAATCCATTTCCATTCGGGTGAAGATGATAAAGAACTGTAGTCTTCTCATAATCACTTTCTAGATAATGAAAATTAATTCGTCCCAGTGAAACATCCTTACGCGCAAGTTCCGGGAAGGATGTTGCTATTGCTAACTTTTCGTCTAAACTAAGCATACATGCCCCCGTAACTTAATCAATCACTTGAATTTTAAACACGTTCTCAAGCTTACCGTCCGCTCTCTTCTTCAGAGGCACTTTAATATCTCTCCCGAGCTCTTTGAAAAATGTCTCAACATCACATTGTACATTCGAAAGAACAACTTTAAATGAACCATCTTGGACGATATTCTGATTTGCTTCAGCAGGCACCGTAATATCAACTGCGTACTTCTTCGTTAACGTGTTAATATAACGACTAAAAATTTCAATGAGCTCCTCATTATTGAAATTTTCGATTACCACTTTGCCCTTGTTTGTAAAATTTAAATGAACGTTCACCTTTAAATGTCCCCTTTTCCTGTACACCCTGTATTTGCTTGTGGGTAAAAGCCTACATCGAACGAATAATGCTTCACTTCTATTTTACTTGTTTATAGGGGTATGAAGCAACACAAAAGCCAAATTCATTTTCTGTACACAAAAAGAAGCAGGTATTTCCCTGCCTCTACGGGTATTGCTTCTATACTAATTATGCCACATTTACCTAATTTCTACGCATAAATGGCACTAAGCTTTTTCTGGAATTCGCCTTATTCGAGTCTGAAGGCGATTAATCGAGATGATTCGAAATTCACCAAACGTTTGAATCCGTTGACGAACAGCTTCGGGAAAGGTTGGGTGATTCACTTCCAAACGATCGTCAAGCTCGTTATACCATGGTAATAAATTCATTTTAATGACGAGAACACGCTCACTCACATCCTCACTCCACCTTTTCCACGCAGGTTTACTATATGATTTGCGTCTAATTGACTCATTTGCTCAATAAATATTTGGCATAAAGCATAGGTGTTTCATAAGTACGATAAAAAGTCTTGTTTAAATTCAAATGTTTATATTGATATCGCTGATCTCGGCCATTCACTTCGATTAACCATATCGCACCTTGATGATCAATCCCCATATCCATTCCCACATCCGAGATCGATGGAATTTGCAAACTCAAGCTTTCTGCGATTTGAAGCGCTGCTTCTTCTACCTGTTTTCTTTTTACCACAGGGTCAAAGCCATTGTTTAGGAACAACTTTTCACAACGAACAGCCTCTCCGCCCTTTGCCAAATTCGTGACATGGCGGCCATCAGCAGCAACCTTTCCGGCAATCCCCGTGACTCCCCATTGTCCTTTATCACCACGTTGTACCGAAACCCTTAAGTCATAAGGGCGTCCTTCATACATTGAAAGTGGAATCGTTTCTTGAATTAAATAGGATTGTCCATTGACTTTCTCATCTATAAAATCAATCGTTTGCTGCTCAGCAAGCTGCCGCGGTAATTGATTACTCCACCATACCTGCCATATCTGATCTGGCATTACAGATACCTTTAGTACACCTTTACCCACAGAGCTATTAGTAGGTTTCACAAAAAAAGAAACGTATCGACTCATCGCTTTAACTAGATTTTCACGTGAGTACTTCATGGCATGAGGAAGAAATGCAGAGCTTTCGGTACTCGCACGTAACAAGCGATGAATATAAAGCTTATCATGTCTATTTTGACCATTAAAAACTTGGCTTATCTTAGCAATAGCTTGTAATTTCTGTTGCGAAGTTGGGGACAGCGTCATCGCACGATTGTGAATCACCTTAGGGATCGGCATGCGTTTCAACGTGTACTTCTGATTCTCAAAACACAAGCCCAGCGCTGACTTTGTCTTAACATGTTTTAAGCACATATAAAAAGGGATCATCCCAAGCTCAACTGCAGCTTGATTATAGTAGTCGATATGCTCATATCCGGTTTGCTTCCGAAGGATGCCAAGATAGGTTTTACGATCTAGGAGAATGCCAATCACACTGCTCACAGTTTCACCTCTCCTACTAGGGTTCATCCTACTAATGTATGCACAATTGGCCTAAAGGGTCCAAATTCACGAAAGGAAATCGTGACAACGGGTTTATCAAACTGCGGAGTTTGACTCATTGGAAATGAAGTGCTACAATTCAAGCAAATTTGGATTCATATTGTCTGGAGGGGATGGTTGTGAACCCTTTAACACGCAGATGCTGTTGGACAATCATGGTCTGGCTGATTCTCGGACTTTTCGTCTTCCCTTTAACACCCCCTATATCCAATCATGCCTCAGCCGATACCGATGTTCTCATTTCAGCCAATACCACTCAGGTCTTGACTAGTCAACAGCAACCGCCTTCTAAGGAATTCATTCATATCTACGAAAATAAAATTCACCTACATGACCAGTTTCACAAACACTATGAAATGACCGTTTTTGTTGTATTCATCGTTTTTTTGACACATTTAATTTGGAAAAAACTGAAAGTTATCCTACTTGCTTTCCTCAAATTCACCTCACGTTATGCGGGCCTCATTCCTTCTTACTCATAAGTAACGAAATTGAATGATTGAGGAAAAGAGGAAACTTTCATGGCTAATTCATCAACAGGTGCTGAACAAACACAGGCACAAGCGCAAGCGCAACATCGGAAACTAACGAGAATGAAGTTCGCACGTAGAATCTTTTTTATGATTATTGGGACGATCCTAGTCTCGATTGGATTAGAAATCTTCTTAGTTCCTAATCATATTATTGATGGCGGAATCGTAGGTATTTCCATTATCCTATCTCATTTATCCGGTTTTCCAATTGGTATATTTCTTGTTTTGCTAAATCTTCCGTTTGTCTTACTCGGTTATAAGCAAATCGGCAAAACCTTTGCCATTTCAACAACGTTTTCAGTCGTGCTTATGTCCATTGGCACTACTTTACTTCATCCCGTGCAAGCGATCACCATTGATCCTCTGTTAGCTGCCGTATTCGGAGGGATTATCCTCGGGGTTGGCGTAGGACTCGTAATCCGCTCGGGAGGCTCACTGGACGGTACGGAAATCGTAGCCATTTTATTTAGTAAAAAAATGCCCTTCTCCGTAGGCGAAATTGTCATGTTCTTCAACTTTTTCATTCTTGGCAGCGCAGGCTTCGTCTTCGGATGGGATCGCGCGATGTATTCTCTGATTGCCTATTTCATTGCATTCAAAATGATTGATATCACGATAGAGGGTCTCGATCAATCGAAATCGGTTTGGATTATCAGCGATGAGTATGAAAAAATTGGGGATTCGATTACGAATCGGCTAGGGCGGGGAGTCACATACCTCAAAGGCGAAGGCGCTTTTACGGGTGATGATAAAAAGGTCATCTTCAGCGTCATCACACGACTCGAAGAAGCGAAGCTCAAATCCATTGTCGACGACCTGGATCCCAAAGCTTTCCTGGCCATCGGGAATATCCATGATGTTAAGGGTGGACGCTTTAAGAAGAAAGATATTCACTAAACGGGGATTTGCTGCTAGTCGTGCCTAGCTTTGGCGAATAAGATCTAAACAGAGCGTAAATCAGAGCGAAACCTTTAAGCGCCACCTCCAGATGCCCATCATTGCAAATAACTGGATTTCATACAGCTAATTTCACGCATATCTTGCGAAAACAACAAATAGCTGGATTTCATGTAGCTAATTAGCCTCGATTTCTTCAAAACGTCGTAATTGGCATAATTAGCTGTAGGAAATCCATCTAACGTGTTTTTTCGGCTGAATGGAGTGAAATTAGCTGTATTTTTTCCATTTAGTTGGGTGGAATGGAAATTGAAGTATGTCCTGCAACAAACAGAAAAGCCAACAATCCCACACCGAGTGTGAATTGTTGGCTTTTTATCATGCTTAGCAGTTACGCTTAGTTCCAATACGAGCGCAGGTCGACCTTCTGTCCCAGCTTCGCGCTGTCCAGCGCGCCCAATACCATCGCCATGCTCTTGATATTGTCGCGGCAGTCGGTCTCCGCGCGGCGGCCTTCGGCCAGCGCCGCGAACATCTCGTCCAAGCAGCCGGCATGGCCGCTGCGGCCAGACCAGTTCACGTTCGCGTCCACACGCGTGAACTCTCGAAGGAACTTGCCGCCTTCATCAGTGCCGGCAGCGACAATCTCCGCGTACGGCGCACCCGCTCCGTCCCACAGAGCAGTGCCCTGCTCGCCTGTCACACGCCAATCCGCCTCCCAGGAGGTTGGCGCACCTTCCGCGCACCAGGAGCCGCGGTAGCAGAACACAGAGCCGTCTGACATCTCGTAGATGCAGATCGCGGAGGCATTCCCGGCATACCAGGAGCCGGGTGGGTTAAATTCTTGGCAGTACACCGAAACGGGGTCTGCCCCTGTAATAAAACGAGCTTGATCGAACGTATGGATCGCCATATCTAGAATGAGCGGACTTTCCATTGCATCGCGAAAGCCTCCAAAATGCGGCCCCAGAAAGAAGTCCGCACCAACATAACCTACACGACCAATCGTACCGGATTGGATCAACTCACGAAAGGCGCGGATATTCGCGTCATAACGGCGATTTTGCATAACAGCCAATGACTTTCCTGTTTCATCTGCTATCTGAATAAGCTCCCTAGCCTCGTCCATCGTAGCTGCCATCGGTTTCTCCCCGAGCACATCACACCCATGTCGAAGCGCTGAACTTCCGATTTGGAAGTGACTCGCTGGGATCGTAATATCCAGTACCAAATTAGCCTCATTGTCGCGAATGGCAGCTTCAATATCCGTATACACACCACAAGTTAGCCCATGTCGCTCCGCCATCGCTTGCGCGAACTCCGTTTTAATATCAACAAGCGCCACAATTTCGCATTCATGTCTTTGTTTCATATTTTCAACCCATACATTGGCCATACCGCCACACCCAACAACAACCACGCGATAGCTACTCATCGATAAATGACCTCCAACAGGCTTTACTAGCGTGTCTCCACACCGTTTATATCTGCTATTCTACCTGTTTTATCGTGTCAGCGCTCTATCCAATCTTGTCACAAAACAATGCAATTCTGCACTCTGTAAGCGCATACGAACAAGCAGTTAACAAAAGATCCGAAATAAATCAAAAATAAAATGCATAGCCTCTTCCTCATCTTTTCCTCTCGTGAGCAAACGCAGTGTTGTGCCTGCCTTGATGGGGACTAGCAGCATACCTAATACACTTTTCACATCAACCTTATGGTGCTTATCATCAAACTGAAAGTCGAGCGTGACATCTGAAATAAAATGAGATGATTTCACAGAAATACCAGATAAATCGCTTCGCTCTAAATCCTTTGTAATCTTAAATTCATGTACGCGCATGCCACTCGACTTCCTTCCCAAGACATTTGGAGGTTTGTGATTTCTCATTATGTGTGGTATTATACAAAGATATTTGTGAAAAGTGAAGTGTTGAATATGACTAATTTTGATAGTTTACTAGATTCTCATAAAAATAACAGCCCAATCCCCCGACCTTAGGTCGAGGGATTTTTTTTCCTTCGGGAAACACTTCTGCAGGAGGTCATCATTCATGCACGTCAACAACAAGTCATCGGTTTGGGCCATTTGGCTCTCCCTCATCAGTAACATTTTATTAACGATTACAAAAATTATTATCGGTCTCATATTTAACAGTGAAGTCCTCATGGCAGACGGCGTTCATAACGCAGGGGACATTATTGCAACCATTGCCGCACTAAGTGCCATGCGGATTTCCAAGCTCCCAGCAGATGAAGATCACCCCTATGGCCACGGTAAAGCCGAAGTACTGGGATCAGGCTTTGTTGCTTTCATCCTTGTAACAGCTGCACTTTATATCGGTTACCACGCAGTTGCTGCTTTATTCCATGAACCAAGCGCACCAAGTCTAATCGCCTTAATCGCTTCAGCAGTTTCCGTGGTATGGAAATATCTTCTTTATGTATACACCATGCGAATCGGACGTAGTACGAACAGCAAAGGCTTAATTGCGACAGCTCATGATCATATAGCCGATGTGTATGCCTCGCTTGCAGCTGTTGTTGGTATTGGCTTAGCTTTCATTGGTAAAGCTTATGACATTTATTGGTTAGCCTATGGCGATGCAGCGGCCGGAGTTATTGTATCTCTCCTAGTTTTGAAACTAGGCATCGAAATGGCCAAAGAATCCTTTGATATTCTCATGGAAAAAACCGTCGATCAACACATGCTTTCGCAATATACAGCGTTGATCGAAGCGGTTCCTGGCGTGAAACGTATTGATCGTGTACGTGCGAGAGAGCACGGACATTATATTCTGGTAGATGCTCGAATTTCAGTACATGGTGAACTAACCATCCAACAAGGCCATGACATTTCACGTGCCATCAAGAAATCCATTATGGATCAGCATAGTGACGTAGATGAAGTTCTGATCCATTTGAATCCTTGGTACGAAAACTAAAATTCGTTACTGTTTCGCCGCAATTTCTGACTTGATTTGCTCCATAATCTCCGGCAGTGATCTTATTCCAAGATCACCCTCTCCTCGTTTTCGGATGGAGACACCGCCGGAGATTTGTTCTTTTTCACCAAGGATGAGCATGTACATGACTTTGTCTAGCTGGGCTTCGCGAATTTTATATCCTAATTTCTCCGCCCGCGCATCCATTTCTACTCGTATTCCTGCCTCTTCAAGCGATTTCTTCACTTGGAAAGCATAATCCACATAGTGATCAGAAACTGGCAGTAGTTTCACTTGAACAGGTGCCAGCCACAACGGGAACGCTCCCGCATAATGCTCAGTTAAAATCCCGATAAAGCGATCAATCGAACCATACACAGCCCGATGTATCACAACTGGCCGATGCTTGAGACTATCATCTCCAATATAAGATAAATCGAATTTTTCAGGCATTTGGAAATCCAATTGGATGGTTCCGCACTGCCAACTCCGCTTTAAGGCATCGAGGATGTGAAAATCAATTTTGGGCCCATAGAAAGCGCCATCCCCCTCATTAATATGGTACGCGATCCCTCTTTTATCCAGGACATTCTGCAACGATTGCTCCGCTTGATCCCAGAGCTCACTTGAACCCATATAATCATCTGGTCTTGTCGAAAGCTCAATTCGATATTCGAAACCAAATACGTGATAGACATGCGAGATCAGCTCAATAACCCGCCCGATTTCATCCTCAATTTGTTCTCGCAGAACGAAGAGATGGGCATCATCCTGACAAAAAGTCCGTACACGCATCATCCCATTCAACGCTCCCGAAAACTCATGACGATGAACCTGACCAAATTCTGCAAGGCGAATCGGTAATTCCCTGTAGGAGTGTAAACTATTTTTATAAATCAACATGTGACCTGGGCAATTCATCGGTTTAAGCGCATACTTTGTTTCGTCTACATGCGTAAAGTACATATTGTCTTTATAATGATCCCAATGCCCCGATTCCTCCCAAATGCGATTATTCATCATCAGAGGTGTACGCACTTCATCATATTCTCTAAGTCGTTGCAGCTCTCGAGCGAAATTCTCAAGTTCGTTGCGCAGAATCATCCCCTTCGGCAAATAAAAAGGCATGCCTGGCGCTTCTTCCGAGAACATAAAGAGTTCAAGTTCTTTCCCAAGCTTACGATGGTCACGTTTCTTCGCTTCTTCGAGCCTGTGCAGATGATCATCGAGCTGCGCCTTCTTCAGAAATGCTGTGCCATAGATCCGTTGTAACATAGGGTTCTTCGCATCACCACGCCAATACGCCCCTGCTACATGGAGCAATTTAAAAGCTTTAATCCGTCCAGTTGAAGGGAGATGAGGACCTCGGCATAGGTCGAAGAATTCCCCTTGGTCATAGATCGAAATCAACACGTCTTCAGGCAGATCTCGGAGAAGCTCAAGTTTATAGGACTCATTTAATTTTGCAAAAATGTCCAATGCTTCCTCTCGGCTGACGACTCGTCGAACAATCGGAATGTTCTCCTGAATGATTTGACTCATCACGTCTTCTATTGCTCTTAGATCATCACTTGATAATGGTTTCTCAATCTCGATATCATAATAAAAACCATCTTTGATAACGGGTCCAATGCCAAGTTTAATTGCCGCCGCCCCATAGATCCGTTTAAGCGCTTGAGCTAATACATGAGCTGTGCTATGACGATAAACCTCTAATCCCTGTTCACTCTCCAAAGTGACGATTTCGATGTGGCCATCCGCTTCAATTTGTTGCTGTAAATCGACCAATTGGCCGTTCATTTTGCCAGCGATCGTTTGCTTCCTCAGCCCCACACTAATCGATTCAGCAACTTGTTCAATCGTCGTTCCTTGTACGTACCTCCTACTTGTTCCATCTGGCAAAATCACTTGAATATCCATGCCTGCTTACCTCCCTTTCCTTGTAGTTGTGAACGCAAAAAAACGCATCTCTCCCAGAAAGGGACGAGTGCGTTCAGCTCGTGGTTCCACCCTAATTCGACTCCGATCATGCAAGTCCTTATTAGTATCCGTTATCGGGGATAAGGCGGTGTCACTTACTTCCATGCGTTATTTCGCAGTGGGTTCAGCGTCACAGCTACAAAGGGGTAATTTCCAACCGGCAACAGGAGAAGATTTCAGCTAGTACTTCTCTCTCTGGGCAGTTCGTGATGAAAATCATGTCTTTGATCATAACTTCATATGTGATTATGGAACTCATATTACCTACTCAAACAGGTCAACGTCAAGGGTCATCCGAGGATAAAATAACTATAACCATTCTCTCCTACACATACTGAACGACCGTGAACATACCACCTGTCGGCTTCGTCATGTTATTCGATGTATGATGCGGCATATGACAATGAAGCGGCCAGACGCCGTAATTTTGCGCTGAAAACTCAATATCCGTGGTGACTCCGCTAGGCACAAGTATCGTGTTGCGCAGTTCTCTATTGAAATGAGGTATCGTGTTCCCATCTGCTGCTGCAACCCAGAACTGATGCCCATGCAAATGGATGGGGTGTGCATTCATCCCAATATTCCCAAAGCGAATACGCACCTCATCACCGAATCGGACAGGTAACGGCGTTGTATGTGGGAAGCAGCGACCATTCATCGTAAAAAAATTAAAGCCATCCGACATCGTATCCAGCTCAAACTGCCCTGTCTTCACCACGCCTTTTTCCATGCCCTTTAAGTGAAACTCTTGCAGCATAATGAAATAATCGCTCTGGGCACTGCATTCATAGGGATCCTCAATGATAAAACCTCCACCTAAGCCCATTAACTCTTGAAAGGCAGCGTCGACATGAGTGTGATACATATGTGTACCTGGCGGATTGACAATTTGAAAATGATAGTCAAAAAATTGGCCTTGTTCGATATAAGGAGAAGGTTCAACGGCCGGCACACCGTCCATGCGATTCGGCACATCGAGCCCATGCCAGTGAACACTTGTCGCCTCCGGCAGCCGATTGTGTACACGAATTGTCACCCAATCACCGGGAAACACACGTATCGTCGGCCCTGGGATACTTCCGTTGTATCCCCATCCATTGAAGAACACACCTGGTAGAATTTCTTGCTCAACAGGCTCAGCGATTAACTCAAAAAACTTCACACCTTGCAAATTAACAAAGCTTAGATCTCGCAAATTTGGTGATACGACCATGGTAGCTCCCTCCCGTTTCAACGCTCCATAGTTAAATGTATGCGGGAACGGGAGAGACTTACCTGTCTTACCTGTAACACTTTACTTCTTGTCGAAGAATCGCAGGTAGGCGCCGTAGCCTTCCTTCTCCATGTTAGCGAGTGGAATGAATCGCAACGAAGCTGAATTGATGCAGTAACGAAGACCATTTGGACCTGGACCATCGTTAAACACATGACCCAAATGCGAATCCGCCTCCGTGCTCCGAACCTCTGTCCGTACCATGAAATGACTTGTATCTGTTACTTCTTTCACATGTCCTTCAAATAATGGCTTGGTGAAGCTCGGCCAGCCGCAGCCTGAATCGAATTTATCATAAGAAGTGAATAAGGGCTCTCCTGACACGATGTCCACGTAGAGACCTATCTCTTTGTGATCATGGAACTCATTCTGGAAGGGACGCTCTGTGGCATTATTTTGCGTAACCTCGTATTGGAGAGGTGTGAGTGCTTTCTTGCGCTCTTCTTTATCCTTCGCTGTGTTCCAAAATTGTGAGATATACGCATCGCGCCCTGAACCTTTACGGTAGGCTTTGTAGTGAGTCGGGTTTTTGTGATGATAATCTTGATGATACTCTTCACCTGGATAAAATGCTTCTGCATCAATTCGCTCGATTTCCGTCACAATTGGACGATCGAATCGACCGCTGTCTTGCAGCGCTTGTTTGGACGCCTGAGCTCTGGCGAACTGTTCATCGCTATGGGCAAAAATCGCCGTACGATAAGAAGATCCCCGATCATGGAATTGCCCGCCAGCATCGGTTGGATCAATTTGACGCCAGTATGTCTCAAGTAATTTGTCGTACGGATACAATTCTGGATCAAATGTAATTTGCACAGCTTCTGCATGCCCCGTCGTTTCGGTACACACCTCTTTGTATGTCGGATTGGTCGTGTGCCCACCTATATAACCGGAAACAACAGAAATAATGCCGGGCAGTGACTCGAAAGGCGTCACCATACACCAGAAACAACCTCCTGCAAATGTCGCTTTATCTGAATGAACTTCTTGGATAGAATCTGTCATGTTTTCGCCACCTCTTTCTTAAAGTATCCTCTTATCATACCAAAAGTTAACGGGATAACCAAAAACACCGCTCATTAGTATGAACGGTGCTCGTAATTGCGCTAATGTAGGTACCCTACAGGTTATTGAAAATGTCTGTAAGCACAGGCACGATTTGTGATTTACGGGAAACAACGCCTTTAAGTACGGCTTTGTTATCAACAAGAGAAACGTTGTAAGCTTTCTCAACTGCATCTGCTTTTCGTCCTAGAGC
Organism: Paenibacillus allorhizoplanae; assembly: GCF_927798215.1. NCBI lineage: Bacteria > Bacillati > Bacillota > Bacilli > Caryophanales > Paenibacillaceae > Paenibacillus > Paenibacillus allorhizoplanae. Next base: position 269,180 of record NZ_CAKMMW010000002.1, read on the forward strand.
AAGACCTACGGAGTCATTGTTCAAAATGTCCGTTACAACGAACAAGAACAAGTCTAGGTTTTTCTCAGCGATAATCGCTTGAAGCGCCGTTTCGATTTCAGCTTGCCCAGAAAGGACATCGTTCACATCAACCGCATTCACTTGTGCGATTTCGGCTTTATAGCTGCCTAATTGGAATTCTTTGGCATCCAAAGAAATCAACTGTGCAACCGTTTTGTCGCTAAGATCCGCGCCTGCTTTCAGCATGTTCAGACCATACACTTCAGCGTCTACACCAGCGATTGCAGCTAGTTCACGCGCAGCAGCAACGTCTTGCTCTGTGCAAGTTGGGGATTTGAATAGCAAAGAATCAGAAATAATAGCAGAAAGCATCAAACCAGCGATATCTGCATCGATGGAAACACCGTTTTCTTTGTACAATTTATTTAAAATCGTTGCTGTGCAACCAACCGGCTCTGCGCGGTAGTAAAGCGGGTGGCTTGTCTCGAAATTAGCAATACGGTGGTGGTCAATGACTTCCACTACACGTACTTGATCGATGTCGCTGGCGCTTTGTTGGCGCTCAACGTGGTCAACCAAGATGACATTTGCTGCTTCGTTAGCAATAGTTTGAACTTCACGTGGAGCTGCAACTTTAAAAGTATCAAGCGCAAATTGCGTTTCGCCATTAATGGAACCTAGACGAACTGCTTCTACTTCTTGACCTAATTTTGTTTTCAGTGCTGCATAAGCAATTGCGGATGTGATTGAATCAGTGTCCGGATTTTTATGTCCGAAAATAAGTGTTTTTGACATTGTACGACTCCTTAAACGACACATTTTAGTGAGAGTGCTTATCATCTCTATATACGATTATACTCAAAAATTTAGGTAAATCCACTATTAAACGAGGAGTGTTCATAAATCCACTAGAAATGCTTGGTAAAATCGATACAAAAGCAAGGAATAAACAAATCTCGCTTACTTGGACGTATCCTCCGTTAATTGCTGTACCCATTCTTCGAATGGTTTTTGGCTGTCTACGACAATGCGATGCAGCTCCAGTGGGGGTTGATCTGACGAAGCCCAGCCTGCGTGTGTGGTGAAAGCATAGCTGAAATGAGCTTTCTTTAAAATTCGGAGCGTCTTGCGGTTGTAATCACCGTACGGATAAGCGAACGTATTCGCTGGTTTCCCCAGCTCTTGCTCGATCTTGGCGCGCGCAGCGAGTATCTCTTCGCGCTGCGCTTTCTTGCTGAGCTTGGGCAGATGCGGATGCGTCACGGTATGTGACGCAATATCCCAGCCTGCTGCGCTCAGCTCATGAATTTGTGGCCAGGTAAGGTAACCTGGCGTGCCCACAAGGCCCGTCGACAAGTACAGCGTCGCCGGAAATTTATACTTCTGGAGGATGGGCAACGCCACCTCCGCGTTATTGGCATAGCCGTCATCGAACGTGAGCAGCACGGGGTGAGTCGGTGACGGCTGGTCTTGCTGGATGACGGTGGCGAATTCAGCCAGCGTCATCGGGGTGTAGTGATGCGCGGCCAAATAATCCATTTGGCGCGCGAACGTATCGGGGTGGAGCACGTACGTGTTCCCCGGGTCCACCCCGATGCTATGGTAGTTCAGCACGGGGATGGCGGCCCCGTGCTTGGCCTTCGCTGGCGTGGCGAAGCACGCCAGGAGGATGCCCGCGAGCAGCAGCGCTTTCTTATTCTTCCAAAGGTTCATCTTAGGTCGCCTACCTTTAACTGAACACGTATGTTCACTGATTGTTCTCCTAAGCCTCCCCCATCAACTCGTCGAATATGCAAAAAATCCCAAGTACACTAGCTACTTATCAACACTTGATCATTGTTGATAACATTAGCGATTTACTGGGAGCTGGGTTAATCCAATATTACCTAACTACAACTAGAATTACTTGTGCAAATGCACTAATAGTCCGATTTCACCGAACTATTTAGCCAATTTCCTCGCCTGATGGTTGTTTGAGGCGATTTAGTTCGGCTATTTCGGACTAAATAAGTTTTAATGACACGAACGTTGAGATTAATTAGGCATTTTCGGACTAATGGGTGCTGAGAGAGTAATCCGTCATGAGTGACATGCATTTGGAGCTCTGTAAGCCGATTTTTTCGATTTGCACGGCCGCGTCTCAGCCTCCAAGCCGTGCACTATTTCCCCGACTCCCCCGCCAATTGAATCAACTTATTCACCGTTTCCCAATTCCGAGTGGTCGCAGCCACACCTAGCTTCTTCTCGATAAAGTTGTTGCTGAATTTGGAGTCGCCGTAGTTTTTGCGTATGAGCAGATACACAGTCAATCCCTTGACGTGATACTCGTCCACTTCACTCTTCGCAGCATCTAGCTTAGCAAGCGCCGCTTCTGTCGGAACTTGGGACAAGAAAGTAACGTATCTTTGCTCATTCGCATCCACATTTACACTCGGATAAGGTGTTTCTTGTACTACCTCTTGCAGCTCTGCCGGAGTACGAATAATGACAGGAATGTCAAACGTCAGCTGTTCCTTTAGCTCATGAACGATCCGATCTCGTACGATCGAAGCATCCAGCTCCTCTGCATCAAAAATCACATTCCCACTCTGAATATAGGTACTCACATTCGTAAATGCCATAGATTCGAAGAGCTGCCTAAGCCTGTCCATTTTAATAATTTTCTGACCACTCACATTGATTCCACGCAACATAGCGACGAACAGCGCCATAAAATCCACTCCCTTTACCTCTTTCTACTCACTAAATCTTTACAACTTACCCTACCTCATTTACATGTGTTCCATCGATACAGGCAGCAATATATACAGCTACACCATCCTCATCATTACTCCTGACTATCTCATCCGCCAGCTGCAAAATCTCTGGATGCGCATTCGCCACCGCAACTTTACGACCTGCCTCAAGAAACATACCCGTATCGTTCAAATTATCACCGAATACCGTCACATCCTCGGACGTGCATCCAACGAGCTCAGCCCATAACCGCAAACCCATCTGCTTATTCGCTTCGGGATGACTGAATTCAAGGAAATAGTGCCCAGCAATATAATTATCCTTCATCAAATGAATATGAACCTCTGCCCCCATTACTTCCTGTACCGCAGTTTTCAAAGGAAGAAGCTCCTCCAACAGGCCGATATACGTCAAAATTAACGTTCGCAATGTTTCCGTACTCCAGAGCTCATCCACCTCTTGAAATCTCGGATCATTTGGCCGACTTGCCAGGAATTGAAGATCCCCCGAACGTTCCAATCTCTCGTGATGCACCCGCTCATTATCCTGCTCATCGAGTGCAAACAGCAGTGTTGTCATACCCATCGTTTTGCCCATTTGAATAATCGCATTACTCCGCTCACAATCCAGCCACCGTCCGCCAAGGACCCGCTTCTGCACAGGATCAAACAACATCGCCCCATTATACAAAACAAGCGGATACCGCCACGGGATTTCCGAAACGACTGCCTGCGAGCTCTGATAACTACGTGCAGTTGCGTAACTAATGACCGCCCCCTGCTCAAGTGCTGAAGCTATGACGCTTCTTGTATAGTCCGATGGCTTCGCATGGGAGTTCAACAAGGTTCCGTCCAAATCGGTTAAGAAATAGTTACGATCCTTATGTTGAACAAATTTGATATCCAGACTCATGATCCATCCTCCAAGTCCCTTGTTCCTATCTGACTTCTTTTTTATCCAAGCATTATATCATAAACACAAGGAAAATTTGCCTATGTCTCAACCCTCTCTCATTTTCAATCGCAATCAATTTGATTTATACTTAGGTCAATTATTCCAAAAGAGAAAGGATACGGATCACATGGCACAGCAGCCTGCAGCGACGAATTATGAAATCGCACAAGTGTGTTTACTCGCGGGTAAAATCATGCTGGAAAACGGCGGCGAAACCTATCGGGTTGAGGATACGATGACCCACGTGGCCGAGGCCTTTGGTATTCCGAATTCTCACAGCTTTGTCACGCCTACTGGCATCATTTTCTCGATAGATGGGCCTGAACAGACGACTCGACTCATTCGCATTTCTTCGCGCTCAACGGATTTACGGAAAGTAACTGTCGTGAATGCCATTTCTCGCAGAATCAGTCAAGGTGAGCTATCGCCAACAGCGGCGTATCAGGAGCTTGAAGCTCTTTGTGCCGATACACGTAGATATCCCGCGTGGTTACAGGCGTTGGCCGCTGCGATCGCGAGCGGTTGTTTTCTCATCATGTTCCAAGGCACGTGGTCCGATTTCTTCCCGGCCTTCCTTGCTGGTGGTGCGGGTACCATCTCGCTGACTTTTTTCCATCGTTTAGTTCCAATCAAATTTTTTGCTGAATTTCTCGCATCCTTAATTATTGGACTTCTAGCCTACTTAACGGTCAAAATAGGGCTCGGTCATAATCTGGATAAAATTATCATTGGCTCCGTCATGCCGCTCGTGCCTGGGCTGCTGATCACTAATGCTGTGCGGGATTTAATGGCAGGACATTTCGTATCTGGCGTCTCCAAAGGCGCGGAAGCATTCTTGACCGCATTCGCGATCGGCGCAGGGATAGCCTTTGTTTTGACATTTTATCCAGGGAAGGGGTTCTAGTATGGACATGTTGGAGCAGCTCGTAACAAGCTTCATTTCGACTTCCGCTTTCGGCATCATTTTCAATGTACCACGTAGAACGCTTGTACAATGTGGGTTTGTTGGGATGATTGGTTGGATGCTCTATTTCTCTTTTCAAAAAGTGTATCTGGATCCCATCTTGGCCACCCTTATTGCGTCCTTTGTAGTTACGATTATTTCGCAGTTTTTCGCAAAAATATATAAAACACCCGTCATCGTATTCAGTGTCTCCGGGATCATCCCTCTAGTCCCTGGTGGACTAGCTTATGACGCCATGCGTAATGTCGTACAAAATCATTACGACCTCGCTGTGCAGCTCGCTGCAAAAGCTTTTTTGCTCTCAGGGGCAATCGCCATCGGACTGGTGTTCTCAGAAGTCATTAACGTGTTGTTAAGACGAACAAGAGCTTAATTTACGCACTAAAATGAATAACTATCTAATCTTTAATAGTTTTTACCTATAACTCCAGTGCTTTTACATCTTGGATTTTTTTCTAACTGCCCTTTACACTAGGGATATAGAACAAATACACCAAGGTTTGGAAATGGAGCTGAAGACGCATGACCGACAACGCTAACCATCAGATTTTAACGAAATTCGATGAAATTGCCCAAAAGTATGACAGCCAACGTAGAAAGTTGATTCCTTGTTTCGATGATTTTTATAATACGGCCGCTTCTTTGGTCCAATTAGACCAGCAAGCACCACGTATTCTTGATTTAGGCGCAGGGACAGGACTTTTCTCATCCTATATCTTGCGTTCGTACCCAGAGGCGCGTTTAACCTTAATTGACCTGTCGACGGGGATGCTGGATATAGCCAAAGAAAGATTTGCTGAAACAGGGGCTTCGGAAGTAACCTACCATGTCGGAGATTATTCGACCTTTGATGATGGAGAGCCTTATGATGCTATCATCTCCTCCCTCTCCATTCATCATTTGGAGGATGAGGCTAAGCAAGCACTGTATGCACATATTTTCCACTTATTAAAACCAGGCGGCGTCTTCGTTAATGCCGATCAAGTCTTAGGCAAGACTCCCTTCCTTGATGGCTTATACCGATCGGATTGGGTCGCCAAGATTGAAGCCACGGATCTATCTCCAGAAGCGCTGCAAGCCGCCTATGAGCGTACGAAGCTGGACAAAATGGCACCATTGGATACGCAGCTTGGCTGGCTTCGCGACTCCGGCTTTTCAGATGTGGACTGCGTCTATAAGTCCTATAATTTTGTCGTGATGTTGGCTAGAAAACTTTAATGGGATTGAGATGACTACTTCTACACGGAAGCTTTACCAGATCGTCGGCTTGGACACCATGAACCACATCATCGCAAGCGTAATGATCACATACAAGATCAAAGCCTTACGTAGCTTGTTTACGAGGAAATTACGATCTTCATGCGGAGCTTTGAGCTGGCGCAGCAGTGGTGAAAATGCACGTGCGATGAAGTAAAGCGAAGCGACCATAATTAGGACCGTCGCGACAATCCAGGAGGTTTTCCAACTCCAGGCCGTAATCCATGTTAGAAGAATGCCAGTCGCAACCAACACATGTCCTGCATGCTTCGTCAGTCGAACGGTAATCCGAAACGGCTCTAAGTAATCAGGCAACGACTCAAATGGTGCTCTACGAATAAGCGCTAATAAAGGAAACAAGACGAAATAAGGGCCGATACTTAACACAACGCTGAAAATATGAATATAGAGCATGATAATATACCAAGACAAGTTGATCATCCTATCTATAATGTGAATAAACCGTGTGAATCCAAGGATCCACACGGTTCTTTGTGTTATTCGGCTTTTGTAAATTCGTGTACCCATACTTTCATCTGTGGCAGCCAAGGCATTCCTGGATGCATAGCAAGAATACTGTCGCGATACTCATCAACGGTTTCGTGACCTTCTTGTTTCGCATGTTCAGGTGTTAGTTCACCCAAAGCTTGTTGATACACATTGGTTACTGTAAAGGATGTTCCTTGCAGATCCATGGTTTCACCAATATCCGCATAACGTCCATTTCGACGACAAGCCGTTTTTTGGCCAGCAAGCACTTTGCTTACTTCTGCTTCTTTCGTAACTAGTCGATCGATGGAACACGTTTTTGGTGGTAATGTCTCATTTACGTTCGTTTCATTCATGTTGTTCCCTCCTTTTGCCAGTTTTTATTATAGCGAATCCGGTTCGCTTTGTCGAACTGACGCCTTCCTTTGGATTCAATCGCAGAATTTACTCCCTCAAAGCTTCTTTTAGCTTCGTTGACATGCTCTCCATGGAACCCGACGCAGGAGGCTTAACACCGCGCAGACGCGCGATTTCCGCCTTTAATCTCTCATTCTCAGACAATAACGCCTCAACTTTGGCGATCATCTGATCTCGATCTAAGTGATCCCACTTCCCCATCCTTACCCCTCCTTGGCTCAAAAATACCCCCTCCTCGCAAGTCGATCATCCCATTGGATTCTCTCCATGCATCAAAGGGGGTGCTTCCTATTGCTAATCATGTAGCGATTATTTCGTGATTTTGATTGTATATAATCGGGCAGTTTCTTCCCACACTTCACCTGGCTCTAAGGAAACAAGTCCGATTTGATCAGCAGGCAGATCCACATTCGGTGCATTAACCAAATTCATTTGCGGCTCAGGGCAGAAGAAGCCCTCTGTTTTGCCATTGTTCCAGATCATCCATTGCTTATAGGAAGTCCCGACATCATACACGAGTTTGATGCCTTCACGTGCATCTGTTAATGCCATAAAGTTGCGGCTATTTTGCGGAACGCTCGTATAATGATTATCCATTCCCTCAAAGAATGGCGACAAACCGCCAACTTTCATCTTCTCTTCATCCGCTGATAGCGCTTGATACTCGCCAGTTGGCAGCATTCGCTCGTTCAACGCCCAACGCTCACCGATTGTCATTTGGAACGTATAATCCGAAGGCTGGCTGTTCACGGCAAATGGCGCGTTAATCGTTGTATGGAACGCTAACAAGCATGGCATCGCTTCAATGCCCTCATTATGTACGGAAATCTGTTGGTGCAAACCTTGCTCATTCAAGGTATAGATCAAGCGAATTGTAAAGTCAAAAGGTAGGAATTCATGAACGGAATGTCCCTCACGTACTCGCAAAGCTAATGCGACGCGGCTTTCATTGCCATCACTGCTGAAATTCTCAACTGCCCATGGAATATTGTGTACAAATCCATGCAAATGATTACCTGTCTTAGGTTCATTGACTGGGAATTGGAATACATTGCCTTTCCAAGGGAACTTGCCATCTTCATAACGGTTCGGAGGGAATAACACAGGAATCCCATGAACGATTGGACGCTCTTTAAACGCTTCCATCTCTTCCAGCGCAGGCTCGCGCAAGAAACGGTATTCCTTCTCTATATCACGGAAAGCAATCAGATTTGCACCAACATCTGGCAAAACTACCGCTTCATAACGCCCAGCTTGCAGCCAAATCGCTTGTTCACCGTTGTACGTACCTTCATATGCTTTGGTAGACATCTCTTCATTCTCCTCCTAAATAACTGCTTATCCTTGTCCAATATTTGGACGGACACAATGCTTTCACTTTAGCCCATATGTGCAAAAAAAGTCAATGGACGTAAATTGCTTTTATATCGACAAATGTGACTTTCCATGAAGTGTGAAGAAAAACCTGAGGCTACGGGCCTCAGGTCCTTAACATACATAGATAGATAACTTAGCGTTTCCATACGGCATCATTCCAACGAAGCTCATTGCGGAACTGCAAGGTTGATGTATTTTTATTAATAATGACGACTTCAATCCCTGCTAGCTCAGCCCAATCCACGAGTTGCTCTGTGCTCACATGATAAGAGAACACCGTGTGATGTGCGCCGCCTGCAAGAATCCAAGCTTCTGCTGAATCACGCAAGGACGGCTGCGGCTTCCAAAGAACGCGTGCCACAGGCAATTTCGGCATCGCTTTAACCGGTTGAACCGCATCAACTTCGTTAATTAGCAAACGGAAGCGATTGCCCATATCGATAAGTGAAGCATTCAGCGCAGGGCCGGAAGCACCATCGAAAACAAGACGAGCCGGATCCGCTTTGCCGCCGATACCAAGCGGGTGCACTTCGATTTTCGGGCGAGTTGCCGAGATCGTTGGACAAATTTCAAGCATATGCGAGCCAAGCACGAGCTCATTGCCTGATTCCATATGATACGTATAGTCCTCCATGAAGGAAGTCCCTTTATTGTTCGCCATGATTTTCATCACGCGCAGCAATGCAGAAGTTTTCCAATCCCCTTCGCCACCGAACCCGTATCCTTGCTCCATCAAACGTTGAACCGCAAGACCAGGCAATTGCTTAAGACCATGCAAATCCTCAAATGTCGTTGTGAATGCACCGAAACCGCCCTCTTGGAGGAATGATTTCATCCCAAGCTCGATGCGAGCTTGCTCACGAATCGCATCTCGAATCGGGCCCGCTGTACGTCCTTCAGGCGTAATATCATACACTTCGTTGTATTCATCCATCAGATGATCAACTTCAGCTTCAGAGATATCTCCTACACGTTGTACAAGATCGCCTACACCGAACCCATTGATAGACCAACCGAATTTAATTTGCGCTTCTACTTTATCGCCTTCTGTTACAGCAACATGGCGCATATTATCACCAAAACGAGCAACCTTTAAATTACGACCTTCAATGAATCCCATGGCCGTGCGCATCCAACCACCAATACGCTCAAGTACGGCTGGATCCTCCCAGTAACCGACAATGACTTTACGAGCAATGCCCATGCGCGCGCCGATGAAACCATATTCACGGTCACCGTGGGCTGCTTGGTTCAAGTTCATGAAATCCATATCGATCGTATCCCAAGGGATATCACGGTTGAACTGTGTGTGCAAGTGAAGCAATGGCTTACGGTATTCCGAAAGTCCTGCAATCCACATTTTGGCAGGTGAGAATGTATGCATCCAAGTAATAATTCCCGCGCAGGAATCATCAGCATTCGCATCCAGACATAGTCTACGAATCGCATCAGGCGTAGTTAGAACGGGTTTAAACACCAGTTTGCTTGGGATAGCTTCAGAACGATCAATACCTTCTGTAATTTGTTTAGAGTGTTCGTCTACTTGAAGTAATGTTTCAGGTCCGTACAAATGCTGACTACCAGTAACAAACCAAAATACTTTTTCTGAAAAAGGGTTCATGGGATTAATGCCTCCTAGGATATTGGGTTATTGAATTGCAAATACGTTCAGTGAGTCGCGGATCATTAATGACGAGCTTCCTCGCGAATCGAGCGAAGTCGTTTCATAACATCATTGTCACCACGACCAAAATAGTCATGCAGCTTGCTGTATTCTTGGTACAATTTCTCGTAAACAGCCACGTTCTCAGCAATTGGTTTGAACGTTTCTTTACGAACTCGTGCCATTTGCTTCGCGGCATCCACAATGCTGTCATAGCCGCCTTTGTCGGCACCCGCAGCAACAGCTCCGAACATCGCAGCACCAAGCGCTGGCGTCTGTTTAGAATCAGCGATTTTAATTTCACGGTTCGTAACATCCGCATAAATTTGCATCAACAGATGATTCTTCTGCGGCAGACCACCACATGCGTACAATTCTTCAACCTCAACCCCGTTGCTATGGAAAGCATCAACAATTTTACGTGTGCCGAAAGCCGTTGCTTCCAGCAAAGTGCGATAAATTTCTTCTGGTTTCGTAAGTAAGGAATAACCTAGGATAAGTCCATTTAACTCTGTATCTACTAGCACCGAACGGTTACCGTTCCACCAGTCCAAAGCAAGTAAGCCCGTTTCACCTGGTTTGTAAGCGGATGCATGGCGCTCCAGCCATTCATGCACGTTGATGCCTTCCTCAGCCGCAGCTTTTTCCACATACGCAGGAACACCTTGCTCCACATACCATGCGAAAATATCACCAACCGCCGATTGTCCTGCTTCATAACCTAAGTAGCCTGGAATAATGCCGTCTTCCACAACGCCGCACATGCCTTCTACTTCTTTCTCTTCTGTACCAAGCAGCATATGACAGATGGAAGTCCCCATTGCCATGACTAGCTTGCCTGGCGTAACTACGCCAACACCAGGTACAGCTGCATGCGCATCAACGTTACCAACCGCGATCGCAGTTCCAGCAACGAGCCCCATGCGCTCAGCCATAGCTGCTGTCAATTCCCCGGCTTTCGTACCTAGGGCAACAACATCTCCGCGAAGTTTCGTTTCTGCGACATCTACAAGTCTAGGATCCAATGCTTGAAAGAAATCTTGGCTTGGGTACCCATCTTGCTTGTGCCAAATCGATTTATAACCTGCTGTACAGCTGTTGCGCACGATCTCGGATTGACCTGTCATTTGAGACACAACCCAGTCCGTCGCTTCTAAGAAACGATCCGCCTGCTCATAAATCTCAGGTGCTTCATTCAAAATCTGCCAAACTTTCGCAATCATCCACTCGGAAGAAATTTTACCGCCATAACGTGGTAAGAAAGCTTCTCCTCTGCTCGCTGCAATCTCATTAATGAGTGTGGCTTCATCTTGTGCGGCATGATGCTTCCACAGTTTCACCCAGCTATGCGGATTCGCCGCAAGTGCTGGCTCGAAGCATAGTGGTTGACCTTCTTTATTAATCGGGAGCATCGTACACGCCGTGAAATCAATACCCAATCCGATAATATCTGCTGGATCTACGCCAGATGCACGTACAACTGCTGGAACAGATTGTGTAAGTACATCAATATAATCTTGAGGATGTTGTAAAGCCCAATCGTATTCTAATTTCACACCGGACACCGGCAGTTTCTCATCAATAACATTGTGAGGATATGGCGTAACGTGATCTGCTACCTCTGTGCCATCACTCAAATCAACCAGAACCGCGCGTCCTGATTCCGTACCATAGTCAACACCAATCGCATATTTCTTCGACATGGGGAGCCTCCTTCAAGATTATACCTATTTCTTGTTCTTAGTATAGCACTTGTACGTACAAGTTGACTACCCCTATTTTAAAAATTACGGAATACGAATTGTTGACTCTCGGATAACCAGTTCCGGCTTGTACACTTTCCCCGTTTCACTGCCGATTACGCGCTTATTCTCAATCATATCAATTAAAATGCCCGCCGCGTCGCTGCCGAGCTCTGTTTTGGGATGTGAAAGTGACGTCAATTTCACCTCTGTTGCCGTTGCAAGATTCGAGTCATCGAACCCAATTAAAGAGATGTCTTGTGGTACCTGCATGCCAATTGTACGTACAGCTTCAAGGAGATGAATCGCAAGTTCGTCATTGTAGCACACGAAAGCGGTTGGCCGTTCCTCAACTGCACCGTGTCCTAGCATATCGAGCGCACTTCTGTATGGTTTTGTCCGCTTTTCTTCCGTCGTATAATGAATAACGAATTCAGGCAGCAGCGGTATCTGGTAATGATGATGTGCGCGGATAAAGCCTTTTAACCGATTCACACCTTGTAAATCATCTGTTTTGAAAAAGCCCGCCAACCGTCTATGCCCCAGCTGAATCAAATGCTCAGCAGCCTTATATCCACCAACTTCATCATCCACGATCAAGGAAGGACAGTTCATCTCAGGGTATCGTTCGTTTATCATGAGATAAGGAATATGCTGGTAGTCCAATGACAAATAGTAGCTAAGATTGGGGTTTCCCTCCGCACTTTTCGTCGGCTCAATGATAAGTCCACTTAAGGGTTGACTCATCATCATATCCAAGCTTTCCCGTTCTTTCGCTTTGTCGTTATCCGTGGAGGAGAGTAGTAATCTATAGCCTCTCGCCCGTAATGTAGCCTCTGCCCCTCTAACAATATGAGGAAAAATATAGTCAGATATATAGGTCGTTAGGATGCCTATCGTTTGTACATCGCGTGATTTTTGCGTTTGTGGCGTAGAAACGAACGTCCCTTTGCCTTGCATCCGATACAACCAGCCTTCTTTCTCCAATTCGCCAAATGTCTGCCTTACTGTCTGACGACTCATCAGGAACTGTTCAGCTATTTCATTTTCGGATGGCATTTGATCATTCGGTTTAAGCCTTCCTGTATGTAACCAGGATAAAATTTCCTGTTTCAATTGTTGATATTTCGGTAATTGCTTTTCCTTCATGCTTCACCTCAGGGCTTTGATTGTGAACGTATTATACCATCCGTTCAACTTGTATGTACATATTTTATGGAACGACATTGATATGTCAAATAGTTGCTATTCACCCAATTTACTCATCAACAATCTGATCTTCGTATCCGTATCAGAACCGATGGATGGGGTATATACACTGCATCTCAGATCTGTTCTCCCTTGCACTTGCAAGGTCGTTAGATCGAACAACATTTTCCCTACCTTAGCATGTCGAAATTCAATGAAAACTTCAGGCGCAGAGCTGACATCACTCTCGTTCCAAATAGCACGAAAATCTTTGCTCCGCTCACTCAATTCCTCAATAAATTCGCTATACCAGTTATCTCCCACATACTGACCATAATAGGAACGAAACATCGACAAGAAACCTTTGGCGAAGTCGCTCCAATTTACAGCTAATGATTTCAATTCTTTCCGGGTAAAAAGCAGCCATATCATATTCCGCTCCCCCTCTGGGAGTTTAGCAAAGTCAAGAAAGACGGCCGCAGCCGCTTGATTCCAACCAACAATATGACACCGGCGATCCGAAACAATCGTGGGACAGTCATGCAGCTCAGTCAAAATCCGATTCAAAGCCGGGCTTATCGTCGGTATTTGGTCAACAAAAGTCGCTGGCGCTGGTTGTTCTAACGCTAAACTGAACAAATACTGCCGCTCATCCTCATTTAGTTGTAAGGCCATTGCAATGCGATCAAGTACCTGTACGGACATTTTGATGTCTCGCCCTTGTTCCAGCCAGGTATACCACGTCGTACTCACACCAGCAATCGTTGCGACTTCCTCTCGGCGCAAGCCAGGCGTACGGCGCCTGCTACCACCTAATAATCCAACTTCATGCGGCTGGATTCGTGACCGATGTGCCGTTAGAAAGTTAGATAATTCTTGAAGCCTCTCCTTCGTGTTCATGCCAGCTTTCCTCCTCAGCCTAGTATCATAGAAGCCATTATACCAGTATAAACGCTAACTTGTAATAGGATACGTAGTGTGACATTCTAAATGAAAAAGGAGGACGACGCGATGAAACGTGTAGTTATAACAGGAATGGGCGTTATTACGCCAATAGGAAATCAGGTGGATACATTCTGGGGAAATTTGACATCAGGGCAATCTGGTATTTCTAAAATAGAGCATTTCAACACATCGGATTACAAAACGAACTTCGCTGGTGTTGTCCGGGATTTTGATGCCGAAGCCGCTGTTGGACGTCGCGAGGTGCGACGCATGGATCGATATTGCCAGTTCGCCGTTGCGGCAGCTAAGCAAGCCCTCGATGACGCTGCTCTCGTGATTGATGCCTCCAACGAAGAACGTATTGGTGTCTATATCGGCTCTGGCATTGGCGGCATCCAAACCATCTTGGACAACTATCGAACGCTGCTGGCCAGAGGGCCAAGCCGAGTCAGTCCGACCGTTGTTCCGATGATGATCGCCAACATGGCGGCTGCACAGGTTAGCATCTTGTACGGCGTTAAAGGGCCAACCTTGGCTCCCGTTACCGCCTGCGCAACGGGCAATAACGCCATTGGCGAAGCCTTTAAGCTCATCCAACGCGGAGGCGCAGATGCCGTCATTGCCGGCGGCGCCGAAGCGACGGTCACCGACCTCGCGCTCGCGGGCTTCGGCAATGCAACCGCGTTGTCGACGCGCTGCGATGCGCCCGAGCAGGCAAGCCGCCCGTTCGACGCGCAGCGCGACGGATTCGTTGCCGCCGAAGGCGCCGGCGTATTGGTCTTGGAGTCGCTCGAGCATGCGGAGCGACGCGGGGCTCGGATCCATGCCGAAATCGTCGGCTATGGATCCACCTCGGACGCCTACCACATCGTGGCAACCGATCCTGAAGGCTCGGGGGCTTACCGAGCCATGCGCGAAGCGCTGGTTGATGCGGGGATCGACGCGTCGGAGATCAGCACCATCAACGCTCACGCGACGAGCACCGTCGCCGGTGATCTCTCCGAGACGCTGGCCATCAAGCGTCTCCTTGGCCGCGGCGCTTACGACGTGCCAATCAGCGCCAACAAGTCCATGATCGGCCACATGCTAGGCGCCGCAGGCGGTGTCGAGGCCGTCGCTCTGATCAAAACCTTACAGGACGGCCTCATCCCCCCAACCATCAACTTGGACAATCCAGATCCTCAGTGTGATTTGGATTACGTGCCCCATGTGGCGCGGCGTGCGGAGCTTCTGTACGGGCTGTCGAGCTCATTTGGCTTTGGCGGGCATAATGCGGTTTTGATTCTGAAGCGGTTTGGTTGAACGGGGGAACGGCACATCACTTCGATGTTTTGCAAAGTAGGAAATGACAAATTTTAAATAATGTCAGTTGTAAGTTGTCAGTTGGTTGTTTGTAGAAACTTAATACACTTACCGGAGGGCTATCACATCACTGTACTGCAAGAGGGAAATGACATTTTTCAAATAATGTCAGCTGTAAGATGTCAGTTGGCTTTGTGGAGAAACGTAATTCACTTACCGGGAGGCCATCACTTCACTGTTCCGCAAAGTGGGAAATGACATTTTTCAATTAATGTCAGTTGCAAGATGTCAGTTGGCAGTTTTGAAAACGTTGTACCCTCTGAACGTATATCACATCATTTATTCAGATAAAGCGCTGTGACAAAAATCCAATATTGTTAGTTGTAAGTTGCAGCACGTGGTTATAACCTCTGTTTAATAAGTTGGTCAGGTTATAGCCTGGCAGTTTCAGCACCACTAATCACGACGAAAACCCGCGCATAATGCGCGGGTTTCTGTGAATTAGCATTTCCGAAAAAGTTAAGTGTGGGGTTGACTTATTTCGCCAACGTTTCACGTGCTGCGTTCACGAGTAGATCGAAATGCTCATCTTCTTCTAATAATTCCTCTACAGCCTCGATGTCCTCTTCTTTGCCGGATTCACTTAGGAAGTGAAGGGCGTAACTCCAGTCGTTTTTGCCTTTGGTGCTTTGGAGCGTGATTTCGTACGGATGCTCGTGGCCTTCGACTTTAAATTCTACGTGCCCAAGGTAGCCATCTTCTTTGCTGTGTTCCATACTTGCTTTCAAAATTTCAATCATGTTCAACATCCTTTTCAATTGATTGTAGCCATGTCCATATTGCGTTCATGGTGGTTTGTAAGTTTGAAGCATTATCCCATATGTATGGATTGTGATCTCTAAAATAATCAGCATGACTCCCGATAATCGGGAGCATTAACTGGTGAATCGGCGCATGTTTCGCACGGTTCCAGCCGTAAATGCCTAATCGTGTTCGACCCCACCCACCCCATGTTCCCAGTCGAGGAATGGGATCACGGGATTGATTCTGCGGATTCATAGCATGTATGTACAACACTTTGTTTTTTAACAATGCCGGAATTGCACATCTCGGTGAGCCAATTTGGATGACACCTAGGATCTTTTGTCCCTCAAGTGCAAGATATTCCGCCGCCATTATCGAGGCTATAGCACCAGCGCTATGTCCGATAAAGATAAGCTTTTGGCCATGCCCCCTGGTCGCTTTTACGAACTCACGCAAGCTTTTACCACCATAAACGGATTGCTTACGATGCGCGTTATGCCACATATCACGTATGATTTCGGTCAGCTGACCATGCTTGGTTCGGTCCCAATCGCCATATGGAAAATAAACATGTACCTGCACATTTCTGCCTGCTTGCTTATATCGCAATGCAAGTTTTGCCGCAAAGTCATCTAGGAAGTTAGACGCGGTTGCAAATCCAGCTGAAACATATATAACGATGTCTGTGGTATCAGCATGAATTGTCATGACTTGCTCCGTTCCTTTCTCAGATACATGGGTTCAGGTTCTGGGCTTTGCACGGTTCGTCGGAATCGCCGCCATAGGATCATCTGGCCAGTAGTGCTTGGGGTAGCGGCCTTTGAGATCTTTTTTCACTTCGAAGTAGGCTTCGCGCCAGAAGCTAGCCAAATCCTTCGTCACCTGCATCGGCCTTTGTGCTGGAGATAACAAGTGCAATGTGACTGGCACTCTCCCTTTAGCGATACGAGGCGTATCTGCCAATCCAAACATCTCTTGTAAACGTACAGATAGCGTCGGTGATTCCATGTTGCTATAGTCAACGGGAATTTGTGACCCACTCGGCACTTGAATGTGTGTAGGAGCCCATTCGTCTAACGAACGTCGCTGTTCCCATGTTAGCATTTCTTCTAATAGGCTTGTCAAGTTAAGGCGGCTCAAAGCTCCTTTACTTTTCAGTCCATAGAGATGCGGACCTGCCCATTCCTCAAGGGTTGCCAACAAGGTTTCATCCCGAAGATCAGGCCAATTTTCCGTAAAACGATGTAGAAAGATGCTGCGTTCTTGTAGCTGACGCGCATTTCGTGTCCAAGGCAGTACGTCTAAAGATTCCGATCGAATGCCTGCAAGCAATGCCTGTAGGACGAGATCCGGATTGGGTTCCTGAAGCGGCTTATCTTTGAGTGTTAGCGCACCAAGCTGCCACAGTTCTCTTGCACGCACTGACCCTACTGCACTGTCCCATTCCACAACTTGTTCCTTGCGGATGTGGTTTTCAAAAGCAGTGAACAGCTCCTCCTCTTGCAGCGGAGCTGCGAGGTAAATGCGGCTCTCCGTGCCGCTGTCGTCCAGCTCGGCTGCGACGATATATCGCTCGTTCGAGAGCGGTTGCAGCTCCGGCAGCACGGCCCCGCGGCCGTTCGCGAGCGTAAACCGCCCCGCCGACCGTCGCTGCGCGACGCGGTCGGGGAAGGCGAAGGCGAGCAGCAGCCCGCTCGCCGCTGCTTGGCTCACGCTCGGCCGGATGCCGAGCGATTGCATCAAGACCTTGGCCTCCGCCGCGATGCGGCGGCAAAGGACAAGGTCCACACCCTCGCGCGCGTCGCCTCGCAGCGCGCGCCAGAGCTCTTCTATGCGGCTGCGCACATCCGCATCCCTCTCGGCGGCGCGCATGAAATCGCGCTCGCTGAGCATGACCGCGAGCTCGCACGCCAGCGTGCCGAGCTCAAGCGAAATGGCTTGCAGCACCATGTGCGCAAGCCGCGGGTGCAGGCCTAACGCCGCGACACGCTTGCCGTGTGGCGTTAGGCCCCCGTTCTCGTGCAGCGCGCCTAGCTGCACGAGCAGTTCCCTCGCCTGCTGATACGCAGCAGCAGGCGGAGGGTCTAGCCAGACCAGCGCAGCGGGGTCTGGCGCGCCCCAGGCGGCAAGCTCCATCGCCAGCGGGGCGAGATCAGCTTCGCGGATCTCGGGCGTTGAGCTCGGCGGGAGCTGCCGATGCTCGGTCTCGGTCCACAGGCGATAACATACGCCTGGACCGAGACGCCCTGCTCTGCCTCTCCTCTGATCGGCAGAGGCAACGGATACCGGCACCGTCGTCAGTCGAGTCATGCCGGTGCGGGGCGAGAAACGCGGCACACGCATGAGACCGCTGTCAATCACAACCGTGATCCCCTCGACTGTCAAGCTGGTCTCGGCGATCGAGGTGGCGAGCACGATTTTGCGATGACCAGGCGCGCGGACAGCCGACAGCGCTTGGTCTTGATCCTCCAACGAGAGATTCGCATATAAAGGTGCAACATGCACAGCCTCTCCCAATCGCAATGCCGCAAGTCCGTTCGCAACACGATGGATTTCCACCGCACCTGGCAGAAATACGAGTATACTTCCACCGTGCGCTTGCAACGCTTGCCCAATACTTGCGACTACTACAGGTTCTATTTTCCCAACTACTTTCTGTTGCAGATAGTGAGTATCCACGGGGAAAGTTCGGCCTTCACTCTCAATAATCGGCGCATCATCTAACAGTGTAGAAATCGCATTGGCTTCCAAGGTTGCGGACATTAGCAAAATTCTCAAGTCATCCCGAAGCAGGGTTTGGGACTGACGACACAATGCAAGCCCAATATCTGCATGCAGGCTGCGCTCATGAAACTCATCAAATATGACGATGCCAACCCCATCTAAGGCAGGGTCCTGCTGCAGCATACGGGTTAGAACACCTTCTGTAATAACTTCAATGCACGTTTTCGGACCAACACGTGTATCATTTTTCACCCGATAACCAATCGTCTGACCGACTTCCTCGCCTAGCAATTTGGCCATGTAACGCGCTGCTGCGCGGGCTGCCAGTCTTCTTGGCTCGAGCATAAGAATCTTTTGGCCTTGCAGCCACACTGCCTCCAATAACGCCAAAGGAACCTGAGTTGTTTTGCCCGCACCAGGCTGCGCGACTACGATGGCACACGTTCGTTCTTGTAAGGTATGTACGAGTTGTGGAAGTATTGCATTTATGGGTAACACGTTCATGGGGTTCACTCCGAGCTCTCTATCTTATTAATGCCATTAAATGTTAGTGCACTGAATGAAAGATCACGATTTGTTCATCTGTTTTCTGTTTGGAAACCTGTTCCTTCGCTTTTCAATCGTGTATACTAGAAGACAATCTAGTCACTAAAGGAGAACTTTAACATGAATGTACATGAAGCGATTTCCAAACATTCGAATGCACAGCATTTGCATCTCGTTCGATTTGCTGAGCTTGATGCGCAGCGAGAGCACGCCATTGACGCGGCTGTCGATCTGTGCAAACGCGGGCTGCCATTTAACGTTGATGCCATCAACGCGGTTACGGCCCAAATTATCGCCCATGCCCAAAAAGGTATTTCTCCACTCCGTTCCCTTGTTACTGAGGATATGGTTCGTGATTACGTAAACAAAGGGTAAGGAGATACATTTCCATGGGTGTACTAACTTTTATTTCAATGCTTGTCATGGGATCCGCCTTCAGCGCTGGATTCTTGCTCTTGTTTAAGCGAAAAATTGCATGGGGCATCACCTGCATTGGCCTCTCCATCGTGTGTTACATCGCGTATGTCTACGTTGCGAATGCCTATTTCGTCTAAAAGATGCTACGCACTATGAGAACCGATCAGATTGACTGATCGGTTCTTTTTCATTCATGCCTTCATTTCTTTATCTCTTAGCCTCTTCATATCTTAACATCCTCACGCCCAACCAAGCTTCCCCATCTTCTGAAAAAGAAGATCAAAATACGCCGTAGGATGAGGAACCATTTCCTTCAATGAAATCGACCATGCGACATCTGTGTACTCGCCGTTACTTCCCATTTTGAAACCATTCGCCGTAATTTCCACCCGTTCACCACTAACAAGTTGTTTAAAATCCGAGACGCACACAGCGAATAGTCCCGTCACCTCATCCGGCTGGAGCTCATAGCTTCGCAACGCTTGATCGCACCGATAGAGGAATACATGACAGAATTCACGATCGATCAGCGTGTCCGAAATCAGATCCTCTTCCGCAAATACACCACAGGAGATTAAGTCCTCGAAGACTACAGAGAGTCCTAATTCTTCCTCTAACTCTCGTGTCCCCTCTTCGACAGTTTCACCCGCAGCTAGATGCCCTGCACAAGAGATGTCCAGTAAATCTGGGAAGAGATCTTTGTCAGGATGCCTTAGCTGAAGCAGAAGCTTCGGTACGTTCTCTTCCAAGCTGACAATCCAGCATTGGAAGGTCTGATGCCATAGCCCCTTGGCATGAACCTCGGAGCGAGGCGCCACGCCGAGCCAATTCCTTTTTGCATCAAACACATCAAAGTGCTCTTCCGACTTCTTCATTATGTTCCCCACTCCAATCAGGCTCTTACACGAGTCAATGAACATTATCTCCTAGTAAGCTTGGTAACTTTCAACGCGTAGAGATCGTCCTCCAGCACGGTCATTCGGTCTTTGGCACTTTTAATTGCATCCTCAATCGCAAGGTTATAAATCGGAGAGGTTAGCTGCTGAAGCATGTAGTCGATCAATTGCTCTGCTGCAATTTGACCTACCGTTACCCCAAGCTCTACATCTAAATGTTCCTGTAAATCACTAATTAGGGCATCTTTCTCATCCTTGGGCAATTTCAAAACTTTCATCTAAACGTCCTCCTATTACTCGAAAATTTGAAAATCGATTTCCTGGAAGGAGCTAACTTCTTTCATCCAGCGCTCAGCCACATACTGGGTATGTACGGGGTGATTATTATAAGCCTCATAAGCGGCTTGACTTGCAAAAACCATAGAGAATCCGTAGTCATAATCCGCTTTCGCACTCACTTGGCGCAGTACTTCAAATTGCTCAACACCAGGTATTGTTGTTAGCTCTTCCGCACTGATCTTTAGGAATTGCTCGGCATTTGCGTTATTTGCACCTGCGTGCAGCTTGAAAACAACCATATGTTTAATGTTTGACGTATTCATTCGTATTTCTCTCCTTTTCCATACCATCTTCGCTTATTATAGCGGATTTTGCCGAAAGGAACTATATGGACTCTCACTACCCTCTCACGATACCTAAAAAAAAGGGAATATAATCCTCCTCTTTTGAACACATTAACCGAGTACTGTAAATCAGAAGAAAAGGAAGTGCTCCTATGGTCGAAAATAAGAAACATGATGGCAACTATACAGGTACTACGAATACGAATGCGGAAAATCAAGATATGGCTTTTGTAAATGATACGTTGGAAAACGCGCCAAGCACATCTTCCATCAATCTTGCCAAAGACGATATTAGTGAAGAAAATGAAGAAAATCAGCTAAACCAGAAATAGTCGGCTTCATTCTTTTAGAGCAGTCATACCGTTCCTTCCTGGAGCCGGTGGCTGCTCTATTTTCGTTAATTCGACTTATTTTCAAGGGTATTCGAACTTGGCATCTCTTACCTCCTGCGCTACTATAGACTAAGAAGTATGTATTGGAGGAGGTTGCTACGTGGAACAAGTCATTGTTATTGGTGCCGGTCCTTGTGGATTATCGGCAGCTGTTGCCTTAAGGCGCGCTGGTCTGTCGCCATTACTCATAGAGAAAAGCTGTATTGTGAATGCCATTTATTTATACCCTACGTATTTGCAGTTTTTCAGTACACCGGAATTGTTAGAGATCGGCGGCTACTCCTTTACGACCCCGCATGACAAACCTTATCGCCAAGAGGCGCTGGTTTACTATCGTGAAGTCGCTCGCCGTGAGCAACTGCGCATTCGATCTTATGAAGAAGCTGTTCGGATTGAGCAAGTTGAAACTGGCTTCAAGGTACACACGTCCGATCAATTTGGCAATAAAGCGACTTATGATACGCTTAAAGTCGTTGTCGCTACTGGTTATTTCGATCATCCGAACATGCTGGGTATTCCTGGCGAAGAACTTCCCAAAACAACGCATTACTACAAAGAAGCACATCCTTATGCCGGAGCGAAGGTTGCGATCATCGGCGGTAACAATTCAGCCGTGGATGCTGCCATGGATTTGCTCCGCGTTGGTGCTGATGTGACTGTCGTCTATCGAGGGAAAGATTTCTCCGCCAATATTAAACCATGGGTCCGTCCCTTATTTGAAAGCATGGTGAATAAAGGACGCATCCGAATGTGGTTTGACGCTCAGGTAGAACGCATAGACGAACATGCTGTTCATGTGCGAAAAGGAAGCGAACACGTCACTCTGGAGAATGACTTTGTACTTGCCTTAACGGGCTTTCGGCCAGATCGGTTCCTGCTTACGGATATTGGCGTTCAGTTTCATGAAGTAACGAACGCACCATTGGTCAACCCCGAGACCATGGAAACGAACATTCCCGGCTTATATGTTGCAGGTGTGGTCGCTTCTTCCAAATATGATGCGAACGAGATCTTCATTGAAACCGGCCGTTTACACGGACTTTCCATTACAGAACACATCGTTAACAGCCAAAGCCATCAATCTTAGAGATTGGTGGCTTTTTTATGTTAATTCTATGAAAATATTTCCTTTTTTCATAGATTCCTCTTCCATTACGAACACATGTTTGTTATAATAAAAACAAGAACAAATGTTCTAACTAGATGAGGAGGTTGTTAACATGATGAACCCCAGTCACAATTTCCGTTTTATCGAGAGAGATTATTGGTATCAGAAGGCATTGTGTGACACTGACCATCTTTTACCTGCACAGATCGAGGACATGTTGGACGAAGCACACACCTACTATGCCGATTACACGTTTAAGTTTTATGATGACGGATCGGTGACAATCATAGATAACGACACGAACAACCGTATTAAACCTAAGGAACTTACAGGTGCTGTTTATGATTTCTACATTCGCAAACGGATTTATATGATCAAAGCCAATTTAATAGAGAAACAACTCCAACATGCCAATTGAAGCACAATAAGGCCATCTGATTCGGACAATTCGTCCTTCAGATGGCCTTAAGTTTTACTTCAAGTTATTCCTTGTGATAACGGAAGCAAGCTTGGCTATGATCATTGACCATGCCCACTGCCTGCATGTAAGCATAACAAATCGTCGAACCGACGAACTTGAAACCGCGCTTCTTTAAGTCTTTACTCATACGATCTGAAATGTCCGTTTTGGCAGGCAACTGACGACTGTCTTCCCAGTTATTCTTAATGGTTTCGCCACCTACGAAACTCCAAATGTACGAATCAAACGTGCCGAACTCTTGTTGAACCTTCAGAAAGGCCTTCGCATTCTGAACAACGGAAGCTATTTTCAAACGATTGCGCACGATGCCGGGATTTTGGAGTAAATCCTGCAGCTTCGGCTCATCATAATTCACGATCACGTGCGGATCAAAGCCATCGAATGCTTCCCGATAGTTATCTCGCTTCTTCAAAATCGTATACCAACTTAAACCAGCTTGAGCGCCTTCCAAATTCAGCATCTCAAACAAGACGCGATCATCATGCACGGGAACTCCCCACTCATGGTCATGGTAATCTTGATATAAAGGGTCTTCGTTAACCCAACCGCATCGGTTTGTCATGTTATTCTTTCACCTCATCCAAATATCGAACATGTGTTCTATTTCATTATAGATCCAATACGAACACTTGTCCAGTTGGATTTATTCCAGGTCTCATGACAACTGATAAAAGCGATAGGTATTTTGGAGTAAAATAGCTGCCGTATCTTGCACGGTTTTCCCCTTTAGCTCAGCGATTTGTTCAATGACGGCGTGAATCATACGAGGATGAGTTTCATTGCCCGCGAACGGCCCTTCAAATGGCCAAGGACCATCTGTCTCGACCATCATGAGTTCCAAAGGAAAGCTTCGAACAAGAGTTCGTATTTCTTCTTCATAGAGAACATCTGGCGTTATAGATATATAATAACCAGCGCCTATCATACGCTCTACGGTTTCGACAGATCCTTTAAACCAATGGAAATGCGCCCTCTTGAGCCCGTACTTCGCTAGTAGATCACATACAATCTCTGCATCCTCATACACTGCATGAAGTACAACAGGCTTGTCCCACTGGGCCGCCTGCCATAAGAAGCGCTGAAGTAGTTGAATATAAGGTGCTACGTCAAACGGCTTGCCAGCCTCTTCGACTTCGTGTCGTGTGTAATAAGGAAGTCCAATTTCACCCACTGCGATCATGTCACTTACGTGCTCACTCATCCAACCGATTAATGCCTCCAACTGCGTTTCCGTGGGCAGCTCTTGCTCTGGATGAAACCCGTAAGCGGCAAAGATGTGATCTGGAGCAAGTGACTTCAATTGCTTCGTTGCTTTGCAGGAATCCAGATGTCTGGATACCGCGATCAAAGCCTGCACCTGTGAATCTTCCAGCTCTGCAATAATTGCCTTCGCCGACTCTTCGTCGTACATATCGAGATGAATATGCGCATCAATGGCTGACATCATTTGTTTTCTCCTGTCGCAGCAGTCCTTGAATACGCTGTCTTAGTGCTATAAACGCCGTTTCCTGCATGATAGCTTCCTGACGTGGTCTTGCAAATGGCACCTTTAACTCTTCCAAGATACTTGCAGGCTTATTGGAAAGCACATAGATACGATCAGACAGAAAGATTGCTTCCTCGATACTATGAGTGACGAACAAAATAGATCGTTTATTTTGTTCCCAAATGTTAAGGAGCCACGCCTGCATATCCAGCCGTGTTAACGCATCCAAGGAGCCGAAAGGCTCATCTAAGCACATAAGCTCTTGGGGGCTTAACAAGGCTCGCAGAAAAGAAACTCGCTGCTGCATCCCGCCTGATAGTACATGTGGTAGTTCCCGTTCATAGCCGCCTAAACCAACTTTGGGCAGCCATTCTCTGGCTTTGGCGATCGCCGAAGTGCGCGACTCCCCTGCCACTTCCTGCCCAAGTGCAACATTTTCCTCAATGGAGAGCCATGGAAACAACGCCGGTTGCTGAGGCATGTATGAAATAAGTCCTTTTTTACCCGTCACCTTCTCGCCATCTAGCCAAACTTCGCCAGACGTCGGCTGCACGAGCCCACCAATGATATGGAATAAGGTACTCTTACCGCTGCCAGAGGGTCCAATGATGGAAACGAATTCACCTTGCTCAACATGAAGATGAATATCGGCGAGTACGGAAACATGCCCCTTTTTATTTGGGAACACATGGTGAATCCCAGTAAGCTTTAATTTACTCATATTCACAGCTCCTCCTCTCTTACGAAGAACGTTTGACGTTCCAACGAATGATGAGCTTCTCAAGCCCTGCGATTAGCCAGAAAAAGAGCAAACTCAGAATCACGATGATCCCAATTGCCACAAATTCCCGATCCGCACGGAAGGCTGATTTTTGTAGGATCATATAATAGCCAAGCCCCACATTTCCGCCTAACCATTCGGCAATAACAGCTCCCATTACACTATAAGTAGCTGATATTTTGAGTCCCGTGAACAGAAACGGCAGTGCGTGTGGCAGCTCTAATTTATAGAAAATTTGGCGTTTCGATGCACCAATCATTTGCATGTAGTTGTACATGCTGCGATCTGTCTGCATAAAGCCATCTAGCGTTGACATCGTCACAGGGAAGAAACAAACAAGTGAAATCAGTATAAGTTTAGGTAAAAGGCCAAAGCCAAATAAAATAATTAACAGCGGACCCAGAGCGATGACAGGGATATTTTGAGATAAAATGAGCAGCGGATAGAAACCTGCTTTAACGAAAGGAAGCCTATGTAACACGCTGGCAACTAGAACACCACCGATGGCTCCCACACTAAAACCAATGCACATCAAACGAACGGTAGCCCACATATGCATCCACACGCGCGGCATATCTGTCGTACCGTCTCGCCATATTTTCAGCGGGCTCGGAAGCAGCCAATCTGCGGTTCCTCCCCATGTGACAGCAAGCTGCCAAATAAATAACAGAAGGATGACTACCACAAGTGGCGGCCATCCTGCTTTGATCCAGCGATGGATGTTCATTATCTATACTTCTCCGTTAACTTGTCCATCGAGGCGCCCGACGGATTGAAGTAAATTTTCACCTGAGAAATGACGTTCGGGCTACCCATGTCAATCATCGCCGTATTCATATCTTGAATAATGAGAAGGAGTTGATCCAACTCGCCCTCCATCGTCGTTTCAAGCGGTGATACGAAATATTTAACTCCTGACTTTGCAATCACTTCGATTGCACGATCTACGTAAGGAATGACGTCTTCACCATTCACCGTTTTCGGGATAATTTGAATACTAACAAGTGCATTAGCCATAATTGGAATTCTCCTCTTTTCGGATTAGGAATTATTTCGTGCTTCCTGGTAAAAACGTATTCGTGAAGGCAGCATCCACATCCAGCTTTTTCTCTAAGAGCTTGTGATCCAACATCCACGTGGCATAGTTCTCCCACACGGATTTCTTTTGCTCACCCCAACGAGCAGCATCGTCCTGATAGCGTGGGCTTAACCATTTTTGACTAGCAACGACTAGCTTAGGATCCAGATCCGGGACTGCTTTAATCAAAATATTCGCCGCATCTTCCGGTTTCGAAATAGCGAATTGATATCCTTTGGAAGCAGCAGCAACGAACGCTTTAACGATTTCCGGCTTCGAAGAGATCATCTTCTCATTTGTCGCCAATACCGGTGTGTAATAATCCAGTTTATCCGAATATTTGTTCAAATAAATCATGTTTAGCGGCTCACCACGCAATTCCGCATCTACACCCGTCCAAGCATAGTAAATCCATGCGAAATCAATATCTCGTTTGACCGCTGTAAAATAATCCGCATCGCCGATATTGACCATTTTCACTTTCGTCGCATCAGCCTTCTCCGATTGCATCAATGATTCAATCATGGCACTTTCTGAAGGAGCACCCCAACCGCCATATGATTTGTTCTCGAAATCCTTCGGCGTTTTGATATTTTTCGCGACAGGTGAAGCAAAACCAGATGTATTATGTTGAATAACTGCAGCAATAGAGACTAACGGCACTCCTTGAATACGGCCTTGCGTAATGCTTTCTTGATAGCTCACACCAAACTCGGCTGCGCCAGAAGCGATCATCGTATCCGCTCCACCTTCGCCAGGGGCAATGATTTGCACATTTAAGCCCTCTTGCTCAAAAAAACCTTGATCCTTCGCGACATACAGCCCCGTGTGGTTCGTATTCGGCGTCCAGTCTAGGACGACTTTTACGTCAGTTAGCTTTTTCGCTCCTTCTGTCGGTTGAACTGACTTCGCTGAATCATTACCGCAGCCTGCCATTAAGACGGTAAAGCTGACTAAAACAAGTGGTGCAATTTTGTTCCATTTCATACTTGGTTTCCCTCTCCTCTTATCTCTATATAACCATAAGAAAAAGCCCCCGTTATCCGGGAGCGCCATGTGTAGAAAATGAGATGTCCAAACGAAATAAATCGTTGGATGTGCATTTATATGAGATCTCTACGCTGGCATTACCCAGATCAGATAAACGGTTAGTGACAATGACGGTCACAATCTCAGCCTGACTTCTCAAGCTCCCGTGGGTTCTTATTTGGTTAGTCTCTACCATACCGCATGTTTCGACAAAATGCAAACAAATGCTATACAAGTAAAGATATACTATTTCTCAAGGCTCAACTGCCAAGTTACGCCGAAGCGATCCCCTACCCAACCGAATCTTTCACTAAAAGGGTAAGTAGCTAAGCCCATATAGACTTTGCCGTCTTGCGACAGCGTTTCAAATACACGATTAATCTCCTCGACCGTATCGCAAGTCACAAACAAGGATATCGAAGGTGTAAAGGTAAAGGCGTGCTTAACCGGACTGTCACTACACATAATTTGTTGCCCGTGAATAGAGAAGGTCGCTTTCACAACACTTCCTTCAGGTCCAGGTCCTTCAGGACCATAGCGCTCAATACTGACGATCTCAGATTGATCGAATAGCGAGGTATAGAAATTCATAGCTTCCTCAGCACGACCCTCAAACATCAAAAATGGCTTAACTTTCTGTTTTCCTTCGCTCACTACTTACAACCCCCTAGTGTAGTAACCAATCTTTCAATTGCGCTCCAAGCCTCTTCGCATCTTCATAGCCAAGCTCATGCAATTTCTCGAGCTTCCGCGGATCCTTCTCCATTCGTCCAACTTCAACTTTGGTTGAAGGTCGGATAATGATCGCACTTCCATCCGCTTCCATTCGTTCAATCGTTTCTAAGGTGTTATTATAAATTTCGCTGCGATTCACAAGCACATTTACCAGTCCATTATATTTCGGATAAAAGCTCTTCGCCAACCAACGTTGCTTGAACGGCCGTTTACGGTAACCAAGCTCCTTCGTTAATACAATAATATGCTTTTTATTGCCGTCAGCAACCGATTTCTGAACGGGAATCGGATCGACCAAGCCGCCATCAAATAAGGTTCTCCCTTCAAAAAGGATCGGCGTAGCTACAAATGGCAACGAGCTCGAAGCTTGTACGATGGGCATCGTTTGCTGTTGAAGCTGATGTTTCGTGAAATAAATCGGCTCCCCTGTATGTGCATCTGTTGTACCTATTGCAAATTGCTGTGAAGAGGCATAGAACGTGTCATAGTCAAATGGCACAAGCCTGTTCGGCAGCTCATTAAAAATAAAATCCATGCCAAATATGCTTTTACTGCGCAATAAATTTCGATAGCTTAAATAACGATGATCCGCAACATAGTCAATCGTCACTTTCTTATTCCGTCCAGGTTGTTTAGAAATATAAGAAACGGCATTGCACGCTCCTGCTGAAACACCCACCACATAGGGGAAATATAAATCCTGCTCCATAAAGTATTCCAAGACTCCCGCGGTGTATACCCCTCGCATACCTCCGCCTTCCAGTACGAGTCCAATTCCTTCCATGGTGACACCTTCTTTCTGTCTGTCTCAAGCCCCTTTCTAGCATACAGGAATTGTAAATTAAAAGAAACGGGCTTCTTTCTTCGAAAATGAGACAATGACGAAGATTTCATCCTTCTTTCTAAGACAAATTAGGGGAAATCACAGTTCAACCGTATTTTTGCCGAAATTTAACGTGTACGTCAACTTTTCGAACCTTAAATCCTGTACATGTTTATGAATTTGCCAAAAACCCTTGCTCCATAGAACAAGGGGTGACAAGGCTTGAAACAACCGTAGTATGAGAAGGTGATCCGGATCTTATGCCAGAAGGCAGAAATCCTTAAGGTAATTAACGATTTTCTTTATACAATTCCTTGATGACTAGAAACTCGTCGAGGTTGCTTAGAAACAAATCAACAATGACAGGGTCAAAATGCTTACCACTTTCAGATTTCAATAAATCCAGAACACGATCTAATTCCCATGCTTTCTTATATACCCGATCGCTGCACAGTGCATCAAATACGTCTGCTAAGGCTGTTATTCGGCCATATAAGTGAATGTTTTCCCCACTTAGCCCTTGTGGATAACCTGTACCGTCGAATCGTTCATGATGCTGATGAGCAATAATCGCCGCGGCGTGCAATACCTTTTTATTCGAATGCTTGAGCATTTCATAGCCTAAATTAGAATGAGTTTTCATAATTTCGAATTCTTCCGTAGTTAAGGAACCCGGTTTATTAAGTATGGCATCTGGAATCCCAACTTTTCCTACATCATGCATCGGTGTTGCTAATCGAATCGTTTCAGCTTCCTGCTCAGATAAGCCATACTTCAGAGCTAACAGTCGTGAATACTCAGCCACTCGTTTAACGTGATGACCGGTTTCCTGCGAACGCGTTTCCGTGATCTCGCCCATAGTATAAATGATTTCCTGTTGCGTACTCTCAAGCTCGTTGTTCAAATAAATATTCTCAAAAGCAACCGAAACGTTCGCGCAATAAATATCCACGAGGTAATGCTCCCATTCGCTCAGCGCATTAAACCCGTTCATATAAATCACGTTCTCCATCCCCATCTTACTTTGGAAATAGATGATGAAACGATCCGCGCCAAAGCTGCTTCTACGCGTATGGAAAGCCAATTCAATTTCCTCAAGAACATCAGTAGGAACCACATCCCGTGCTCTTGCATCTTGATTCGCCGCATAATCACCGCTAGCTGCAAGAATGTAGATGTCCTCGATCCCCTTCGTCACCGCAAAACTACAATGTATCGCATTCTTATGTAAATTAACGATGGAGGTCATTTGGGTCAGTACGCCTGACGCAAATTTCTTCATGGACTGTAATTCAAACAAAGTCGCCGATGACTTAATAATTTCTTCCAAACCAATTCTACTTTTCTCAATTGTTTTGATATCACGGAAGGAGCGCAATGCCGTAACAACCGTAGTAAACAATTTCTGTGAGGTTAACTCCGTCTTTTCTTTATAATCATTAATATCATAATCCATGATAACCGTGCGCTCAGGCGCCTGTCCTGGCTGTCCAGTTCGCAAAATAATACGTACAGCTTGATTATTCAGTTCTTCACGAATGTATTTAACAATTTGCAAACCTGCGTCTTCGTATTCCATAACAACATCTAATAAAACAAGAGCCGTTTGCGGTTGTTCTTTCAATAGTTGTTTCGCTTCCAAAGCAGAATAGGCACTATGAAACGCCAGTTTTCTGCCGGCAAATTCGAGATCCTGTAACACCATTTTCGTTACTTGGTGTATTTGTTTCTCATCATCGACAATAAGTACGATCCACGGGTCTTGTTCCACAGTCCTTAGATTTGCTGCAACGCTGTCTTCCTCAGCAGCAAAAAGAAGCTCATCCTGATCGACAGACTCCACTTCATTAGTCATATCTCAGCTTCCTCCTCTTTGGGGATTGTAATTGCAAATAAACTGCCCTGTCCTCGTACGCTTGAACATTGAATTGTACCATTTAACGATTCTTTCACAAGGTTATACACGATATTCATCCCTAGGCCTGTCCCGCCTTGACCGCGGCTTGTTGTGAAGAATGGATCAAAAATATGATCCAACACCTCTTCTGACATCCCTTTCCCATCATCGGAATAGGCCAGCATGACATGATCGGGATAGTCTATTACTCGGATACATAAACATCCTTCATCGTCATCAGTATCGTAAGCATGATTCAGAGAATTCATAACTAAATTCGTAATGATTTGAGATAATGCACCTGGGTACGTATACAACTGCAGTTGATCATCGCAGTAAACGTCTAGTTGTATACGTGTTTTCTTAAGTGCAGGCTTCAAACTTGCGATAATCCCCTCCACATATTCTTTGAATAGGAAGGTTCGCTTCATCTCTACACTTTGATCCACTGAAATTTGCTTGAAGCTTTTTACTAAAGAAGAAGCTCGTTCCAAGTTAGATTGGACCATCACTATGCTCTCATGGGAAATGGATAGAAATTGCTCCAAATCAGATTTCTTCATTTTCCCCGCTTCATACAAGGCTTGAAACTCTTTCGCCTTCTGATCCAAGTAACTAATAGCCGTTACACCAATACCAATTGGGGTGTTAATTTCATGCGACACGCCTGCAACTAAATTCCCTAGTGCCCCCATTTTCTCCGAATGTACGAGCTGATCTTGTGTAACTTGCAAGGTATTCAAAGCCTGCTGCAGCTCCTGATACCGTTCATCCAAATTGCTGACCATATCATTAAAAGCCTCAGAAACCTCGGCAATTTCGGGTGAAGCTTTGAATTGCAATTTAGGCAGTTCTCCACCTTGCTTCACAATGACTGCCGCTTCACGCAACCGGCTTAATGGCCGGATAACAATGACTCGCAGAATAAGCCATAATAAAATCGATAATATAATTGCAATACTAAGTCCAACGAACAGAATCAGTTTCGTTCTTTGTTTGAGCAGCATTTCCTCTTCCGATGAGTCGAAAATAACCTCTACTGCCCCGACAACAGAACCATCTTCTTGCAGTGGTGCCGTTAATCGAACGATCGGCCTATCACTCTCGGCAATTGGGATACGATCTACAATTGTCTTATCTTGCTTAGGAATCACGATTTTCGCGGCATTCAGAATCGTTCCTACCTCTTGTCGATTCGAGGAGGCTAAGATTTTTCCTTGTTTGTCATACAGCTTCATATCCAGAACGCGATTATTCTTATATTGTATGTAATCGAAAATCTGCTGGATATCGGAGATCGATCTCGATTCTTCATAACGACCGTTGATTGCAATCGTCATACCGCTGATTTGACTTACATATGCTTCACGGATCGATTGATTCAAGCTGATCGTATCAAACACCATCATCGTCGAGATCATGCCGGCTGTGACCGCTGTTATGAGGAAAACAATACGTTTCTGTAAACTTAATTTCTTTTGACGAAAAGACATCAACACACCTACTTCACATCGAACGTAACTGTTTTGCTAACATCGTAAGGCGTGTGGTCGTTATTATGTAAGGAGATCTTCACTTCATGCGAACCTTTACTTAAATGATCCAATACCTTTTGCTTCGTTGTGACTACGATCTTCTCACCCTTGTCTAACGATATATGAACATGACCTTCACCTTCTACACGTTGTTGATCATAATGTTCCTTCGATAACTTCAGATCCGTTGTCAGATCTAAGGTGACAGTATCATCTTTAACAACGTAAGCGACTTCTAAAGTAGGTGTAAACGTAGGTGTGGTGGACGTTGTCGTTTTGGCTTTCCCACAACCAGAAATTACGATTGTTAATGCTGCTAACAAATACAAACCCTTAAATTTATTCATTTTCATCCCCCATGAAGATGTTTTTATATCTCTATACATGCCCAAAAAACTATCCTCTCTAGCTTAAGAATAATCAGTTAATTTGTCCACTTTTATTTTGGTAACATGTGTAAGAATCCCCCATATCGCGCGAATAATTGATTTATTCAAAATTGTCTGACAATTAATGTCGAATCCAGATGATAACACTCACATTTTGCGCTTACCCAGGAAATAATTTCATTTCCCGAATCCGAATTATTTCCCCAATTTTGGTGCAATGTAGTAAAGTCGCTTTTCATAGCTACTCCCTTGTCTTTACGAACCCTAAGGAGGTTTCCCCCCATGACAGGAACCAATCAGCATCAACAACCGGTTCAGCACGCCATTGACGCCGCTGATCATGCCATTCTTCAGGCGCAAGACGCCCAGCATAAGCTGCAAGTCGCCATAACAGAAGCTAATCCCCATGCGATTCAATCTGCTCAAGCGGCACTTGTTCAAGCAGATCAACAGGTTACGCAAGCCCAAAGACAATTAGCTGAATTTGCTAACGAACAGTTTGGACAGCAAATCAAGCAAACGTTCGAACAGTTAAACCAAGCTGCTCAGGATATTGAAGCTAATCAAGAAAAGTTTCATACGCCAAAGCAGGTTCGGTAACCGCTTTGCCTCCCAAAAGTGATCGATATTCGATCACTTTTTCTTTTTAGGCATACATTATGTTAAACTACGTAAGAAGGTTTTCAAGTTATTTGGGGAGGCACTACTTACATGCTCGTGATTGGAATTGCCGGAGGTACCGGTTCAGGTAAAACTACAGTAGCAAAATCGATTATTACGAAACTCGGATCCACGAACGTGACTTTAATTTCACAAGATAATTATTATCTTCATCATAGCGGACTGACCTTTGAAGAGCGGGAACGCATTAATTATGATCATCCTCGTGCTTTTGAAAATGAATTGCTCCTTCAGCATTTGAATATGTTGAAAAGCGGGCAGCCCGTCGATATTCCCGTCTACGATTTTTCTCAACATGCTCGCTCACAAGAAACGATCCGTATTAATGTAAAACCGATTGTGCTGCTTGAAGGCATTCACGTTCTAACAGATGAGGACCTGCGCGGCGCGTTAAATATTAAAGTGTTCGTGGATACAGACCCTGATGTACGCATCTTACGTCGTCTATCTCGCGATATTAATGAGCGCGGTCGTTCCTTACAATCCGTTTTCGACCAATACTTAACGACAGTTAAACCTATGCATGATGCATTTATCGAACCGTCCAAGAAGTATGCAGACATCATTATTCCTGAAGGCGGAGAAAATCAAATCGGTATCTCGCTGCTTACCATTTTGACAGAACGATATATGACGGATCAAGCTGCAAATTACGAAATCGGCTAGCATTAGAAACAGCAAGAAGCCACCTTCCTTTATCTAGGGAAAGCGGCTTTTTTTCATGCCGTACGAGCTTTGAAAATGAACCCTGAGAGGCCAAACAACAAGTACACAAGGCCAAGAAAGTAGAAAATACTGAACACACTCAAATAGTGAAGAGCTATGCCGCCTACTAAAGGACCAATGATACTCCCTACACTATATTGAATGGAGGCAATGATATTGGCGGTTGGCAGCAAATGTCGCGGCAAAATATCTGCCGCATAGGCCAACCCTAACGAGAAGAAGGATCCTACCATGCCGCCTGCTACGCCTAAGCAAAGCCCAAGTCCCCATAAGTTTGTCCCAACGAAAGGCACACAACTGAATGCCAAAGCCCCTACAATGGCTGTACCCATGAGAATTGGCTTACGACCAATGCGATCACTCCATATCCCGAGCGGAAGCTGCATGATGAGTCCACCGATCCCCGTTACGGGAAGTAAAAGTCCAATCGTAGACTCCGAGATGCCAATCCGAAGGCCATAGAGCGGAAAATTACTATTCATCGCAGCTTCCATGTAGCCAAAGAGTAAGGAAGTAATCAGCGGAAACCACGCGAATGAAATGACTGATGTAGCACGTTTATGCGCGGCTTCCGCACGTTCGGCTCGCTCTGGTTTCTCATTTTTCAATCTCGTTAGAAGTAATAAGATTAGAAGAAAGAATGCACTTGTCACCATAAAAGGCACCCATATCCCCACTTTAAGCAACGTTATGCCTAATGGGCCGAGACTAAACCCTACCCCATAAGCCATTCCGTACAGGGAGATATTGCGTCCTCTCTTCTCTTTCGGGCTGGAGGCAACTATCCAGAGTTGTGTGGCAAAATGTAAGGCGCTATCGCCAATACCCACTATTAGCCGTAGTACAAACCAGAAGCCAACCTGCTGCCAGACCGGGAAAAGGCAATTCGCGATAATAATTAAACTCATCCCGATCATAATGACGGGTTTATAGCCATAACGACGCACAGGCTTCTCAATGAAAAACATCGTCGCGAAAATCCCAATATATAGGGCGGCCGCGTTTACACCGTTTGTATCTGTTGATACACCCGAACGATCTAATAATATCGTCAACAACGGCAGGAGCATCCCTTGGCTCATTCCCGCCACGATGATGACCATGATTAATGTGGTTAATTGATAATTAGATCGCAGTAATTTAAGCGCCATTCCCGAAATCCACCGTTTCCCATCTCTCGGCACAGTCATTTAGCTTGCCATGAAGGGGAACACGGAACTGCGTAAATATGACGAGTCTAGCTTTTTTTATCCATTCTTTGAAAGATGGGTATGTAACGAAGAGGTTCGCATAACGATCGCTCATACAAATAAAGTGAGGACCTGCGGATTTCTCCGTTAAAAAGTTTAGTGATGTATCGAGTGGTGTATATTTTTTACGCTTCCCTTCCCATTTGTCCACTTCAACTTGGAGATTCGTATCTACATCCTCCAACAGTTGTTCAAGATGCTTCAGACGGGCATAATAGGGCATTTCCGATCTGATATCCATTCTACGAAGCGTTTCCTCATGCTGTGGATAGAAGATTACACGAACGAATTTCCGTTCTTCTGCCCAAGCGATACAAGCGCTCATTTCGTGCTCTGTCCAATCTTCGAATGTTTCGAAAACCATGACTGTTCCCTTATCTGAATTTGCCGGGGGTTCATACCCATAGGGTACTTTTATTTGGTCTCGTGCCATAGCTTCCTCCTCTAGTTGATCATGCGTGTCATTGGTATGATGGAATTACTTACACATATACCTAGTATACCCCTTCCATCTCCATGAAACCATTGCCCCGATTGGATTACAAGATCGCGTTACGTTATAATTTGAGGGTACGTATTATTTATTAAGGGAGACCTATAGAATGAGAGATCCAAGATTACAAACTTTTGCCCGAAACATTATTCGATATTCCGTGAGCCTACAGCCCGGTGAGAACATATTGATTGAAATGATTGGTGTTAAAGATCCAGAACTTGCGAAATGCTTAATTGAAGAGGTTTATGCAGCCGGGGGTAATCCATTCATTGAATTGCGTGATCCTGCCATTACGCGCAGCTTGCAAATGAAAGGAACGCAAGAACAATTCAGCACGTGGTCAGCTATAGAGCTTGCTCGAATGAAACAAATGGATGCCTATGTGGCTGTCCGCAGCGGAGATAACATCACGGAGTCATCAGATGTGCCTGATGAACAAATGAAGCTGTTCCTGAAGTACTTCCAACGTCCAATCTTTGATGAACGTATTAACAATACCAAATGGGTCGTTATGCGCTATCCAAATCCGTCAATGGCGCAGTTGGCTGGTAAAAGCACGGAGGCTTTCGAGGATTTCTACTTTAACGTCTGTAACCTGGATTACAGTAAAATGGCAAAAGCGATGGAATCCCTCGTTGATTTGATGAAGCGTACGGATCGTGTCCGTTTGGTCGCCAAAGGTACGGACCTCAGCTTCTCGATCAAAGGCATCGGCGCTGTTCCTTGCTCCGGACTTCGAAACATCCCAGACGGTGAAGTTTACACAGCACCTGTGAAAGATTCCGTAAATGGTACTATCAGTTACAATACACCGACCATTTACTCTGGTACTTCTTTTGAGAACATTGTCCTGACCTTCGAAAATGGCCGAATCATTAATGCGACAAGCAACGATACCATGAAACTGAATGAGATTTTGGATACGGATGACGGCGCACGCTATATCGGCGAATTCGCAATTGGTGTGAACCCCTACATTCAACATCCAATGAAAGATATCTTATTTGATGAGAAAATTGACGGCAGCATCCATTTCACACCAGGTCAAGCCTATGAAACCGCGGATAATACTAATCGTTCATCTGTCCACTGGGACATGGTTCTGATTCAACGTCCTGAGTATGGCGGCGGCGAAATTTATTTCGACGATGTGCTCATTCGTAAAGATGGCCGTTTCGTCATTCCAGAACTCGAAAAGCTTAATCCAGAGAACTTAATGTAGTTAACTATAGGAATAGACAGCAAACTTAAAAAGCAGTTGAGACTTCCGAGTAGATTCACTCGGTAAGCTTCAGCTGCTTTTTAGCCTAACCAATGGAAGATGGTATTTCCCGCGGATTCTGAGTGCTGAGGCAGGCTCGTTGGAATAAGCTTTGACATTTGACTCACCTGTCCAACTCGAATAGGTGTATGTTCACTTGAAAGTATACGCACCTCAGTTCCTTTCGGTACGAAAGGGAATAGTTGCTGTATATCGTCATTTGTTAATCGAATACAACCTAAGGACTTCGCTACTCCGATCGAGCTCTCATCATATGTGCCATGTAAAGCGATAGATCCTAGTCCTAAGCCTGCATCACCATAGCTTTGACTTGTCTTTCCTTTTGGCTGCTGCACTCGCTCTATGACCCGATATACGCCATCAGGTGTGCTGCCATTAGCACCGAGTCCAATTTCTTTGTCCCACAGCAAATATGAGCCGCTAACGAGCTGCAACTGATAATTCCGCTTATTGACTTCGAGGTGCACAGGTTCATAGGGGACCTCATCACCTCCAACGACATTTGCATAGAACATATGCGCAATATCTGCCGCTTCGGGGTTAAATACCCAGCCCCCATCCCCTTTATAGGCTGATTTGATCTCCTTCGAACCCGAAAGAGTCTCAATCGGAATGAAGCTCAAGTAATTTAGCGGATAGTCTTGCAGGAGTTCATCTATTCGTGTGGGCGCTTGTCCCACATTGTCGCGATAGGAGGCCAAAGCGGTTCGAACTAAATTAGCACCAATCGCGCTAAGCGGTTGGTGCTCTTCAAATTCAGCGTTCAGAAATCGGATGTGAACCAACGCATCTGCCTCTGGCTGATACGTTGCGATAACCATCGCACGCTTAATATCATCCTCATTGGTCAACAGCATCGTTTTCCCTTTATCCACATTATCCTCCGTGATAATCCCATAGAGGAGAATTGTTGACTTCGGTATTTCCTTTGCCAAAACGAGGGCTTGTGCATGGAGCTTCTTCTCGATTTCTGCATGTGACATCTCTGGTGAGAGATACAGAATAAAAGGCTTGTCTACAGATTCGTAGGTTACTTGCGTGCCTGCACTCCACAATTTCATTTTACTAATCGTCCGCGGTATTGCCTGATCTCCAGCAAAAAACAAAACTAAAAGGACATTGAGGATCAGAAGGACAAGCAACAACATTTTCATAAATGGCGGTAATAAAGGCTTTCGCTTCTCGGGCAGCGTCTGTTCTAGATTCGCAACGTGAGCGGCTTGCTGCTGATCCAGCATGTGAATGGCACGATTTGCAGCAGAATAGAACGGCGAGGGATAGGTTTTGAGCACTTCCTTGTAATGAAACCTAGCTCTCTTCCAATTCCCTTTTTCACGAAATTTCTGCCCCAGATTGAAATGGGCTTCAGGCGAATTCGCATCCAAATAACGAATAACCTTCTCATGGTAAAGTGGATCAGCATGACTAATGAACAAATTCTTGTGCAAATGGACGAGGTGATCATCGAGTTGGTTACGGAATCGTTGGTTTCGTCGGATCATTTGGCTCCTCTCCGTTCATAAATTTAGCTCGTCACACATGTTGAGTGATACAATAAGTATCTCTGATACATAATGTATCATGTGCGAAATGGAAAGACAACCCTTTTTCTGACATAACAATAGACGTACGCCATCTATTAAAAAAAGACGCCCTCAGCCTCTATAAACAAGGCTAAGAACGTCATCTAATTCATGCTATTAACTATTTAATGCACGACTGTATTATAGGTCATGATCCAGATGGAACCGGCTACGATGGTTACTAGAATCACTAGACCAAATAGTAGCGCCATGATGTTCCACCGTGCATTCTCACCTTCTTTGACATGCATGAAGAAGAACAACTGCACACCAAATTGCAGAACGGCCATTACTAAAATTAATACCAATGTACCTGTTTTCCCAAGCATATGGTTCATGACAACAACGAGTGGAATGATGGTCAGAATGATAGATAACGCAAAACCGATAATATACGATTTCAATGATCCATGCGACCCGTGATTGTTATGAGATTCTGTATGTGGTTGGCTCACTTACATCACCCCCATGAGATAGACGACTGTAAAGACGAAGATCCAAACGACATCCAAAAAATGCCAGTACAAGGAAATGATCTCTACTTTACGTTTCGTAACTGTTGTGATCCCGCGGCGCTTCAATTGAAATATTAGACCGATCATCCAAAGTAGACCAACGGAAACGTGCAAACCGTGTGTGCCAACTAATGTAAAGAAGGCCGATAGGAAAGCACTCGTACTGATTGTTGCGCCCTCATGATTAACCATGGTAATGAATTCTGAGAGCTCTAGTCCAACGAACGATGCTCCTAATATCACGGTCACAATCAACCAACCGATTAATTGCTTCAGATTCCCTTTGTGCATCCCCAGCACAGCTAAACCGCTAGTAAAGCTGCTCGTAAGCAAAATGAAGGTTTCCGCAATAATTCCCGGCATCTTGAATAACTCTTCCGGTGTTGGTCCGCCATTCGTATTTTGATGAAGGACGATATAGGTTGCAAATAACGAGCCGAATAAAATAACGTCAGTGATTAGAAATATCCAAAAACCGAACGTTTTGAGCGATTCGTGCTCTTGTTCATGATCGTGTTCATGGTCATGTGCACCATGTGCAGCTACGTGTGCCATTATACCTTCACTCCTTTCCAAGCGGCGTCTTCCGTCTTCTTCACTTCATCCGCTGGAATATAGTAATCCGTATCATAGCTGAAGGAACGAGCAATCATACAGATGGCAACACCAATTAAAGATGGAATGGTAAGCCACATCCAATCCCAGACGAATCCGAAGCCCGCAAAAAACCATAACAGCGATATAATAAACGGAATTGCTGAGTTTTTAGGCATATGAATGGGTTCATAGGTAGTTGGTCTAGGTTGTTTCTTGCCTGTCCCTTGCTTCGCTTCCCACCAAGCGTCAGCGACTTCTGCTTTAGGCAGTACTGCAAAGTTGTAGAGTGGTGCTGGTGAAGGAATGGACCATTCCAATGTACGTGCATCCCACGGATCGCCAGTAACATCTTGTTCTCTGAACTTAATGGAGTGAGCAATTTGCCACACTTGGAAAATGAAACCAAGACCCATTAAGAAACCGCCGACGGTTGAAACCATGTTAAGCGGGCCCCAGCCCATATCCCAGCTATACGTGTAGGTACGACGCGTCATTCCGTCTAAACCTAGGAAGTATTGCGGCATGAAACAAACATAGAAACCAATGTTCCACACCCAGAACGCCCATTTGCCTAAATGTTCATTCAGCTT
The DNA here is from genome assembly GCF_927798215.1 of Paenibacillus allorhizoplanae. NCBI lineage: Bacteria > Bacillati > Bacillota > Bacilli > Caryophanales > Paenibacillaceae > Paenibacillus > Paenibacillus allorhizoplanae. The sequence continues at coordinate 309,678 of NZ_CAKMMW010000002.1, forward strand.
AAAGCCGAACATTTTCGGCCACCAGTAGTAGAGACCTGCGAAATATCCGAATGCTACACCACCAATAAGTACTTGATGGAAATGGGCAATCAAGAAGTAACTATTATGGAATTGGAAATCAGCTGGAGCGACAGATAACAGGACCCCTGTCATCCCCCCAACAACGAAACATGGAATAAAGGCGATTGTCCATAGCATCGGAGTCGTGAAGCGAATTTTTCCTCGGAACATCGTGAAGAGCCAGTTAAATACTTTTGCCCCTGTTGGAATGGCAATTAGCATTGTACTTATCGCGAAGAAAGCATTCACATCCGCGCCGGAACCCATCGTGAAGAAGTGATGTGCCCAAGTAAAGAAGGATAATAAGCTGATGATCAGCATCGCGAATACCATCGATTTGTACCCGAACAGCTTCTTCTTCGAGAAGGTTGATACGATCTCTGAGAAAATACCGAAGGCTGGTATCACGACGATATAAACCTCAGGGTGACCCCACATCCAAATTAAATTGATATACATCATCGGATTGCCTCCGCCGTCCAAGGTAAAGAAATGGGCACCAAAGAAGCGGTCTAAGAATAATAACGCTAGTGTAACTGTCAAGATTGGAAAAGCAAAGATAATCATAATACAGCTTGAAAATACGGACCACGTAAACATCGGCATTTTCATCAACTTCATTCCAGGTGTACGCATTTTCAAAATGGTCACAATGAAGTTAATCCCTGTTGCCAAACTTCCGATACCTGAAATTTGAATACCCCAAATGTAGAAGTTCTGGCCAACTCCTGGGCTATGTGACAATTCGGATAGTGGCGGATAGCTGAGCCAACCTGCATCTGGTGAACCACCAATAACGAATGAAACATTGAATAACATAGCGCCCCAGAAGAACATCCAGAAACTCAGTGAGTTCAAGAATGGGTATGCGACATCGCGAGCTCCGATTTGCAAAGGAACAACAATATTGAATAAACCAAACATGAGAGGCATCGCCATGAACAAAATCATGATTACACCGTGCGTTGTAAAAATTTGATTATAGTGATCTGGCTGTAGGAACTGGCTATCCGGAATCGCTAGCTGTAACCTCATTAGAAGCGCATCTACACCACCGCGGAATAACATCAATAACGAACAGATAATATACATAATCCCAATTCGTTTATGATCGACGCTTGTCAACCATTCCCGCCAAAGCCAACCCCATTTTCGGAAGAACGTGAGTACGAATACCATGGCTACTAACGAGAGCCCGATACTAACCTGGGCTCCCAGAATCATGGGATCGCCCGTTACGAAAAACTCGGATGCAAAATCTTTAATTTTATCCAGCATGAGCAGATCTCCCTTTCATAAAACTCTGATCTATCACTTACTACTTCGACATATTCATCTGACTATGATCCATTTGCGAATGGTCCATGGAGCTTTCTTTCTTTATATCCTTTGAATCTTTGCTTTCATGACTAGCTCCGTGACCATTGTGAACAGGCTGACCATTCGTATATTTCGTAACGATTTGTTCGAAAAGTCCGTCCGGGACCTCTGAGAAATATCTCACACCAGACTTGCCTGGCAATGCTAATTCATCGTAGCCTTCTTTGGTTAATTTCGTAGGGACTTTCTTGGTTTTCGCAATAAACGAATCAAAGTCTTCTCGGGAAGTAGCATTCACGTCAAACGTCATGTCAGCGAAATGTTCACCACTGAAATTCGCTCCCGTTCCGAAATAATGGCCGATCTCATCCGCTTGCAAATACAACGTCATCGCCATGCCTGACATCGTATAAATTTGCCCGCCTAATTGTGGAATCCAAAATGAGTTCATTGGCGCATCCGAAGTGAGCTCGAACTTAATTGGTGTATCCTCTGGTATTTGCAAATAATTCACAGTAGCAATGCCTTGCTCTGGATAGGTAAACAACCATTTCCAATCTAGTGATGTCACTTGAATGGTAATCGGTTCTTTATCCGACTTCAATGGCTTTGACGGTTCCAAAGCATATGTGTACTTCAGCGTAACCACAGCCAATGTGACAATGATGATGATCGGCACAGCCCACCAAACGATTTCGAGTGAGGTACTGTGAGACCAATTTGGTTTATACGATGCCTTATTGCTTTTGCTATCGCGATATCGCCACACAATCCAACCCGTAAGCACAAGAACCGGAACAAGGATTACCCCACATAAAATAGTTGCAATCACAATTAAATCTCTCTGCTCTGCACCAACGGGTCCTTTAGGATCCAACACCATAGCTTGGCTGCAGCCAGAAAGCACTAAGATGATGGCGACCATCATGAAGAGCATTCCTGCTTGTACAAGCTTTCTCTTCTTCATCCATTTAACCTCCCAATCAACAAATCCTGCCTGTTATCAACATATCATCTTGTTCGTCAAAGTTCACCATCACAAAGTCAACTTAACAAATACGTCAACGGTTCGACGTAGTAATGTAAAACAAATGTCACAGAACGTTTGTTGACTCTGCTGGAAAAATATGAACAGCAAAAAGCCTCCCAAGTATTAAACTTGAAAGGCTTGCATAGTATTCCATCGAACCCTCGTTCTCATTCGCTCTTGGAAACATTCCGAGAATGTACCAAATGAATAGCGGTGCGAATCACATAAATGTGGACACTACCGACCATGAACCCAATACCCACCATTAAAGTTGTATTGCGATCACTGAAGCTTTCTAAACTGACTAAGCTAAGTACTAAACCTATAGCAAGCAACGCCCACGCGGCAAAAGTCATTAATTTCACTAACGGCATCACATCACGTTCAACACGCTCAACAGAATTTACGGACACGGCTCTATTTGACATTATCATCACCACTCCTGACTTAAATGTAAGTGCTTTAAAACTAGTATAACACAAAAATCTGTTTTTGTTCATATTTTATTCACACGATGATCAAAATTTGGACAAAAATACACGAGCTAGTTTTCTAATTAATTTTATATTGACTTTAATCGAATAATGTGTTATGATTAAATATTTAATTGACACAACAACCTCCGAAAGCTATGATAATTCCATGCCTTTTCACACTTATCATTCCAAATTGGAGGGTTTCGCATGCAAATTTCAGAAGGACTTTATTCCGTTGACTTATCCGTTCCACTCATGGGACGAATCAACGTCATTTATCCCGCCTTATTCCTCGATGAGCAAGGAGCTGTACTTGTAGATACAGGCTACCCTGGTACTCTTCCACTCTTACATAAAACAATAAAAAACTTAGGCGTTGATGCATCGACTTTGGATTCCGTCATCCTTACACATCAGGATATCGATCATATCGGAGGTTTACCTGCTCTACTCGAAGATTCCTCCCATCCCCTTGAAGTATTTGCTTCTGAACTAGAAAAACCTTATATTCAAGGCGATAAAATGTTAATTAAAGTAACCCCCGCGTCCATTGAACGGGCTGTTGCGAATTTACCTGCAGACACGACTCCTGAGTGGCGAGACGCGTTTCGACGTAACCTTGAGAACCCGCCGAAGGCACCGGTTACCACCATTTTGGAAGATGGTCAGGTACTCGACAGATGTGGCGGAATTGTTGTAATCCTCACGCCTGGCCACACACCTGGTCATTTGAGCCTTTATCATAAAAAAAGTAAAACACTAATCGCCGCGGATTCCATGGTTGTCGCTGAAGGCGAACTTCAAGGACCAATACCAGCTTATTGCGCTGATTATCCATTGGCCCTACAATCATTGCGAAAATATTTGCAATTCGATATCGAACAGGTTCTATGCTATCACGGCGGCTTAATCACCGATAATGTGAATCAACGAATCGCTGAAATCGTAAATTCAATGGAAGCTTAAAGAACGAAAAAGGGCTGACTACCGTATAAGATCTACGGTAGTCAGCCCTTGCTACTATGTACGTTCTACTTCAAAAGTGTATAGCTGCCGATAATAGGAAGAGGTTTTACTTGACCTTGCGCTGCCGCAACAATGCCCAGCACAGCCAAAATCACTAAAGCCAAGTTAGCAATCGGCTGAAGAATCCAACCAATGAACGGGATAATGCCGAGAACCACATTCACAATGACCCATGCCAAAAACAAAGTAAGTCCTTGATTGGCATGGTACCACGCAAACTTGGATTCCTTCGCCGCGATTAACGGGATGAAAAACAAAATGTACGCAAGAATCGCCATTCCCTTGTTACTTTGAATATCTGTGGAATCGTACATGGACAGCACCTCATCTTCTCAGAGTTATACTCTTCCATTATATTCAAATTTCAGCAGCTATTCATCCGCCTAGTGGACAAATCTCAAATTATTTTTGACCAACCTTCCACTCGTGCCAAGCCTTCAGCAACTCCTGCTCTCGCCCTGGTTTTAATCCAGCTACTCGAATTATATCAGTGCCTCGACCTTGATCCCATTCCCGTGTATCTTTCACGGTGTCAATTAGTGGTCTCGTCGTTAAACCCGATTGGAACGCTTTTGCATTGTTTAACTGCAACATGCCGATCAAACTGTCGCTTGGCAGCCACAGTGGCAGCTCCATCCATGGACCCACCCCTTTTTCAACTAAGAACTCTTCGGTCACCCAAGTAAACGTCGACTCTACATCGTTGTCGTTAGATCTGCAGGCTTCCATGACCTCTTCCATGGAATACTCATTTCCACTCGCATGAATAGTTCCCGTTATGCCTTGTTCAATCATACCTATCGTCCACGCCGCTAGGTCACGTACGTCTATGAATTGAAGCTTTCGCTCTTTGGGCAGCGGAACTAAAACCTCGCCGCCTCGTTGTACACGAGCAGGCCAGTAGGTGAATCGGTCTGAGGCGTCATAAGGCCCTACGATGAGACCTGGTCGAATGATAAGTGCTCCAAGAGGAAATGCTCCTTGGACAACCTGTTCGCATTCCGCTTTGAGCGCCCCGTAGCGCTGTCCAGGATCTGTTGCCTCTTCAAGCCGTAATACGGGTGCCGCTTCATCTAAATGGGCCTGCTTCAAATCCGCGTACGCAGATACGGTAGATATGAAAGTGTAGTGCTTTGCACGTCTTTTCAATATTTCAGTTGCTGCCATCACAGACTCCGGCTCATAGCCACTTGTATCAATGACCGCATCCCACTCCCCATCCTGCAGTTTAGCAAGGTCGGTATTCCGATCACCTAGAAGGTGATGGACTTGAGGAAATGCAGCAGCATCGTGAAGACCACGATGGAATAGTGTCACTTCGTGCCCTTTCGCGAGTGCTGCTTCCGTCAGTGCTCTTCCTAGAAATTTGGTGCCGCCAAGGATCAAAATTTTCATGTGTGACCTCCACCTCGCTCCGCGTTTACTTGAATGATCTCATCTAATATAGTTCTCGCTTTTCTTACCTTCTCTTCCTCAACCCTCCCACTCACACTTCCATTTTCTCTTACAGCTGTACCAAGGTGGACATTATGCACCCCTGTAGCTTGGACAAATGAACTCAAACTATCAAGTGTGAGTCCACCACCTGGCAAGATATTTAAGTGACTGCCGCGGGTAAGAGCCATAAGGAGTCGTATCTGCTCAACAGCATGCAGTACACTTGCGGATCCTCCCGATGTGAGCACGGATTGAATTTGTTTATATGACATCAGCATTGGCAAAGCTTCTGCTTGTTCTTCTATTTCGTCGAAGGCCCGGTGAAAAGTCACAGGTAAAGAAGTAGCCGCTAACAAATTTTCAAGATTGTGGCGATCAATCTTCTTTTCCGGTGTCAACACGCCAAATACAAGCGTGCTCGCGCCTGCTTGCTCCGCACCTTGGATCGTATCGATCATCGTTGCGATGTCATCCTCAGACATATGAAAGGACCGAGCATGCGGACGAATCATCACGTGCACAGGGATATTCACAGCAGATATGATTTGCTTAACAAGCTCTATCTCGGGTGTCAAGCCTCCAAGTTGCAAATTTGCAACAAGTTCAATCCGATTTGCTCCGCCAGCTTCAGCTCGTAAAGCATCTTGCAATGTAGTCGCGATTACTTCCAATAGCATGTTTCTAACGACCTCCACTTTCATATATATGAATTCCCACTCTCACTCTAACACAAAGTGGACAACACAAAAAACTCCATTAATCTATTCGATTAAGGAGTTGTGTTACCCTATGGGAAATGTATGTCCTAAATATTCGAAGCTGTTTGCCATTGTTGTTGATGCACTTCGACGAGCTCAAGATTGGCAAATGAACGACTAAGCTTCAACATTTTCTCCGTTGCTGCTAATTTCGGCAATGGTGCACTCATAGGCTTGCCTTTGTAACATACGATAAACAACAATTTCATCACCTTCGCTTTCTAGGATTACAACGTTTGGTTTACTTTGCTCCTATATCATTCGAAAGACCCCCTCAGATTTGAGGGGGTCTTTCGACATTTCGACAAATTTCGCTTCGGGTTATATTACACGATCGCCAATTCAGATAACTTTGCCCGAACTTCTTGGGCTAGTTGAATAGCATCTGCCTTGCGATTCACGACATCGACGCGATCCATATCAACGATAAGAACTTCAGACGCATGATAATGATTCATGACCCAGTCATCATAACCTGACCAAAGCTTACGATAATAATCAACCAATGATTGATCCTGTTCAAAACTGCGGCCACGAAGACCAATGCGGTACATGACGGTGTCGAAGGAAGCCTTCAAATAAACCATCAGATCTGGCGCCTTCTTAGGCAGCTCCCCTAACTCTGACATCATGTTATCAGCCAAGCCCTCATAAACATCAAATTCCAATTGTGAAATGCGCCCTAACTCGCGGTTCACCTTCGCAAAATACCAATCTTCATAAATACTTCTATCCAGTACATTTCTGTTATGTACTAATGCCTGTTTAATGGCCTTAAAACGCGTATTCAAAAAGTGCAATTGCAGCAAAAACGGATACCGATGCTTTTCGATTTCTTCCGGTGATGCTGTGTAAAATAGCGGTAATATCGGATTATCATCGACACTCTCATAGAAAACATTCGAATTTAGTTCTTGTCCAAGTAAAGTGGATACTGATGTCTTACCAAGACCGATCATTCCCCCAACCACAATCACTGCCATTGACCCCTTTCTCCTTCTACCCAATCGTAATTTACCTACTGTCAATTCAGCAAAGCTTACCTATTATACAAGGAATTCTAAGGAGAGGGAACCCTCTATTTTTTCCTTTATCGGTCGACTTAGCTTTGCTCAAGGGTCCAAGTACTTGGCCGCGCAAAATTTCCGACAATGACTGCTTATATTCTACCTATTTTAGGAAATCCTCAATGTAACCCACAAAAAAATTAAAAACACAGTGTGATGAATTCATCTGCCATACTGTCCCTATTTATAAGTGCTTAACAACTATCCATATGACAGAGGTGTATCGATGATTTACGGAACGAAGCTACTAGATACAGATTCAGAATTATTTGCTGCTGCCCTATCAAAAACGCCAGTGTTCGTATGGTCACTCGATCAATTAGGCGTTTATTACCAAGTAACTACAGGGATTATCGTCAAATACACGCCAGATCACGTTCAAGTCTACAATGAAAACAACACCACTATTTCCACATGGTATTCAAGAGAAACCTCGGAATTTAGTATTGCATTCTAATGAAATGAGAAAACCGCCGATACCGGTTCAAACGGTCGGCGGTTTTCAGCTTCTCATCGTGTGTTACACAAGCAACTCAATTATGCTCCCCCGTATACGTTGGCAAGAACACATCAATAGTCGTCCCATACCCCACTTGGCTCTGGATGGTCATAGTTCCTTTGTGCGCTTCGACAATCTTGAAGCACATCATTAAACCTAAGCCAGTTCCCTTCTCTTTCGTTGTATAAAAGGGCTCCCCTAACCGTTTCAATCGTTCCTCCGGTATGCCACATCCGTTATCTTGTGTCCGAACTCGAATCTGATCATTCCCGTGCAAGGAAATGACTAATTTGATTTGACCGTCTTTCGGCATGGCTTCCATCGCATTTTTGATCAAATTGATGAATAATTGCTTCAAATGCATTTCCGAACACGTAATCTCAGGTATATCCGATTGGAATTCCAAGACAAGCTGAACGTTACAGAGTACGGCTTGCGTATCCAGAAGGGCAATGACCGATTGCAAGATCGTCACTAAATCGCTTTTTTTATACGTTATGGCTTCCGGCTTAGCGATCACTAGGAATTCACTAACAATGAAATTGATCCGATCCAACTCCGATAACATGATATCAAAATAATGCTTCTTATCTTTCAGATCATGCTGGAGAAGCTGTAAAAAACCGCGAAGTGAGGTAAGCGGGTTCCTAATTTCATGTGCCAGCCCCGCCGCGAGCTGTCCTGCTACAGACAGTTTGTCCGATTTTCGGAGGAGCTCCTCCGTTTGCTTCCGTTCAGTAATATCTCGTGTAATACCTGCGAATCCGAAAATATCACCTTTTTCATTCCTAATGGGCGTTTTCGTTATACTCACATGGATCAATTGACCATCTTTACGAAGTCGAACCGATTCCATCCCTGTTATCTGCTTCCCTAGACGCAGTTCGTTATACATATCTTTGCGTTCTTTTTCCAAATAATCAGGATAAATTGGTAATGTTCGATCTGCTAACTCCGCTTGACTCCAACCAAATATTTGCTCATGCGCCGCATTGATTGAGATCACTCGCTCATTCAAATCCAGTACACAAATTGCGTCCGTGGTGTTATTAATAACAGATTCTAGAAGCTCCTTCGTTTCTCTGAGCTCAGTTTCCATCCTCTTACGTTCCGTAATATCGACACATGAACCAATAACCTCCACCATGCGCTCATTCTCCATAATGGGTCGCAATGAAGTGAAATAGGTAATCCCCCGGAAGGTCGCTTCAAACATCACATTTTCTTCGCCGTTCCAAGCCCGATGGTAATAAGTTTCTATATAACTGGCCAAAAAGGCTGGCCAAATATCATGTAACGTATTCCCTAAAATGTGTGATGGCTTAAAACCTAAACGATAAAGCAGCTCACCGTCACACAATGTATGGATGAAATTCCCATTTATTTTTCTAAACTTTAAAGTCATCCCCTGTTGTCTTCTCACAGTATCATGGAGATCCTGTTGAGCGACTCGCAATGATTCTCGGTCACGATTGAATTGCGTGATATCCTTCGCGATTAAATACACGCCATCCAATTTATCATTGACAATGATCGGAACATTTTTAACTCCTAATTCAATCCGTTCGCCACTCTCTTGTTGAAACACCAACATATAATTATCATTTTGCATGAGTATGCCAGCAGCAGATTCGTATCTCGTGTTATTCTGCAGAAAAATATGATGGATAAATTGAGAGAGCAATTCTTCTTCCGAGTAGCCTAGAATCCTCTCCATGGCTGGATTGACACCTTGTATGCGTCCATGGATATCACAGGTCAAAATACCTGCCGGATTATGCTCAATTAATGATTTATAGCGCTGTTCACTTTCCGCCAGTTTACGTGCCATGTCAGACTGTTGGGAGACGACCTTAACTTGAACAATGAAAGCCTGAGGTCTGCTGTCTGCATCTCGAATGATAGACATTCGCCAGTCGACGCTTAGTAAAGATAAATTCTTATGTAGGATACTGATCGTTTCTTGGTAGGAAGGTAACTCCCCACCAAGTAAATTCTTCATGATACGTTCTATGCGACGAACTTGATTGGGTTCTATTAACGACTTCATTTGCGTTGTAAGGAGCTCCCGCTCCGAGTAGCCGACGATGTCGCACAAGCTGCGATTCATTTTCAACCAATGACCCTCAAGCGAAATTAGCGCCATTCCCATTGTGGTGAATTCAAAAATCGCATCGAACGATAGCTCCATTTCCGGATGCTTATTCATATATTTTCCCCCAGGGTACATGCTTAGATGGTGATCTTCACCGTTTGATAGATTCGACAATCCCACTAACAATCCTGCACTTAGAGCCTTAAGGATCGAAATTGTTCACGAAATATGCCCTTGCTTTCCATCATTATGTTAGAATGGAAAGGTTCATTATTCATCATCTCACGTTGTAGGAGGTTGCTCCCTTGCCCAATATTTGGACACATTTAATTTTCGGTCAAAAAGCGATGAACCAACTAGGCCACACTTCGGTTCTAAACGATAAACAGCAGCGTCACATCTTTTCTCTTGGCTGCCAGGGACCTGATTTTCTTTTCTACCACAACTTTCTACCTTGGCAAAAAGACAAAAAATTAAATACACTTGGTAGTCTCATGCACAAGGAGTCCTGTGGACCCTTTTTACTTGAGCTAGTTCGACAGGTACAAGGCCGCGGTCTATATAATCCTGCGGTTCTCTATGTTCTCGGTTTTCTAACACACCATGTTTTAGATCGCAATTTACATCCTTATGTATTCTATAAATCTGGTTTCAAGAAGTGGGATCATCAACGATTTGAAATCATCATGGATACCCTTTACGCAAAGCATGAACGCGATATCCAAACGTGGAAAACGCCAGTATGGAAAGAGATATATGTAGGTGAAAAGTTCCCCTTGGGCATCGTTCCGGCTCTCACGGCTGCAACCGCAATCCATTACCCAGGTATCGCCTCACAAATGAAGGATTCCGATTGGGACGACGCTTACTATGACATGATCCGTGCACAACGGTTATTTCATGATCCGCATGGAATCAAACGAATATTGACAGTTGGTCAAATATCACCTTTGGTTTATACAAAGCATCCCACTCCACGCGATTATTTTAATGAAGCCAAGACGACTTGGAACTGTCCAACCGACCTGAATGAAACTTATACGTACAGTGTATGGGAATTGTTGGAGACAGCGATGAATGATGCCGTCCTTGTGCTTAAAGCAGCCATTCAAGTCTTGCAACGAGGCACCGAAGCTGACTACGACGCACTTCGCGAAGTTCTCGGAAACCGCTCCTACGAATCGGGTAAGAATTGCGAGCTAAACTTGCCGATTACTTATGTACAACCTATATTGTAGAATAGCTAGGCAATCTTTACATAGTCATTATATACTATTCGTTTCGGAACGTGGGTTTCGGTCTATACAAATGAAAAAAACCATGAATATTGTCATTCATGGTTTTCATTATGCTTGCTAGTTGGGATTTGCCAGTCGATCTCTGTCGTTTCAAGTCGATTCAGCACGGAATTGATGTTAGAAAAAGGCTTGCTGCCAAAGAAACCACGATATGCCGATAACGGGCTTGGATGGGCCGATGTTATGATGACATGTCGAGTGGTGTCGATCAAAGATCGTTTGGCTTGTGCGTGGCTTCCCCAAAGCAGGAAAATGACAGGCTTCTCGCGTGCACTTAATGCTTGTATGATCTGATCCGTGAATCTTTCCCAGCCCATTCCCTTATGCGAGTTAGGTAGTGCCTCACGAACGGTTAATACCGTATTTAACAACAGAACACCTTGTTCTGCCCATGCTTTCAAATAACCATGATCAGGCACCCTACAGTCGAGATCTGACGCTAGTTCTTTGTACATATTTCTTAACGAAGGAGGAATGGCAATCCCTGGTTTCACAGAGAAACTAAGTCCATGCGCTTGCCCGCTCCCATGATAAGGGTCTTGTCCCAGTATTACAACCTTTGTATCCACAAAGGAGGTCCACTCCAACGCAGTAAACACTTCATCCGCTGGTGGATAGATCGTATGCTGGGAATACTCTTCCTGCAGAAACTGTTCAAGCGCCTTATAATAAGGTGCTTGAAATTCGTCTGCCAAAACCGTCAACCAATCATTTGTTACACGTTCCACTCCTTAGTTCCCCCATCTAGTCATTCAGTACCTAGTGCACCAGTAGCAACATCCATCAGCACAATCTTCCCGTCTGTTTCTGTTCCATCAGCTAGAACTAGCTTCAACTTGGTCGTTTTCCCTTTTTGAACTAGCGCTTGTACTTGTGTGTCAGTTAAGCTTCTACCGAAGCTTTCCTTCCAAATAACGAAGCTGCAGCCTTCCTTATAATGCGAGCAGCCGTAGCCTTTTCGACCCATAAAGAGGGAGCCGCCGCAGCCAGGTCTAGGACAAGTTGCAATGAACGAACTAGCTCCATCCCCTGCCGGTTTCGCAGCAGGCGCTCGCTTCTTCGCAGGAGCTTTCGGTGCACCGTCTCCACGAGCCGCCGTCTTCGTTGTTGCTGAGCCACGTTTGCCAGATGCTTCTGGCGCATTCTCGCCCTCGAAATCCGTTTTCGAAGCTCTAGCTTGCTTGCGCACCTTATCGACAATCAGCGTCGCAAATCGCTTCACATTGTGCATAAACTGGTCGTCCGAAGCTGTACCACGGGAAATTTCGTTCAATCTTCGCTCCCATTGCCCTGTCATCTCAGGTGAAGTCAACAGCTCAATGCCCGCTCCGCGAATCAATTCAACAACCATTCTACCCTTCTGGGTCAAAATGATTTTCTTCCCCTGCATGTCGATATAGCCGACTTTCTTCAAGCGTTCAATCGTTGCTGCTCGAGTCGCAGGCGTGCCAAGACCGGAGTCCTTCATCGCATCGCGGAGCTCTTCATCCTCAATCTGCTTCCCTGCGCTCTCCATCGCCTTCAGCAGGGTGCCTTCATTAAAATGCTTAGGTGGCTGTGTGTCTTTCTCTTTTACAATCGCATCCGTACACAGGACATCCCCATTTGCATCGATGGAGAACGGTTCGTTGACTTCGACTTCTTCGTCGTCATCAGTGTCTTCCTTTTCTTTCCCTTTGGTCGCCTTCGCCTTTTCTTTCTTCTGATCAGCGTAAATGACCTTCCAGCCTAGTGATAACAATTCTTTGACAGTTGTCTTGAAAAGTTCTTGTTCCACTTCCGTCATGACGGTATGTACCTTGTAGGCAGCAGGCGGGTAAAATTGAGAGAGAAAACGTCTGACAATGAGATCATACAATTTCTGCTCATCTGGACTTAGTCCAGAAGCCTTCTTATTCGTAGGCAAAATAGCATGGTGATCCTCAACCTTGGTTGGATTACAAATAAATTTATTATTAATATGAACAAGATTGCGATTCGCACCTTGTACAAGTTCGTGATAAGCCGTTCCTTGCAAGGCGTTTAGCGCCTTATGCATATCCGGAATATTTTGCTCCGTCACATAGTTGGAATTCGTTCTAGGGTAAGAAATAACCTTATGCTTCTCATACAGTGCTTGCGCCGTATCCAAGGTTTTCTTCGCCGAAAATGCATATTTCGCATTCGCCTCACGTTGCAGCAAGGTCAAATCATACAATTTGAATGGGAATTCTTTGGTTTCTTTTACCTCATAGGACTGAATTCGTGCAGACTTCCCTTTTACCTTTGCAGCAAGTGCAGCCGCTTTCTCACCATCCGTGAAACGTTCCCCCTGCCACATACCCCGGTACGGTGTTTCACCTTGCGCGAAGTGCCCCTCCAACTCGTAAAATTTAAGGGAGGAAAACGCTTCGATCTGCTTTTGGCGATCATAAATCAGCGCAAGCACCGGTGTTTGAACACGTCCCACCGATAACAACACATTATGTTTCGTCGTAAACGCACGTGATCCGTTCATGCCAATCAACCAATCCGCTTCACTGCGAGAGCGCGCGGCACGCGTCAAGTTCTCGTATTCGGCGCCATCCTTTAACGTTGCAAACCCATTGCGAATCGTTTCCGACGTTAAATCGGAGATCCAAAGCCGCTTAACGGGCTGATTGAGCCCGAGATGCCGCTGGATAAGGGAGAAAATGTGCTGCCCTTCTCTCCCCGCATCGCACGCATTAACCAGTTGATTGCACTTCTTCGCTAACTCCGCGATCACCTTGAGCTGATCATACGTACGCGGGTTAGGAATTAACTTAAATTCAGAAGGGATAATCGGAAGATGATTAATATTCCACTTTTTATATTTTTCGTCATAATGATCCGGTTCCGCCAACTCAATCAAATGTCCGATTGCCCACGTGATAATATATTGCTCACCTTCTAGATGAGACCTCATATTTTTGGCTTTTGGTTCTATTGCGGCAGCTATGTTTCGCCCCATATCGGGTTTTTCCGCAATAATTAATGTCTTCAAACACAAATCGCTCCTATCATGTGATTCCCGAAGTCATACTGGAAATCAGATTCTGTCGATTCAGTGTATCCCACTTTATAATCGCCTGCAATATCGATTGCGTGAATTATGACTTTTGGCATAAAAAAAACCTCTCACACCACCATTGAAGTGGAATAAGGGGTTTACATGGATGTATGGAAATGAAGTTGTCATGGTAGGTCGAACATATTAAACCAACTTCCCATTCCAATAATAACTATCTTCCCGATATACCTTGAAAGCAATTTCAACCTCAGGAATCCCGAGTGATAAAATATGTTTAGTCAGAACCTCCGCATAGGCATCACGAATTTCCTGCCCTCGCTCGAACCAGCCTACTTCAACAAATGGATAGGTTGCACAGATCTCACCTTGGAAAATAGAGACGACCGGCAAACATTCCAACATGAAATTGTCTGTACCACAAGCACAGACTGCAGCTAATTCGGATATCAGTGCTGCGCTAATAGATTGAATTTGAGGAACACTAATCCCTCTTATAATCATATGAGGCATTGTCGAAAGCTCCTTTGCTTACTGGAGCGGTTAAGCTCTCATTAATTCTTTTATAGTTTGCAAGGAGACCCCTGTTTGATGGTAAATTTCAATAAGTGTCGCGCGTGGATGCGTTCGAACAAAATCTTTGGCTTTATTCGAATCGTTCAAAACTAGCTGCGAGCAGCTTATACATCTTGTTTCCCATTTCGTGAGGAAAACGCGCCCACATTTATCACAATTACAAAGTGACATCCTTACACTCCCCTAGAAACGTTGAATGACCTGCTCGTTAAGGTCATTCGTAATGACAGGTCGATTTCCGGGGGTACATCAGAAATATTTTTTCACAATGTCTCCCATTCGGTTTCCACCTGCCAACCGAGCACAAAAGCCTCCCAACGTCTCTCTTCTGGAAAATCCACCAGATTGCCAAAATGTCTCCCAATCGTAACATGCTGCGTTTGATGAGCTTTAAGTGCAGCAGCCTTCACAGGCCATAGCTTCTCGGTGTCAATTAGAATGGACGGTTGATGCCCTTGGGCACGCAGCAGCGGAGAAAAGGCATAATACAATTTCCTTACACTTGGACAAGCTCCACTGTGTACGGCCGCTGTAGTCGCCTTGGAAATCGCGATATGGTCACGATGTCCATTACCGCCATCTTCTGCAAATGTGTAGACATTCTCCACTTTGTGACGCTGAATAAACGTGATAATCTGTTGTACGATTGTCTCAAAATCAACTTCATCCAACTGACCATCAGGCCAGCCTAAGTGCTCAATCGTTGAAATCCCAAGTATTTCCGCTGCTTCACGCATTTCATGTTCTCGTAGTTCAGCTAATTCTTGCCGATTCTTCGCCCGCTCCAACCCTTGTCTTCCCGCATCGCCACGAGTGGCTAGAAGTAAAACATTGTCTTCTCCAGCATCAGCTAGACGGCGAATGAGGCATCCGCTTAAGAATGTTTCATCATCGGGATGGGCATAAATAAACCCGTTCTGGGACCCCATTGCACGTCCACCTCCTCTTTCATTTAAGCTAAAACAGCCTCGATATCGGCGCTAATATCCGCAGGTTCCGTACGAGCACTGTATTGTTTGATCACATTTCCGTTCGCGTCAACTAAAAATTTCACGAAATTCCATTCAATATCGCCAGTACGATACGGCTCAGGCGTATGATTTAGCAAATACGTATACAGCGGGTGCGCATGCTCGCCTTTTACATCGATTTTATCAAATAACGGGAATGTCACTTGGTAGTTAAGCTCGCAAAACGCTTGGATCTCTTCATTCGTCCCTGGCTCTTGACCAGCGAATTGATTACAAGGAAATCCGAGTACCACCAACCCTTGATCTTGGTATTGCTCATAAAGCGCCTGAAGCCCTTTATAATGCGGTGTAAGTCCACAAGCACTAGCAACATTCACAATGAGAAGCGCCTTCCCTTTATATGCTGAAAGTGTTTGTGTTTGGCCTGAAATCGTTGTAACTGCGATATCATAAATAGACATGAATCCCTTCGCCTCCATTAATTAAAATGCATACTTCCTGAGTATACCATTCCTTTCCACAGAAGCCCAAATGATCGCCGATGATTTTCCGGAATCACTTTCTATCTCCCGCTAGGTGTGTTATAGTGTTTACCTGTTTATGACAAATCAATAGACAACATCTGATCTTAGGAGGTAACTGATCTTGGACACAAAGACTCAAAGTGCCTATCAAGAAGAACTTCAACGGCTTGAACAAACGAATAAGGAAATCGATAAACAACTGGAACGCCTTCGAGCAACTCCTGTTTATTACGGTCCTGATTTAACGGAGCAAGCACTTGAAGTTTTGCGTGAGAACGGCAGGCACAATTTAACCAAAGCCATTGATGAGCCTTATTTCGGCCGCCTTGACTTCGAAGAAACAGGCACCGGTTCTCCATCACCGCTTTATATTGGTAAAGCTGGAGTGGAAGACGAACGAACAGGTCGACTTCTCGTCATTGATTGGCGTGCGCCAGTAGCAAGCCTATTCTATTCCTTCACAGGCGGCTTGGACGCAGCTTCTTATGATTCGCCGGACGGTATTATCGACGGCTTAGTCTATTTGAAGCGAAACCTCGTTGTGCGCAAGCAAATTCTCCAGCGTGTTGTCGATACATATGACCGGAATGAAGACTCCCTCTCTGTCGGCGATGAGTTCTTGCTATACCGCTTAGGCGAAAATAAAGATAACAAGCTGCGCGATATCGTCTCCACGATTCAAGCGGAGCAAGATCGGATTATCCGTGCAGCGAAGAATACCGCACTCATTATTCAAGGGGTTGCAGGAAGCGGTAAAACAACCGTAGCTTTGCACCGCCTCGCCTTCCTTCTCTATCAATACCGCGAACAGGTTCGGGCAGAACGAATGATTATTTTCGCACCCAACTCCATGTTCTTGGACTATATCTCGGGCGTACTGCCTGAGCTTGGTGTCGGTAATATCCAACAGAGCACCTTTACCGATTGGGCACTTGATGTGCTTGATCATGAAGTGCAAATCGCAGATCAAGAGATCACATTACAACGTTGGTTTGCCCTCGGAAGCAAGCGGCCTCCAGTCGATGACCAAGCGCCAGGACGCTTCAAAGGAGCTATCGCTTTCAAAAGCTTCCTTGATGATTGTCTCAATCGTCTTGAAACCACCTATGTTCCTACGGCGGACTTCTCACCTTGGGATGGCGTTAAGCTGCCCATAGCTACCATTCGCGAATGGTTCTTCGTCGAGAATAAACATTATCCGATGATCAAACGCCGTGAGCGCGTCGTTGCGCGTATCAAGCGTTGGATGGAGATCCAGCTCGAGAAGGTTTGGGAGCAAAGTTTAAAAAAAGAGCTGAAGAAGAAATCCGCTCAGAAGCTGCGAACCTATTTGACAGGATGGCCTGAGTATACAGCATTTACATTCTATAAAATGCTGTTCACAGACAAAGGCCGACCTGACAGCTTGCCTGTAGAGCTGCTTCAGAACATCCCCGAATCTATCGTGGCTGCATCTGCGAAGCTTTTCAAAAAGAAGGAAGTTGGACTCGAGGATCTAGCTCCTCTCCTCTACATTCATACACGGCTTCATGGCATTTCGTCGGATCGGTTATTCGATCATGTTGTAATTGATGAGGCGCAAGACTTCTCACCATTCCAAGTCGCAGTGTTAGATGCGTACACACGCAACAGCTCATTCACGATTTTAGGTGACTTATCGCAAGGGATACATGCGTATCAAGGCATACAAAACTGGAAAGAATTTTCCAGTTTTTTCCAAGAGGAAGAAACAGGGTATTTCGAGCTGGAGCGGAGTTATCGTTCCACTATGGAAATCATTCAGTTTGCCAATTCGGTGCTCCAACGCGGCGTAAGCAACCCCTTACTTGCCGTTCCCGTCTTCCGCAGCGGAAATAAAGTTCGTGTGCTACAGACTTCGCTCAAAGAACGGCTGACACTGGTGCAGAAGGCGATTACGAGCTTACTAGCTGGTACTTCCAGCACCGTCGCTGTCGTTGCTCGTACGGAGAAGCAAGCTCAGGAGCTGCATGATGCGTTGACACTCATCGGGATCGAGACGAATCTGATCACCTCCAAACAACGTGTTTATCGTGGCGGTATATCGGTGCTGCCCGTTTATTTGACGAAGGGCTTAGAATTTGATGCGGTTATTCTGATGGACGTTACAGCGGAGCATTATGAAGCAACTCTCATGGATGCGAAACTTCTCTATGTAGGATGCACACGTGCGCTACATGAGCTTTGGCTGCTCGTGACAGGAGACATTTCACCGCTAGTTACTGTGGATCAATCGGAGATTACGACGACGGAGTTTCCGAAGTAACTATGAGAAAGACACCTACTCACCGATCACTTGAATCGATCGGAGGATAGGTGTCTTTTTTCACAGCTTAGTAGGCGACTAATACTCCACCTTCACCTGCATAGGTGCCGATCACGGTACCCATATTGGAGAACAGCACATTGCGGAACGGATGCTTTTCTAAAAGCTGAGCCATAAATTCGCGCGCTCTATGCTCACAATTACTATGCGCGATAGCAATCACATCCTTCTCGTAATCGTGTTCCTTATCACCAAGAAACGAGAGTAATCGCTTCAATGCTTGCTGCGAGCCGCGGATTTTCTCGACAACCTCAATCGCGCCTTCTTCACTTGCTTTCATGAGAAGCTTAATATTCAAGACAGAAGCCACTGCGCCGCGGACGCGATCGAGCCTCCCACCTTTGATGACATTTTCCAACGTATCTAAGAAAAAGAAAGTCCCTGAACTCGGTACCGCTTGCTGAATGGAAGCTGTCACCTCTTCATAAGACATGCCGCTTGCCGCCATCCGAGCTGCTCGATATACAAGTACGCCTAATCCAAGTGATGTTGTCTTGGAATCGATGACTTCGATGCGGCCTATAAAACCATCTTCCAGCAGCATTTCTTTCGCCATAACAGCATGATGGTACGTTGAGCTTAACGCCGATGATAGACACAATACAAGAATATCTTGATCAGGCCCACCCTTCTGATACTCACTTAGAAAATGCCCAGGTGACGGGCTTGAGGTTTTGGGCAACGCACTCTCCCGCTTCATCCTGGCGTAGAAATCAGCAAGATCCATATCCGTTGGCATACATTCCTCGCCAAATTGAACAGATAAAGGAACGATCCCTACTCCTATTTCTTCTATAGTGCTTCTCAAAAGGTCGCAACTGCTGTCCGTGATAATCTTGATCGTTGTCATGGGTGTCCACTCATTTCTTATTTTTTGGCGAAAACAATACCTAGCGTATGTGGTCCGCAGTGGCTCGAAACGACGCAACCGGTTTCCGTCAAAAATACGTTTTTCACATTGGTATGCAATTCAAATTGTTCTTTCACATAATTCGCTTCTTCTGTTGCTAGTGCGTGTGTAATGAACATGAAATCTGTATCCATCACATCTTTGAATGCGAGCGCATTCTCTAGTAATTGATTCAAAGCTTTCTCGCGTTTACCTCGTACTTTGTCCGTCAACTGCATAGAGCCGTCAATGACTTTCACGATCGGTCTAATTTTCAATAAACTCCCGAGAAAAGCTTGTACACCTGAACATCTACCACCTTTATGTAAATATTCCAATGTATCAATGATGAAGGAAACTTCTATTTTATCAATGAACGATGTTACGATCGCTTGAATCTCTGATGGGCTTCGTCCTTCTAATGCAGCTTGCGCCGCCTTAACTACTAGTACGCCAATTCCTGTTGATAGGTTTCGAGAATCGATCACCCTAATTCTACCATCTGGAAAACTCCCAGCGGCAATCATCGCATTCTGGATTGTCGACGATAATTCAGAGGATAAACCGATGAAAACAATATCTTCATCCGCTTCGATGAATGGTGCAAAAGCGCGTTCAAAATCGCCAGGTGATGGTGCCGCTGTTTTGGGCAATTTGCCTGTATGCGCCACAAAATCAAACAACTGCTCGGCATGAATATCTACACGATCCAGATACGATTGCTCCTCGAAAATCACATATAAAGGAACAACTTCGATTTGGTAGTGTTGCAAAAGTTCATCATTTAAATCACACGTACTATCTGTAAAAATACGAACTCTAGTCATCTGATTCTACCACCTTATCTGGCTGTTACTTCTAAAAACGAGTCTAATGAGTCTTTGCCCATCTCTGTGAATAGTATAGTAGAACTATTTTGAAAGCTATTCCTACAATAGTAGACATAATTCGCCAAAATTCGCAAGTTAAGCATAATAAAAAATGGTTTTAATCACTATCATTCTATGATATGTTAAATAGTCGTTCATCTTAAATCCATCCCTTCATCCGTTGATGCTATTCTAACGGATAAACAACTCAATTCAGATGATAAAGTAAAGAAAATCATTAAACTCGGAACACAAGCAATTCCATTTATAGTGAATCAAATTGAGCGTGGCGATGACTCTGTATTCCCTGCACTGATTTCCTTGATGAAAGGCGACGGAAATAACGCTGTTGTTGATGAAACCATTTCCAACAAAAAAGTATGGGTAACTGCACATAAATCGCAATATGTGAATCTGAAAGAATACGTGCTACAGAAATAAGGTAACCGCTCACCAAGCTTCATATAACGATCTTAAATTCTCAAAGCACTTGTGCTGCCAACCGCAGCATGCAGTGCTTTTTTTGTTAGAATCCGTAAATCGTCATGCCGCCATCAACAAACAGCGTTTGGCCTGTAACATAGTTCGCTGCATCAGAAGCTAAGAATACAGCTGGCCCGACAAGCTCCTCTAGCTCTCCTACACGACCCAGTGGTGTACGTGCAATAATTTCGGCCAAATAATCTGGCTGATTCAAGATTTTCTCTGTTAACGGCGTTTTGAAATACCAAGGTCCGATGCCATTTACCAAAATGCCATATTTCCCCCACTCCAAAGCGAGCACCTTGGTCATTTGGATCATTGCAGCTTTTGTCGCGGCATATACGACACCTGTGCGAAGTGCTACTTGCCCCGCAACCGAAGCAATATTGATGATTCGTCCATATTCCCGCTGCTGCATGTGTCTACCGACGATTTGAGAGCACAAGAAAGCGGATTTCAAGTTTGTCTGCATGATCGTGTCCCATTTCTCATCAGTAACGGCCAAAGCTTGACTCCGGATGTTCATACCAGCATTATTAATTAGAATATCTATGCGCTCTGTTTCTTTGATGATAGCCGAAACAGCCTCCTCAATTTGTTCACGATTCGTAACATCTACACTAAACGGGTAGGCTTGTCTGCCTAAAGCGCGAATCTCACCCGCCACTGCTTCCAAATCTGAAGCAGTTCGAGCGAAGATCGCGACGTCAGCCCCTGCTTCAGCTAAGCCAATAGCAAGTGCTCTTCCAATGCCTCTTCCGGCACCAGTCACCAGGGCAACTTTATTATTCAGTTGAAATGAAGGTAAATACATCGTTTCATCGTCCAATCTATATAGGGAGTCCCATTCTGTCTAGAGGAAAGAAGGGTTGTATATGCAATATTCCATCAAAGAAGAGAAAGCCAATGCGATTACACATGGTATTGGTGTTGTCCTCAGCATCGCAGCACTTGTCTTGCTCATCACACAAGCTTGCGCACATGGAAATGCTTGGCATATCGTTAGCTTTAGCATTTTTGGCACATCGCTTGTTCTCTTGTATACATGTTCCACGCTGCTGCACAGCGTTACACAATCGAAATTAAAGGATGTTTTCGAAGTTCTTGATCACTCGGCGATCTACATGCTAATCGCAGGGAGCTACACGCCCTATCTACTCGTTACCTTACGGGGGTCACTGGGCTGGACATTTTTTGGCGTCATATGGGGGCTAGCCCTCATTGGCATCGTGCTGAAGCTATTTTACGTCAAAAGATTCGTACTCGTTTCAACCTTGTGCTATATCGTTATGGGGTGGTTGATTGTGATCGCGTTCAAGCCACTTTACGTTCAGTTGCCTCTTGACGGCATTATCTGGTTAGTAGTAGGTGGCTTATTCTACACACTTGGCTCGATATTTTATGTATGGAGGCGCATCCCGTATCACCATGCCATCTGGCACGTATTCGTGCTAGCCGGCAGCGCCAGTCATTTCATCTCCGTATTCGGTTATGTGAGATAGTCTCATTTCACATGAACAACTGCTGCAGTTGCTGTAAAGATACAGCTACTTCTAATTGATTGGCTACCCGCTCATAACCTAGTTCATTTGGATGGATCGCATCCTCTGACAAAAATTGTGCTGCTTGACCAACGAATGCGTCGTAAACCTGCACAATTTGAATATGCGGCTGCTCTAATTTGCGCAGAAATAAATTAAAGCGCTGTACCCAATAAGCAGCATCTGGAATCTGCGGTAATGGATTATATAAACCAATTAAGGCCATTAAATACGGGGTTTGTATACCTTGCCGCAACCTTTCAATTTGAGCGATAAGTTTACGATAGTTGGATTCGTACGTTTGTAAAGCTGTTTTGAGCACCGTATTATCGCCATCATAAAAGAAAGGAATTGCCGCTTGAATGAGATCGTTACCGCCAGCTGTAATGGTGATGAGAGTTGCTTCTTGAATATCCTTCTGAAGCTGCGGATCAGATTCGATAGTCTCCAGCAATTGCGCAGTCGTGGCACCATTGGTGCCCGCATGACGTAAGGAAACAGGTACATTCAGCAAACATTCCAACCTTTGTCGATACAGCGAAACGAAGCCTTGACCTTCCTCAGCACCATAACCAACGGTTAAAGAATCACCAAATGCCAAATATTGAATTCTTTTTTCCATCGCTATCCTCTCCCCTAAAGCGTGACGTATATTACTATATGCGCCACCGCCCAGTTTGGGAAGGGATACCTACAGGGGTTCATTCGTCGTTTTTTTTGCGCTTACATGTTGATTCACATATTTTTCAATTTGTTCCTTCTCCGCATAGGTGAATTGGAACTCACTATCACAACCTTCATCGTGCAAAACAATCTGCACAATCTCACCTTCCACATTACAAATCACAAGAATAGATGGATCGATCAAGCCTTCTGGAAGCTTTTCACCATCTTCTAGCTGGATACCCAAATATACATCCTGCCACTGACCGCGGCTTTCCTCTTCAAGAAAGCACAAGCTAAATCGGTGTCCCTCATGCTCTGCCCCATATTTCATCATTGTCGATTCCTCCAATTTCATATCTTCAAGAATGATCCCTTTTATAGCCCTTAGTTCTTTGCATTTGGTAGTTCTCGCTCCTATATACTACAATGGAGTTAAGAACCATTCAACAAAGGAGCTTACAAAGCCAATGAAATCAATGATCACACAAACCATAGAAAGCAATGCTGCAAGATTTAAAGACATCTCACGCTTTATTGGGGCAAACCCCGAGCTTGGACATGAAGAATTCCTTGCTTTTGCTCGTTTAACCGAAGAACTAGCCTATCATGGCTTTACGATCGAACGCGGTGTTCTAGATATTCCTACCGCTTTCATCGCGACTTATGACTCAGGCCAACCAGGCCCTGTCGTTGCGTTCATGGCTGAGTACGATGCCCTTCCTGAGCTCGGTCACGCCTGTGGCCATCATCTTATCTGCATGATGAGCATCGGGGCTGCAATCGGCCTCAAATCCGTCATAGCCGAAACTGGCGGCAGCATACGCGTCTATGGAACGCCAGCCGAAGAAACGAAAGGCGCTAAAGTTCCGATGGCTGCTGCCGGGCTTTTCCAAGACGTTGATATCGCACTCATGGCACACCCTTACTATACGTATGAAAAATCAGGAGAATCGCTCGCGATGGATGCGATCGAATACGAATTCTTTGGCCGCTCCGCACATGCCGCGGCACAACCGTATGAAGGCATTAATGCGCTTGACGCGGTCTTACAGCTCTTCAACAGCATCAATGCGCTGCGCCAACAGCTCAAGACAGATGCCCGTATTCACGGTATCATCAGCGAAGGCGGGAAAGCACCGAACATCATTCCCGATTATGCCGTTGCTAGATTTTACGTCCGCTCAGCTACTCGTACGTACACGAACGAGCTCGTCCAGAAAGTCCTGCATTGCGCAGAAGGTGCTGCACTTCAAACCGGTTGCACGTTGAAAACATCCTTCTATGAGTACTCGTACGACGAGCTCCGCACGAATGAAACTTTGTCGAACGTGTTCACTGATCAATTGTTTGAGCTTGGCATTCAACCGAAGGAAATCGAAATTGGCAAAGATCACGGTTCCCTAGATCTCGGCAATGTCTCGACCCAGTGCCCCACTATTCACCCATTCGTGAAAGTAGTTAATGAGCGACATTTGCTGCATACCAAGGAATTCCGTGATCTTACCATGACGGAACCTGCTTTAGACAGTATGCTCTTCACAGCCAAAGCGCTAGCCTATACCGCTTATGAAGTACTCTCTAAACCAGCTTTATTAGCTTCCATAAAAGAGGAATTTGCCGCTGCGAAATGACCGTTCTTCCGCTCTTCCAGTTGTGCAAGTATCGTGTAGAACATCACCATACCGATCACTCCGCTGAGTGCGATCAACGAAGCCATAAGCCAGGAAGACAGCATACCTCCTAAGATAACGCCAAGACCACCTAGGAACGTAGCTCCTCTATATACCATGCCATATAGGGCCATATAGGAGCTGCGTGCATGGTCTGGTGCTAGGTTGCCAAGATACGCTTGTTTAATCGGAACATACATCAGTTCTCCAACCGTTGCAATCAGCATTGACAGCAAGAGTAACCCTGGCTGATTACTGTAAGCGAGATAGCTATACCCCGCGATATAGCAAGCATAGCCAATAAACAATACTCGGCGATCAGAAAACCTACGCATTAGCACTCCCATAAAGACCGAGAGTACAACCACGAGTACAGTGTTCTCCGTACGCATAAACCCTAACATTTTGAAGCCATCAATTTGCCACGCATCCGTTACCCATGGAAGGAAAGGCGTATCCACCATCTCTTTCCCTAAGCGAACAGCCACGTAGTTCCCCAGATGAAACTCAACCGAAACCAATAATAAGGAAGCCATTGTGAAAATCAGAAATGTCTTATCTCGCAGAACCATGCGGTAATTCGCCCAAATGGAAGGGCTATTCTTCTTCGTTGTGCTGGGCTTCCCACTTATTGGCGCCTTATAATCATCTTGAATATAGACGTAGGTAATGATTCCTGTTATCAATCCGATCACAGAGAGGGAAATAAACAATTCAAATAAATACGACTTAAACAAGAATGCACCTGCCATACCCGCAATGGCAAATGATAAATTATTCATCCAATACATGATGGCATACATAAATTTACGTTCTTCTGGAGCGGTAACATCTAGAAGCATCGCTTCATTGGCAGGTCCATGAATTCCCCAGAAAATACTGACAATAATCATGAGTAGGAAGGTAATACCTGCTGATTCAAACCACGGCGAATTCACTACCGCCATAAGAGCGAAACAGAACATCCAACCGATTTCTGCGGCAAGCATTAGCTTTTTCCGACCAAATCGATCCGAGTAATAACCACCTATGATCCCAGCAACAACGCCGGCCATAATACCCAGAATAACAACCAACCCAGCCAGTGTGTCCCCTAATTTCCCCGAGAAATAAATCGACATAAAGGGAAGCACCATATTGTTCGCTGTGCCCGAAAGGAACGAAAGACCTATTCTTAATTTCACATTACGATGAAAATCTCGAAACCTCATGCTGTCTGTACCCCCTTCTCTACAACTTTTGAAAATTGATCAACAGCTATCCTTCCAGATGATTGACCATCGTTCAATTAATGGAAAAAAGAAACCTTTACGGTTTCTCATTACTTCGTAAGAATAAGGCTACGCCAACCAATAGAAGACAACCGGCTAATAGCTGCATCGTTGTAATCGTTTCGGCCATTAAGAAATAAGCCAAAATTGATGCACCCAACGGCTCTCCAAGCACGGTCATCGACACCGATGAAGCTTTCATATATTTCAGCAGCCAATTAAAGACATAATGACCGAAAATCGTGGAAACAAAGGCTAACAGGAAAAAGATTCCCCATTCCTTCCATGGATAGCCCGTAAACGATTCGCCTGAATAAACATTCGTCACCGCTAGTGTTAGCCCAGCGAATAAGAAAACGAGAAAGCTGTATACATAAGCGGAAATGCGCTCCCGCAAGCTTTTGCCCAGTAACATATGAAATGCCACAGCGAGCGTGCCCACAAAGGATAACACATCC
Organism: Paenibacillus allorhizoplanae; assembly: GCF_927798215.1. Lineage (NCBI taxonomy): Bacteria > Bacillati > Bacillota > Bacilli > Caryophanales > Paenibacillaceae > Paenibacillus > Paenibacillus allorhizoplanae. Next base: position 336,034 of record NZ_CAKMMW010000002.1, read on the forward strand.
CCCTTAAGCGCCTCTCCAGAAAATTGAAAATCACCCCATCCGATGCAGATGGCTCCCACAATCGCTATACACATCGCAATCAATGAGGTACGGCTTGTCCGAACACCATAGAGCAAGAACGCGCCAACGAGCACAAAAATCGGTTCCAGTGTCAAGATCGCTGTTGAACTAGCCACCGTCGTATATCGCAGGGAGTCCATCCAGAATAAAAAATGCAAGCCTAGCGCAATGCCCGATATTGCCGTGCGCAGCCAATCTTTCAGTTTGATTCTCTTAAATTCATTGCGATAGGTCCAGAGGAATGGCAGCATTAATACATTGGTCATAAATAATCGGTACATGGCAATGATGGAAGCTGATGCGTCTGACCACTTAACAAAAATCGACGAAAAAGATATCGCAATGATGCCAATTACTAGGTAGATCGGGATTGGGATTTTCGTTTTATTCATTGCATTCATGGATATGTAAACTCCTTAGTTGAACGTTTCCGTCATGTTGTCGTCAATAAGTATATAGGAGGATGTTTGGCTTGCCAATCTTTTTTTGACCGTCGTTCATTTAATGAACAGCATGAAAAACCCTCCGTTTCACCTACATCACGTAGACAAAACGAAGGGCCCAATGTGTGACAGAATTAGTCCAAAACCGCGGACATATGTTTGTTCGTTACTGACCAATGCGAAGTATTCCAGATGGATTCTTTATTTTTGAAATAAAGAATTTGCGGGGATGCATGCTTGATACCAAGATCCTCTGCAATTTGATTCGATACCGGACGTGATTCAATCACTTTCACCAAGAAATAATCAACAGCCTCGTTGTGTGTACCAGCCAAATATTGTTCGTATTCATCAAGTGCGCTAGCACTTACTGGACAAGTTGTACTGTGCTTCAGAACGACAGCAGGCTTTTCGCTGGAGCGATCAAGCACTTCCTGCCATTCAGTTAACGTCGTTAACTCTTTCCATGCAGACATGTTTCACATCTCCTTTCTCTACGCTCTCTTCAAAATTATAAGGTAACGATTTCGCTTATGCAACTAACTTGATTTGAACGACCTTTAAATACTTCTACAACCAGCCTCAGTAAAACATACCGTGTATGCAACGTTATACACATAATAAAAACCCTTAGCGCCAACTGGCTGCCTCGGGTCTATTGATTTAAGATCTCACTTGCAAGAATTGACGGAAAAGGAATACCGCTTTCAGCTTTAAGAGGTCATTTACTTTTTTAAAGTCAACTTGCAGAAGATCACTAATTTTCTCCAACCGATATGTGACCGTATTACGATGAATGAATAATTGCTTAGCCGCCTCGCTGACTTGACCATCATTCCGAATAAAAACTTCAAGTGTACGAATCATTTCTTGGGAGTACTCCGGATCCTTCTCTAAAAGAGGACGCAAGATCTTGGCGCAGTAATCCTCCATCATCGGAGACGACAAGTGCTGGAAGAGATGAGCGAATTCAATCGTTTCATAGTGCAGGACTCGATCAGGCAAACAGAGCTTCTCTGCCATTCGCCCTGTTTCACCACATTCCAGGTACGCTTCGCGAAGCGCCGTTGGCTTCACCTTAAGCGCTGACGTGTAGAACACCATGCCATCTCGATCGGACGCATGCCCAGCGTCTCCCTCATATTTACTTAACAATTGCGATAGCTCTTCTTCTGGGAAGCCATCCGCTTGTGTCGTCGAGTAAATGGAGAACAGGTGATCCTTCAGAACAAAATGATGTCCACGCAAGTTGCTTGATTTCGAATGGGACTCCATGTATTGCTTTAACTCTTTAAGTTTCTCGTTTGAAGCATCTGGAATCAAGGACTCCTTCTTGCACTTTCCAATCACACATTGGTAAGCACCGGTGAAGATGAATAATCCTCTAGACTCTGCTTGCTCCATAAACTCTTCAAGGGAAGTTCCTTTGTCCAAATAACGGATTAGGTTATTCTGTAAATCCCGCTCTGCTGAAGCTTCCACATGGGATCTAAATGTATAACTCATATGAAAGGTCAATATATCAGCGGCTTGTTGGAACAAACCTTCTTCAACGGTTGCTAGTAACATCACATCTGGAATAATTAACAAATGACCTAAAGGTTCATCATCTTGTTGTTGCAATCCAACGCGATACGCTCTTTCTTTCCCTGCGTATACCCAGCCAGACTTCCGTTTTTTCGGCCAATTCTGAGCAAGCTGATCTGAACTCCAGTTACTGGTATTATATAAAACTTGACCTCTCGCTCCAACAACCGCCATCGGATACCCCAAAATTTCACATACGAGTTGAAACATAGAGAGCATATTGTCTTGCTTTAGTCCAAATTGCATCAGCTTCTTCTGCTTTTCAAGTACCGTTTGCAGCAGTTCTGTATTCCGCCGATACTCGGCGTTAAAAAGTGCATTCATTTGATCCGAAAATGTAAATTGAAAGGGCATCTCAATAATAGGAAAATGTAATCGATCCGCTTCGTCCATGACGATTTGCGGCAGCTCCGTCCAAAATCTCCCGAGCTTAATCCCTAGACCTGCGGCTCCGCGGTCATTTAATTTGCGCAGGAGGTTCACGGTTTCTTGCGGGCTGTCTTTCATCGCGAAGGCTGTGGTAAACAGCATTTCACCTGATTTCGTCCAATCTGCAATATCAGGTGCGTCCATGACATTGACTGATTTAACAATTCGGGATTCCCCTTGTTTGCCAGCGACTAGCTTTGCTTCTGTTAAAGGATAAATTGCCAACGCTTCACGAATGGTAAGATGCATCGTGCTTCCCCCCTATGCCTTTTTATCGATTATAGGATGACCGTATGTCATCAGTCAATGCATTTACGTAAGAAAACATGACATCAATAGAAAATATATGAAATTTTCATGAAAATTATTAATTTAATGTTAGTTTATATGACATAAACTAAAAAAAGAACCTTCACAACCACGATTTCCATGGTAATGAAGGCTCCTTTTGCTGAAGCTTTCGTCTAAATCACTCGAAACGTTCCCGTCCCCATCGTTCCCAAATTACCTTCACTATCTTCAACTCGGCCTTGGGCGGTGATCATTTTACGTGATTGATGGACAAGTTCTGCTGTCACGAGCAGCCTACCCGCATATAACGGTGACACAAAATGCACATTCAGATTTGTCGTAACAACCTTCTCCTCGGGCCTAGCTATCATTGCAATAATCCCCATTGCCGTATCTAACAATGATGAGGTTACACCGCCATGAACCATGCCAATCGGATTCAGATGATGCGGCTTCGCCTCCAAGGCAATCGTGATAACACCGTCCTTCAAGTCTACAAATTCACAACCCAGAAAGCCCCAGAAGGTGGGCTCCGCTGCTGCTGCGAGTTGCTGCAATTTTCGAATTATACGATCATGTCCATCATCCATTGGACTCCCTCCTTCTTTGTAAGGGCTGCCCCTACGCATGATGAGAAAAGACACTTACTGCTTAACTTCTTCCTCTAGTAATTGCCGCCTGAGCACCTTTCCAATCATCGTTTTCGGTAAAGACTGCCTGAATTCAACTTTACGAGGGACTTTATAGGCCGCCAAGCGTTCTCTACACCAGACATCTAACTCTTTTTCCGAGAGCGTCATACCTTCTCTTAGCACGATAAAAGCTTTCACGGTTTCCCCACGGTATTCATCAGGAACACCTGCGACAGCTGCCTCCAGAATCGCTGGATGCTCGTAGAGAACTTCTTCAATATCGCGTGGATAAATATTAAAGCCGCCTGCAATAATTAAATCCTTTTTACGATCAACGATTGAAAAGAAACCATCCTCATCCATGCGTCCCATATCACCGGTATATAACCAGCCATCCTTAATCGTCTTTGCCGTTTCTTGTTCCCGTTTCCAGTAACCCTTCATAATTTGAGGGCCTTTAATAATAATTTCACCGATTTCACCAATCGGCATTTCCTCTCCAGAGTCAGAATCCACGACTTTCGTTACCGTATCCGGAAAAGGAACACCGATGGACATAATTTTACGAAATCCCCAAATCGGATTCGCATGCGTAACGGGAGAAGCCTCTGTCAGCCCGTACCCTTCAATTAATCTACCGCCGGTCAACGCCTCAAATCGCTCTTGAACCTCCAATGGCAATGGCGCTGAACCGCTTACACAAACATTGATCGAAGAAATATCAACTTCCTTCACCCGTTTATGATTGATTAATGCGACATACATTGTAGGTGCACCTGGGAAAATCGTAGGCTTTAACTTGTGAATCGTATCGAGAATCATATCAATATCGAACTTCGGAATAAGGATTAGCATCCCTGCTCGATACATCGATTGATTCAATAGAACCGTCAGACCAAAGACGTGGAAACAAGGAATAGCCCCTAAAAAACGATCTCCGCCAGGCTGGACTTGATAACACCAATTGCTCGTCTGATACGTATTGGCAATTAAATTGGTATGCGTTAGCATCACACCTTTGGATAATCCTGTGGTTCCGCCAGTGTATTGAAGCAAGGCAATATCGTCATCTGCGTTGACGTCCACACAGATAGGGGCTGCCGAAGCTGCTCGCAGTAACTTCTTGAATGCATAAACGCCATCACCATAGGTAACATCGAGCTTGGCGCCATCTTTTTTCATTTTAATCGGATATAAAAGATTCTTAGGAAACGGTAAATAGTCCTTAATCGAGGTCACGATAACATGGCGCAGAAATGTCCGCGATTTCGCCTTCTGTACGCGATCAAATAGCAGATCCAATGTAACAATGACGACAGCTTCCGAATCAGAGAGCTGATGAATCAGCTCTCTTTCTACATAAAGCGGATTCGTCATCACGACAATTCCGCCCATCATCAACGTGCCGAAGTATGCAATGATAGCCGAAGGACAATTCGGCAGCATAATCGACACCCGTTCCCCTGGTCGTACCCCAAGATCCATTAACACGTGAGCAAATTGATAAGACGCATGTAGCAATTCGCGATATGATAGCTTTTTCCCCAAGAAATACAAGGCTGGCCGTTCGGGAAATTGATGTGCTGAATCAACCAACAAACGTGCTAGATTATGTTTCGGGTACTCGTAAGTCGGCGCCACTTCCGATGGATAATGACGCAGCCAAGGCTTTGACTCCCTCATACAAAACCATCCCCTTCAGGTTCTTGACTCCCAAGACTCATCCGATGTATTTCTCACCCTGAATTACACGTGCGGCGATGTCGCGCTTCAACCCCACCGTATTGACACTGCTGCGTCTAGACAGCTTCTTGAGTATGGATAGTTGAGTCCGCAGCACATCTCCTTCTTCCATCGTACTGAGCGCTTCTTTCGCATATGCCTCAATTTTGTCAAAAGCCTCATGAATAAATACCGTCGTAAGCTGAATGGCATTCGTCGCCTTCGTTTCACCTAGTTTGTGAATGATCTTTTGGGTCCGTAACAGCCCGCTTTCAGCCGCAAAAATCTGAATCATGATATCCGCGAGGTTGCTCAATACTTCCTGATTTTTCTCGAGAGCCATACCGTATTTCTGTACGGCAAGCCCGCCCACCATGAGGAACACCTTTTTGGCCATCCCGACCAAATGAGTTTCTTCAGCCAATGTACCTTCAAACGATTGGCCTGGCATATAGGCAAGTAACTCACCTTGTAGTGCTTGCGCTTTTTGCAGCAAAGGCAGTTCGCCTTTCATCGCTTTCTTGACCAGCGTACCCGGGATGAGCAAGCGATTAATTTCATTCGTCCCTTCGAAAATGCGATTAATCCGCGAGTCACGATAGATCCGCTCTACTTTATATTCTTGAATGAAGCCGTAACCACCGTGAATTTGTAGTCCTTCATCCGCAACAAAGTCAAGAACTTCCGAAGCGAAAACCTTATTAATTGAGCATTCAAGCGCGTATTCCGATATGCCTTTTGCCGATATTTTGCCTGCATCAGGACTGGAATGGTCAATATCCTTGAGGATCGTATCAAATAGGCCAGTCGTCCGGTACACCATGCTTTCCAAGATATAAGTCTGGATATTCATTTCTGCTAGTTTTTTACCAATTAGTGGAAATTTTGAGATTGGCGTTTGGAATTGCTGGCGCGTATTCGCATATTTCACTGCAAGCTCAATAGTCTCCTTGGACGCACCTAGACAACCAACAGCTAATTTGTAACGCCCGATATTCAGAATGTTAAAAGCGATCAGATGGCCTTTGCCGATTTCTCCGAGCAGGTTTTCTACCGGCACTTTCACATCTTCGAAAAATAACGGGCGCGTCGAGGAGCCTTTGATTCCCATCTTTTTCTCTTCGGGTCCCATCGTAAACCCTGGATCACCTTTTTCCACGATAAAAGCGGTGAAGTCTGTGCCGTTAATTTTGGCATACACGATGAATATATCTGCGAATCCGGCATTTGTGATATAGAGTTTGGACCCGTTTAAAAGGTAGTGCTTTCCATCGTCGGAAAGGCGGGCCGTTGTTTTGGCACCAAGCGCATCGGAACCCGAAGTTGGCTCCGTTAAGCAATAGGCAGCGATTTTCGCTCCAGTGGCTAAATCAGGCAGATACTTTTTCTTCTGTTCCATTGTACCGAAGAACACGATTGGCAACGTTCCGATCCCCACGTGTGCGCCAATGGATAAAGCAAAGGAGGATGCTCGCGCTAAATTTTCGCTAATGATTGTGGAGCTGACCTTATCCAAGCCAAGTCCGCCATAGATTTCTGGCACATCCGCCCCAAGCAACCCAAGATCACCTGCACTACGCATGAGTTTGACAGTCAAATCATAATCTAACTTTTCTAAATGCTCATCATTCGGCATAACTTCCCCGTTCACGTAATCACGCGTTGTTTCTGCAATCATGCGATGTTCTTCCGTGAAATCCTCCGGTGTTACGATGGAATGAAAATCAAGATCCGATATAACAAAGCTTCCGCCAACGACTTTGTTCGTCATGAGTCAACTCTCCTTATGATTTGGAATGATGATAATGAACATATATGAAAGTAAAATGAGTGCCGCCTTACTCCATTGCATGGACTTGAAACACGCCAGCCGCTCCCATACCACCGCCGATACACATCGACACAACCCCGTACCCGCCGCCTCGGCGCTGTAGCTCATAGATCAAACTAGTTGACAGCTTTGCACCTGTGCAGCCAAGTGGATGACCCAGTGCAATCGCTCCACCATTTACATTGACCTTCTCCTCGTCAATTCCCAGCTCGCGAACGATATGAACGCACTGTGAAGCAAAAGCTTCATTAATCTCGAAGAGATCGACTTGATCTTGGGAAATACCAGCCATCTTCAGTGCTTTCGGAATCGCTTTGACGGGGCCAACGCCCATAATTTCCGGCTCCACACCGGAAAGTGCGAAGGACAGGAACGTCGCCATCGGCTTCAGCCCGAGCGCTTCCGCGCGCTCTCGGCTCATCAGCACGGCCGCCGCTGCGCCGTCCGACGTCTGTGACGCGTTGCCCGCCGTCACAGAGCCACCCAAGCTGAACGCAGGCTTCAGCTTGCTCAGCCCTTCCACGGATGTATCGGGGCGAACGCCCTCATCCGTAGCAAACACATACTCACGAACGAAGGCCTTGCCTCGTTCGTCAACGCCCTTCACGCTCGTGCTCACCGGCACGATCTCATCCGTGAAGCGGCCCGCTGCGATGGCCGCCGCTGCCTTCTGATGGCTGCGCGTCGCAAAGCCATCCTGCGCTTCGCGCGAGATGCCGAAGCGCTGCGCGACGGCTTCGGCCGTATGCCCCATGCCCATGTATACCTCGGGCATGGTCTCGACCAGCCGCGGATGCGGCGAGAGCTTGAAGCCCGTCATCGGGACGTGGCTCATGCTCTCAACGCCTCCGGCAATGATCACCTCGGCGTGGCCGAGCATAATGCGCTCCGCCGCATACGCGATGGCTTGCAAGCCGGAGGAACAGAAACGATTGACCGTGATCGCCGGCACCGTCACGGGAAAGCCCGCATACAGCGACATCGTGCGGGCGAAGTTCAGCCCTTGCTCGCCTTCGGGCATCGCGCACCCGATGATGATGTCCTCGACATCACCTTTGTCGAGACCAGGCACTCGCCGTACGGCTTCTTCAAGTACGGCTTTGCCTAGATCTTCCGCGCGCGTTTGCGCGAAACTGCCTTTTTTCGCGCGTCCAACAGCTGTGCGTGTTATGGATACAATGACGGCTTCCTTCATCGAACTCACCTCATTAGGAATAGTTGGGTATCATACCTCACAAATTGTGTTCTCATCTCGCTTTTGGACCAATAGCCTCGCTACGTTCCCTTACGGAGTTAGGTGTAAGGGGTTAGTTAACGCCAGTTCTTAATTCCTCAAAGCCTTGCCTTTCGAGAGCATAAACTGCATCCGCTGCTGCGTCTTGATCTCACCACATAAACTCAAAAACGCCTCGCGCTCCAAATCCAGCATATATTGTTCCGTCACCAATGTCCCCGCAGGTACATTCCCACCTGCCAACACATGTGCGAGTTTATTCGCAATCAGTTGGTCATGCTCGCTAATGTAGCCGCCTTTCAGCATCGAGTAAGCGCCAACCTGCATAACCGCCTTCCCGTTCTCGCCTACGACACGGATTTTCTCAATCGCAGGTGGCGTATAGCCTGCCGCATCCATTCGAAGTACGGCTTGCTTCGCTTCATAAATCCGATGATCCGGATTTACGACTACGGAATCTTGCGCTCGCATATAGCCAAGACGTTTCGTATCATGGCCGCTCGTGGACACCTTTGCCATGGCCACCGTCTCAAAAGCTGCATTGATCCATGGCTGCAGATCAACCTCTGGGTCTCTCACTTGTTGGCTGGCCAGCAGCGCTAATTCCTTGCAGCCACCTCCGGCAGGAATGAGTCCAACACCCGTTTCAACGAGTCCGTAATACGTCTCCGCCGAGAAAATCGTTTGATCCGCCGGCATGCAGGCCTCTACGCCACCACCGAGCGTCATTTTATGCGGGGCAGCGACGACAGGTTTATCCAGTCTTTTCAGCTTCAGCATGGCATTCTGGAATAACCGAATGATGCCATCCACTTCATCCCACTCGCCGTCCTGAGCTTCCATCAACAGGAGCATTAGATTGGCGCCAACACAGAAGTTTTTGCCCTCATTGGCCACAACCAGCCCCCGATAATTACTACGCACCTCATCAACACTTTGCTGAATCATCGTGAGAATATCGGCCCCGATCGCATTGTTCGGAGAGTTAAACTCCAGGCAAGCTACATCATCGCCAATATCGATTAAACTCGCTCCGCTGTTCGAACGGATGATTTTGTTCTGCTGCTTGAGAGATGCCAGCGAAATGATTTCTGGCCGCGACTCCACCTCGCGAAGCTCCTCGTTCAAAATCGCGAAGGTGCGACCCTCTTTCCGCTCATAGAAACTGTCATGACCCGCGTCAATCCATGCTTTTACCCACTCGGGCACAGTACTGCCTTCCACTTCCATGCGTTCCACAGAACGTTTTAGCCCAATCGCATCCCATGTTTCAAAAGGTCCCAACTCCCAGTTAAAGCCCCACTTGAGCGCATTATCGATATCAACGATTGTTTCCGCGATTTCATCGCGTTTCTCAGCAGCGTACAGTAGAACCGGCTTCAGAATGTTCCACGCTAGCTCCGAATACCGATCCTTCGCACCAAGCAATGCCTTCAACTTGCCCACAGTTCCCTTCGCCTGTTTGGCAGCCTCCAAGGATGCTGAACTAATTTTGCGACCTGCCGCGTAGGCCATAGTCTCTAAATTCAAAGCTTGAATTTCCTTGCCTTCCGCTGTTTTTACCTTTTTATAAAAGCCCTGACCTTGTTTCTCACCAATCCAGCCTTTGGCTACCATCTCTTTCAAAATTGCAGGGGTATCGAAGACATCCTTCTCAACCGGATCCGTCACAAGATCAAACACATTGTTCGCCACATGCACGAATGTATCGAGACCAACAAGGTCCAATGTGCGGAATGTTGCGCTTTTCGGTCGCCCCATGGCAGGTCCTGTAACCGCATCTACCTCTTCAACCGTATAGCCTTTGGCCAGCATTTCTCTTAACGTAATGAGCAAACCGTAAGTACCAATCCGATTACTTATAAAATTAGGTGTATCTTTCGCTTGCACAACGCCCTTACCAAGCTTTTTCTCACAAAAATCACTCATACTCGAGATGATCACAGGATCCGTCTGCTCATTCGGAATAATTTCCAATAATTTCATGTAGCGTGGAGGATTAAAGAAATGAGTCCCTAGAAAATGTTTCTTGAATGCTTCCCCAGCGTTCTCCACCATCGCATTTATGGAAATTCCTGACGTATTCGATGAAACGATCGTACCGGGTTTCCACACCTTTTCAATACGAGCGATAAGCTCTTGTTTAGCCTGTAAATTTTCGATAATGACTTCGACAATCCAATCCACTTGGCTCAGCTTCGCCAAATCATCTTCAATATTCCCTGGCGTGATGCGTGAGGCAAAAGTTTCACTATACAAGGGTGCTGGGTTTGTCTTGCCGAGCTTCTCCAGAGCAGTAACAGCAAACCGATTCCGTACTTTGGGATGATCGAGCGTCAAACCTGCCGCTTCCTCTTGTGGTGTTAACTGTTCAGGCACACGATCGAGCAATAAAACAGGAATACCTACATTGGCCAAATGCGCAGCAATACCGGAACCCATTACACCCGAACCGATTACCGCTGCCGTACGAATAGTTGTCATGAGATCATCTCCTTAAAGTTTTCGTTAGAAAACTGGCTTCGAAAGCACTACTTTAGTTTTTCGATAGACCAAACACCGATTGTGCAAGAATTTCTGCGATATCTCGTGCTTTTACTTGCTCTTCTACTTCTTTCAGCTTCGTGCCATCCTCCACCATCGTCAAACAATAAGGACACGCCGAGGTGATCACCGTTGGCTTGACACTCAGAAGCTGCTCCGTACGCGCCACATTCACACGAGTACCGGCCGTTTCCTCCATCCACATCATGCCTCCACCCGCTCCACAGCACATGCTGTTCTCACGAGAACGCGCTTGTTCCACAAGTTCCACACCAGGAATCGCCCGCAACACATTACGGGGCTCCTCGTACACTTCGTTATAACGACCTAAGTAGCAAGAATCGTGGTACGTTATGCGTTCATTGACCTCGTATTGCGGAGTCAAGCGTCCTTCTTTCACCCATAGATCCAGCAATTCTGTATGATGATAAACTTCTGCCGTTAAGCCAAATTCGGGATACTCATTTTTGAACGTGTGGTACGTATGCGGGCAAGTCGTGACGATCTTCCCTACCTTATACTTTTGAAAAGTAGCGATATTGTCCGCACACAGCTGTTGGAACAAGAATTCATTCCCCATCCGACGCGGTGTATCACCTGAATTTTTCTCCTCATTTCCTAATATGGCAAAAGAGATACCAGCCTCCTTCATTAATTTCACAAATGCATGTGTGATTTTACGACTGCGATTATCATAGGCGCCCATTGAGCCTAAAAAGAACAAATACTCAAACGTTGGATTTTCTTTAACGGTTCGAACCTCAAGCACATCTTCCGGGTCAACCTCTTTGACCCATTTCACACGATCATTGCGTGAAATCCCCCAAGGATTTCCTTGTCTTTCGATATTTTGAAGTGCGCGCTGACCGTCATGCGGCATACTGCCTTGCGTCAGCACCAAGTGCCTGCGCATATCAATGATTTTATCCACATGCTCATTCGCAACTGGACATTGATCCTCACAGTTTCGACAGGTTGTACAAGCCCACAGCTCTTCCTCGGTGATCACACCTCCGATGAGTTCCACTTCAAGAGCGTTACCCTGCGATTCCGGCGCAAACACCATGGCAGGTACCCAAGGGGATTTCGAGGTTATAGCAGCGCCCTTCTCCGTCAAATGATCGCGCAGCTTCGTAATGAGGTGCATCGGGGACAGCAGCTTCCCAGTCGTATTAGCGGGACATACGCTCGTACAACGACCACATTCTACACAGGAGTAGAAATCCAGCATTTGTTTTTGGGTAAAATCCTCAATCTTGCCAACACCGAATGTCTCTGCGTCTTCATCCTCCAAATTCAGGGATGCAAGCTTACCCGTCGGCTCCGTGCGTCGCAGCAAGATGTTAATCGGAGCCGTAATAATGTGAAAATGCTTGGACTGCGGCACATAGATAAGGAAAGATAACAGAATCAACAAGTGCATCCACCAGCCTGCATAGAAGCCCACCGTCGCCGCCGATGTTGAGATCCCATCGAATAAGGCTGCCCAAACGGATGTCAGCGGAGCGAAGCCTGAGGCTGGGAGCCCCTCGCGCACTCGTTCAAAGCCACCGCTTATAACGACTGACAGCATCAGGAACATGATAAAAAACACGACAATACTTGGCTTCCAGCCTCGCTTAAGGCGTTTAAGCTTCTCGATATAGCGTCGATAGGTCGCGTAACCCATCGCCAGCACGATCAACCCGACCGTCACTTCCTGCATGAGGGTGAAGTAGTCATAACCTGGGACAGGTAACCCTCGGTCAATTAATCCTTTTAAAATAAGGTCCAAAGCACCTAGCTGTAGAATAATGAAGCCGTAAAAAATGACGATATGCATGATACCGCTCTTTTTATCCTTCAATAACTTCGTCTGGCCAAACACTTGAACCGCAAACCCCTTGAGCCTTATCTTGGCTTCCTTCTTCAAATCCACCGATTTCCCCAACTGGATGTATAAGTATCGGTGATACACAACCCGGCCGAACCCGTAGAGCGCCAAACCCGTAACCGCCAAAAAGAGTAGAAACTGAATCAGCGTACCGGTCATGGAGGACCCTCCTTTTATTAGATTTGTTAATCACTCACCTATTTGTTAACGCTTACATTCCCGAATCGCAAAAAAGCAAATTCCATGAGTCCCTTTTAAAATAAGAGTAGAAACCTGCTTCCATGTGAAGAGTAAGCCGACAAACCTCCCTACTGCTTGTTAAGCGGAATAAGTCGTTGACAAGGCGTACTGCGTATTTTATGATGAAATTACGAAAATGAATGAGTATTCATTCACCGATATTTGTATTCTAACACCGAGGTGATCTCCTTGACAAGTGGCAAAAAACCAGACAAGTATTATGCGATTCTCGAAGGCGCGATGAAAGTATTTGCGGAAAACGGGTTTCATAAATCCCAAGTTTCTCGCATTGCCAAAGAAGCCGGTGTCGCGGATGGCACCATTTATCTCTACTTCAAGAAGAAGGAGGATATCTTAACTAGTCTTTTTCAAGAGAAATTAGGCGAGCTTGTCGAGAAATTCAACGCAGCTGTCAGAGAAAGCACGAGCCCGAAGGAGGCGCTGCGCAAAATCTGTGAGATTCATTTTAGCGAGTTGGAAAATAACATTCATATGGCCTACCTCACGCAAATTGAGCTTCGTCAAAGTGATTTGGAGCTTCGTAAAGAGATTGGTCTTGCCCTAAAGAGATATATTATCCTCATTGAAAATATATTAGAAAAAGGAAAGAATGACGGCAGCTTCCGTGCGGATCTGGACGTGAAGCTGGTAAGACTTCTTATTTTTGGAGGTATGGATGAGGTCGTCACCTCTTGGCTGATTTCTGGGCAAAAGTATTCCTTAACGGCTCAGGTTGGTCCTACGCTTGATTTTTTCATTAAAGGCATTGAGTCATAACTATTCTAGAGTTGGGCAAGTAAGGTCTCTATTTCATGTATATTCAGGAGGGAGCTTGGCTATGGACATTTTTGTATTATTGAAGCAAACGTTTGATACAGAGGAGAAAATCGTCTTGCAGAATGGCGTCGTACAAGAGGATGGCGCGAAGTTCGTCATAAATCCATACGACGAGTATGCGGTAGAGCAAGCTATACAATTGCGAGATGAGCATGGCGGTAAAGTGACACTTCTATCGATCGGACCTGATCGCACGGCGGAAGCATTGCGAACCGCTCTCGCGATGGGTGCCGACGAGGCTGTTTTGATTACCGATGATCGAATCCTCGGGGACGAATTTGAAATTGCTGAAATTTTAGCCGCGTATTTACGCAGCCAATCTGTCGATCTCTTACTAGGAGGTAACTTCTCCGTTGATAACGGGGCAGGTCAAGTAGCTATTCGTCTAGCTAACCTACTTGGATTGCCTCATGTTGCTTCGATTACTAAGCTGGAAATCACAGGAGAAACAGCACTTGTTCATCGCGATGCTGAAGGCGATATCGAAGTGATCGAAGTTCCACTCCCTGCCTTATTTACAGCGCAACAAGGCCTAAATGAACCTAGATACCCCTCACTTCCTGGCATTATGAAAGCGAAGAAAAAACCTTTCCAACACTTAACCCTTGATGACATTTCTGGTGCGGATGCCATTCTTGCCAAAACGACACGTCTGGCTTTATCCCTCCCGCCCGAGCGTCAAGCTGGTCGCATCCTCAAAGGTGAACTTGCCCACCAAGTAACTGAGCTCGTTCAAGCATTGCGAAACGAATCCAAAGTGATCTAAATACACCCGAAACTATAATAACTTAGGAGGCTATATCGATGGCTAAACAATTTCTTGTAGTTGCAGAAGCTCGCAGTGGCAAGCTTCGTCAAGTATCCTTTGAGGCCTTACGTTCGGCGCAGCTTTCTGCTGCTGATGGTGATACACTTGCTGCCGTTATGCTCGGTGGCGCTGGCACGAAATCGTTAGCTGGTGAGCTCGCCGCTTACGGCGCAGACACCGTCTATGTTGTCGAAGATCCTCAGCTTGAGAGTTATAGCTCTGAGGCCTATCTAAGTGCTTTGTTGGCCGTTACCGCTGTTGCCGGACCTCATGCCGTTTTTTTCGGCCATACAGCGATAGGCCGAGACCTTGCGCCATTGACCGCCGCTTCGCTTTCAGCCGGCCAAATCTCTGACGTTACCGCCATCGAACGCACTGGCGATAACGTCTTGTTCACCCGACCGCTTTACGCTGGTAAAGCGGTCGAAAAGAAAGCGTTTACCGACCCTGCCGCACCATGGGTCGTCACGATAAGACCCAACAACATCACGGCTGCCTCCCCTGACGCTTCGCGTCAAGCTGCAATCATCGATGTTGCCTATCCCGCTCCCTCCCTGCGAAGCATCATCCGGGAGGTCGTGAAAAAAACGTCCGGCGCCATCGACTTGGCAGAAGCCAAGATCGTCGTCTCCGGCGGACGGGGCGTGCGCAGCGCCGATGGGTTCCAGCCGCTCGAAGAGCTGGCTGCCGTCTTAGGCGGCGCGGTTGGGGCTTCCCGCGGGGCTTGCGACGCGGGGTACTGCGAGTACGCGATGCAGATCGGCCAGACCGGCAAGGTCGTGACGCCAGAAATTTACATCGCGTGCGGCATTAGCGGCGCCATTCAACATTTGGCGGGGATGAGCTCTTCGCGCGTCATCATCGCGATCAACAAGGATGCAGAGGCGCCGATCTTTAAAGTTGCCGACTATGGCATCGTCGGCGATCTGTTCGAGGTCGTGCCGCTGCTGACCGAGGAATTTAAGAAGCTGCTGGCGTAAACGCAGCAGACGAGAGCAGCCCCCTTCGCAGTACGCGAAGGGGGCTGCTTAATAATCATTTCTTCCATTTTCGCCGGAACAAGAAAATCGTCGTTCCTATCGCAACTACTCCAATTACCGCAACCCAGATAAAGGGGTGCATGCGTGACAGCTCACCTTCAAGATGAACTTGTTCGGTCGGAAATTTTCCCTCGCCTAATACTGCCAAATCCTCTTGCGATTGATTTAAAGCAACCGTCCTGTCACAAATAATTGTAACAAGCAACTCTTTACCTCCATACATCGATGATGGCGCAGCATAAACCAAATATTCTTTGCCTTTTTCAAAATTAATTCCACAATCCCCGCCACCGCTTCCCGTATGAATAATAATTTGAGATTCAGTGCCGCCTTTCCATATACGACTTACGTCGAATAGCGCAGCTTTGGTCATACTTCCGTTTACGTTTTTTTGCTCCTTCACTTCAAGCACTTTCCCAGAAAAAACAGCTTCCGATCGACTAAATTGATCTTTCACAGTTTGAGGCTGAGCACAAGAGCAAGCATATACATCAGAAGAATGGAAGATCATCATGAAGCTTAATCCTAGAACCGTCATAAGTAGGATACTTATTACTCTTCTCACCACAACTCCCCCTTCTAACCCCAACTTCATAACAACTCACACAACTCTTAAACGGACCAGCGCTCCCAAATGTTTCAAGAATAATGTAAATTATTTCCTATCCAGCTGATCCATTTAGGTGTTTGATTGTTTATAAACGTTGTGCTCGTTGCATTGCCTAGGTTAGGAACTGAATATCAGGGGTGAGGTCGTCAGCCGCTGCAAATTTCAACAGTTTAGCCCCTTCTACTGCTAATTCATCTTGTTCCTGAGAAGTTAAACTCCTGAAGGGTTCAATGGTGAGTGTCGCTGTTCCGCTCCCCCGCTTGAGATTCCATATACCGCTCACAAAGCCATCCACGAGGATAACTGACCGAATGATGCCGTTCTTGGTGAATACCCGATTTCGATACGTGTCATCAATAATCCTTGTCCGATCTGCGTGTGATAAGAGGATATTATCATACTCGCCCAAAAATCGCGGTTGAGCCGCACTAGCTGGGTCGGGTCTCGGTGCATCTGGTAGGTCAAACAATTCATTCCCCTGCTCATCACGAAAGCAGATGAGATCAGGACGAAGCTTCTCAAATACCTCACGCAACCTGGTTTGACCCGACCATGCCTGCATATCCTTGACTGAAGCTGGGCCAAAGGCGGACAAGTAGCGTTGGATCATTATCTCCGGCTTCGGTTCGGAAGAGAGGCACGATCCCAACCAGAGTTCTGAAGACGTATGCAATGATTGGCCACTTTGACCCCAAAGTCCGCGCGGCGGCACTTGAACAAGTGGCACCATCGTCCGAATGGCAGCTGCGAGAGCATCCGGATCACGGTCCGGCCACTCTTCACTTAGCCGCTTGCCTATTTCGCTGAATGTCTTTGGCTTCGCTTCAACCAATGCTCGGCCTGCAGCGGCTAGCGCCTGTGCATCTAAACCAGCGAGACTTTTGCCATAGGTACCGGTAAAAGCTCGGTCGTGGACACCTTGTATCCATGGTCGCATCTCCAAACAATCACGAGCTGACACTAAGTAAATTGTGGAGCGCATCATCGCGATGCGCACCGCCTTCCTTTCTTCAATAAGTTGACTCAGTTCTTCCTGTCGAAATTCTTCAAGCCGTGTCCACAAAGCATAGTATGGAGGATTGGGGGCTTGCGCCTGCAAACCAACTAAATGCTCAATGGCTTCAAGCGCTGGTAGATTGACTCTCCTAAGCAGAAATTGTCTCTCGAGCAAAGCACGGTTCAAAGCGCGTCTTCCAAGAACTGAAGCAGTTTCGAGGTTAGCTGCCGTATGAGCTGGCTTCTTCTTACCTGTATCCACGCACACGCCTCCAATATAAATATCAAAAAATAGTAGGTATCATCCCACCATCCATCCGAATCGGAGAACCTTTAAATGCGGAAGCATATGGGCTACATAGGAAGGCAGCTAGTCTTCCGATTTCAATAGGATTGATAAACCGTTGGATTTCAGATTGAGGTAAGATTGTAGACATCAATTGTTTCTCTTTTTCTGAAAAAGTCATATCTTCATTAGGATACATACCTTCAATGATTTGTTGCACATTTTCAGAGAGTGTTGGTCCTGGCATGATTGAATTGACAGTGACTTCTGACCCTCTTGTTAATTTAGATAGGCTTTTGGACAACGATAATAGCATTGATTTTGTCATACAATACTGTGGCATTTGACCAGAAGGCATCAGTGCTTCTTCACTTGCGATAAAGATAATCCGCCCATAATCATTTTTCAGCATGTTAGGTAAGTAAAATTTAGATAATCCATTTGCAGCTAGAACATTGGTACGGAAGTACTTTTCCCATATTTCATCATCAATGTCCTCATATTGCATTATTTCATAAATCCCCATATTGTTCACTAAAATATCTATGTCGGGGTATTTTTTAAATAGAGCCTCTCTTTGCATACGATCTACAATATCGGCCGTCGCATTTTGAGGTGAGGTAGCTGGGAAATTCGACTTCATTTCTTGAACATTCCGCTCTACCTCTTCAAAATTCCGTCCATTAATGAGGACATTGACACCTTCTTTGGCAAGTTCAATCGCAATAGCTTTACCTATCCCCTTCGTAGATCCTGTAACTAAAGCTGTTTTATTGGTTAATCCCATATCCATCGTACATGTCTCCTTTTGGTAAAAAATCTTGTGACCGGATAGGGATTATCTTACTTGGTTTGGATTGTTTCGTAACTAGCCTATTACGCCAAATTTCTTGCATAACACGCCAAATTATTAATAGCCGTACCTGTTATTTCTCTGCAGCAAAAGTAACATTGGCCGCACGCCAATTGGAAGGCGTATCACCTTCCCACATGCGGAAGGCACGGTAGAATGAGTTCTGATCTTCATATCCAATCAAGAAAGCCACTTCTTTAATTTCGAACGTGGGGTCTGCCAAGTACTCCCTTGCCTGTTCATGCCTAACTTGAGTCAACAGTTGCTGGAAGCTCGTGTTCTCCTCTGTAAGCTGGCGCTGCAATGTGCGCTCACTCATACCCAACTCCTTTGCGACCGTATGAATGTCGGGGCGTCCTCCGGTAAGGCTGCGTTTCAAGATCCATTTGACCATCTCAGTAACAGATCGTCTACGCTGCTGTTCATCCAAGGTTTGGTCCAGAACAGGAGTGAGCATCTCCAGCAATTCTTCGTTGTACGAAACAAAGGGGCGTTCCAAATCTCTTCGATCCAATATCAATCGGTTACTTTGTGCACCAACCTCAACACGGCAGCCAAAGTAAGCTTCAAGTGCCTGTACATCGCCCATGGGCTGTGAAAATTCGACGAATCTCGCCGTTAAAGGCTTGCCTGTGCCTCGTCGCCCGAGTTCCAGCAGGTATGCCAGTGTGATACCAACCAGCATGGATGGACCGGTTTGCTCTGTAGTCAACCAATTCAGTTCAATTACACAGCTCTCCCCCTCCTCGGTGATATGTAAGCTTTCCGGCGGGCACATTTGCTTATAACGAACCATTCGGTTTAGTGCGTCACGATAGTCACGAGCATGGTAAGTCGCTAAGACAGACGGTGGGTACTTGGCTGTTTCAAAGGCGGTCACTAGCTTGATGATTCCTTGGGCATTGTCACCAACGAGATCGGAATAAGCCTGCCAGATCGCGAAATATTGGGTAGTGGTGACTGCTGACTCAGTAATAATGGTGAGCGGCAATCGTGCTTGGCGAGCTATATCGTGGGGATAAATCCCCAAGTGTTGTAATCCTGCCCAAAATCCTAGGGGGATTTTAATTCGGTCTGAGGTAAGATCCTTCATACATTGGAGCCTCCTTCATTTTATATTAGTTTAACACATTGCCTTTGAAAGTTACCTGCCTCATCACCCTTCTAATCCACCGCTTGCACTTCCACCCACAATCCCCTATACTTTTCTACCAATCACTCATTCTTCCAACTAAGGAGCAACGCCTATGTCATTATCACCAAGAGACGTCGTTCAACGATTTTTTCAACTCGTCCGTTCTGGCAAGCAGCCCGATGCAGCCCAAGATTACATGGCCGAACAGGTTCTAGCTCATCAAATGACAGCTGAAAATGAAACAACAGTCCATCGGACGCCGACGAATTATGCTGATCATGTTCGCGAAATGCTTGACGCTTATGGCACTTTTCAATTAGAAGTTCAGGAGCTCCTCGCCCAGGAAGATCGTGTCTATGTTCGATGGAAACAAACGGGTACACATATTGGAGAAGTTGATGGCTTCTCACCTACCGGGAAACCGATTGTCGAAATCGCTAGCGCTGTTTATCGTGTTGAGGATGCAAAAATCGTAGAATACTGGATCCAAATCGACCGTGAAGGCATTCGTGCGCAACTCGAACGGAATGCGAAGTAATAACTATCGAACTCACAAAGTGGCATTTCCAACCATCATCAAAAAAGCTGTTCCCACCAGCCCTCCGGCCGATAAGGAACAGCTTACTTCACTTCGCGATCCAACTATCTAACCTTGCAACAATATCTCCCATTACCTCATCGCGATTAATTTCATTCAACATTTCGTGCCTGCCACCTGGATATAGCTTATAACTGATATCTTGTATCCTCAGCTTCTCATAGGTCTTAATTAAACTGCGAATACCCTTTCCTTGCCCGCCGACTGGATCATCCTCACCTGAGAAAATATAAATTGGAATTTCCTTGCGAATACGAGCCAAATGCTGGGGGGTATGTATTTCCATTAATCCTTTGAAGAAATCCCTGAAGTATCCCGATGTAAAAATCCCACCGCAGTAAGGATCATTGATGTATGCATCAACCTCACGTTCATCCCGACTCAACCAATCAAACGCGGTACGATTCGGCTTGAACTTCGTATTAAACGATCCAAAAGAGAGTGCGGTCAACAGGACACTCCTAAAATGATCTCCACGAATTGCTGCTTCCAGCGTCGCTATCCCAATTCCAACTTGTAGGACTGGGCCTTCTTTTCCATTCGAACCGGACAATAGAATCCCTTGAACATGACTCGGGTATCGCTCCAAATAAGAACCCATGTAATACTGCGTTAAAAATGAACCCATACTATGCCCTAACATAAATAAGGGTAGATAGGACTCTGCATAACGCATACGAATTTGTGATGTAATTTGTCCCATTGCATCAGCCATGGCATGAAAGCCATCCTTGCCAAACTTACCCACGGCTTCCAGAGAACCCGCTGTTCGGCCATGTCCCAAGTGATCATTTGCATAGACGGCGTATCCGTTCTTAGTCAGAACTTTAGCTAAACGCTCATATCTGGCGGCTGTTTCTGCCATCCCGTGTGCAATCTGCACAATCCCCTTGAATCCCACGTCTTCCGAAGGCAGCCACTCGTACACATAGTGTTTGATTCCCTGCGTATCTTCCCAAATAAAGTGACCTTTACGCATAAGATTCTCCTTCCAAATCTCTCTTCTACTCCTCATTAGTATACGTCTTCTGACGAATGAAAACAGCCCCCATTCCACAAGGCATGGGGGCTGATGATAAATGATAAGTCCAATAATGAATCTAAACTTTACTCTTTTGTTTGTTCGTCGATTTCACCGCTTGTAAGGTGGCTTGTGCTTGTGGCGCAGCCGCGGTCTCAAATCTTTTTCTTTCTGTTTTATCAATCTGTGTAATCTTGCCATCATGAACCACAATTTGTACAGAACCATATTCTAGTCCATCTAAAATTTGCTTAATTCGCTCAACCCAAATTTCGTCTAATTCCAGTGGTTTCGCCATCGTCATGCCTCCATGTCATTTAAATTGTCCAATCATTCCACTCTTTGTTTCGTTTATACGTATAGTTTAGCCAATCTCCCGTTTTCTCCAGCAATTCAGTCGTTGAAGGTGTCGTCGAGTACGTATGATTTGCTTGATACACGAGCTCCAGGTCACATTGACCTTCTTTGCGCAGCCAGAACATCTTCTGATATAACGGCGCATAATCGACAGGTATGGTTTCATCTGCTGTTCCATGAAGAACAAATACATCGCCAGTAAATTTACGTAATTGTTCAAACGGTTGATGCTGCGACAAAGATTCGAAGAATCGACTTGTTAGTTTATAGCCATGATGATCGATCGAACCACCCAGTGGCAGTTTCTCGTATTCGTTCTTGCCGACGATTCGCATAATATCGTTGTGTGGATGGGCAACAGCCGACCAAAGGACAAGGGTTTTCACGCGATGATCCTTCGCTGCTGTTAAGACTGCCGCGGCACCGCCTAAGCTATGTCCAAGAAGAATAACTCTACTCAGATCCACACAATCAATGGAAACACCATAATCAATCACTCGTCGGGTCTGTTCAATTAGTACATCTAGTCCACCTGCGCCGTAATCCCCTGTACTTTCGCCACAGCCACCATAATCAAAACGAAGTACAAAATAACCTTGTGCGCTGAAAGAACGAGCTGCCTTTACAAAAAGCCGGTCAACACCGATTCGACTCCCGATAAATCCGTGACAAATGATAATTAAGGGGTAGCGTTGACAATCGGCTTGAACCGCTGTGGTTTGCTGTGTAGGGTAATGTAATGTTGCGGCTAATTCGACATCGTCGCTTTGAATCGTGATGGCATGCTCCATGCTGGTAACTCCCTTTCGTTACTCATATTAATCTTATCTTTTTACTCGGAATTAAAATGTAAACCAATCTTAGCACGGGATTATACTTGTGTCAACGTATGTTTTACTTAATTATCCAAACATTTTTCATAAAAATGGTTAAAGATTTTTCTTTCAATGTATGTTCCTATTTCAAAAATGCATTTCTACTATTATAGGAAAAAATAAATACTTAACATCACCTGTTTACCCCAAAATTACTTATTGACAGAATAATCCTGGCGCTGTTATAGTCATTTTAATAAAACCAAGTAAGTTGGTATGCTTTATAAGAATAGGTGGTGCTCCATGCGTAACAAGGTTTTTAAAGCGACGGTTCGATCCGTGCTTATAGGCTACTTAATTGTGCTTCTTCTTATCCCCATTGCCACCATCTACGTCAAAGGATTTTCATTAGGCTGGGAACCTTTTTGGAAAGAAGTCACAGGACCTTTAGCATGGAAATCAATCGTGTTAACAGTGAAGTTAAGTATTGTTGCAACGGTCATTCAAGCAGTAATAGGAACGATAATCGCCTATGTCCTAGTCCGATATCGATTCCGGGGACAGAGCATCCTTAACAGTATGGTTGATCTTCCTTTCTCACTTCCGACCTCCGTTGCAGGCCTAATGTTCCTCACTCTACTAGGACCACAAAGTCCACTAGGAGCTTGGCTAGACTCGGTTGGAATCAAACTGCTTTACAATCAAACAGCAATTGTTATTGGTTTAGTCTTTGTTACTTTCCCATTTGTAGTACGAACGGTTCAACCACTATTAGAGCAGATTGATCCAGCAGAAGAACAAGCGAGTTTCACACTTGGTGCAAACAGATTCTATACGTTTTATCGCATCGTATTGCCAGCGCTATTGCCTGGTACGATTGCTGGTAGTATGCTCGCTTTCTCCCGATCACTTGCAGAGTTTGGTGCCATCTCCTTGATCTCCGGTAACTTACCCGGTAAAACGATGGTCGCCTCCGTCTATATATATGGTGAAACACAGAACTACAATCCTGAAGGTGCAGCTGCTATCTCACTTGTGCTCCTGACACTCTCCGTCCTGATTTTATGGGGAATCCATTTATGGACTCGCGGAAAGGGGCGGCTAGCATGAGAAAGTTATTGATTGGCATTTCTTTTTTGGTTATATTCCTACTAATCATATTGCCATTCTTAGGGATTACCTTTGGCGCATTTGAAGATGGCCCTGGTGCATTCTTTGATGCACTTGTTCGTCCAGAAGCTCTGCACGCATTAAAGATTTCATTCATTATCGTAAGCATCGTTACCGTGCTCAATGCCATTATCGGAATTTATATTTCCTTAGAAATTGTTAGAGGTTCATGGATTTCACGTTGGTTGAAACCGATCATTAATGCTCTGATCGACCTACCATTTGCGGTATCACCTGTCATTGTAGGTTTAATGGTGATCTTGATTTTCGGACCCAACACGGCACTCGGTACATTCCTCGAAGATCATAATATGAAAATCGTTTATGCGATTCCCGGGATGGTTATTGCAACCATGTTTATTACCTTCCCTTTAATGGTTCGTGAAGTAGTTCCCTTATTAGAAGAAATTGGGACACAGTCCGAAGAAGCTTCCGCAACTTTAGGTGCTGGACCCATTCGCACATTCTTCCAAGTGACATGGCCGAGTATTCGTTGGGGCGTCGTGTATGGCTTGATTTTGACGATAGCTCGCTCACTTGGTGAATTCGGCTCCATTCTAGTTGTCTCAGGGAACATCATTAATCAAACACAAACAGCAACGACTCTTGTCTATCAAGACGCTGAACAATTCCAGCTCGTAGCAGCCAATAGCGTGGCCTTCGTATTAGGTCTCATCTCCATTACGATATTATTATCGCTAGAGTGGTTGAAACGAAGAAGCGAAGCAACAAGAAATCATGGAGGAGGATCCCCACATGCACATTGAAGTAACCAACCTGAATAAACATTTCGGCGACTTTCATGCGATCAAAGATGTTAATTTCAAAATAAAAGAAGGGAATCTTGTCGGTTTGATTGGACCGAGCGGCGGCGGTAAAACCTCCATCCTTCGGATGCTATCCGGACTCGAAAGCCCGACTAGCGGTGATATTTATTTCGATGGCAAGCTCGCCACTCATCTTCCGGTTCAAGAAAGAGGCATCGGCTTCGTTTTTCAAAGTTATGCGCTATTTAAACATATGACAGTGTTTGAAAACGTCGCATATGGGCTGAAGGTGCTCAAAAAATCGAAAGCTGAGATTCAGGATCGCGTAACCTATCTGGTCAACTTAATGGGACTCGCAGGCCATGAGCGAAAATATCCGCACCAACTGTCAGGCGGACAACGCCAGCGGGTAGCTTTCGCTAGAGCGCTAGCTCCTGAACCACGGCTGCTTCTACTCGACGAGCCTTTCGCCGCGATCGATGCCAAAATTCGTAAAGAGCTTCGCGTCTGGCTGCGAAATTTAATCAACGAGTTCAAAGTAACGACCCTTTTCGTAACGCATGATCAGGATGAAGCGATTGAGGTTGCTGATGAAATCATCTTGGTCCAAGGCGGTAAAATCGAACAACAAGGAAGCCCATGGGAAATTTATACGAAGCCTGCCTCATCGTTCGCAGCTTCTTTCATTGGTGAATCCAATGTAATTCCCTCCTATTCACCACTTGTCGGATTCCCTACACTTGCAGATCTTCAACAAGATGGCAAATGGCTTCCACATGTAAATGTACTTATACGTCCTGAGAACATCGAAGTTCGTCCGCACAATGTAAGTCATCTGGCTACAGCTGGTGAAAAAGGCAAAGTAACGCATGTTCACTTCCGCGGGGATTCCTGGTATCTAGAAGTGGATACAGGTCATATCAAGTTTTTCGCCTATCAGCCCGTGAAAGAACGCATTTATCAAGTTGGCGATGAAGTTAATATTCTTATCCACCAGATTTCCGTATTTACCCAAACAGGTACAACCTGGATTGATAATCAGGCCAAACAAGATCCACAGCCTGTCTTCATATAACCAATACCAAATAAGCTTTAGAAAAGAAGGGGAGTTGTTAACCATGAAAAATTTCAAAACGCTTGGCCTAGTTACAGCAGCTTTATTCACAGCAAGTATTGCTCTTACAGCTTGCGGATCCGGCTCAACGAAGACTGCTAGCACAAGTGCTCCATCTGCTGCTGCAACGACAGCTGCAACGGCTGCGGCTAGTACAACACCGAAAGCTGACGGCGGAAAAGTAACGATTACAGTCGGTGCTTACTCCATTTTGAAAGATTCCTTTGATGTAATCCTGCCTAAATTCAAAGAAGAATATAAGAAGAAGACAGGCACAACGGTTGAATTCCAAGAATCCTATGTTGCTTCCGGTTCCCAAGCTACAGCTATCATTCAAGGATTCGAAGCGGACATCGCTCCTCTCTCACTTGAAGGCGATATTCAAAAAATCGTTGAAAAAGGTCTAATTACTCACGACTGGAAAAATACCCCACAAAAAGGTTTCGTAACAACTTCTATCGCCGCTATCGGTGTGCGTGAAGGGAATCCGAAAGGCATTAAGGATTGGTCTGATCTGACAAAGCCAGGCGTTGAAGTCCTCATTCCGAACCCAAGCACTTCTGGTGGTGCTAAATGGGATATCAATGCTGTCTACGGTGCGGGACTCAAAATTTCTGAAGCTGCTGGTAAGCAAGACCCTGCTGTAGCCAAAGATCTCGTAGCTAAAATATACAAAAACATTAAAGTCCTCGATAAGAGCGGCGCGGATTCCCTAGCGACCTTCGATAAAGGTGTAGGCGATGCGATTATTACGTATGAGAATGAACTTGTCGCTCGTATTCAAACGGGCAAGAAATATGTTGAAGTTATTCCACAATACACGACTTCCATTGAAAATCCAGTTGCTATTATTGATAAATATGTTGATAAGCATGGTAATCGTGCAGCTGTTCAAGCGTTCTATGACTACTTGTTCTCTGTTGATGCTCAGAAAGTATTCGCTGACAAAGGCTTCCGTTCTGTTCTTCCTGAAGTGGCTAAGCAATATGAGAAAAATTACACAACACCTCCAGGCCTATTCAATATCGAATACCTAGGTGGTTGGGACAAAGTGAACAAAGACCTTTACGGTAAAGGCGCTATTTGGGAAACCATCCTTGCCGAAGGCGGAGCGAAATAAACGAATTGCAAAAAGAACCCCCAGAGGCTAAGTGCTTCCGGGGGTTTCGCTATTTCATGCACCTTTAACTTGCTTTGGATATTTGATACGCTTCAATTCCGCGACGATGATGATCGTAATAATGACTAACATAAACCAAGAACTAATTTTACCCCAATGAACAATCCGCCAAGAAATTTCTTGATCAGGATAGCGCCAAGCGCCAAGAAAGGTTGAAATATTTTCAGCCAGCCAAATAAAAAAAGCAACTAACATGAAGGAAAGGATCGTATGCATGCGATAGGTTTGGGTGGTGACTGTGAACCGAATATGTGACTTAAAAAATAAGATTCCAATCAAGGCAATGAGAATCCACCTAATATCATACATAAAATGATGGGTAAAAAAATTAGCATATATAGCTATCGATACCAGGATCGCCATGTATTTGCTAGGCCAATTAACAAGATGTAGATCAAAACGTTTCCACGCCTGACACACATAACTCGATACACTGGCATACATAAAACCGCTATATAGCGGGACTCCAGCTATTTTCGTCAAGCCTTCCTCTGGATAGGACCACGATCCCATGTGTACTTTATACAACTCCAACCCAAGTCCAATAATATGAAATACAGTAATAACCTTCAGCTCATCTACACTCTCTATCTTCGTCCATACCAATACTAATTGCGCGAGAATACACACAAGTAAAATGAAATCATAGCGATGTACGAATGGCAGGGATACTGCTTTGGACACAGCTAATGTCAAAAAGATGATAACTGGAAAAATGCAGCATAACGCCTGTTTCCAACCGAAAATGAGAAAATCCTTCACATATTCTCTCTTCATTCGTTCTCCTGAGTTCCATTAGATTTCATATACTTGACCTCTGCGTGATTCACATTAACTAGCTCTTCATCAACGATTGAATCATCATGTTTATTTACTTTTTGTCGCCATATTTCGTTGCCTCTGTACCACTTGTTTGAAGTTTCGTAGAACGAATGATTCTTCTCTTTCACTCGATAATCATAAGTCAGTTCATTATCACAGCTTATCGAGCCTTCTAAGTACGCTTCCGTGACCTCCAGATGAAATTGAAACCGATTCTCGGTAGGATTATAAAATTGCAAATCTACGTAATTATAAAATACACTCGTTCCCGTACCAAAAGGGATTACTCTACGGTCGTCAGGGAATAGATCGAAGCTGTGATGGTGCCTTTCTTTGATCACAAGCGGCGTATGTAAAGCAAGCCAATATAACATATTCGCTAACTGACACAAACCACCTCCCGTACCTACACGAACTTCGCCATGAGAGAGCATGAGACCCTCGATATACCCCTTTTCTTTACTAGTCACACCAATTAGCTTCCAAATGGAAAACGTCTCACCTGGATGAATGACGATCCCATCCACATACCTCAGCGCGATTTTCAAATTCACGATCTTATTTTCTTGTAAAATTGGATCCGTATTGCCGAGCACCCGCCGCAGTATAGATTTGTGCTTCTTTGCAATATAAGTAAATGGCTGAGGACTTCTAACATAAGCATATTTGATTTTAGGATTTAAATTGAGAATGCTTCGTTGTAACATCAACTGCTTGACGCGCAGCCCATATAAGAATGGAAATCGTTTGCCTATCCGTTGTTTCATATCAACAAGTCCCACTAATTCTTCATCCTTCTCTGTGAAAATAAAATGGAGGCATGTAATCCTCTCTTCATTTGACTCCTTAACCAAATAAAAAGTTGTGAGTTGGACACTTTTTCCAAAGAAAAAAAGCAGTTCCCTCCTTGGGAACTGCTAGCTGTATCAGGTAAACGTATAGCTTATAGACGCGCTTCCTTACGAAGCTTTCGCGCTGTAAACCGTGCTTCCGCGGATTCAAACAGCTTTTTTTCTTCATCCGTCTCGGCAATAATACCTGGGACTGGACACGGCTGCCCCGCGTCATCTAAGGCAACAAACGTCAGGAACGATGTGGCTGTATGTTTTTTTTCACCTGTCAGTAGATTCTCGGACTCGATTTTCACATAAACTTCCATCGAACTCCGATGCGTCCACGTAACAAATGCTTCCAACTGAATAGCCTCGCCTAGCTTTACCGGTGCGAAAAAATCCAAGCTATCACTCGAAGCTGTTACCACACTCTTACGACAATGGCGCATGGAGGCAATCGTCGCAACTTTATCAATATATTGCATCACGCGACCACCAAACACTGTGTTATGGTAGTTCGTGTCCGCCGGCAAAATAATTTCTGTCAACACGGTTCGAGACAGTCTTGCTGCTTTAGGTTCCATAGTGCTTGCCTCCGGATGATGACTTCAGACGTGGTATAGCGTACTTCAGTCATTCAGTTTAGTTGTAATTCAATGAGAGCTTACCAGCTGCTTCTTTAGCTAATCTGCGTGCTTCTTCCACTGTTTCCCCAGAACTCAGGGCAACCGCCATACGGCGACCTACTTTGGTTTCAGGCTTGCCAAATACTCTTACTTGCGTATTCGGTACGGATAACGCCTCGTCAATGCCGCTAATGGTATATTCTACTTGCTCGCGATCGGCTTTCAGCGTGTAACTGGCACCTGGCGTCAATAAGCGAACGCCCGTTATCGGGAATCCCAGAATCGCTCTCGCATGCAGGGCGAACTCACTAAGATCTTGCGTAGCCATCGTAACCATCCCTGTATCATGCGGACGCGGGGACACTTCGCTGAAGTATACGCCATCTGCAGTTAGGAATAATTCAACCCCATATAGACCATGACCACCAAGTGCATCGGTAATCGTTTTTGCCATTTCCTGTGCATCCACAATTTGCTGCTCAGACATCGTATGCGGCTGCCAAGATTCGATGTAATCGCCGTCTTTTTGAATGTGACCAATTGGCTCACAGTACGTTGTTCCTGAAACTGAACGAACCGTCAACAACGTAATTTCGGATTCAAAATGGATAAATTCTTCGACGATCACACGTGCGTTTTTGGCCCGCCCGCCTTCCATCGCTATGTTCCATGAATCTTCTACACCTTCAGGTGTACGGCAAACACTTTGCCCTTTTCCGGAAGAACTCATGATCGGCTTGATCACACAAGGTGTCCCGATTACCGCTACAGCTGCGTGCAATTCTTCAAGACTATTGGCAAACTCATATTTGGCTGTGCGCAGACCAAGAGTTTCGGAAGCGAGTCGACGAATCCCTTCTCTATCCATCGTTAAACGGGATGCTGTCGCCGTTGGGATGACACGGTAGCCTTCTTTTTCAAGTTCTACAAGAACAGACGTTGCGATTGCTTCAATTTCCGGCACAATGAGATCCGGGCGTTCTTTCTCAATAACCGCACGAAGCTGCTCGCCATCCAACATCGAAATAACGTGGCTGCGATGCGCAACTTGCATGGCAGGAGCATTCGCATAACGATCCACGGCAATCGTCTCAATACCGAGTCGCTGTGCTTCAATAATAACTTCTTTACCTAGCTCGCCAGAGCCAAGCAGCATAATTTTCTTAGATTTGTTGGATAATGGTGCTCCGTACATGTGATGAAATGCCCCCTAAATGAAAGATGAGTACAAGCTATAAAAGATGATTACGTATGTGATTCATCCGATTAGTGTCGGAGTTTGGCGAATTTTACCTAGAATGACCCTGATCTATTGTACTGGATTTTGAGGTTAAAAGATAGATGAGATCTTCCGAATAAGCTGTTGGAAGTTATGCTGACTGTCACTTTGCGTGCGGCTCAACAAGGGGAAACTTATAGAAATATGTAAAAAATACTTCTAATTTGCGTCATTGGGATAGTTTCAAACGAGTAATGGATTTTCTCCAGTTAATTTTAGGATTTAGGAGATACATCTAGAAAATCCCGAAAAAGTAACTGGAGTTTATGTAGGTAATGACAAGCGAATTCGAATAAACTGATCATGAGTGGATCGATTTCAGCAAAAGCTTACGTAAAATCGGCACAAGCTGTTCATGTAATCCTTCCACATGGGGAACAACGATACTGCTTCGCCCATACATATTACGCATCGCGTTCCGCTGTGTTTCATGCACGGCGCCATTCGCTAGGAAAACGCTGATCACCTCGATACCCATGCGTCTAGCTTGCAGAACGGCTTCATGTGTATCCAGGATGCCGACATCGTTGTAGTGGGCTGCCGAAGGCTCCCCATCCGAGAACACGAGGAGGATGCGCTGCCGCTCTGTGCGCCGCAGCAGCCGCTTCATCATCTCGCGTATTGCAAAGCCATCGCGATTGTCCTGCTGCGGCTCCAGCTGCATCAGAGCCGCTCCACTCCCGGCCGCGAAGCAGGAGCCGAAGTCCACCGCAACCTGAAACAGGTTCGGTGCCTCCTGCTCTGTTACGCGGTCCGCATCCTCCCAGAATCCCACAATTTCGTGGGGGATTCGCAGGTTTCGGAGGGTCTCGTGGAATAGCACGAGACCGAGCTTGGTTTCGTCCATTTTGTCATACATGGACGCTGAGCAGTCGACGAGCAGCGCGAACGCCGCGTCGAGTTGAGGGACTGGCGCGCGCTTCTTATAGAAGAGGCGCGGCAGCTCTTGTGTAACGGCTCGCGTAAGCCGCTTATCGAGCCGCCCGAATAGGCGATCGCCGCGCGGGGCGATCCGCCTCTGCTCCAGCGTGCGCCGAATCGCACGCTGCAAGGGCTTCGCGAGCGGCGCTGCGCGCTCGCTCAGGCGCCTGAACCCGTCCTCCTGCGCAGCAGTAGGACGTTCAGGCAAGAGCCACGTCGCCGTCGCATACGCGGCGACCTCGCCCTCCCCGTGCCCCGCAGCAGCGGGCACGGAAGGCCCTTGGCGCCGCTCAGCGGCGGCGCCGGTGCGCTGGGCGCGCTGCGAGCGCCCCTGGGTGATGGCGAGCGCCTGGTCGGCGGCATCGCCCTCACGGGGCGCAGTGCCCTGCGCGGCGGTGCGAGCGCCGCGCTCCAGCTCGAACCGCAGCAGCCCTGGGCTGCGGTCGCTGCTCTCACGATGCCAAGTCGGCATCCGCTCTTGGCCCGGCAGTTGACGCTCCCCCTCTTGCTCGGGGAGCACATCATCGTTGGCGAGCCGCTTCGCGCGCTTCAGCTCGCCTTTATAGTCCGCAGGCAAGGGATCTGCGCTACCGCTTCCCTGCTGTGTCCAGAAGTACGCAGACACAGCATCACGCTCCAAGCACGGGGACAGATTCTCTAATATTGCTTCACATAAAGCCGCAACTTGAGCCGTATGCGCCGCTTCCTCTACTTGCTCTAGCATCGCATAGAGTCCACCCAAACGGCCCATTAACTCGCTGCCAAGCGCAGAAGAGAACGACTCCCCTTGCCACGACTTTCCAGTAAACCAACCATACATGATCAACAATAACGCATCTACCAACTCACCTTTGCTCACATGCGTTCGGAGCTTATGCCCGAAATATCCACCTAAGATCTGATGCCGATGTGCAAAAACAGCTCCCATTCCAGGACGTTGGCTGCGGCAAATTCGCTCCAAGCGCATATCCTCACATAGTGCAAATAAGCTATTCGCCAGCTTCGGAAGCCTGACACTTGAGCAGTAATGGAGGTAGGCAGTCACTGCCTCTTTTCCTGTAAACCAAGCGCTGCCAAGGCAACGCAGATATACATCGCTTTTCATACCCGCTGTTTTATCACGAAGCGGATAGTCCCACCAAAACTGACTCACCGTCATTTGCAAAGCAGTTTCATCATAATGCGCGTGAAATCCAGCCTCAACTTCCAGCTTTCCACGTTTCGTAAATAAACGAGCCAAATCCACCAACTGCATGTGGAGCAGCGCATCGATTTTATCATCCAATCGGCTAAGGCTTCCTACGAACATGGTTTTACAGTAACGTTTCAGCCGTATTCATCACAGCTGCACGTTCCCTTTCATCCTCTAGCTTATCCGCAATCGCCCGCGTAACTGCCCGCATAGGTGGTATATACGCCGCCAAATCACACGCGTCTAACAAAGCCCTAATCGAACCGGCTTCATCGGGCAGTTGCCCCATTTCAATCAGGGAAAGCAAATCAGCAGATAGTTGTACGAAAGTACGCAACAACTTTTCATCACGCAACACGGAACGGCTTTTTAACAACTGAAACAATAATTCTCCTTGCAAATAAGGCACTTCCACAGTGACAAAACGATTTTTCAGCGCTTCATTTAACGGAACAGTACCAATGTAGCCTTCATTAATCGCTGCGACAACTCTGAAGTTTGGATGCGCAGTAACTACTTCGCCTGTGAATGGGTTTGTTATTGATCTGCGGTGATCCAGCACACCATTGATAAGAGGCAGTGTTTCTGGTTTGGCCATATTAATCTCATCAATATAAAGAAAGTGCCCCTTAGTCATCGCTTTCATAATTGGTCCGGGGATA
Organism: Paenibacillus allorhizoplanae; assembly: GCF_927798215.1. Lineage (NCBI taxonomy): Bacteria > Bacillati > Bacillota > Bacilli > Caryophanales > Paenibacillaceae > Paenibacillus > Paenibacillus allorhizoplanae. Next base: position 368,842 of record NZ_CAKMMW010000002.1, read on the forward strand.
AACGCAATTTGACTGCGGCCTTGCTCATCATGTGTTAGTGTTTTGAAGCCAAGTAACGCCTCCGCATCCAAATCCGTGGAACAATTCACGCTGTGCATAGGCTGATGAAAGATAGCGGATACGTGCTCTGCAAGTTTCGTTTTGCCAGACCCTGTCGGCCCCTTTAAGAGTACATTTTTGCCTAGAAAGAGTGACAAAATCGCATCTGTGAGCAGCTCTTCTGTGGGAGCTTCATATGCTGCAATTCCGATTAGCTTACTGTCCTCAGCGGAATGAAGGATTTGCTTTTGCTCCTCCAATCGCGCTCGAACCTCTGGTGGTAAACCATCTATTTTCAAAAAATCTGTCATCATCGCGTCGGTAGTCCTCTCCTGATTGCATTATTCTCTAACTATTATCAGGAAAGCGCGAATTGTCAAGCTTCATCAGGTTAACCAAGGCTCCTCAATGACAGAATGGGCATAGAAAGCCATGGCTTCACCACAAGAAGGACAGCTTGGTTTAGACTCAAATTCGTTATATACCTGCGCCAAGCTGTAGGCCGTTTCATAATTAATTGCAATCATCACGTCTTCTTTGTGGACATATTCACAAACTCTCGAGCTGCAGTAGGCGCGAACCTTGTATTTATTACTCATTTGGGACTATTGAACGTATATTGCACCATGGTATTAAACTCGTGCAAGTACATATCCATGCGTTTATTTTTTCGTTGCTGCATGTCGTAGTACATCATTCGGTTAACGAACAAAGCATTTGACGAAATGAAAATATGCGAATCAGGATAAATACGCGTCAAGACATGACGAATCACATTGAGGCTGTCACTAGGTAAAGGCTTCGCAGATACCCAATCCATTTGAGCGCCCATGCCTGAACCGAATAATCCCGCTTCCGTCGCTGAATCATTATACTTGCTTAATCGCTTAACTTGATCATTCATCCCTGGATCTTGGAACTCTCCCATATCAACTGCTACGTAGATATTCGTATCCGTCATTGCGATTGAAGTTGTGCCCAAACGAGCCTCTTGCATCACTTGATCAGCTACTTCGCGGTTCATGGAAAGATAGGTATTGTGATGTGGATTCTCTTCCTCTATCCGTGATTGATCTACTTTTTTGGCAGGTGCAATTTCCTTCATATGGTCGCGAAGCTTCGCATCTTCAGAATCGGATAGTCCTACACTCTGAATAGACAGCGATGCCTTTTCTAGTTTGTTTGAGTGCGTTGCTGAACACCCCGTCAAGCCGACGAAGGCAGCCGTCATGATGACTGACATTTTCACAGCTTTCATCGTCATTCCCCCTATTTCTCTATATGTATTACTTGCTTGGGAGCCCATCTGCTTCCTTGGTATACGCAATTAGCGCAATTTCGTACCCTAATTCCTCTTTCATACGATTTTCTAGATTGCGAAGATCTTGCATTAATTCCTCATGAATACCTAAATTTGCAAAATGATACGATTCCATTTCCATGTTCATATGCCCCCTTTCTTAATTTAAATGACACTAGAGTTAATATGGTCTATTTCCCTTATTTTTACTAAACGTCTCGGTGAAAATATTACGGTTCTTCTCCTGACATCCCTAGCTCCATTTAGAGAATGTGAATATACATTTCTCTCCATGACTTATGCACTTCGTGGTAATGCCTGAAATTTCTGCAGCTTAGGTGTGACCCAAAAGGCTGCATGTGTACATAGCGTTATTCCATGATGTTATTTGGGCTTTTAGCGTACTTTCAAAGAAATTAGAATGATAGCATAACGCTATCTATAACACGAAATGACAATTGTGTTGCGATTGGGATTCCAACTGGCACTCTTCCAACAAAATGGTGCTGGAAGGGTTGTATTTCCGCATTTTTGATACGATGTGGACGGTTTGGCGAATCACAAAAAAAACCTCCATCGCCCCCACTCAAGTTGAGCGGTTTCGAAGAGGTTCAATTTGCTTCCAATCTAATCTTCTTTCTTCCTGGTCTCATCCATATCTTCCAACAGCTTACGTACGGCTTCCGGGTCTACATTTCCTTGATCATGAAAAGCTCGAAGCTTCTGAAGGAGCTCTGCCGCTATGGCCTCATCCTCGGATTGTTCTGCTTCGTGGGAAGGATCAAACCAGATGTAGAAGCCTTCTGGCCCATTTCTCAAAAAGGAAGCGTTCCAGTGCTCAGGATAGGCATACCCTTGCTCGCCAAAAATCATACCAAGAACATCATCACTCTCAATTGGCATTAAGTAATGAAAGGACTCTGGCTCTCCTGTATTTGTGAAATCTCGGTGCATGTACGCGTAATGCAAGTAATGTTCACCAGTCTCTGAATCCTTCGATATTTCATACAGATCTAACTCCGTTTGCAACAATTCCTTGACGGAAATAATACGGGTCGCAATCGTTTCAGCTGAAATTTTCTGTTCCAGTGTTAAAGATGCTTCCATTTGACTCTCCTCCTATCTGCAAGCAATTACCATGCAGCTGAATTGGACTACGAATCCGATCTTCGTGTGGATTCCACTAATGTATCACGCAAAGAGCGTTTCGGCAGCTTCCATTTGTAGTTAACTGAGAACATGCGCAAAATGATGATAATTGCAAAAAGAATGGCTAACTGCCATGTGCCCTGTGACCAACCAAGACCAACTAAAGCGCCCGCAAGCATACCCCAGACCGCATAAATTTCATCTTTGAGCACCAACGGTTTACGACCTGCCAGCACATCGCGGACCATACCTCCGCCAATCCCAGTGAGTACCGCGGCAACGATGATGGCACTTAATGGATGACCCATATTCGTTGCATAGAGCGCCCCTTGGATAGCGAATGCTGCTAAGCCAATTGCATCGAAGAAGGCTTCCCACGTTTTCCACATTCGAATATATTTTACAGGCATAAGGAATACAACCGTCATTGCAAATAATGCGATTTGAAAATACATCCCTTGCTCCCATAGAAGTACAATCGGTTTTCCGATGAGCATATTACGGATGATTCCGCCACCAAATGCTGTAACAAGCCCAAGTACATACACACCTAAGATATCATATTCCTCTTCCATCGCCACAATCGCACCACTAACTGCGAAGGCGATCGTCCCGATGATACTAAATAACTCCCAGTTCACTTGCTTGCAGCCCCTGTCTACTCGATGTCCCAGTTCAATTTCACTTCATCGCCCGTTTGCGACGAACGGTAAATCGCATCTAGGATCAAATTATTCGTGTAACCTGTCATGACAGATGTAATCGGCTGAGAACCACTCGAAATACTGGACAAGAAATGCTGCACCATTCGTGCACGCGGATCATCATTCGCTGCAGGTGGCGAAAGCTCCGTTTCCACGATTCTATCGAATTTTTCTGCAAAAAGCTTTCCTTTCGCGCCTTTCAAATACGCGCCGCCTTCCGAACCTAACAACTGCACGACGGGTAAGTTATCTGTTTCAAGCAAGCCTGCCCAGCTGACATCCAAGGAAAGAGTTGCTCCATTGTCAAACTTAACTAGGGCTGTTGCTAAATCCTCTACATCAAATTTCCCTTCCCAATTCGGAGCTCCCCATGTGCCAATCCCTTGTTTGCGCGGTCCAAATTCTGCATAGGTTGCACCGTAAACTGAAACTGGCTTTGGATTACCCATCAAGTACATGGTTAAATCCAGCATATGTACGCCAAGATCAATCAGAGGACCACCACCAGACTTGGCCATTTGCGTAAACCAAGTTCCCCAGCCTGGAATGCCTTTACGTCTCATATAGCTCGCTTTCGCATGATAAATGTGACCAAGGGCACCTTTCTCTACTTGCTCCTTCACAGCAATGGCCGCTGCTTCCCAGCGCATTTGGTGAGGTATCATGAGAATCTTGCCCGATTTGCGCTCAGCTTCAACGATTCGACGAGCTGATGCCAAATCGATCGCCATCGGCTTTTCCAGCATGACATGCTTGCCAGCCTCTAACGCCTTTATCGCAATTGGTGCATGCCACTCATTCGAAACAGCAATGACAACGGCATCAATCGTAGGATCCTCTAACAATTTATCTGAATTTGCATATACCTGTTCAATGTTATGATCTTTCGCTCTCATTTCAGCAAGCGGCAAATAGACATCTGTCACACCTGCAAGCTGTGCCCATGGTATCGTCTTAAACGTCTCCATGTGTACATTTCCGATATTTCCGGCGCCAATAATCCCAATGCGCGTTGGTTTTGTTACTGTCATTTCTGTGACCCTCCAGAACCTGTTAGAATACAATCTTATTTATTATAAATGGGGTTAACCCTCCCCGCAACCACGAATCTGGCCCTCTAAAATTTATCTTAGCGGAACTAGCCCTGTAGCGCTATTATTCACATATAATAAATTGCTAAAACTTTTTTAATAGTTGCACGCAAACATATCTAACATTTGAAATGTATCCTAAATAGTGTAAGGCAGCAACAAAGCAGCATTTACTGTGTAAAGGAGGTTTTTGAACATGCAAGCTAACACAATCCGTTTCAAGAATAAATCGATCCCTGTGATGAACTTTACTCATAAACGTTCCCAGATGGAGTTACTGTCAACTAAGTTGAAGGAATACGAACTACATTTTGAATTTCGCAGAAAATTAAAAATGATCTCGATGATCGAGATCATTGGTGATGTCGCTATTTTCAAATACAATGATGGCACGAAGTTGTACTTAGAAGTTTCCTAATTGGACGGTGGAAAATATTCTTTACTCAGCTGATCAAGCTCCTGCAGAGAGCGTCGGGCCCATGCTTCCATGTCTGACAGCTTATCGATTTGAGCCAATAGCGCTCTCTTCAGAGACACTTGGTAATCTGGAACCTCACCCGCATAAGGACGAATCGTTGCAATTGGCATTAATGCGATCTCTTGATGGGATAATGCCCTTCTTTGATGAAAAAAAGCTACGCTTGGATCCATCGGATTATGTAAATCTCCTTGTGTTGGGTGGTCCTTCACGGCAAGAATACGAACAGCCGCCTTCATGCTGGATGACATCTCTACAACCTCACCATAATAAACCCCTGTTTTATACTCAGCGATAACGCGGTCTCCGATTTGAAAGCTCATTATACTCCACTCCTATTCTTGTTCTACTAATGGCATTAGTCTGCGGTATAGCTCATCCACGGATTGCATCCGATATATATATTGTTTCTCTTTCCCAGGCTCGATAATGACCACGCAAGGGACACTTGCAATTTGCCATTCTTGACTGATTTGAGGCAGAAAATTAATATTACATTTCACTAACGGCATGTTTGGCTTCATCGTCAGTATAATGTCCAACATGCGCTCTGTTACTTTGCAAGTACCGCATAACGGCGTGTACATAAAAACAGCAAAGGATTTTTCGTCATCTTGATTTACTTTGGATTGCAATTCTTGTTGAGATAACTCTTGCATCACTATGTCCCTCTTTCATCCAGCCATACTAAGCTTTCAAACGCATAGTCAATCAGATCAGAAAAGTCATCGAGATGGCTCTCATCAATTTTGCGGCCAAAGGATAACGTAATGAGATTGCGATACTCCTCTGGTTGTTCTCCATACAGATAGGAAATTTGTTGGGTAATACGAGGGCGTTGCTCCCAAAAAGCATTCAATTGTGCTTCAATCATCGGACAATCAATTTCTGGATCGTTCACATACGTATGAAGCTTAATTAACAGCGTGCACCCAGGCTTAGCCGTAGGATTTTCTAGAATTTCAGCTGCCAAATCACTCAAATGCACATGTAAGTGAATTTCCGCTTTATTCGGTAATCCCACTTGTCTAGCAAATTCTATAGCAAATGTGCGAGACATCGAGGACAAGTCAATTAAATCTTCTCTTCGTGTTATGATGATTTTACCTTCCAAATCCAAATCATAGACGGCCCCTTCGAGCACAACTTTGATATTGTCATAGATCGTCGGATCAAACATCCCCACACACCTTCTTTCATCTTTTCTTTGATTCGATTATACTATGGATATACCACGTAAAGAAGGTGTTCTTATGTCAGACAAGCCTCAAGACCAGCAATCCGACCAGGTCGAACCACAAGGTGTCAAAAAAGTCAGTTTAGCCGACGCGATCAAAGCCAAACTAGCCCAGAAACAAGCGGATCAAGCCGCAGCGCGTGCTAACCCGAAAGCAGCAGGAAATGCGAATCAAACTGCGAAAAGCCAAATGACCAAAAAAGTAAATAACCAACGCCGTCGCACCGGCGGCAGCTAGACAACACTTTGTGTAGCTAAAAGCGCCCTGAAAGTAACACTTCAGGGCGCTTTTCACTTTTTATTATTTATGCGTATTGAATCTCACGTTGTTTCTTCACATCTTCGCTTTCCAAGTACTCATCGTACGTCAGCATTTTGTCGATTAGACCTTTCGGCGTAATCTCCATAACGCGATTCGCAATCGTTTGAATGAACTGATGGTCATGGGAAACGAACAGCATCGTGCAGTCGGAATCAACTAAACCATTGTTTAATGCAGTGATGGACTCCAAATCCAAATGATTGGTAGGCTCATCAAGAATAAGCACATTCGCACCGCTTAGCATCATCTTGGAGAACATACAACGAACTTTTTCTCCACCTGAAAGGACATTCGCTTTTTTCAATGCTTCTTCACCAGAGAACAACATACGTCCTAGGAATCCGCGTAGGAATGACTCATCCGGATCTTTGGAATACTGACGCAGCCAATCCACGAGAGTTAGTTCGGAATTGAAGTAGTCTTGGCTGTCTTTTGGGAAATAAGCCTGCGACGTCGTTACGCCCCATGAGAACGTACCGCTGTCCGCTTCCATTTCGCCCATCAAAATTTTGAATAAGGTTGTTTTGGCAATCCCGTCTGGGCCTACAAAAGCAACTTTATCCCCTTTGTTCAGGGTGAATGTCACATTGTTCAGTACTTGAACACCATCAATCGTTTTGGAGAGACTTTCAACTGCAAGCAACTGCTTACCAGCTTCACGCTCACCTTTGAAGTGAATGAACGGATATTTACGGCTGGATGGACGAATATCTTCAAGTGTAAGTTTTTCCAATTGTTTTTTACGGGAAGTCGCTTGCTTGGATTTGGATGCATTCGCACTAAAGCGCGCGATAAAGGCTTCCAACTCTTTGCGTTTTTCTTCCGTTTTCTTGTTCGCATCACGTGCCAAACGAAGCGCCAGTTGGCTGGACTCGTACCACCAGTCGTAGTTACCAACGTACATTTGGATTTTACCAAAGTCGATATCAGCAATATGCGTACATACTTGGTTCAAGAAGTGACGGTCATGTGATACGACGATAACAGTGCCTTCGAAACGGGACAAGAAGTGCTCAAGCCATTTAATAGACTCCAAGTTCAAATGGTTGGTAGGCTCATCGAGTAACAGAATGTTCGGGTTACCGAATAGAGCTTGTGCTAAGAGCACACGAACTTTTTCGTTGCCATCAAGATCCTTCATTTTCGTATCATGCAGGGATGTTGGAATACCTAGACCAATCAAAAGCTCAGCTGCGTCGGATTCAGCTTGCCAACCATCAAGATCTTGGAATTCGCCTTCGAGCTCAGCTGCTCTCATGCCATCTTCTTCGGAGAAATCAGCCTTTGCATACAAAGCATCTTTCTCTTCCATGATTTTGTACAAACGGGAATGCCCCATAACAACAGTTTTCAAAACTTCAATATCATCAAATTCGTAATGATTTTGTTTAAGGACAGCCATTCGCTCACCTGGTGTGATGCTCACTTCACCTGTGTTTGGCTCGATTTCACCGGAAAGAATTTTGAGGAATGTGGATTTCCCTGCACCATTCGCTCCGATCAATCCGTAGCAATTTCCTGGTGTGAATTTAATATTGGCGTCTTCGAACAGGGCTCTCTTGCCATAACGAAGCGTCACGTTATTTACATTAATCATGGGGACTATATACCTACCTTTATAATATTTTCTTGGCTAGCTTCGTAATCAATAGATGACTTTTTGAACTTCATCTTCTATCATAACTTATTTCGCTCTATTTCTTCTACTAACTCTGATAAATAAGTCCATCTTTCCATTGCAGCCTCAAGTTCCGCAGCAGTTTGTTGCTCTTGTTCATAGAGATCACGAGCGAGATCAAAGTTACTACCAGAGTTTTCGATTTGCTTTTTCAAGCTGTCGACTTTGTCCTCCAAAGTAGCAATCGTGTTCTCGATTTCGTCCCATTCCTTCTGGTCTTTAAACGATAGTTTCTTCGGACGATTCGCGGCTGGAGCCGAGTTTGAAGGAATTGCAACAGGAGCGCCGCTAGTCGTCTTCGCACTCGCTTGGCGAATGATTTCTTTCCGAGCTTGCTCCGCCTCTTCTTGTTCCCGTTTGTCTTCCAAATAGTCGGAATATGTTCCAATGAAGGGCTCTATCCCACCATTACCGTCGAAGGCAAATAAATGCGTCACGGTTCGATCCAAAAAGTATCGATCATGGGAAACCGTAATAACAGCCCCGGAGAATTGATCTAGATAATCTTCCAGTATCGTCAAAGTTTGGATGTCCAAGTCATTGGTCGGCTCATCCAGAAGCAAAACATTTGGTTCGCCCATTAACGTACGTAACAAATAAAGTCTACGGCGCTCTCCACCCGAGAGTTTACCGATTGGCGACCACTGCAAATTAGGAGAAAATAAGAAGCGCTCAAGCATCTGTGCGGCCGAAATGGTTTCACCATCCGACGTGCGGATCTGCTCTGCGGCTTCCTTGATATATTCAATCACACGCATCTTCTCGTCCATTTCGACGTTCTCTTGCGTGTAATAGGCCAACTTGACAGTTGTGCCGGTCTCAATCGTGCCACTGTCGGGCTGAATGCGCCCGGCGAGCATGTTAAGCAGCGTCGACTTGCCGCTGCCGTTGGGACCAATGATGCCGAGACGATCCTTCGGCATCACAATGTAGCTGAAGCCGCTGAGCAGCTGCTTCCCGCCTGAGAAAGATTTGGTGATGTCGTCAAGCTCCATCACCTTTTTGCCAAGGCGGCTGCCAGCCAGCGCCATGTCGAGCTTCTCACCGGGACCGTCGACCTTACGGTCCCTTAAATCCTCGGCGCGGTTAATGCGCGCCTTCTGTTTCGTCGTGCGCGCTTTCGCGCCGCGACGGAGCCAGGCCAGCTCGCGGCGGAGTAGATTCTGCCGCTTATCTTCACTAGCGGCTTCGGAATCCATCCGCTCCGCCTTCTTCTCGAGGAACCACTCGTAGTTCCCCTCATAGCTGTAGATCTTGCCCCGGTCCAGCTCCAGAATGCGGGTGGTGACCCGCTCTAGGAAGTACCGGTCATGGGTAACGAGCAGCAAGGCGCCGCGCCATTTGCTAAGGAATTCCTCGAGCCAGATGGCCGTCTCGTTATCAATATGGTTCGTCGGCTCATCCAGGATGAGCAGATCGGCGGGTTGAATGAGCACGCGCGCCATGGCGACGCGTTTGCGCTGACCGCCGGACAGCTGGCCGACGGGCTTGTCGAACTCGCTGATGCCGAGCTTCATCAGCACGGTTTTGGCTACGGTGCTGGCTTCCCAGGCACCTTGCTCATCCATGCGCGCCTGAGCAGAGAATAGGCGCGCTTGTTTCTTCTCGTTGGAGGAATCCTGCTCCAACTCCGCAAGGGCCAGCTCATAGTCGCGCAGCGTCTTCATGCGCGGAGAATCGCCGTGGAATACTTGCTCAAGCACCGTAGAGTTCGGATCGAACTCTGGGTTTTGCGGCAAGTATTCCACGCGGAAATGGTTCGCGTGCACAAGCTTGCCGCGATCCGGTGTTTCCAGACCCGCCAGCATCTTCAGCAGCGTGGACTTGCCTGTGCCGTTCACGCCGATGAGGCCAATACGCTGCTTCTCGTTCAGTGTAAACGAGATATCATCGAAGAGCACTTTGTCGCCATAGGTTTTGGTTATATCGACTGCGCTTAGAATATTCATCCTTGCACCGGCTCCTGGATGTACGCCGCAAGAAGGGCTGCTGAGTTCACTACAGCATCCATATGCGTTCGCTCCATGCTATGTGACGCATGAACTCCTGGCCCTATTAGCGCCGCACGAATGTCACGGCCGCCTCTAAGCGCTGCGGATGCATCGGATCCGTAGCGCGGATAAATGTCAACAGCATAGCCGATTTCTAACTTTTCGGCATGTTCAATCATTTTTGACGTCATCGCATAGTCGTAAGGACCTGACGAATCTTTGGCGCAAATGGAAACATCACGCTCGCTTCCGCTCAAATCGTCACCAAGCGCACCCATATCTACTGCGATAAAGTCTGTAATATCTTCTGGAATAAAAGATGAGCCATGACCCACCTCTTCATAATTGGAGAAGAACAGCTTGATCGTATAGAACGGTTGGATATCTTGCTCTTTCATCCATTTAAGAAGACCAAACAAGGATGCAACGCTTGCTTTATCATCCAAATGGCGAGATTTCACATATCCATTTTCCTTCACCTGTACACGCGGATCGAAAGAGATGAAATCACCAACGCGGATGCCAAGTGCTTGCACATCTTTTTTGGAGTTCACTAGCTCATCAATACGAACTTCCATATTCGCCTCATCGCGCTTGTACTCTCTCGCATCTTCGTATACGTGCACGGATGGTCTGGACGTAAGAATCGTACCATCATAAACACGCTCATCACGGGTATGAATTTGCACGTATTCATTCTCAATTGCACCCATCATAAAACCGCCAAGCGACGTAATTTTCAACGTGCCATTTTCTTTAATTGAACGAACCATAGCACCAAGTGTGTCTACATGCGCCGAAATGCCAATTACACGATCAGAACTCGCGCCTGGAATGGTCACGATGCCGCAGCCTTTATTCGTATAAGAAAGCTCAAAGCCAAGCTTACTCACTTCTAGCTCAACTTTTTGCATAATGTGATGCGTATACCCTGTTGGACTAGGAGTCCGCAGCAGCATTTCTAGAACTTGTGTCATGTAAGCTCTATCTAATTTGGACTTCACTTGGATTCCTCTCCCATGTCTATGTAATTTCGCACCTGGGCTAAACACACAAAAAACAGTGCAGCCTAAGAATTTTCGCTCGTCCATGACAACGTCATGAACGAGCCTCTTCTAAGGATACTACACTGTTCTCCTATGTTTTTCAAACATGGGTTAGCTTACAAAATCAACACAGATGGAGGTTCCATCAAGAACTGTTTTCATATGAGCTTTGACTTGTTCGTGCACAGGGTGCGTATCGTAAACCTTCAAATCGTCTAGAGAATCAAATTTCGTAATGAGTGCGATATCGTAAGAACGCTCTAGGTGTAAAATATCAGTTCCAACCTCAATGTGCCTTAAAACCGGGATTTTACCCTCCATGTTCGTAAGAACAGCTTTGGTTACTTCAATGGCTTCTGGACTACGATCTTTGAGTTTAAAAAACACGACATGCGTTAACATCGTTATCTCCTCCGATTTGAATACATTAATTTGTAACCTTGGCAGACCACTCTTCAACGTCCCATACGCGTGTTACCCAACCTTCATAGAATTCCGGCTCATGGCAAACAAGAAGGACAGTACCTTTGTACTCTTTCAGAGCACGCTGAAGCTCTTCTTTGGCTACGACGTCTAAATGGTTCGTCGGCTCATCGAATAACAACCAGTTGCTTTCCTGCATAAGCAGTTTGCACAAGCGAACTTTCGCTTGCTCGCCACCACTTAACATGCTCATCGCTCGCGTGATATGCTCATTCTTAAGCCCAACTCGCGCAAGCGCTCCTCGAACTTCATTCTGAGTCATGGAAGAAAATGAATTCCATACATCATCAATCGGCGTCATGCTTGGTGCTTTGACCTCTTGTTCAAAGTACGCAGGACTCAAATAATCACCGCGATACGTCTTACCGCTGAACGGTTCTATTTTGCCAAGAATCGTCTTCAATAAGGTGGATTTACCTACCCCGTTGCAGCCGACGATCGCAATTTTCTCACCGCGTTCAATCGTCACATTCATTCTTGGAAGCAAGGCACGATCATAGCCGATCTCCAAATTTTCCGCTTCAAATACGATTCTACCACTTGAACGCGATTCTTTGAATACAAATGTAGGCTTCATTGCCGTTTCAGGGCGCTCAATGCGGTCAATGCGATCCAACTGCTTCTCACGGCTCTTCGCGCGAGTTGAAGTTGAAGCACGTGCTTTATTACGCGCGATGAAATCTTCCTGCTTTTTGATATACTCTTGCTGTTTCTCATAAGCATCGATGTGCTGTGCCTTATTCATTTCAGCCATATCAAGGAATTTCTCATAATTCGCCGTATATCTCGTCAACTTGGAAAATTCCAAATGATAGACAACATTGACGACTTCGTTCATAAATTCCGTGTCATGTGAAATCAGCATGAATGCATACGGATAATCTTTCAAGTACATTTTCAACCATTCAATATGTTCTACATCCAAATAGTTGGTAGGCTCATCGAGCAATAGCACGGTTGGCTTTTCTAGCAAAAGCTTTGCAAGAAGAACCTTCGTTCTTTGTCCACCACTAAGAGACGTCACATCACGATCTAATCCAATGGCATTCAAACCAAGACCATTACCCATCTCTTCGATTTTCACATCAAGCAGATAGAAATCACCGATCTCCAAACGTTCTTGAATTTCACCCATTTCCTCAAGAAGCACTTCAAGCTCCTCAGGCGTGGCATCTCCCATTTTGTCGGTTATAGCCATCATTCTTTTTTCTTCTTCATACAAAGGCAGGAATGCATCACGCAAAATATCACGGATTGTTCGACCCGCGGCCAACACGGAATGTTGATCCAAATATCCGTAGTGAACTCTCGGTGTCCATTCTACTTTTCCAGTATCCTTCAAAAGCTTGCCTGTTAATATATTCATCAACGTGGATTTCCCCACGCCATTAGCTCCTACGATGCCAACGCGTTCACCAGCAAGCAAGCGGAACGAAACATTTTTGAATAATGTACGATCGCCAAAGCTGTGGCTTAAATCTTCAATTGTTAAAAGACTCATTTTGTAAAACCAAACCCCTGTCTAGTTCTAAGATAATCACGTATTTTACTCGCGACTTCTTATTATACCACTGCTCAGGGCAGACAGGAAGTAGAACTATTTGTATTAGAGCCGAAAAGTCAGTTCTTGTCGAATAATTCGCACGATATCCCCATCTTTTAATGGATATCCCTGATAAGTGATGAGCGGAAACTCATTCAAAAACGTTCCGTTCGTAGAACCTGCATCTCGAAGTTGAAAGCCAGTGCTAGTTTGAACAATTTCCGCATGGATTCTGGAAACACCCACATCATCCACCACATAATCGATCTTGCTGCTTGAATCTCCCCTGCCAATTGTAAATACTTCTCTGTTGATAGGCACGGATTGGCTGACTCCTTCAACTTGTCTCTCCAATCGAGGTCCAACTTGAACTTGCTTGGGAGATTTCCCAAGAAACACCGTGGCATTTGAATGTGATGGACTGAGCAAAGTTGTATGCAAGGTCAGATTTTGATAATAGCTCTGGATGTCCAGTGGGTCCGTCGCACGAGTAGCATCATCAAGCATGACTTCGTTACCGGGAACATAGATGTTATGAGCGATGGAGGAACTTTTCTGATTTTGAATCGTTCGACTAGAGAAATCAGGGCGACCTAAGAAAAGTAGAACGAAGCCCACATCCCCCAATAACAAAGTAGTTCCTGCAATGATTTGCAGCAGGCTTATCGAGGGATTTCCAAAATATTGCTGCCACAGATAAGCAAGTAAAATAAGGATAAAAGCTATTGTCATCCATCGCCCCCGTTGCTGTAGAGGAATAAAGGATAGTGACATCTGTTCAGTTTTAGACAAGATGGGATTTTCAGTTTTGGGTTGGATATGTTTCGCTTCATCACGCTTCCAATGTGCTTGGGGTAATCCCAGTTCTGATACCAGGGCTACAATAGGTTCGGAATGTGGTGTAGTAATTGTTTCTCGTTTAAGAATTGGCTCGTCCATCAACTTTAATAACGCTTCTTTATAGGCATGGAAACTTTTTCTAGCTAAATGTGTTGACATCCAAGTCTGAAGTTGAACCTGTTCCTCTTCTCCAAGGTATAGGATAAGTTTATGGAGTAGTGCATCTATTGTAAGATAGCTCTCATCGACATCATGAGCTATATTTAGCGGCGCATACGTCAGGTAAACATCCGACCAATCTTGTCCTATGAAAATAAAATTATCTTTCAAGACGAAATTCATCTCACTCAGCATATAATTCTTGCTCTCATCCAGTGTACAAACGATCGCGTACATCAACTTGGCAAGTAAACGGATTGAGAAATTCTCTACTTTCAAAACATGTGAAAGCATTCGTTTGGAGGACAATCGATACAGTAGTCGAATGTTTGAATCCACCTCATGAATGTCAAGCGGCAGCAGCCTCGGAATTTGATTGGCTTCTAACATGCGCACCTGCAAATTGGAAAGCTCACTTGCTTCTAAACCTCCTTCCTTGAACAACTCCATAAGATGTCCATGTCGATAAACAAATTCATAACGAAGTCCGAATACTTCTTGCGTCATACAAACACCTCATTCAAAGCAAAGAATAGTAAATCGTTACGGCTGCAGCTGGAAAAACCGCGTACATAAAGGGGAATTTGATGTTTTTTTGTTGCTTAAGTTCGATAATAGTTTCAAACTTTTTGAGCGCCAGTATAGTGAACAACCAACCTGCAAGCTTACGGCTCGTTGTTCTTATTTTTCTTTGAATAAGTAGAAGTAAAAGTCCGATTAATCCTGCCCATAAAATCGCATAAACAAGTGTTTGTACAACAAACATAACGCCCATTATTGCGCCTATAGCAGCAAAAAGTTTGACATCTCCAGCTCCCAATGCCCCAACTACATACAACACAAGTACCATGATAAAGCCAGTACTTGCGCCAATGAGAGAAAAAAGCAACCCATTCCAGCCTTCAGAGCATGTGTGGAACAATACTCCGAATATCGTTCCACACATGGTCAACTTATTGGGCAATTTTGAATACCGTGCATCAATGACAAAGGCGACAGTTATAAAAATAATAAATAGACCAAGACATACAAGAATATGGTCACTCCTCCCTTCAATTAAGCTCCTACCCAAGCCCGCTCATAGGCTCTTTTTTTCAAAAGAATCGTTTGGCTCATAAAAGGAATGGGTAATTGATAGCTCAGTTGAGCCTCAATCCCAAAAAACGCCTCCCCATCTTGCTTCAAACTCGGCAACGTAACGGAAATGACTTTGAAGTTCCTCTTATTAACGAACTTCACATCACAAAATGCAAACACAATTGGTGTAAAGGCAGTAAGCATCCGCGGCATAACTTGTGATTGATAAAATTCATTCAACTCCTCTTGTGCCATGCCTTCGCCAAGCTCTCGCTTCTCTTTTTCCCAACGAACGAGTTCTAAAAGCGAATCGGGTATGTAAGCCGCGTATTCATTAGCGATTTCCTCTGTACTCGTCACATGCTCCCTCGCTGTTTGGACTTGATCCACGACAGCATTAAGCATCTCCGCTGCGCGGCTTTGATCATATTTTGATCGCGCTTCTTGAACTAGTATCCTCACAGGATACAGTTGCCCCGCAATAGACTTCGTTGCCTCGGAAACGCCGGACTGCAACGCCATCTCTACCAAAGCAATTTGAATAAAAAGGACAAGACCTACTACGAAAGCAAGAAACAAAGGTAGAATAAGTGAAGCTTCCAGTACGATGCCGCCTTCTTGCTCTTTGTGAAATTTGAGAAGCAAATCCATGTCTCCTTCCTCAATACGAAACGACGGCAGCTCGATTCATTTGACAATGTGTTCCAACAACTTTACATCCTAAAAGTCCAGTCCCATCCAGCAGCTTCATGACTTGAGGAATAAACCAAAGTCTGATTTCACTCGAAGCATTCGCTTGGATATAGGACGTTTGTTGATTGAGATCTTTACCTGTCTCTAATTCGTGGAGGGCCTGCATTCGGGACATCAGCTTGGTGTTGTTGCTATGCAACATAAGAAATAAACGGAGGTAGTCTTTATACGTCAATTTGAGTGCCGATGAGGAGAGTTTTGACGATAATTCAACAGCGTCACCTTTCACCAAAGCGTTCATGTCAACGAATGCCTCAGCTGCACCTTGAGCCGCGGCTGCCAGAAAAACGAGTAACGGGGACCCTATTTGGAGAAGTTCTTTTTTGGGATCTAATAATGCTTCAACGGTACGAACCGCTAAGCGTAAAGAAAACATTTCTGCATAAGCTGAAGACATATTCGCGGCACAGGAAGAGAAACCATACAACAGATATTCAACCTCTTGATTTACTAAAGCGTGTGTCCCAGGATCAACTGACTCATTCGACAATTTTGCGTTCCCACTTGAATCTTTCTCAAGTCCATAGGTTCGGAAGTTAAACTTCGTTAGCGCATATTCATTTACGTAAAGTTCATCTCGGAGAACTTCCGCCGCGCTGTTTAATACGCCAAGCAAATCCATTGCCCTCAAACTAGTAGGTTCTGCTTTCTCAATGTCATAGGCAACATCGTTCCCAATCATTGTATCTTGCGCATTCGCTTGTCGATATTTCTGATAATAGCCTGAATCACCTTGGAGCTTACTATAAGTCCCAGAATCACTGGATTGCGTACTTGTTAGGCTACAACCACCAATAGCTTGCTTGGCCTTGTCCATAATGTCTTGGATTTTATTCTTTTGTGTCTTCTTATTCGTCGTTGTAGCTTCATTTGCATCCATTCTGGATTTTTCTAACGGACTTTGTTTGGCATGAAAATCATTAGCAACTGCCAGGTAGCTGTCGTTGGCTTGATTAACCTTGCTTGTATGTACGGTAGTATACAAGACGACACTTTCTACAGCAGATCGGAATGATGAAAATAACGCGGCTATTGCTGCGATCGACGTTTGATATTGGTAAAAATAATCATCCCCAATCAATGACACATGTTGAAACACATCATACACAGATGAATTCCCCTGAGCTGAAGTGCTCGAGATTCCCGTCAGTTTTGAGCGAATTTCGTCATTATTTTGCTTGGCTTGTCGCAAGATTGGCTCGATCACCTGCTGTAGTTGTTGAACAACTTTTTCATCTGCAGCCACCTCAAGTTTCGTACGGATGATAAGAGCTGTGTAAGTCATTATTTTCTGTACTAAAGCTTCCAGCTCATTTAACTTTTGTGAAAGCATTCCAGCCTGCTCCTCTAGCCTGCTTTTGCCTTCGGCAAGTGATCGGATACTGGCAGCTGCCTCAGGACCTGCTTGTGCAAGGGATGCTAATGAAAGATCCATATTCCTTATGCTCGCTTTAAGCGAACGCAAATTCTCTTGAACTTGACTGATTTCACTGCGAACCTCGTCAACTGTATGAATGCCAATTTCAGCAGCTAATTTGTCTAATTCAGCTACTCTGGCTCTATAATAGCTATGAAATTCAGTAGTTCTGGCATGGAACTCTTCCGCACTCTGCCATGCTTCATCTAGCGAGCTTTCCCGTTGTTCGATCAACTTCTCGAGCTCAGACGCTTCCTTGGCAAATTGCGAACCCATCTGAAAGGGCTCACGGACACCGCTCTTTTGAAATTTATCAACAATCTCAAGCGTGTATTCAATCGGTGCTTTTATTTTCATATCCTCTAAGAGCTGCCCCTCAAATATGACATGACTAGCAAGCGTATAAACTGGCGTAACGCGCAAAGCTCCATCGACAGCTTTGGTATTAATAAAGTGAAAAGCATTCGCGGAGACTCCACCCGATAAGTTTTGGATAAAAACATCGTTAAGCAATTTTTCTGACGCTTCTTGAGAGAGACCCATGCCATATAGTCCTCTCTTCTGCAGCTCGGGATCAAAGGAAGACATCACTGATCGTGCAGCTGCATGTAAGGCAGATTCCGTTTCTTTCTCGGCTACTTTAATTCTGGCAAAATCAATGAGTACCGCTTGAAATAAAAAAATTGGCACAATAATAAGGATCAAATAGACAGATACTGCGCCATTTTCTGCTCGTAAGAATCTTTTCAATGGCTCCCCTCTTTCTAATTATGAATAACGACTACAATCCCTTTACGTTCAAGTTCTTTGCGAAAAGAGGCCGTGGGCATTCCTTTGCCGCTGGCATCCTTCTTAAAAAAATGCCAAACGATACCTTTCACAGTCGGATCATGCTCGAGTAATTCAACATCCTTTGGGAGCTGTTCGGTGCGAAGCTGAGCTTCCGTCAAACTATAAAACGCTTGATGACCAACGCCTCTTGCATCTAAAGCATCAATTTTTCGGCTTTTACCAGACGCAGTCGTTCTTACAACCTCTGTCCCTCCTACAAGTGACCTCAAGTACGAAGATGCTTGACGTTCAGATTGAATACTGACGCTTGGACCTGACAAATCGCTTTTGACCGGATCTACAAGTGCCGCTTTCGCTTTCTCGGAAGATATCCTTCCGACTAAAGTTGGCAGATAAGTGCGCGTTAGGTCTGTTGTTCTGATCAGCTCAATAGAATCAATAACATGTACGATAGCTTTACTTTCCGTTTGCGTTGTATGCATCCACCGACTAAGTATTGAAGGCATGATAAAAGACTTGTTCACAGTCACTTCAACTCGATGGTCTAATAAATAATTCGTATAGGAGGCTGTTCCAGTAACGCCAGTTGGAAGTAATACCGCGGCTTTAGCTAGCTTTTTCTCGACTAAACCATTTGCTTGATTGGTGGGAAGTGCGACACTAGCCCCAGATCTACCTAGTAACAAGCCAAATAAGTCGCTTACATTGTCCTGCGTCAGACGCCAATACAAACCGTCCGTTTCCTGCGGATTATAACTTCCAGTACTTATATCTTTATGGCTGTTAGTCCAAGTAAAAGCTAACTTTTCTGCGGCTGAGCGAGCTAATTGACCTACATAAACATGTTGATAAGCAAACATGCCTACAAACAACAATGTCACTGTGCAAATTAAGATCACTGGAAATACAAGGGATGCTTCTAACGTAAAGGTACCCAGCTCATTGTTGATGATCTGACGAAGTCGACTACGGCGCACAACTCGTGGTCGGGCTCGGCGCACAGGGTGCAACCGCACTGTTATCCTTTAGGTCGGAGTTTGCATCACCGATCAGCTTTTGGAACCACGAGACAATCCACTTTCTGAAAATGATAGCAATTGCAACTAACACCGCTACTATCAATAAAATTTCTAACGTACCTAAACCGTCTTCCTCTTTCCACATACGCTTAAAGAATTCAAGTATTGTTTCCATTTCAACATTCCTCTCCTATTGGTTCATCATGAGTAACGCAGGTGCTGCGACGATCACCATCACCACAACAAAAATTAACACCATCGGGAATACAAGCTTAGAAGATGCTTCCTCCCCTAATGTCCGTGAAACACTCTTCCTCCGCTGCCACAGCTCCAGTGAAAGGGAATGCAGCGAAACGACAAAATCATTGCCGCCTCTTCTATAGTTAAGACCTAACGTTGAAGCAAATAATGACACTTCATGTAACGCGCAGCGCTTACTGAAATCCTCTAATACTTTCGTGAAGGAGATATTCATCTCCAGTTCATGCACAGCAACAAGCAGCTCTTTGTAAAGCGGGGAATCCGACATATTTGGCTTTGCTTGAACACAACGGATCCAAGCACGGTTGACTGTCTCTCCAGCATTTACTAAAAGCACGATTGTGCTCAGAAATTCAGGCAGCTCAAGAATCATCGATTGCTGTTTTTTACGTATTTTGTTGTCCAAATCACGAACCATCATCACGGGTGTCCCTATCGCAGCAACAACGCCAAAGGCAAGCAACGAACTATCTTCACCTGCTAGAATGGCAAGTACGGTAACGACGAATAGACACACGATGGAAGCCGATATTAGTTCTGCCATGAACCATTTACTGCCTTGCGAGGACAAGCTTCTTCCATACAAGGTCATACATTTATGATGGATTTTTGAAGTAAAATCGGGGAACCTCTCTAACAATTGGAGCTTATCGATCACATAATAGCTCGTCGGTAAGAGCATTTTCATCCGAAAGGGGTACGTTTGTATCTGAATCTGACTACCGTATTTCTTCCGTCCGATCACCTGCACTGACATACAAAACACAATTTGTGCCAAGCCAAATAACCATATCCACATCCTACACCTTGATATTCATTATTTTTTGAGTGAGTACATAACAAGCCCCAAGCAACGACAAACATACGGTCATGATGAGAATCCCGCTCCCACGATACAATGGAACCATATAATCAGGCGAGGAAAATGCCAATACAGCAACAATGAGGACTGGAGCAACAACAAGAACTCTCGATTCAAAACGTTTTTGAGCGACCATGACTGAGATTTCCTGGGTTATGTCTAACTTCTCGGCAATGACCGTTGCTGTACGTTTCATCACCTCAACTAGATTTCCTCCCGTACGTTTACAGGTTAGAAAAACATCAGAAAAGCTGAGAATATCTTCTAAATGACTGCGATCTGCAAAATGTTTAAGCGCTGCCTCGATCGGCTCGCCATTTTCTACCTTACGGCATATCAAGCCAAACTCAACAACGATCAAACAAGCTGGATCAGGATACAGCAGCTTTAAATCTTCCCATGCCTCTCGAAATGCCGATTCAATGGATTTCCCTACCGTCATAGAGGAAGAAAGACAGCTGAGAGCCTGTTTAAATTGTACATAAAGCATATTCTTACGTTTTTGGATTAATTGCTGCCGACGAAAGCGAGGAAACAGAAAACCCATAGATGCTAAAGCGGCAGCGAGGATAACATTTTGGTAGAAAATATAACCGATCATGAATGCCGGTAAACCTAGCATGAGTATGGCTGCTATTCTCTCTTTGGATGACAAGTGATAATCGTTATAATCGATGAATACAATCGGGAGGATTGGCGGTGACTTGTGTATTAGGGGGATCTCACTTGCTTTACGAGGGGATTTTCGTCTTTCAAGATATCGTAATAGAAGCCAACTCGCGCCACCCATGAAGATGAGCAGCAACCACACACTCATCCCACATCACCTCCTACACTTCGAGTAAACCAACTGGGTAGCTGCTTACCTGCCATTTGTAGTTTGTACATATTTGCAAGTGTCTGCCCCGTATA
Source organism: Paenibacillus allorhizoplanae (assembly GCF_927798215.1). Lineage (NCBI taxonomy): Bacteria > Bacillati > Bacillota > Bacilli > Caryophanales > Paenibacillaceae > Paenibacillus > Paenibacillus allorhizoplanae. The sequence goes on from NZ_CAKMMW010000002.1 coordinate 389,995, forward strand.
TCGGAGTGTTCCAAGAAGCTTCCCTTCTGGCGACTCCCCGCTTTCCTCAAAGAGAAACAGCGGTTGCAGCTGAACATCGCCATCCTTCATCCCTACTACTTGTTGAATCTCTGTTACTTTGCGTGATCGATCTCGCATCCGGGAAATGTGTACAATGACATCAAGTGCTGAGGCGATCTGCTTACGTATAACTTCAATGGGGAGCGGCGCCGCACTCAGTACCATCGTCTCCAGTCTACTGAGCATATCCTGCGAGGTGTTCGCATGGCCGGTACTTAATGAGCCATCATGCCCCGTATTCATTGCAGCCAGCATATCCAAAGCCTCAGCTCCACGTACTTCACCTACAATAATGCGATTAGGACGCATCCGCAGGGAAGATCGAATCAATTCTCTCATCGTGATCGCCCCCTTCCCTTCTGTATTCGCATTTCTTGTTTCCAATCGGACTAAATTAGGTACAGTTTGGATCTGAAGTTCAGCTGAATCTTCGATTGTAATCACACGTTCATGCTCAGGAATCCATGCACTCAAGGCATTGAGAAACGTTGTTTTACCTGACCCCGTTCCACCGCCTACGAATATATTAAACCCCGCTTCAACCATCATCTGAAGCATTTCCGCAGCTTCACTTGAAATACTCTCCATCTGAATCAAATCCGACATATCTAATGGCTTTGCAGGAAATTTACGGATAGTTAACGTTGGGCCACTGAGCGAGGCCGGTGGAAGCACGATATTTACGCGTGAACCGTCTTTCAACCGTGCATCCACAATAGGTGTGGCTTGATTGACAATCCGATTCACCTTGGAGACAATCATTTGAATTAAATCTTCAAGCTTTTCTGCGCTTTCAATCTCATAGGGATAACGTTCGACAGCACCCATCCGTTCGAAGAAAATACAGCTATGACCATTAACCATTATCTCTGTCACCGTCGGATCGTCGATTAACGGTTGGAGAATATCTAACCCCCGAAAGCTATCGAAAATACGCTTAACACCGACATGCATATCACTTGAAGTCCAGCTATGCACTCTTGCAGCACGAAAAATGGTTTCTTCGATATGCCCCAGTAACTGTGCGTCACTAACCTCATGTGTGAGATCGAGATTTTCTTTAATCTCCTGCTTTAATTCGTTAAACAGCCCTTGATTTAAGATAAGAATGTGCTCCTTCCTTGGAACTACCCTCTTTCTCATTGCTTACAGTTTGCAGCATGACATGCACCTGTTCGGAAAATATATCCGATTGCCATACTTGTTCTGCCGAACTCATCACCTTCCAATCAGGAATATAAGGAAGTTTGAATGTTAATTCTTTACCTAGAAAATCGAAAGAATTGGTATGATTCCCCCTAAAGCTCGTCATAACAAAACGGATTTGAGGATATGCACTCATTTGTTTTAATAGTGTTTTAGTTCGAAAAGCATCATTCCAATCATCTCGGATCAGCCAAATGATCACATCGCTAAGCTCTAAACTCTTGATGATTCTCGGATGAACGGACGTTTCGAGATCCACGATAAGGGTATCGTAGACTGACAGGCCAACAATGGATGCAAAGAGCTTTTTCACTTGCTCACCACTCATTTCTTGCATCTCCCGCATTTGCTCAAGTGGTGTTAAATAATCGAACCTTCGAGTAGCATCATGTGATTTTAATAGCGCCAACTTAGGTCCGATCGACTCTGATGAATCTTTCAAATAATATAGGAGCTGTGACAATCGCCCCGATTCACCTTGCAACCACTGAGAAGCAACACTAATCGACTCCATGCTCAGATACAAGACACGCTCACCACGGAATGCCAACTGCTTCGCCATATGAACGGCCGTAATCGATTTACCGGCATTGCCACTGCTGCTATACACGGATATCACACGTGTACGATTCATTTGTGTTCGACCAGAGCCTGACGGAGATCTCTCCGTGTATAAGGCTTGGATGTGTGAGACCAACTCGTGCAGGGGCTGAAAACGGAATAAGAATGGATGGATAGTTTCTGGTGATTCTGAATTCCTGATATATTGACTCAAAAATACTTTGCTTAATGACGTACGATGATGCTGCAATAACGGATAAAAAGCATCCGATATCAATAGCACACCACTGTGGCTAGGTTCTTCTAACACCTGCAGTAAGAGCTCAACCTGCGAGAAAAGCTTTACTTGCATGCGTTCAGCGAACTCCGTCGCCCGTATGAATATGGCTAATCGTTCGGCATAAATCATGTCGTCATCTAAGACAAACAATTGAAACTTCTTCATAGCAGCACCCCCTCTCCCACACTTTTGCTATCCAGCGAACTTCGCGTACATACCATTGCCAATGAGTACACAACCCATAACAGCGAGCACGATTGCTATTCGCTTTATCGTTTCCGCCCTCATACTTCCCCTCCTGTCTGCTTCGGAAAAACAAAAAAAGCACCGCTGACAGTAGAGATTATTTCTCTACGATCAGCGGTGCTTCCGCTTGTCCGACTTTCAATTACCCAAATTGTACCACATTTCCCTAATAAATCAATCCCTTATTCCCAAGGATATTTCATGGTGAAGAAACTAGCAAGCTTCTTACTTTCCACGCGGCGAATTCGTCTCATCTCAGCGCGGTGTGGAGCCGATTCGTGGAGCTTCTTCTCTTCTTCCGTTTCGGGAATAACATCTGGCACTTCCACGGGCACCTTATTTTCATCTAAAGCGACAAAAGTTAGGAAAGAAGTTGCCGCAATTTTTCTAGCGCCTGATTTCAAATCCTCTGTTACAACCTTAACGAATACCTCCATGGAGCTTTTACCTGTCCAAGTCACGAAAGACTCTAAACAGACAGAATCCGATGTATGAATCGGTGACAAAAAGTCAACAGAATCCGTAGATGCCGTCACAACTGACCTCCGACAATGCTTATGAGCCGCTATGGAAGCAATGTCATCGATATAAGACATCAATTTTCCGCCAAAAAGCGTATTATGGTTGTTTACATCGGTTGGAAAAATACGTGATGTTTTGAAACATCTAGAATCTCTGGAAAATCGCTGCTCCATCTCTGTTTCCCCCTCAATATCTCATGCAAAATATGACTCATCATATCATACTTTTGGCTGAATTTGGTTATAACTTATCCCACGCGTGTAATATAGTAATACAAGCTCATTCATAATTAGGAGGTGTTTGCATGTGTTTACGTTTATCATCGTGTTCTTGATCACTTATGCGCTATTTTCGATTTCAGGCGTATTGTTCCCAACAGATCTGCCCTACTATGCCACTTTGAAAAAACCAAGCTGGAATCCACCAGCTAAGTTATTCGGTATTGTTTGGGCGATCTTATATGCATTAATTTCTGCATCTGTCGCTATTGTCTACACGAAAACCGATGGATTTCAAGAAGCGGCTAGCAGTTATGTGTTGATATTATTGATAAATTACGTGGCAAATCAAGCCTTCACCTTTTTCGAATTTAAATTAAAAAACTTACGCCTTGCTTTCCTTGACTCCGCTATTGTGGCTATCACCACGTTTTTATTACTATACGCAACAATTCCTTATTCCAAGCTGGCTGCTTGGTTATTGCTTCCTTATTTAGTATGGTCTTGTTTCGCTACACTACTAGCATGGACGATTTATCAGTTAAATAAAAACACTAACCGCGCTTATTGAAACGGGAAAATATCGATTTTCTGGGAAGTAGTGCGAATTGATTGAGGCTTTGGTCCGGGAGAATCTCGTTGAGGAATGGTTTCAATGCTTCATAAAAAACGTCCAAATACTGCGGCTGATCTTGAATGCAATCCCCTTTCCACACAGCTTGCAACACTTCGGATCTTGCAATTATGGGCATGGCACACAAGGGTTTAGATGGAAATGAATCCTGCCACTCCGATCGATAATGCGAAGGCAACGCACCATTCGCGATGTAATGCACTTTCTTCCCTCGTTGTTGGTAGGATGTGAATTGCGCTATTCGCTGTCGAGAACGTGGGCGATCACATTTCCCAGGCAAGCTATCCACAATAACGATTATTTCATCTGCACTATAACAAAGCTCCTGTACCGCAGGATGCTCCCACTCAGTCGATACATCCCATAGGATGATCGGCTTTTTGAGCATGTGCAGAAGCTTAAATGCATGAGAGGCCTGCCAATTACCATGAAAACCATCAGGATTAATAGGTGCCCAAGTGGTAAAACCGTTTATCCATGGTGTAGCGAAGGTAGAAGATGGGTCACAAATGTGTTCAGAGGGAAACATGTAGGGGCTTGGTGCATGGCGATCTCCATACAATAACATATATAAATCTGGTTCAATCGTCGGCTGTTCAACAAGCGCGTTGGGGATATGGAGTGCATGTAATAATCTAGCTAGTGTAATAGCTGTGAAAGTCGCACCGACACCAGCAAATAACCCGCCGATGACGATTAATTTATCAGACGTATTGGATTGGTGAGAGTTGACTGGGAGCCCTGATTCGGTAACAATCAGATCGGCTTCGGGGGTTAAGGAACGTAGTCTAAGCTTCACTTCCATTGCGGTTTGACAGCGGTTCTGAGGTTGATCCTGCAAGAGAAAATGAATTGTTGTGCGTAGGGTTTCAGGGATCTCATCTAGCCTTAGTTCCAGAGGTTTGGCCTTGCTATATACATAGTGACCACCGGACAACAAGTAATATAACATAGAGCCAAGTGTATAAAGATCGGTTCGGGCGTCTGTTTGCAGTCCTAGATACTGTTCCGGTGCAGCAAACCCAATCGTTCCCATTTGCATGGTATCGGAAGTTTGTCCTTGTTTAAATTGTCTAGCTACTCCAAAATCAATTAAGCGGACTTGATTATGCTGGTTAATCATGACGTTGGATGGCTTGAGATCGCGGTAAATGATAGGTCGGGGCTGAAATGTATGTAAGTAGTGGAAAATATCAAGTAACTGAAAAGCAATTTGAACGATTAGCTTAATGGGTAGTTCACGTTGGTTTTTTTCAAATAAATCCTGTAGTGTTGGACCCTCGATATAGTCCATGACCAGATATCCATATCCACCCTCGGTAATAAAATAATCCACTAACTGTGGGAGCTGTGCATGCCCTAGCTTGGCCAGCATTTCCGCTTCTTCCAAGAAAGCAGTCTCATCGGAACCTGCACACTCAACCTCTTTCACTGCCCAACGCTTGCCCTTTAATTTCTTATCCCTAGCGAGATATACTTGGCTCATGCCGCCTTGTCCAAGCATGGACACAAGTTCGTATCTCCCTCCTACAATTGACCCTTGCCACTGTGGTCTAGGCTTCACAATTAGTAAAAACCCCCTCTTATATCCAAGTCATATTGCTCTTGATTATAAGGGAGGGTCATTGGAAAATCTAGCTATTTTTCCGTTTTTTATATTTTTTGCAAATAAAGTGTCAATTCTTCCCGATTATGAAACAACTGCTTCGCCTTCAAGAGAAACAGTGAGTCTTCGAAAATGCGCAGAATATCGCGAACCGTTTGGAACGGTTTTTTATGCATAAGTTTCACGGTAACGATCGCTGTTCCGCCACTTTGCAAAGAGAAAAGTAAATCCGACACAAGGTGTCCCATCTGCCGCGGATCCCAGCTCATGTCACAGACTAATAAATCAAACTCATTCTCACGCAGCTTCACATCATTCGCATTTTTCTTCAGGAACGTCAGCAATGGATTGCCGAGTAGACGTGGGTTCATCGCAGCCGGGTCAATCGCCGTAACTTTCAAACCGCGCTCTAGCAGCAAAGACGTCCATCCGCCTGGCGCAGCTCCAATATCAACCGCTTTACGAGCGATACTGAAATCAATCCCGAACCGTTGCTCAGCTTCCAAAAGCTTAAATTTGGCACGTGAAATTTGATCCTCTTCTTTCATGAAACGGATCGCTCCACCTGACCAATCTGATAAGTTTTCACTTGGCTTTGAAATGCCGATATAGACCTTTTTAGCACTTATATACACCGAAATAATATGGTCTGCATAACGGACAACAGGTTCGCCACCGCATTCCGCAGTGAGAATTTCATCTATGGCTGCCTTAATAGCAAAAGGTGCATAAGGAACATCTGCACGCTCTTCCTTCCGAATTTGCGTGGCAATCTTCTCTCCGTAACCAAATAAACCAGCGGCATAGGCTTCACGAAGCCAAGCTGTCAAATGTGCAATGTCAGCATCCGTGTGACTAAGCTCCCATTCTTGATGAACTGGTTGAACATGTCGCAGAAAGATAGGTTCATTCTCTTGCATGGTTGTAATGACATCTGTCGTATCTTCAGGTACCTGGAAATAAAACACTTCTGTTGGTACCAATAACGTAAATTTCGTAAGTGGAAATAATTTCCTCAGTTCGTCTTGCGCATATTGTGCGAACCCATGATTCGAGGTTCCAATATAGGTCGTTAATTGTGTCATAGCCGCATCCTTTTAATAATCTACATTCTTTTTTAGGCAAACTTATTCAATATGCCTATTTGTCCTCAATAACCTTAATCCATGGGCGATCTTGGAACCATTCCAAGGCAACATGAATTCCGAAGGCCTTATAAATATTCTCTGGTGTCAAAACATCTTCCTTTCGTCCAGAGGCAATTAATTCACCTTGCTCGATTATCGCAACATGCGTAAATAAAGGCATGATTTCTTCGATGTGATGGGTGACATATACGACCGTTACATCTTGTTTACTAAGCTCATTTACGTCAGATAAGAACCGTTCACGCTCAAACAAATCCAAGCCCGCAGCAGGTTCATCCATAACGAGAATTGACGGCTTACTCATCAAGGATCGTGCAAGCATGACCTTCTTACGTTCCCCTTGTGAAAGGCTTCCCAGAGGCTGATCAGCCAGATGTGGAATACGTACACGAGTAAGCATCTCCAGTGCACGGTCTTTCACTTCCTGTGGAATTTCTTGATAGAACCTCAGATAAGCGTATTCACCAGTCGCAACAACCTCTAGCACTGGATCAATTAAGCTTAATTTTTCGAAAAGAGATTGAGAAATATAGCCAATCTTCTTACGAACTTCCCGTACATCACATTGACCGTACCGGTTTCCGAGCACATCGACTGTGCCACGACTTGGAAATTCATAGCCATTCATCATTTCAAGCAGCGTTGTTTTGCCAGAGCCATTTCGGCCCAGCAATACCCAGTGTTCACCGGATTCGATATGTACATTCACATCGTTTAAAATATGGCGTTCTCCACGTATAAAATGAATACCGGATAAATGGATCATAAGTTCGTTTCCTTTCACATTACGGTTTACTTGGATCGTTTTTTTGTGCAACCCCCATCAATACTTCATCAGGCATACGATGCGCATATAGCCCCATTTCATCTGGCTTGACAGCATATAGCATCTGATACATCTGTGTGCATGCGGAAGAACTAGACGTATGAATATAAATTGCTCTTGGAAATTTGCGCTGCTGAATCAACCAAATGACAACATCCATGCCCGTTTGCTTCGACATCCAACCCAAATCATGATCCAGAGATAAGATGTCTACATCACATTCCTCAAGCAAAGCAATGCACTCTTTCGCATCTTTGGCTAAAACAAATCCTTGGGGACAAGGACGCGAATCATCTAAGTATACATGAATCATCCTCACATTTCCTTTCCAACAACGAATTTACGAACGCAATCTCTTCCCGATGCGTGCCATCACGCCCCGTACCTGTCTCAAGAACAATTGGAATGTCTCGTAAATATGGGGAGTGTAAGAGGCTTTGAAAATTCGAAATGCCAATATGACCCGATCCAATGTTGGCGTGCCGATCACGGCGCGATCCCCATGGATGCACCGAATCATTCAAATGAATAGCTTTCAGATGAGGTAGATAATCTAGCTGATCTCCCTTCGACTCCAGCTCTGCCCAATCCGTTCCTTGCCAAAGACGACTAGCAAAAGCATGACAAGTATCTAAGCAAAAACCAATTTTCTCGGGTGAATCGCATAGCTTACGAACTTGCACCATTTCTTCAAAGGTTAGACCCAGTTGGGAACCTTCACCTGCTTGGTTTTCAAGCAATATGAAAGAAGCTCCCGTGTAACCTTCCGTAGCACTATTCAAACATTGTATTATATTTTTGTAACCTTGTAACGGGTCTTTTCCCGTATATTTACCAAAATGCACCACAAGTCCAACAGAACCGCAGGCATTTGTAATGTCTAGGCCATTTTTGAGCAAGTTAACCATGATCTCACGTTCAGGCTCATCTGCTGCGGGATTTAATGCATAAGGGGCATGCCCGATGGAGAGAATGCCGTGTTCCACACACAACTGAGCACATGCATTCGCGTCTTTACGATCGACAACTTTCGTAGCCAAACTACGCGGATTCATCGGAAAATATTGAAAAGCCTTTGCACCAATTGAAAGGGCGGTTTTGGCTGCATTCAAATAACCGCCTCTCGTTCTTACATGGGCGCCTATAAACATGTTCAATCCGACCTTTCACTTCTGGCAATGGGCACAATAAAAACATTTACGGCTTGAGACTTCGGTTTGAATGATAGGGCTCCCGCATCGTAAACAGGGCTCATCTTTGCGATCATAGACACGACATTTCGGATTATATTGTCCTGTTAAACGATCTCCCACGAATAAAGGTTCTTCCATATAGCCACCGACGGCAATCGCTTCACGAAGTAAAGCCTGCATAGCTTGGTAGAGTTGAAGTTGTTCATTATCAGTAAGCGAGGGTACCTTCCGTAAAGGGAGTAGGCCCGCTTCAAAGCAGATTTCATCCGAGTAACAATTCCCTATACCCGAAAGAAAGGTTTGATCTACAAACGTTACTTTAAGATTCCCTCGCTTAGATCGCAGTACGTTTCGAAATTGAGTGAGGTTAAGTTCGAACGGTTCAGGTCCAAGTTTTTGTAAGAGCTTATGGGTTACCTCTGGCGTATGCAGATGCAAATAACCTAAACGCAATCCAATAAAGGACAAACTGTTGTTACCTAAATGAATGTCCACTTGAATCGTTCGATCTGGCTTCTCTTCTTGCGTACCAAAGAACATCCAACCGCCAAGCATGAGATGTAAAAGCAGGATCTCACCTGTGGCCAAATGAAACAGTAGGTGTTTGGCTCTGCGCTCTATCCGCACAATTCGATTGCCGATAAGCTTCCCCGCAAATTCTTCAGGATCTACATTCAACGATTTTGGGCGTGTCACATCGACTCCCGTAATCGGTACTCCTATGATTAATCGTGTCAACTGCTGACGATACGTTTCCATTTCCGGAAGCTCAGGCACGAGAATCACTCCTTGCCATTTTTATACCTTGTATAACCAATTGACGGAATGCGTAAACGCGTACCCTAGGGAGAATGGATGAGATGTGATGATTATTCTTTAAATTAAACCTTCGCTGACGTAAGTAGGTTTTGGCGCCTTTTTTCTTTTCGTTATTACCATTTTATCCGAAGATGATGGATACGAATCTGCTAGTGCTCGTAAACTCATCTCTTTCTTTCGCATTTTCTGCTGCAAACGTGCAAGCCGCTTTTCCCAAGCCTCTTCAATTTCGTTGATCTTGCGGTCACCTCGATGAAGCGCGCGCCGACGCCAAAGCCTCGCCCACGCTTCCTCTGCATAAAAGACGGCTTGACCCAAGTCCTTTTCACGGTGTTCATAGTACATCGCAAGCTCTAAATACGGTTCTAGCTGTAACGAAATGCTTGCAGGTTTAAGTAAAATAGCTTGCTTCCATAGCTCAATCGCACGGTTATATTGTCCAATTTTCTTATAGTAGGTTGCTAGTTGAAGAAAGTCAGTTTCTTGTTCAGCCGACTGAGCAGCAGTCGTGTTATTCATTAGTTTCTCGAATAATACATTGAAATATTGCTCCGCCTTGGCAGGCCTTGCCATTTTGTCGAGCCAGAGTCCTGTCCGAAAGAGTTCTTCCGAGTCAAGATTGGAAATGAGATCAAGATCATTCACATCAGGACGCAATAGCTTACCAAAATGGATCGTCAACGCGGCCAAGGTCACGATATCATGTTCGTTATGAATAAAGACACCTTGAAGGATTGCAGGGTCTTTCTCAGCCAAATATTGAAAATACAATGCTGGCGCCATTGACCCTGGCACATCATCTAAGCGTTCAAAGCCTAATCTGCTCTCCTCTACCTTGCTCAACCGACAGGAGGGCAGCGTATTACGCCACAGACTTCGTGAAGCATAAAGAAGATCGAGCTGAAGCAGCTTCGCGTCATCTAGTTTAAGACGATTCAGGACAAAGCGATTCTTCAGAATCGGCCAATCGAACGTACGGCCGTTATAAGAGACGATATGCGTGTATCGTCCTAACAGTTCTTGTAAATACACCAGCATCGCATGCTCTTCTGCTGGGTTGCGTATCATGAGCTGTTCAACCGTGAACAGCTCACCTGTGTAGTAGCCGATGCCGACCATGAACGGCACGTTGCCAGCACCGACGCCAAGTCCAGTAGTCTCCGTATCGAAGAAGAGCAGCTCTTCGAGCCGGACGACGGCGTCTCCGTCGTGAAAGCAGGACAGCTGCGCAGCAACATCAGCGAGGTCACGCAGCCGGTAGATGCCGTGCACGCTGTCCGCGCCGTACTGGCGGAGCCGCATGACGAACGAGCCCGCGGGGCTCGTCGCAATATGGGCGCCGAGCTGCGCCCACTCGCCCCCTGCCTCCGCCGGGGGCGGCGGTGTTACCCCAGCCGCTGCGGGTCCCCGCAGGCGGCCGAGCCTTTCGCGGAGCCCGCTCATCGGGCACCGCCATCGAGCTCTGCGAGCAGCTCCAACGCGAGCTTCTTGCCCAGCAGGCCGACCTCTTCGATCGGCCCGACACAGGCCGGGCAGCCGCTGATGCAACCGCAGCTCTTAATCAGGCTGCGCGCCTGATCCATCAGCTGTCCGTGGACCTCGTACAGCCGATCACTAAGACCCACGCCGCCTGGGTAGCGGTCGTAGAAGAACACGGTCGGCAGCTTGCTGTGCACCGCCTTCACTTGCGGAACGACCCGAATATCCATCGGGTCGCACATCAAATACAGCGGCGCTAGATGCGCCAGGACATTGGCAATGCCAAGCAGCGCATGCTGCATGTCATTCGCCGATCGTCCTGCCGACATCGCCTCGTCGAAAGTAAACCAATAGGAGCTAGTATGCAGCTCCTCTTCTGGCAATCGGATCGGCCCTGAGCCGATATTCTCGTGCGTACGCAGACGGATTTTCTTGAAAATCGTTGGCTGCGCATTCACTGTCACTTCGCCTAATTGACGCAGTAAACCGCCAACACGCCCTTCACGATTCACGTGCAGCACCTTGAGCTGCACCGCCATACTCGCATCCGTGAAGTAGTCTACATTTACTTGTCTAACAAACGCTTTCTTCTCTTCATAATCCAACTTTTCAACTTGGAATTGTATGCCTTCATGTATATAAATTGCCTCTTCATGAATCAAGGTTGGCGCACTGAAACGATCACATTCCCCAATCACGCGATGACCATTGGTCATATCAATAATGACAAAATTCTCTTGCGCCGCAGAGCGCAATGAAATGTTATGCGCAGGGAACGACTGCTCCATCCAATACCAACGATCATTGACTTGGTGCAGCACCTGCTCCTCAGTCAAATACTCAAGAACATCGGTGAGTGACTCCTCACCGAACTTCTCATTCGCTTCGAAAGGCAACTCATAGGCCGCACACTTCACATGATCCACGAGAATGATCAAATTATCTGGATGAATGCGCGCCTGCTCAGGCGGACGCTCGAAGAAATAGCGCGGATTCTGGATTAAATATTGATCCAGCGGATTACTGCTCGCGACGAGAATCGTCAGCGAGGTTTCCTGCCGCCGTCCGGCACGCCCGGACTGCTGCCAAGTGCTGGCTATCGTGCCGGGATAGCCATTGAGCACGCACGCTTGCAGCTGGCCAATATCGATGCCCAGCTCCAGTGCGTTCGTGCTCACAACGCCGCGGATTTCCCCGCTGCGTAAGCCTCTTTCGATCTCCCTGCGCAGCTTAGGGAGATATCCGCCGCGATAGCCGCGGATCGACTTGCTGCCCAGCTCGTGACTCACGAGCTCTTGCAAATAGGTCAGCAAGATCTCCACACGCACGCGGCTACGGGCAAACACAATCGTCTGAATCCCACTCCGCAGCAACTTGCCTGCTAGCGTCCGTGTTTCCAAGACGGAGCTTTTACGTATCCCTAACTGTTGATTCACAACAGGCGGGTTATAGAATACAAAGTGCTTCTCTCCTGCCGGCGCACCATTATTATCAATCAACGCAACGGTTTCACCGATAAGTCGCTCAGCGTGTTCCTTAGGGTTATCTATCGTAGCCGAAGCACATATAAATTGCGGATTGGAACCATAAAAGCGGCAAATTCGTTTCAGCCTGCGTATCACATTCGCGACATGACTGCCGAATACCCCCCGATAGGAATGCACTTCATCAATCACAATGTAGTTTAAATTCTCGAACAGCTTCACCCATTTGGTATGATGCGGCAAAATCGCGGAATGCAGCATATCTGGGTTCGTGACAACAATATGTCCAGCGTTTCGTATCGCTTGTCGAACTGTAGGTGGTGTATCACCGTCATACGTATGCGTCTTAATATCCACGTCCATAAATTCAATCATTTCTTGCAGCTCTGCGACCTGATCTTGTGCCAGTGCTTTAGTAGGGAATAAATAGAGCGCTCGCGAAGCGTCGTTCTCCAAAATCTTCTGAAGGACAGGCAGGTTGTAGCAAAGCGTCTTCCCCGACGCAGTCGGAGTCACAGTAACAACGTGATTGCCAGCAGTCACTTGGCGAAACGATTCCGCCTGATGCGTATATAATTGCCCGATGTTTTTATGTCGAAGCGCAACACAAATACCCTCATGCAACCCTTCTGGAAAATCAGCCAGTTTCGGATCTCGTGGGGGTATCGTGTGCCAATATGTGACTTGCTGCATGATTTCAGGCGATTTGCGCAGCCCGTCAATCATCTCTATCATTGAAGAAACCTTACCTGTGAAAGGATTCATAAACCGAATCTCCTTACCCATTTCGTTTCTTCCATTTTACAGAATATACGTTCGTATGTCTACATCAAATCAGCTGAATCATCATAATCGTATCGTAGGCCATCATGGTCACTAGTGATTTGAGCATTGACCGCCAGCGCTTGGTTGGCACTCTCTTGCATTTTGAACAACACTTCTTGATAGTCTCTCGAACGGTGCTCTTCTCGATCATGTTTCATGGCAGTTCTTAAAGCTCTCTCAATAATAATGACATCATGACTCGTGAAATTCACGGCTTCTCGCACCTCTTCTTGGTCCATCATGTTCATAACAATTAGCTTTGCCAAATTGCGCCAATGACATACAAGTCAATGAAAAATTGAGAAATTCGTAAAGAAGCTCATAATAAGGTAAAATTAGGATGAAATCCACAATAAGGAGGAATAACTAATGTCCACATCACTACCCAATGAAATTGAAGCTCATCGTCAACCGGATCATGAAATTAATCCACAGTTTCTTGAGCGTTGGTCCCCTCGTTCCTTCACGAACCAAGAAGTATCGGAAGAAGTACTGTTAAGTCTATTTGAAGCAGCACGTTGGGCACCATCGGGAAGTAATAATCAGCCTTGGCGTTTCATCATTGCCCGTACACCTGAGCAACTTGCTAAATTCCATACGTTTATTAATCCGTTTAACCTTGTGTGGTGTGAGAAAGCCCCCGTACTTACACTTGTTATTTCACACACCAAAAGTCCAAGAGGAACAGACAATCCTAGCCATGCATTCGATGCAGGCACTGCGTGGGGATATTTAGCGCTTGAAGCGAATAATCAAGGGTTAATCACTCATGCGATGGGTGGTTTCGAACGTGAACAAGCACGCGAAGCACTCCAAATTCCTGCTGACTACGAACTTCATGCAGTTATTGCCATCGGATACCGCGGTCCTGCAGATGCACTTCCTGAAAAGCTGCAAGAACGTGAAGTTCCATCTGGCAGACTCCCGATAAACGAAACCATATTCGCAGGTGAGTTTGGTCAAAATTTGTCGAAGTAAATAGAGCTAGTATAGTACTTCAGTACTATACTAGCCTTTTTTTATTCGATATAATAGGGGATATGTAATCCAGAAGAAAGGAGAGTTCATCATGAAATTTCTTATTCCACTCCAGAGTGAAAGAGGAAATGTACTTACCTACGTACTTCTTATTCTCCTTGTCTTGATGATCGTAACACCTGTTATTCTAGCTTCGTCTTCAACGAATCAACTTGCCAATAGCCAAACTGACTATGAGAAAAAGGCTACTGATCTGGCCGTTAGTGGCATGGAATCATTTATTACCTATTTGAAGAGTTACGATACCTATGCAAACGGAATGGACCGCAGAACGTACTTCAATATGTACGGCGGTGGTTCGGGAACGCAAGGATTAGGTTGGGTCGCACGAAACATTACAACTCCAGAGGGCATTGTAACGACTTACGAGCAATATGTTGAAGTGGCAGCCACCAATACTAGAATCAATGGCCCCGTTACATCTGACAATGTATATAATGTTTTTTTCAAAGCTACCGTCAATAATGCGCATAGCAAATTAATCAAATTTCAAATATCTGCGTTTAACGCAATCGTAGTAACAACACCGACACCTAGCCCTACCCCCAATACATCAACCCACATTGAACCGGGGCAAACCGTGCCTATTCCAGCGGGAGTTGGTGTCTTGTACGGAAATAGTTCCAATGTTAACGCTGGGAAAAACACAACTCTTTCACCAGCAATTACCAGTTATATGTCCAGTATCAAGTCCAGCGTATCATCTGCCATTGACGACTATTTGAATGTGACAAAGACACCCGGTCTAATCACCTGTACATCGTGCAGCATAAGTCAAGTAAAGTCGAGTATTAATGCAAGTTCAGCCAATCCTATTGTTATCTATGTGCCAGGTACATTAAATGTCTCCAGCACTGAAACACTTGGTTCAAGTACACAGCCAGTCATTCTAATAGCCGATAATTATTCATTTAATAATGCAAATCTAGAAGTGTATGGAAGTCTAATAGCAAACCAAACTGCATCTAATCCATCTACAACGGGAAAAATTACTGGAAATAATCAACTTGATATAACAATTAAGAGCGGCAATGGCGGCACCTACGGCAACTTGTGGAGTGAAAGTAGCTTTATTACAGGCACGCAAACTACCTTGAAAATTGATAATAACATCTATGCTGGAAGTATGACACTTAGCAATGGAGGTAACGTAACAACTAAACAAATGACAATCGATGACACATTTAAAATTGAAACCCAAACCACCTTAAATATCTCAAATGGCAATCTAGCTTCAGGAAATATTTATGTTAAAAATAATGCCGAGTTTAACGTGTCTTCTGGAGATATCTTTGTATCAGGAGATTTTACCTCTGGGACTCAAATAAACCTAACGACAGGTGGCATTATTGCAGTTGCAGGGAAAATTGACTTTGCAAACAATAAAACAATTACAACCGGAACATCCAATCCGCCTGTAACTTCCTTACAATTAAGTGGGACTTCATCCGCTACACCTACACCAACGCCAACTTCGTCATCAGCAGTAACTGCAACCCCACCACCTGATTGGAATCCTATTAGAAAATAAAATAAGCCCAAATGCCAAGATCAAGTCCCCCTTGGCATTTGGGCTTATTTACAGTTTAATATTGAAGCAGTTTAAACCCTGTTTCTCTCTTCATATTGTAATTCTCAAACCCTCCGAACAACTTTGAACGCTGAAACGTAAACGTCATAACCATCCTGAATGCTGAACCACCGATCAAATTCCCCGAAATTGGTGTAGTCCCTATAGTAGGTAAATACTGCAACCCTGTAACATGAGAGGTTAGAACTCTTTGATTCGTATAGATTCCAGGAGTTGCTAAAGTTACACTGTCTTGAATAGTCGTAGAATTAAAGTCATACATCGATAAAGTTTTGGCAACAGCATCATAGTATAGCGATTTGACTTTTTTAGTGCCCGATACATAAGTCACATAACGAAAGTCATTCGTCGCTGCATAGGCTTGATTTGAATCACTGATTTCTTTTGCAATCGTATCCATCGTTTTACGAATCTCTGCATCAACATTGTATTTCTCTCCACTTGATTTGGATTGAAGGCTTGTCGAGGAAAGCAACATAAGGATTACTCCCAACAATACAGTGCTAATGGTTAGCGTAGCTAATACCTCAATTAAAGTAAGACCGCGTTCATTCTTCAATTCGTCGACCCCCAGTAAACCGTTACCGTCAAAATACGTGGAACTAGCGTAGCCGGAGTTGTACTGACATCTCGGAATAAGATGATACTTTGTAGTGAAACTAATTTCCTGTTTATAAACACAGCTGGTGAAAAAGGGGTATTTTGCAGGCTGGATTGTTGCACATATAACCCATAAGGTAAAGCTGGATCTAATGCGGGATTAAGATCTGCCCAATTTTGTAAAACGGGTACGGCAGCAGTGTAAGTGCTCCTATATTCATTTAATTTCTGCTCCGCTAAATGCAAGGCATTCACGCGCAAATCATCATTTTTATTTGACATCATAGAAAAGGAAGAAATATTAAGAAACATTAATACGACAAGACTTAATATCACTGTGGCAGCCAGCACTTCCAGTAAGGTAAGCCCTCTTTCATTTCTTAGCATTGCATCCCTTCTCTCTTCAATCAGCTTCAATTTTTTATAGACTTGTCAATTAGTTCATAGTGATACGACTCTGATAATTTCGTTGTTAGATCCTTGTTCAAAAGGTCTGCATTCTTACTGTATATCGTCCAAGCCAGCATATAGTCATCCGTATTCTTCTTCTCCCAGCCAGTTTGCAATAAAATGATGGCAGCTTTCATTTTGTCGATGGTTTGTGACATCGCGAGATCATCTATGTCTTTCGCGATTTTGCTGATCTCTGCATAGCGATCAACGATACTTCTCAGATCGTCAAAATCTGTGTTTTTAAAAATAGGAATTAAATCTTTAGTGATTTGATTATTTCGAATAGCCACATATTGAACCATTTTTTTTTGCAAAGCTGTGAAGAGCTCATTTCTATTATCATGGATAAAATCAAGTGCTACGTTCCTATTGTCACTATCCCAACCAACTTCTGCGCCTAACATTTCGGATAAACTGCGTAAAGGCACGTACACCGATCCCTCGTACAAAATCGAGTCTTTCGTGAGAGTAGTTTGTTGACCGTTAATTGTTATATTTATTCTTTGGAAGAACACCTCAACGTTTCGAAATTGATCTTCCGCCCATGCCGAACCGCTCATCGTGAATAAGCCAATGATCCCAATTGAAAGAATCAGTTTGTACTTCCTAATCATTCAATTATCCCCTTTTACATTAATTAGTTGGCTTAGATGCTTGTAATTGCTGGAGTTGCTTAAAATACTCTTCATCTGATTGAACCGGATTCGTTCGCTTACTTGGTTCATTTACCGGTAAAGAAGGCAGCTCTTTTAATTTCCCTACAAAAGATGGCGCATAATAAAAGGAGCATTCCAAAGTAACTAGAAGTTTCGACTCTTGCTCCTCTGTATGATTTGGTATTGTGATGCTCACTGCTGGAAGTACATTCGAAATGTCTGTTTGCTCTGTATGACTGCTTTTTACTGCAGCTGTTTGCCAGTTCCATTTTCGAATTGTAATAAAACGCTCACTATGTTGAACCTTATTCATAAAGTCAATGATTTGTGGATACGTACCCGATGCTTGAATTATAAATGATTCTTCCATAATGACCGTTTGAGCCTGATTCTGCTGATTAGCACCTGTTGTAGGAGTTGCTGATGGCACCGGTTGTTGAACGCCGTTCGAGTTTGTCGTATAACCTTGTGTGATGTTCGCTTGCCCCTTCTCATTTATTAAACGATCTGCTGAGCTGCTCGCTGGCTCTTGGTCACCGAATTTGATCGAAAGAATTGATAACCCGACTTGCTGCTCTAGCTCTCTGATACCAAGCAATAAACGCGGTAACTCTTCTTTCGTTGGCACTTGATATAGGGCTTGTTGAATTTCATTCTCTTCCACTTTTTTGGGAATAGGTCGCTGCAGAATTCGTTTTTTTTCTTGCTCAATTTTACTCAGTTGCATTTGAAGTGTTATATGCTGCTTCGAAGATGGAAGCACATCTCGAACTACGATATATCCATTGATCAAGCAACCTACAATAATTACGAGAAACAGCATGGTTGCCGGGGATCTCAATCGACCTATGAGATGATTCCATTGTTCTTTATTCATAAGCCCCCCTTATTTGCTATTAACAGGATTTTTCAGTGTAATTTCAATAACTACTTCATATACGTTATATTTTTGTGCAGTTGCAGCTGGGTTTGCGGTAGAAGGAGTTTTGGCTTCAGCTTCTGTAGATTTTTCAGACTTCATTTTCATTTCGTTTAGCGTTTTACGCGCATCCTCAAAATCCGCATCGGTTAAGGCTGACGTATCATTCTGATCCATTTGCGTATTTGTTTCCTCATTAAATTTTTTATCTGGCAGTTTTAATCCGTATTCTTGTTTCGCAATTTGCTGATTAATTGTCCATTTGAGTTCGTTTAGGAGCTTATCTCCTTCATTACCGCCTTCAGTAAGTGTGTCTTCAAAGACCTTTTTTATGTTTTCATTTGTTTGAACTGATGTAGGCTGTGTACTCGAAGTAACTGGACTTGGTGAACTCGCAACAGCTGGACTAAACGTTTTTTCTGTTTTAACCGCCGTTAGGATCGAAATGGAACTAAACAATGATGAACTTTGCAGCAAAGAAATATAATCAGCTACTGATGATAAAGCTGCGAACTCAAGCTTCAAACTTACGATAATCGGAGTAGCTTGAGATACGGCAGAATTTGCTCCATTATTTTGTGCTTTGTTCTCATCCTTAGGGATTTCCGCAGACAAAATCCGCCCAGTTGTCGGGAGCTTCGTGGAGATCGTCTCTAAAATAGGAATCCAATCAACACGTTTATTTTTTAATTTATCAATTTCGGTTTGTAAGTTTTGAAAGTTGATTGATTGTTCATCCAATTGGCGCTGCTTGGTTAAAGATTGAATCGAAGCATTCGTTAATACAATCTGATTCTCAACGTTTTGCATATTACTATTAAAGTAGTGACCTGCATACACAAGTGATGATGAAAGGATTAGAAAAAATGATACAGATGACAGCAAAAGGGGTACAAATATTCGTTTAGATCTGGGTGCCTTAGGCAGCAGATTTATATTTCTCATGATTCAGCCCCCCTTAGAGCTAAACCTAAAGTAACTGCATACATGGAAAAATCATCTTTTAAAACCGAATTACAACTAAAATAATGGGCAGACTGAAACAATTGTACTGGAATCGGAAGCCGCTCGGTCAAAAATGATACGATTTCAGGCATTCTGCTCAAATCACCTGAGATGACCACACCTGCAAATTCTTGATTCCGATTGTTTAACGTATAGCGATAAAAATTCATCAATCTTTCAAGCTCATGTGCCAAATCATTACAATGATTTCGAAAATCAGCATCGCCGTCCAAAAACTCTGAGAAGAGCTGATCTGCATTCGTTTTGACATCTACATTTCCCTGCGACTTTGCAGCGAAGATGAGCGGAATACTACGTGTAATCTTGAGATCCTCACCATGAAAAATACTAAGATCACCAGCAGTCTCGTTCAAATCAACAATCAAGAAGGTGTCCTTTAACTTAGTCAATGATGTGCTTTGCAGCAACCGAAATAAAGAGAGTGCTTTAATCTCAATACTCGTTAGCTTAATCCCTGCAGAATCCAAAACTTCAAGATATTGATCCATTATTTCTTTTGGTGCCGCAACCAGCATAACATCGCATTGCATAGCTGTATCTGCTTTGAATTCTTCCTCTTGGAAATCATCAAACAACCCTTTGCCCCCGCCTAGTTCCTCTTTACCAGCAGCAGCTTCCAAGAAAAATTCCTTCCCTGTAGGAGCTTCAGCTTCCTTTTTGAACTTTTTTACAGTTTTTCTTTTTTTACGTGCAATCCCATTCATTTTCACAAAATCATAAAGCGGATTCTCGAATGGTAAATGTATATTGTGTTTGATTTCAAAATCGACTAGCTTAGCCAAATCCTTTTCTGGGATATCAGGCAGCTTTAAAAACCTTACCATCACAAGTTGGCTAGGAAACACCAGATGTATATGCTTTGGTTTCGAATCCAATCGTGTCATCATGGTTTGCAACGTTTGTATCAAGCGAAGCGGTTCCTTAATTCTACCTTCTTCCATCATAAGTGGTGGAAGCTCCTCTGTTACATTCATCTGTATCAAAGGTTCATTATTTTTTCTTAGCAATACTTTGCTCATTTTTATGGTTGAATCAGAAATTTCAATTCCCAAGGAAGTTTGTCCTGGTTTCAGCGCTTTTATAAAATTAAATGATGATGTTAGCATGTCCGGACTCACTCCTTTGATGAATTTCTGAGATGTTTGCATCGTTATGAACGCTTAATTGAAATGAATCAAGCTTAAGTACCAGTTAATTACGGGCTCTCCCCAACAGTAACTTATGAAGGCACCCGCAGCTATGAAAGGACCAAATGGAATGCCTTGATCTTCTCGCGACGATTTCACGCGCATTTGTACAAGTCCATACATAGTTCCTAATAAACTAGCAGCAAAAAGTGTAAATAAAGTTAATTTGATTCCAGCTATGAGACCAATATATGCGAATAATTTGATATCGCCGCCGCCCATACCTTCTTTTTTCAGTATGAAGATCGATGAAAGTGCGATCAGATAAAGTAATCCTCCACCAACGAAAAATGCTGCTACATAGTTCCAAAAAGGTAAAGGATGTATCCAAATGCGAAGGAGGAAAGCAACACCCATGCCTGAGAAAACAACTACATCAGGGATGATTCTATATCTACTATCCGCAATTGAACAAATCATTAAGATAGAAACAAAAACAAGTCCGACGATTAGTTCTAAAGAAGGACCAATCTGCCAAGTAGTGACGGCAAACGCAACTGCAGTTAGGAGTTCACCTATGGGATAAATCGCAGAAATTTTAGCTCTGCAATACCTGCAAGCTCCTCGTAATCCTAAATAGCTGAGTACAGGAATCAGATCTAGAGCCTTAAGTTCATGATTGCAGTGAACACAATGTGAGGGTGGATAGGCGATGGATTCTTTTTTTACAACCCTGATACCTACTACGTTAAAAAAGCTTCCAAATACAAGTCCGAATAGTGCAGCTGTGATTGTGTAAAGAAGAGTTAGTGTGTCCATAGTAGCTCCATTCGGGAAAGATTGAAGGATTCAATAAAGGTAACTCGTGAGAGTTACCTTTATTAGATGTTGTACCAAAAAGTTATTGACTAAAAAATAGTGTATTAATCTGCTGCTGTTGCAGTCCAGCCTGTTGCTGCTGTGTAAGCTACGGTGACTGTTGCATACGCTGTACCTGCATTGGTGCCTGATTGTTTAACAGGAGCTACTTTTAAATAATTAGCTGTCACAAGAGTCCCAATTGTCACAGAAGTTCCAGCACTTGTTCCAGATGGATTAATATCTGTCAAATAACGAATAGCAGTATCTTTTAACAATTCTACCGATTGTGCGTCTGCATTTACTTTTGAATTATTAATTATTCCCCCAATAGCCGGAACCGCAATCGCAGCAACAACCCCCAAAATTACAATAACAGCCAACAACTCGACAAGCGTTAACCCTTTTTGATTTTTAAGCAGTCTAAGCTTTGTGTTCATCATTTTTTTAAACATAGTACACTCTCCTTCGAATAATAAAATTAATCATATATTTAATGAATACCACCCATCAGCTTAAACGTTGGGAGCATAACTGCTAATACGATGCCACCAACAATTCCTGAGAGTAGTAATATCATTAGCGGTTCTAATAGCGATTTCAATCGATCAGCCATTGTATCCACATCAGCCTCGTAGAAATCAGCTACCTTTTCCAACATACTATCCAGAGCACCAGTCTTCTCACCAATCGCTAGCATTTGAACAACCATTGGCGGAAATAACCAAGAATCTTTGAACGGATCTGCGAGCGCTCTTCCGCTCCTGAGACCTTCTCGTGATTCCAAGATCAGCTTCCCTATGACTTCATTGCCTACTACATTTGAAACGATCGTCATGGCTTGAAGCATTGGAATTGCCGCTGCGTACAATGAACTGAAGGTTCGACTAAAGCGTGCAATGGATTGCTTATGCGCTAATTTGCCAAAGACGGGAATCTTGAGCCTAAAATAATCCCAGTAATAGTTCCCTTTCTTCGAACGCTTCATGGCTTGAATAATAAAACTTGGCGCGATCACGAAGATTGGTATAAAGAACCAGTAAGATTTCAGGAGATCGCTCATTTTGATGACAATCCTAGTTGGTAGCGGCAACTCCAATCCCATTGACTTGAAATTCTCCACATATCTTGGAATTACGAATGTCATCATAAGCGTGACGACTGCTATCGTAACTACACCCATAATGATCGGATAGATCATAGCAGACTTAACTTTTTCCTTGGTGTAATGCTCTTTCTCGTAAAACACAGCTAAGCGATCCAACATATCGTCTAAGTTCCCGCTTGCCTCACCAGCTCGGATCATGTTGACGAAAACGGTGGAAAATACGGTTGGAAACTGAGCGGAAGCTACTGAAAGCTGCGTACCTCGCTGCATGTCCTCGGCAACTTCCTTCAGAATTTTCTTAAACACTTTGCTCTCTGTTTGCTCACTTAAGATGCGAACAGACTCCACCATATTGACACCAGATTTATATAACGTTGAAAGTTGTCGACAGAACACGGTGAAGTGCTCCATTTTGACCTTCGGGCCACCGAAAGTAATTTCTCGATGCAAGATGCTCTTACCTTGGTCAAAGCAATCAAGAATCCATAGCCCTTTTCCCTTCAACTCATCCGTTGCCGATTGAAATGTAGCAGCTTCGAGCACCCCTTTATAGTAATGACCCTGATTGTCAACAGCTTGATACCTGAACTTAGGCACTCGAGCTCGCCTCCTTACTTACAGCTCACTTATTGCAGCTCTGCGAAACCAAAGAGCGCTTCTTTCGCCGTATCCACAGTGATTATGCGCTGCTGAAGCAGCTCGCGAAGCGCCATTTCCATGGTCTGCATGCCTTGAGCTTTGCCAGTTTGCATCACAGATCGGATCTGATGTACCTTCTCCGAACGAATAAGGTTAGCTACCGCTGGCGTATTAACCAACACTTCAATCGCAGCTACACGACCGCTGCCATCTGATGTTGGTAAAAGCCTTTGCGCCAGTACGCCCAACATAACGGATGCAAGTTGTACGCGTACTTGTTGCTGCGCTTCCGATGGAAATACATCAATGATTCTGTCAATTGTTTGAGGAGCATCCGCCGTATGTAAAGTTCCAAAAACCAAATGACCAGTTTCAGCAGCGGTTATGGCAATACTAATCGTTTCCAAGTCGCGCATTTCACCCACCAGAATAATGTCTGGATCTTGTCGTAGTGCTGCCCGAAGTCCAGAAGAAAACGAATGGGTATCCACGCCGATCTCCCTTTGATTGACAATACATGATTTATGCGGGTGCACAAACTCAATAGGGTCTTCCAGTGTGATGATGTGATCATTTCTAGTACGATTGATAAAATCTAAGATTGCAGCTAATGTCGTTGATTTCCCGCTTCCTGTAGGTCCTGTGACGAGCACGAGACCTTGTGGCTTTTTGGCAAAATCTTGTGCGATCGATGGTAGACCTAGCACTTCCATTGCCGGTATTTTAGTAGGAATAAGACGAATCGTCAGACTAACGTTTCCTTTTTGTTTATAAACATTGACCCTGTATCTGGAAACATCTGCAATACCATAAGAGAGATCTAAATCCCCTTTTTCTAAAAAGGATTCATATTGTTCAGTCGTCATCAATTCTTTCGCCATCTCTAACGTTGCAGAAGGGATCAGAGTTTGATCGTTTACTGGCTTAAGTACGCCATGAATACGAAACATAGCTGGTGAATTAACGGTAATATGTATATCAGAAGCTTTTCGGTCATGAGCAAGCTTCATCAACTCTATCATGGCCACAAGTATCCCCCCCAATCCGAGACCATAGGTATATTTACTCATACATACATAGTACTATAGAACTGTAAGTAAAGTGTTAGGAATATTATTCGACATAATTTTTATGGATAAAGCAAAAAAAATAATCAACCATTACCCGTAACACGGAACACTTCCGCTAATGTCGTTTGACCGGCGATCACTTTGCTAATACCATCTTTTATCATCGGTACTAATCCATGTTCAGTTGCGTAATTCTGATACTCGTTATCTGAACGTTTTTGCAAAATCATAGTCCGAAGTGTATCATCAATTGCCAAAATTTCATGAATCGCAAGCCGTCCCTTGTATCCACTTCTCCCGCATTCTCCGCATCCATTGCCTCTACGCAGTACCTCAACTGTATATCCATGGCCTTCTAGCAACATCTTTTCTTCGTGAGAAGGGACATAGGAAGTTGAACAGCCTGGACAAATTCTACGTACAAGTCGCTGTGCAATAATGCAAGTTACCGCGGATGAAATCAAGAAAGGCTCAACTCCCATATCAATTAAACGAGAAATGGAATTCGCAGCGCTGTTGGTATGCAGTGTACTGAGTACGAGATGTCCGGTCATGGCTGCGCGAATTGCAATCTCGGCTGTCTCTACGTCCCTGATTTCTCCAACCATGACGATGTTAGGATCTTGCCGCAGAATCGTACGCAGTCCTTTCGCGAATGTCAGCCCAGTAACCGAATTAACCTGTACTTGATTAATACCTTGAAGTTGATATTCCACGGGATCTTCAACGGTGATAATGTTAACTTCCTCATTATTCAATTTAGATAATGCGGAGTATAGGGTTGTTGTTTTCCCGCTGCCAGTCGGTCCTGTAATAAGTACTACGCCATGAGCATTGTTAATTCCTTTTTGAAATAACATAAGGTTGTGCTCAG
The DNA here is from genome assembly GCF_927798215.1 of Paenibacillus allorhizoplanae. Taxonomy (NCBI): domain Bacteria; kingdom Bacillati; phylum Bacillota; class Bacilli; order Caryophanales; family Paenibacillaceae; genus Paenibacillus; species Paenibacillus allorhizoplanae. Next base: position 415,061 of record NZ_CAKMMW010000002.1, read on the forward strand.
ATAGTCCTAATTTCTCAATTTCGGTGAGCGTGCTTCCCAGATCGAGAATTCGCATGACAACTTTCTCTCCATGAATCGTAGGAAGCGAGGAGATTCGGATATCTACTTTACGGAATTCAATATCCATCTCAACGCGACCATCTTGCGGCAATCTTCTTTCTGCCACGTTCATATTGGCCATGATTTTGATCCTAGCAATAATGACACTCTGCATGTGAGGAGGTAATGTCCTCTCTGTGCGCATGACCCCATCCACGCGATAACGAATACGCAAACTATCTTCCTGCGGATCTATGTGAATGTCGCTCGCTCCAATTTGGATCGCTTGAATAATGATTTGATTAACCGTCTTAACGACTGGTGAATCCTCATCTTCCACGACTGGCTTCGCTTCTTCCGATTCACGAATTGTTAAGTTTTGCATGATCTGCTCAACAGATTCCTGCAGCCCATAATAACGCTTAATCGCCCGTTGGAGTTCATCTTTTGAAGCAATCGTAGGCTCAATACGGAAACCGGTCGTCATACGAAGCTCATCAATTGCAAAATAATCTAACGGGTCAGCCATTGCCAAAATAAGTTTATTGCCTTCAGTCCGAATGGGTAAAACCTGATGTTGTTCAGCAAGCCGCTGTGGGATAATATTAATAATTTTGGTTTCGATTTTTTGACGGTAAAGCTGGATATGCGGAATACCCAATTGGAACTCAAGAACTTCAATTAACTGCTGTTCTGTGATGTAGTTACGGGTGATCAGCACATCGCCGAGCCTCATATTCAGCTCTTTTTGCTCTCTGAGGGCATTTTTCAATTGTTCTTCCGAGATCAGGCCAGATTCAACCAAAAGATCTCCGATTCTTTTACGAGGAGCCATAACTCCATTCACCCCCATCGATTTCAAAAAAAAAGGCCAGTTGCTTAATACGCACCTGACTTATTTACGCCTAGGATAAGAGGCTAACCTATTATTAGAGGCGCAAAATGGATATATTCTTTTATTTAAACATAACGTGAAAACTTTGGTCAATGTAAGTTTCATCCAAATCCCGAAATCCTCGCAATTACAGAGTAAGTCACAACATAATCACACAAATGGCGGATCCCAAGCTTTTTTGTCCATACCAATCCGATCACTCACCACATTCATTTCCCGATCTAGATGTACATCAACGCCGAAGCTCAGCTTTCGTTTGTGCCAGAATCGCATATCGCGCCACTGTACTTCATATCCACCATTCTTCTCTTTCCAACTCACATAAATGTGCTGAGCAAATTGCAGAAATGCACGAACGCCATCTGTCCCCATCGATGCTTTCACGATTGGATGGGATTGCTGTTTATTGTAATCTTTCTTACTATACTGCTCTAGGACAATCACCTGACCATGGCGAAGCTCACCTAAATAAAAGCTGGTATCACTTTCAAAAACAAACTGCCAATAAAACCAACTTAAACTCGGTACAAGATGACAAACACCTGTAGGAATTTTCAACTCACTATACACATGCTTAATGAGCTTATTTCTTTGCGATTTTTGGAAGCATACATACAGAAGCGATGCTGCAAAAATAAGGGCAAACATCTCCCCGATATGACTTCCGGCCACTCCTCCCCATAACGCAAACCACAGGATTACACCCGCAGCATGAAGCGTGAACAAGAATGGATCATACAAACACAGCGTATCCAGATGTACCCATTTTTTTGTAAAAGGCCGCAAGCATTGTACGCCATAAACATTCAGAGCATCCAGCCCCACATGGCATAGAACAGCAAGAAACGTCCATAGGAATAGATGAAAGAAATTCTCCCAAATACCGAAAACAGCCGCGAGCGGTAAACTTATCAACAGAGGCCAGATCAATAAAGCTGGTATTGAATGTGTCACGCCTCGATGTATACGAACATAACTCGCATACCCCCGTAATCGGGCAAATGCATCTAAATCCGGCGCATGGGATCCAATCAACGTTCCAGCGAGAATGGCATGACTTAATGCGGGTTGCTGCGTAACCACCGTTTCTAAACAAGCTAATCCTGCGAGGCTAACCCCAAACAATAAGTGGCTTGCTGTATCCATTTATCGATTCCCCCGTCCTTATGTCCATCATGCTTACTGAAGACCGTTTTCCCAACGTTCATGAACGTTAAACCAGTAAAACCAAGAAGCAGGCTGCTCCCGGATAACCCGCTCGACGAAGCTATTTAAAATCAGATTGGTTTCAACCCTTGCAGCTCGGACACCACTAGTATCGCGGGCGTGAACAAAAAGAGGTTCACCCACCACAAGCCGGTGCTTGAAGCCATAAGAACGGAAGCCATAGAAGGGTACGATTGGAATTTGCAGCTCAAGTGCCAACATAGCCGTACCTTCAGGAGTGCGCGTCACCCTGCCGAATAGCTTCGACAATGGAAAAGAAGGCCGCCAGAAATCGCCAAGCAAGAAAACGACGCCTCCGGATTGTATATGTCTCTTTAAGCTGCGATACAATTCCAGTGCGGGAACACTGTCATAATCTAAACCTTTACAACCTAACGCCGCGAACCTGTCATATAAGGGCTTGAGTTCAGGGCTCCCCGCTGAGGCTACAGTAAGACAATCGAACCTTCTTGAGAAATACCAATAGTAATTAAAAAAATTACCCACATGCGGTGTGTAAATAATAAACCCTTTCCCGCTAGCTACCTGCTGCGCGGCCTGCAAATGCTCCTCACCTTGCAACTTGAATTTGTACGTGGGTAATCGATCCGTTTGGAAACAAATTTCGAACAGTGAAAATACAACATTTCGCAGATAATTTCTTGTAAGTGATCTGACTTTTCGTTCCGACATCGGCCCTAAAACATCTGTCAGATTATGCTTCACATTCTTTAGAAACCCGTTTCGTGAAATGAGATACCATATGGAAGCTATTCCCCAACAAAGGAACGATAACATCCACAATGGAACAATGGGTAACACTCGCACCAGAAGACTTCGTTCTCCTTCACCTGAGGTTAGTTTTGCGATCCATTCATACAAGGCAAGCCCACCTCATCTCACTCTGCATTGAGAAAATGACGTTTATATCGACGCGCCACCTTATCTTTTTGCAATATGATAAAAAAATCTACCGTCCCAAACAGCCCATCATACGCAGGATCCCCACCAATTTCCGCTCCAAGCCATTGATAGCCTTTCATCAAAGGCGGCAGTTTGCGAAACATGTCTTTCTCATTACAAGAGAGATCAATTTGAGCGAGGCCAGAAATCCGATGTGTCTCGAGGGGTTCTATACCAAATCGGTCCGTTAGCACCAGTTTCTGCTTCAGCATCGTATATATTTCATTTAAATCCTCAATCGTTGAAAAGTGTACACTTGCACAGCCGATTAAATGAGTGAAATTGCGCTCACTAATATAACTCGCAATTCCTTCCCACAACAATTGTATGGCTCTTCCGCCGCGATAAGCTGGAGCAATACAACTGCGACCCAGTTCTAGTGATTGTTGTCTCAGTTCTGACATTGCGCTTAAATTAAATTCGGTTTCGGAATAAAATCCAATCCCCTCGCTTGCCCGATCACCAGGCAGAAGTCGATAAGTACCGATCACTTGATCGGTTTCAAGGTCTTTAACAATTAAGTGATCACAATACGGATCATAAGCATCACACTCAAGTTTTTGTTCATTCATCAATCGTAAATTTTTCTCTTCCTCCACAAATATTTGATATCGCAGTTGCATGGCTTGCTCAATTTCTTGTTGATGCTTGGCAAGTTTCACGATCAGCTTTGCAGGTTGTGGCGCCGTCAATAGAGGTACTCCATTCATTTTTCCTCACGCCCCTCGACTAGAGTTTACAACTCCAGATTATCAAAGCTTTATTTTCTGCTGATTTGCTAGTTGTAAAGTTTTTGTAAGCATTATGATATTTGCTGAGAAAAATGAAAAAAACACAACCCACCCGAAGGCGAATTGTGTTTATAGGACTCATCAATTGATATACTGCAAATAAATTAGTAACCGTTTCAACATGACAGCTGCTTGCGCGCGAGTCGCGAAGGCATTGGGATTAAGTTGTGTCTCAGTGACGCCTTGTATTAACCCTGTTTGCAGGGTAAACGCCATTGCTTGCCTAGCCCAGATGTCGATCGCATGTTTATCTATAAACGGATTAAGAACTGTATCTTGTTCGTAGTTTAATTGCTGGCTACCTGTGATTTGAATCGTTCTATTGATCATTGCAGCCATCTGCTCACGTGTCACCTGCAACAGCGGTCGGAAAGTCCCATCTTCAAAGCCCTCAATTAAACCTGCTTTAGCCGCAGTGTTGACCATTTGCGAATACCAGTCATTGTCCTTAATATCCTGAAAACCAGAAGTTCCTGGAACTGATTCGTTAGCTTCTATGCCAAGGGCACGGATGAGCAATGTAGCAAACTCAGCACGAGATATTTCCTTCTCTGGTTCGAAATGTTGTTCATCTACCCCAGAAATGATCCTTTTGGAAGCAAGTTTTTCTACATCTTCTCGTGCCCAATGCGACTTCATATCTTCAAAATGTTTATCTTTCTGAATGATGGTGTATAACCCACCATATTGGTCTTTAATGACCATCTTCCAGGCACCATCGCTACCGGTTAAGATAGACGGAACGAAGGCTATTTCTCCAGTTTCCACATTTAATCGTACAGCGGTCACATTGGTTGTGTAAGAAGTGCCAGGAAGAGTGATTGCTCTCTCCACTTGCATGTTTTCATAATGACGAATCGGAATGGCGCCTGCTTGGATTTCAAACTCGATTGGATTGGTCAGCAGCAAACCAGTTTGTTCGGCAGTTGCTTTATCTTTCAGTGTTTCTGCTAGTTGACTTGCTTCGTGTCGGATAACCACTGAGAATAGACCATTCGATCGTTCAGCATCACTTACATGATTTTTGAAAAGAAGCAATGGAATTGTAAACTGAATGGTATTCATATCCAGTTGAATACTTCCATTCATATCCTGCAAATCATTCCATACGCTGGATGCAAATTCGACGACTGTCGTATCGTGATCATCTTGAATTTGTAATAGCAAAGATGAAGCCGAGCCCTCATTTATTGCTTTAAAAGCATCCCGTAACTCACCTTCATCGACATGGAATTTGGAGAGCATCCTGCCGTCAGGTGCCGCTTCACGGACACGCTGACTCGAAATTAGGAGTGCTTGAGAACCTATTGACTTCGTAACTCCTGTTAACGTGTAAGTTACGCTAGGTCCAGATGAGGACCAATTATTCGCTAAATCTCCCGCTTCCACTTTAAAACTCATGTTTATGCCTGCAGCTAAGCCTGATAATTGCGTAGTAAGCTCACTACCGTTCATCGTAGTTAGCAGCTCCGAATCTTTATATATCCGGTAGGAAGTGACCCCAACGTTGTCCGTTGCTGCCGACCAGGTTAATGTGACAGAAGAATCCGAACTCGGTGTAACCGTTACATTGGCACCATAGTTCCAGGTAGGAGCTAGTAAGTCTTTGAATCCTACCGTGACATATATCGTTGTCGAGATACCATTATAAGTCGCAGTAATGATTGCACTACCTGCACTAACTGCTGTGATATAGCCGTAACTACTTACGGTAACGACAGATGAATTTGAACTTGTGAAGCTCGTATTCGAGGTTACGTCAGTGATATTATATTGCGGATCATAAGCGTTGATTGTAAGATACTGTGTCCCATTTATCTCCAAGTAAACTGTACTTTCATCTGCTTCAATCCGACTAACGGTAGTTGTCACATTCACACTCGCTGATGCTGTGAAACTACCATAAAATGCTGTAATCGTCGTAACACCTGGCGAAATGCCAGTCACCATGCCACTTGAATTTACACTTGCCACTGCTGGATTTGAACTCGTGAAGGTCAGGCCAGTTGTCAACGTTTGTGTGGTGCTGTCATTTTTATAACCAATCACATAGGGAGACCGTGTAGAGCCAGATTGAAGTGAATATGAATAGGAGTCGAATGCAATACGATTCAAATTCGTCAAATTTGTTGATACCGTAATATTGGCTGAAGTCGACTGGCCATTATAGGTTACCGTTAAAGTTGTTGAGCCAGCAGCAACTCCCGTGATAACACCACTCGCATTGACTGTAGCCACAGCTGTATTCGCGATTCTATAGGTCGCTCCTGATTGGATAGTGAATGTATTGCCATTCGCATAAACCCCTGTTAAGTAACTCGCTACCGTTTCAGTTGGTTGTAGATTATAAGCTTCGTCATCCAAATACACGCGAGTTAGCGGTTGTGCATTGGGAGTATTATTCAAACCACTATCCGGACCATATATTTGAAACTCTGCAACGCTAGCATACCCTCCTGAAGCGACACGCGTAGTTGTTAATCGAAAGTAGCGTGCCGTTACATTCCCTTCATCCACAAAACGCGGATCTCCCGCCTGCATATTCCCTGTTCGATCGGTAAAGGTATACCAAATGATGCCATCGATTGAAAAATCAATTTTGTAACCATATATATCCTGTATATTGGCATACGTCGTCTCAAAGCGCTGCACATTGCGCAGTTGCCCTAGATCCACAACTAACCATTGCGGTAAAGAAGTACTACTGGGTGCCCAACTAGATAACAATTGGCCATCCACGGCCTTATCAGAGCCCCATGAACCAGAGAAACTTGATAATGCAGCCGTAGTCTTATTTTGAGACAGAAGCGTTTGCGCCTCACTCGTTGAATATACGCGAAAATCAAATACACTGGCTTGATCTCCTGGTGAGCCAACGCCTACGACTTGTAATCTGACGAATCTTGCTAGAACATCCCCACTGTCAGAATAAAAAGGGAAATTTATGGCTGTATTCGCAGAACGATCCGCAAAAATGCTCCAATTGATGCCATCGATCGAGGATTCAATCTTGTAAGCATACGAGCTGTTCACATGCTCAAATACAGTTTCAACACGTGAAACATGTACATTTTGTGTAAGGTCTACTGTTAGCCATTGTGGAAGTTGTGAATTACTAGCTAACCATTTGGTATTAATGAGACCGTCCACTGCTTGACTTGCACTATATGTAGCTCCTGTAACAGATGACGCCACAGCAGATTTCCCCTGAGAAACTGGTATTTCAGAGGCATAGGTATCTCTAGATAGACATAAAATCCCAATAATGACACAAATAGAAATGAGTAAGGCAAAATGGTATACAGTCACTCTGTAAACCGGATACGTCATGTCCACCCCCCAGTTATTAAGCGTTTACAACTATTTTATCAGAAGCCCTATCATTACGTATAGGGCTTCAGATCCAATCTTCGAACTATTCTGAATCTTTGTACGACTTTCTAATTTCCTTAATCATAATGAAAAAGATCGAGGATATAAAGATAGAAAGCAGCACTTCACCAAGTGTAATTTCCATACCTTCACCTCGATTTCCGTTGGTTTTGTTTAGTGTATGAGGTGAATGCAGGAAATTGACGTTAGGATACAAAAATAAGCTTCTCCCATTCGTAATCAATGGGAGAAGCTTATTTTTTACACTTTACGTGGAATATCAAAGCTCCAGAAATCCCTTGCTAAGTGACTATTTCCGTGGATTTGTTGTGCCTGGTGAAGCAGTTCATTTACGCTATCCCCTTGATACCGCGAGCTAAGATGCGTCATGATCAGCACATTCGCACCAGCCTCCTGTGCAGTCCGTGCCGCATCGGTGGAAGTCGCATGATCGAAAGCATAGGCTAGCTCCTGCTTATCCATGGCGAAGGTCGCTTCATGAACGAGAACATCGGCACCTCTTGCCAGTTTTTTAGCTCCCTCACAGTAGCGTGTATCTCCTAAAATGACGACCACACGACCAGGAACTGGGGCACCTAAGAAATCTTTCCCATGTATAGTCCGGCCATCCTCAAGCTGTACCGTGTGTCCTAGTTTCAGCTGGCCATAGATCGGACCTGGTGGTACTGCGAGTTCCTTAAGCTTTTCATTTAGAAGCTTGCCAGGTTGATCCTTCTCCACGATGCGGAATCCAAAACATTCAATACGATGCTCTAAGCGAGCCGTTTCCACAAGAAAGCTTTCGTCTTCGAAAATAATCCCCTCTTCATCAAGCTCTACAAGATGAAGTGTATAACTCAAATGTGCCCCGCTGACTTCCAGCGCAGTTTCAACGAATTGCTTAAGCCCCCGCGGACCATATAAAGTCAATGGTGTATCTCCACCCAAATAAGAGCGACTCGTCAATAATCCTGGGAGCCCATATAGATGATCACCATGTAAATGCGTTATGAATAATTTCTCCGTTCGTCCCAGTTTCACTGGAGAGTTCAGAATCTGCTGTTGCGTCCCCTCTCCGCAATCAACAAGCCAATATGTTCCCCGTTCGTCTAATAAATTCAAGGCAATTGAGGTTACATTTCGTTGCTTGGAGGGCATACCTGCCCCCGTTCCTAGAAAATACAAGTCCACTAGCCAAACCCCATTCTATCTCAATATCACATCGGCAAAACGGAAAGCGAGGATGCCGCGGAACAGAATCGTTCCTACACGCTGCCTCGCTCTCGCAATCTTATCCTACGTTAAAATAACGTGCTTCTTTATGTGCAAATACAATCGCAGATACGGAAGCTTCCGGCTCCATCATGAATGACTCGGTCAACTCAACGCCGATATCCTCAGGCTTCAGCAGATTAAACAGCTTCGCTTGATCTTCGAGATTAGGGCAAGCTGGATAACCGAATGAGAAACGTTGTCCGATATATTTGGCTCCAAATCTTTCTTGCATCGTCATATCGACACGGTCTGCAATACCAACAACATCGCGCATAATGTGATGAACACGTTCTGCAAAGCCTTCGGCTACTTCAAGCGCTGTCGCTTGCAACGCATGGGATTTCAGATAATCCCCTTTGTCACGCCACTCTTTTGCCAATTCGTTAATATCATGTCCAGCTGTCACGAGTAGGAAACCTACATAGTCCATTTCGCCGCTTTCTACGGATTTCAAATAGTCAGCCAAGCAGAGGTACGGCTCTTTATCTTGCCGAGGGAATGTAAATGTCTCAAGCACCTTGCTCGTATCTTGCGGATCATAAATGATGACATCATTCCCGTTCGATTGTGCTGGGAAGAAACGATACATGCCGTGAGCCTTAATGATACCGTTATGCTGCGCTGCGTGAAGGATTGAATCTACCGTGTCCTTTAACTGAAGTGCTTTGGAATCCTTATCACTCAGCAGTTGCTCTACTTTACCCTTCAAACCAAGGTGATGACCTAACAGCATTTGCATGTTGACATAAGGCATCAAATGACTAATCGGGTAATCACGCATGATATGACGATCAGTATCTTGTGGCACCTGAACAGGTAGATCCTTAGAAACTGCAGAAGAACTCACACGCGTAAGCTGTGGCAGCTTCTCTTCTTTTTTCCCTGTATCCATAACATCGGATTCCAGGCTTTCACGAAGCTCTTGAATCAACCGTTTACGCTGCTCAGGGTCACTCAACTTGTTCGCGATATCCAAACCATCCATCGCATCCTTCGCATAAAGAACAACACCCTCATATTCCGGTTGAATACGTGTCTTGGTGAATTTCCGCGTAAGCGCAGCACCACCGACGAGAATCGGTACATCTACACCTGCAGTCTTTAAATCCTGCGCAGTGATCACCATTTGTTGTGCGGATTTAACTAGCAATCCAGATAGCCCGATCGCATCTGCTTGCTCTTTGCGATAAGCTTCAATGATTTGCTCCGGAGGTACTTTAATCCCTAAATTGATAATCTTGTATCCGTTATTGGATAGGATGATTTCAACGAGGTTTTTCCCAATATCGTGAACATCCCCTTTGACGGTTGCCAAAATAATTTTACCCTTCACGGCTGTCTCGGATTTCTCCATGAACGGCTCCAGGAAATTAACGGATGCTTTCATGACCTCAGCACTTTGAAGCACCTCAGCTACGATAAGTTCGTTGCCATTGAACAGACGCCCAACTTCCTCCATTCCCTTCATAAGCGGCCCATTGATGACCTCTAAAGGTGAATAAGTTTGAAGTGCAATCTCCAAATCCGGTATTAAGCCTTCTTTCGTGCCTTCAACAACATAAGAACCCAGTCTTTCTTCCAGAGATAAGTTCGAAATCTTCTCCTTCTTCTCGACCTTCTTCTCACGGAAATGGGCAACGAACTTCGCTAAGGTATCATCGTTCGTATTATAAATGAGTTCCTCTGCTAGTTGACGCTCTGTATCAGGAATCGAAGCGTACCGTTCTAGTTTCTCCGTATTTACAATGGCGTAATCAAGTCCCGCCTTCGTACAATGGTACAAATAAACAGAGTTCAGAACCTCACGACCTGCATCCGGTAAACCGAATGAGATGTTACTTAGTCCTAGAATCGTTTTAGCGAGAGGATACTTTTCCTTAATCAGCTTGATCCCCTCGATTGTTTCTACGGCAGAGCCAATGTATTGCGGATCTCCTGACCCAACTGGGAACATATTCGGGTCAAAAATGATATCCTCTGGATTCATGCCATATTTGCCTGTAAGAAGCTCATACGAACGTGTTGCCACCTCAATTTTGGCTTGACGGGAAACCGCCTGCCCACGCTCGTCAATTAAGATACAAACGACCGATGCCCCATAACGATGAATCAGAGGTAAAATCCCTTCGAATTTGCTCTCTCCATCTTCTAAGTTAATCGAGTTAATAATCGCTTTACCTTGCGAATATTTGAGCCCGAGTTCAATAATATGATCATAGGTGGAATCAATCATTAACGGAACTTTGACCTTTTTTACAACTTCTTGCATGAATTCTTCTACTGCATAAGCTTCATCAATGTCCGTATCCTGTAGATTAATGTCGATAACATGTGCGCCATTTTTCACCTGGTTACGCGCAATTTCAGAGCCCTCTTCAAATTTGCCTTCTTTAATAAGGCGTTTAAACTTCCTAGATCCGGAGATATTCGTCCGTTCTCCAACCATGATTGGTCGATTTTCCGGCTCGATATATACAGTCTCAATACCTGAAATCGCAGGTGGATGAGAACCGTATTCCCCTCTTGGTTTGTAATTGGCAAGTGTTTCTGCCATTGCTTGAATGTGAGCAGGCGTCGTTCCGCAGCAACCACCAGCAATATTGAGCCAGCCTTGTTCAGCAAAGCCAGCCATTTTTTTGGCCAAAGATTCTGGAGACTCATGATAATGCCCATTCTCATCCGGCAACCCTGCATTCGGGTAACAACTGATCGCTGTATCCGCAATACCGGAAAGAGTACGAATATGATCCCGCATAAATTCAGGACCTGTCGCACAGTTCAAGCCCATCGAAATTGGCTTTAAATGTTCAAGGGAAATATAGAAGGACTCAATATTTTGACCAGCAAGCGTTGTTCCCATCGGTTCAATCGTTCCCGAAATCATAATCGGAAGCTCTACACCTAACGTTTCAAAAGCTCTGCGAATCCCAATACTGCCCGCTTTAACGTTTAGCGTATCTTGGGATGTTTCCAGAAGCATAGCATCAACGCCTGTTTCGACAAGCGCAAGTGCTTGTTGATAGTAGCTTTCTTCCAGTTGTTCGAACGTCACGCCACCTGTCACAGACAAGGTCTTAGTTGTCGGTCCCATAGCACCTACAACGTAACGTGGCCATTCCGGTGTCGAATATTTCTCAGCGGCAGCAATCGCCAATTTCGCAGCTGCGATGTTCAACTCCCGATGACGGTCTTGCAAATCGTATTCCGCCAGTACGACACTCGTCGTCCCGAACGTATTCGTTTCTATCATATCAGCGCCAGCGGCGAAATAAGCTTCATGAATTTTTTGAATAACATCTGGGCGTGTGACACATAGAATTTCATTACACCCATCGAGATCATCACTTCCGAAATCATCAGCAGTCAAGTCCTCTTGCTGAATCATCGTACCCATGGCACCATCTAGGATCATAATCTTCTTCTTAAGCTGTTCTTGAATCGGTGGTTTCTTCATGTCAAGACTCCCTTTCAACTTTTCCTAAAGCAAAATATAAAAAACGACAAATTATGTTAAGATTTAGTGTAACAGAATACGGCTTCTATGAAAAGATTTTGAATTATGATAAATTCCTATAGGTTTTATCGGAAAAAATTATATCCTTCCATCGACAGTTAGCTTGATATCCTCTATAATATGGTTATATTTATTAATGAAAGAGGGATGTAACGTGGCACAAATTAGAATTCGAAATACAAATGAACGTATCGAGGGCGAAGATGAAGTTAAAGCCTTCTTAGATAGTCAAGAAGTCGTATACGAGCATTGGGATGCGAACAAACTTCCTGTAGCACTTCGCGAGAAATTCATTCTTAGCGATGAAGAAAAAGCAGAAATCATTTCCACTTATGAAGCTGAAATTAAAGATTTAGCTGCTAGACGCGGTTATGAAATTTGGGATGTCATCTCCCTATCTGATGTAACTCCGAATATTGAAGAGCTTCTAAAAAAATTCGAACAAGTGCACACGCACACTGAAGATGAAATCCGCGCTATCGTTTCTGGAAAAGGAATTTTCATCATCAAATCCGAGGAACTTGGTTATTTCGATGTTGAACTTGAGCCAGGTGATGTAATCTCTGTTCCTGAAAACACGAATCATTTCTTCACCTTGATGGATAACCGTGAAATCGTCGCTGTTCGCCTTTTCATCGAAAAAGATGGCTGGGTAGCTTACAACATTGATGATCCTGACTTTATTAAAGCATAATTGTTACGTTAACAGAATAAAGCCCAATAGCACTTCAGACCATTGCGTCTTAAGTAGCTGTTGGGCTTTATTTCTATACGAAATTAACCATTATTGATAATTGGTAAAATTTCTTGAAGTCGTGACACTTCATAAGCAGGTACGATCTCATCGCCACTTTGAAGCCCATGATGATTAATCCAAATGTTACGCATTCCAATGCTTCCTGATCCCAAAATATCTGTCGTCAGTTTATCCCCGATCATGATGCCTTCCTCCGCATTAATTTCAAGCAGATCCAGTGCATAATTGAAAATCGCCGCTGCTGGCTTTCCTTGTCCAAATTCTCCAGAAATCACGATATGATCAAAGTAAGCAGCAATCTTAGGAACCCCTGCTAGTTTCTCTTTTTGTAAATCCGGTGAACCATTCGTTAAAAGAAGAAGCTTGTAGTTGCCTTTCAACTCATCTAGAACACGGAATGTTTCTTCATATACATAGGGACGACTGCGGCGTTCGGCTGCAAACAATTCACCCAGCTTGTACCCTAACTCACGATCTTCAATCCCTAAACCTGCAAGCCCTCTGGTCCAAGATTCTGTGCGATAGCCAGGTGCTAGCTTCTCTAATTTGCGGAAGTTTTCATCCTCGCCTTGTGTGAAGTTAGCCCATAGTCCTTCAAACGGGTTAATCCCAATCATTTTGGTAAATGGGAACGTATCGAAAGATTCATATAAACTCCTTGCTTCTTTACGAACAGATGCTTCTAATTCCTCTGGGTTCAATCCATTAACTTGCTTCGCGGCTTCTGCGCATGTTGCAGCAAAAGCTTCCTCCACACTACGATCATCCCATAACAGTGTATCATCCAAATCAAATAGCACAGCTTTCAACGTCATCATTCATTTCCCCTTTGAATGTAGTATCTATTGTAGTAGGCTTATTTCTCTTCGTCAGTAAACTTTATGGAATCTAGTTGAACCTTCAGGTTACCCCTGAATGCATTAATATAGATTTTCCTTAGCTCATTTCGCTCATCAATCTCTGCATCCGTTAGGCCAACTGTCTTCGCTTTTCGAGCTAGTTCATTGATTCGCTCAATCGTCTTATCCATGCTGTCACTCATTGTAATCCTCCCAGTCAAAATTTCAATATGAGTACTACTTTGCCATCACCGATTAGGATTGTCAAGGATGCAACGCAAAGAGACATAGCAACAGACGGCTATGTCTCGAACAATCATCTATATAGTGAACTAGAAATTAGATCAATAAGGTAGTAGTAGAACTTGCCCCTCTTGCAATGAACTGTTCGATAAGTGATTAAATGCTCTCAATTTCTCGATGTAAGAACGCGTGTTCTCACCCTTCTTTTTGTGAGCTTCTGCAATCCCCCAAAGTGTATCACCACTTTGAATAACAACCTTCTCGCTTTGAGTAGCTTGCGCTGATGGTTGCGCGGAAGTGATCGGTGTAGACACGGTAACAGTACCATCACCTGCATAGGCTTGCACGATCGCACCGAACGAAAACACAGTTCCAAGAATTACTGCTATCAGCATGAAACGAAGTAGTAGCTTCGTATAACCCTGTTTTTTCGTCATCCCTTTGGATGCATGAGCAGTACCACGAAGTGTTGTTGTTGTTCCGTTAGATTGTGAATAAGCCATATACATATAATTCATCCCCCAAACATTTGTTCTGTTATTAGAATAACACGAACACATGTTTGAGTCAACCATTTCTCGAACTTATGTTTGTACGAACTCGGGTTCTATGTTATACTTTGGGTAATGATTCCCAGTATTGGAGTGATATCTTATGAGTAAAATTTCGCAGCGTCAACAAGCAATAATGGAATTCATTAAGAACGAAGTGAAAGATAAGGGCTATCCGCCTTCCGTTCGTGAAATCGGCGAAGCCGTTGGACTAGCCTCCAGTTCTACCGTACATGGCCATTTGGAACGTCTTGAGAAAAAAGGCATGATTCGTCGAGATCCTACCAAACCGCGTGCAATTGAAATTCTAGGGCTTGATGGTGCTGAATCCCAATTCGCTGTCTCCGTCGCTCGTGTTCCCCTTGTTGGTAAAGTAACGGCTGGTGTTCCTATTACAGCCACTGAGAATATCGAAGATTATTTCCCACTTCCTTCAAGTATGGTTGGTGACAACAACGTGTTCATGCTTAGCATTATGGGTGACAGTATGATTGAAGCTGGTATTCATAATGGCGACTATGTCATCGTTAAACAACAACAAACAGCGAACAACGGTGATATCGTTGTCGCAATGACAGAAGATGATGAAGCTACTGTTAAGCGTTTCTACAAAGAGAAGGATCATATTCGCCTTCAACCTGAGAACTCCGCTTTACAACCCATTCTTTTGAAGAATGTAACGATCCTTGGACGTGTAATTGGCTTGTTCCGGGATATGTAAGAACGGCAGATAACAAATAAAGCAAGGCTCTCAAAGTGAACTTTCACTTGAGAGCCTTGCTTTTTACCACATAAGAATTTATTAGTTTCCAGTACCCTGAAGAACAAATTCTTATTGGCGATAAAAACAACCTCTAAACGCGGTCGCTCATCCAAGGACTTCGATAGAAGTTTTTCTCACATTCAAAACGTCAATACCCAGTTCCCCGCACGGAAGATCGGTTCGATCGTCCCATCCACTAATTCCCCATCGATTTCAAGCTCCGCAGAACCAATCATGAAGTCTACATGTATCAAGGAGCTGTTCCCTCCGCGAGCCTTCAGCTCTGCATTTGACAACTTGGTACCATCCTTCAAATTAATCGGATAGCAGCTACCCAACGCTAAGTGACAAGAAGCATTCTCGTCAATGCCAGTGTTGTAGAAAATACGATTTAGATTAGAAATCGGAGAATCAAACGGTACAAGTGCAACCTCACCTAAATACCTCGCACCTTCATCCATATCCAGTAAACGTGCCAAATGGTCATAACCTACCTCCGCTTGGAAGTCCACAACCTTGCCCGCCTCGAACGTAAAGGTAAACCGATCCACTAATGCGCCATTAATATTCAGTGGCATTGTACTCGCTACCGTTCCACTAACACCTGTTCGGTTTGGAATGGTGAACACTTCTTCGGTCGGCATATTCGCTACATAGCGGACACCGCGAGCGTTCTCGTTATCTCCACCTAGCCAAATATGACCTTCCGGCAGCTCGACACGCAAATCCGTACCCGTTGCCCGATATCGCAAAGCTTTATAGCTTCTTTCATTCAATAAGCTATGCGTGGCCTTCAGCGTATCCAAATGGGACTGCCAAGCTACCACGGGGTTCTCTTCATATACACGGTTAATTTTGAAAATAGCATCCCACATCGCAGGAATACGCTGCTCCTCGGGCAAATCCGCATACACAATCGAAGCCCACGCTTCTGTAGGAGCTTTAATTAAACACCAGCTAAATTCTCCCGTACGCACATAGTGCTGATACTTGGCTCTTGCCGTTGATGCTGCTTTGGAAGCTCTTGAAATCAGACTGGCTTCAATACCATCGTATAAATTCGGATTCGGTACCTTAATGTTCAATAAGGCTCCTCCGTTTTCAACAAATCGTTCGAGCATCGTCGTGTACCACTCCGGGTAATAGTCCATTGAATCTTCTGATGCATAATCAAATTTATTCCGCGTAACGACATCATCCTGCCAATGCACATGGACATAATTTGCCCCAGCCTCATACGCTTTCTGAACGATTAATCTGGTTAAATCCAACGTTTCTATGGGAGCTTCAACCAACAAATCTTGACCTTTATTCAAGTTAACCCCGATCCGGATTACTAACTCTGCATACTTCTCTAAATTTCGATTGAAATTGTCCATAGTTCAATTATTCTCCTTCGCATTAAAAAGCCCATCAGTTCTCATAGACGAGACTGACGGGCTTTAGTTATCTAATTGTCATGTTCAAAACCTAGTACAGAGACAGGTATTGATCTCTTTCCCATTGGTGAACTTGAGTGCGGTACATGTCCCACTCAATTTCTTTCAATTCATAGAAATGTGCTAGCGCATGCTCCCCGAGCGTATCGCAGACAACATCATCACGAAGCAACTCGTCTAAAGCTTGTTTCAAGTTAAGAGGCAAGCTAGGAATGCCTTCAGCTTCACGCTCTTCTTCTGTCATCACATAAATGTTGCGATCTGTTGGCGGAGGAAGCTGCATTTTGTTCTTAATGCCATCTAAACCAGCTGCTAGCATAACAGCAAGAGCTAAGTAAGGATTTGCCGCTGGATCCGGGTTTCGAACTTCAACACGTGTGCTAAGACCGCGGGAAGCTGGGATACGAATCATTGGGCTGCGGTTACTAGCAGACCAAGCTACATAGCAAGGCGCTTCATAACCAGGAACCAGACGTTTGTATGAGTTAACAGTTGGGTTCGTAATAGCAGCGAAAGAACGCGCATGACGAAGTACACCAGCCATATATTGTCTTGCAACCGTGCTCAAGCCTAATTTGTCGCTCTCATCGTAGAAGGCATTCGTATCACCCTTGAACAAGGATTGGTGACAATGCATACCAGATCCATTCATACCGAACAATGGCTTCGGCATAAATGTAGCATGCAAACCATGCTGTCTAGCTACCGTTTTTACAACTAGTTTGAACGTTTGAATTTGGTCAGCAGCTTTAATCGCATCTGCATATTTAAAGTCGATTTCGTGCTGGCCTGGCGCTACTTCATGGTGAGAAGCTTCGATTTCAAAGCCCATTTCTTCCAGAGTTAGCACGATATCACGACGGCAGTTTTCCCCAAGATCCATCGGTGCCAAATCGAAGTATCCACCTTGGTCATTCAATTCCGTTGTTGGATTTCCTTTGTCATCTGTTTTGAACAAGAAGAATTCTGGTTCAGGTCCAACGTTCATTGCTGTGTAGCCCATTTCTTCTGCTTGCTTCAACGCATTTTTCAAAATAGCGCGCGGATCTCCAGCGAACGGAGTTCCGTCTGGCATATAGATATCGCAGATCAAACGAGCAACTTTGCTCTCCGTTACCCATGGGAAAATAACCCATGTATCTAAATCGGGATACAAATACATATCCGATTCTTCAATTCGCACATACCCTTCGATGGAAGATCCATCGAACATCATTTTATTATCAAGCGCTTTCTCAAGCTGGCTCAAAGGAATTTCAACGTTCTTAATACTGCCCATCAAGTCTGTGAATTGCAAACGGATAAAGCGAACGTTTTCAGCTTTGGCAATGCGAAGAATATCTTCTTTGGAGTAGTTATTGTTGTAAGTCACGCGTGCATTCTCCTCTCAAATGTAAGCGATTTGGCAACCTATTTGTAAAATCTGGAAAGCTGGCCTTGAATCAGTGAAACCTGGTCCGGGCGTTTACCCCCGCCAATCAATTGCTGCTTCAGCATTTTGTGCAATTGAGAGTCGGTTAATTCCTTACGCTTCACTTCCGTGTGCTCGTTAAGAATAGTTGCATCTTCAGAATCCTTATCTACAGGGATAAGAACCTGCTTGATACCCGCAATGTTAACACCTTTTTCAATCAAATCTTTAATCTCAAGAAGACGTTCCACGTCATTAAACGAATAGAGCCGTTGATTTCCAGCTGTTCTAGCTGGGATGATTAATTCGTGTTGCTCATAGTAACGAATTTGTCTTGCCGTTAGATCTGTCAGCTTCATGACGATCCCAATGGGGAATAACGCCATATTCCTACGTATTTCATCACTCATGCTAATCACTCCTGGTCAGTAAGTACCTCATTCTCATTGTACCTTTCTAACAAAAACGTGTCAAGGAGTGTCAGGTTTGTTCACAGTTTAAATTTTCACAGTAATCCCTTGTCTTCCATATGTTGGATAGCAGTTAGTACACCTAACTTGCAATGTGAGTAGGTCAAACCGCCTTGCATATAAGCGATAAAAGGTTCACGAATCGGAGCATCCGCTGACAGCTCTAAGCTGCCACCTTGAATGAACGTCCCTGCTGCCATGATAACAGGATGCTCATACCCAGGCATGTCCCAAGGCTCGGGTACGACATGCGAATCGACAGCAGACGCCTTTTGAATGCCTTGCACGAAAGTAATCAAATGTTCCGCTGATGTGAAGCGGATCGCTTGAATCAAGTCCGTCCGCTGCACATCCCAGCGCGGTGAGCTGACAAAGCCGAGGTCTTCGAATATCGCTGCCGCGAAGACCGAGCCCTTGACGGCTTGCCCCACCAAATGCGGGGCAAGGAATAGCCCTTGAAACATGGCTCGCGTCGCGCCGAGCATGGCTCCGACCTCGCCCCCAATGCCGGGGGCGGTCAATCTGTACGCGGCGAGCTCCACGAGGTCGCGTCGCCCGGCGATATAGCCGCCCGAAGGGGCGATGCCGCCGCCGGGGTTTTTGATCAGCGAGCCGGCCATCAGATCGACGCCAACCTGCGTCGGCTCCTGCGGCTCAGTGAATTCACCATAGCAATTGTCCACGAAGACAATGAGCTCTGGGTTGATCTCTTTGACAAAGCGGACCATTTCGCCGATTTGTTCGACCGTGAACGACGGCCGCCAAGAGTAGCCGCGGGAACGCTGGATGCCGATCACCTTCGTGTTCGGCTGAATGGCTGCCGTGATTGCCGGCCAATCTGGCGAGCCGTCTTCCAGAAGCGCGACTTCACCATAGCCGATGCCGAAGTCTTGCAGGGAGCCCGTGCCGTCGCCAGGTTTACCAATGACCTTGTGCAACGTATCATAGGGCTTACCTGTGATGTAAAGTAGATGTTCGCCAGGACGCAAAACACCGAACAAAGCCGTACCTATCGTATGTGTCCCCGATACAAAGTGTGGCCGAACCAGTGCTGCTTCTGCCCCCATAGCATCGGCATAGACTAGATCAAGCACTTCTCTGCCTCGATCATTGTAGCCATAACCCGTCGAAGAAGCAAAATGATAATCACTTACTTTATGTGTTTGGAAAGCACGTATAACTTTCCATTGATTTAGATCGATCGTTTTCTCAATTTGACGAAAAGCGCTCTCTACACGCTGCTCCGCTCTTTCCATTCTGGCAATAACTTTTTCCCCGAAATGCATCTTAGTTGCTCTCTCCCTCGTTCTCATCCTGCTCTGGCTTCGCTGAAGACTGATCGTATTCTACAAGCAAATAGGCCTGTTTCACATAATCTTCCTTGTTCACACGAACCTTGAAGATCATGTCTTCCCCATCCACATCGGTCTCAAGCACCTCACCAATACGATACATGAGGGCAATGATATCCCCTTTATTGGCTGGAATGCGGAATTCTTTGCTATCGCCCATCAGCTTATCTTCAATCGTAATACGAAGACGTTCTAAATCCTCAGGTGTGTAAGCACTCACCTTCATGAACTCACCTTGGTCAGACAGCAATTCCCGCTCTTCTTTTGAGATAAGATCAATTTTGTTGAAGACAGTGATCTGTTCCTTCTGATGGGCGCCTAGCTGCTCTAGTACCTCTCCAACAACACGCATTTGCTCGCCCCGCATATCTGTGGAACTATCCACCACATGCAGAATCAAATCTGCCTCATTCGCCTCTTCTAACGTGGCACGGAACGAAGCAACTAGATCATGGGGTAGATTTTGAATAAAGCCTACTGTATCTGTGAGGACGATTTCCTTGCCGCTTGGCAATATCATTGTCCGTGACGTCGGATCTAACGTAGCGAAAAGTTGGTTCTCAATATAGACGTCTGCTTGTGTTAATTGTTTCAATAACGTGGACTTCCCTGCATTGGTATACCCAACTAACGCAACTTGAAAAACACCACTTTTCTTACGACGTTCCCGATGCAAAGTACGATGACGCACAACTTCTTCCAGCTGCGCTTTCAGTTCATCAATACGTCCGCGGATATGTCGACGATCCGTTTCCAGCTTCGATTCCCCTGGTCCTCTTGTCCCGATGCCTCCACCCAAACGCGACAAGTTTTTGCCTTGCCCTGACAGTCTAGGTAGGAGATAGCTTAGCTGCGCTAATTCAACCTGGATAATGCCTTCACGTGTTTTGGCACGCTGTGCGAAAATATCCAAAATGAGCTGAGTACGATCGATAATTTTCACATCAAGTGCTGCTTCCAAGTTACGAACCTGCGCACCTGACAATTCCTGATCGAAGATCGCCGTATTCCCACCAAGCTCTTCCAACATCAGCTTTAACTCTTCGACTTTCCCTTTCCCAATAAACCACTTGGTATCCTTAGCTTCTTTGTTCTGTGTCATCGTATCCAGCACCTGAACGCCAGCCGTTTCTGCCAGCTTCACAAGTTCTTGCAACGAGTATTCAGCCAGCAGCTCATTTTTCTTCTGCTTCTGTGTAACCAAACTGACGAGCACCGCTCTGTCGTCGATTTCTTTTTCTACCATATGTGAAGTTGTTTTCATAGTCGTCTCCTTTACTTCCTGCAAAATGCTTAAAATGACTGAAATAAGGCCTATTTGGCCTATTCCTTCATCATTGTGGAGGAAATGATTAGGAAAGTCAATTTGAGACACAGGAAAATTCGATTATAACGGTCTTACCAACAAAAAACAGGGTAGTCGCACAAGTAGATCGCTCTACTCGCGGAACAACCCTGCTCCTGCTTCTTTATTTCACTCAAACAATGTCTGCCCTAAGTACGAGCCTTTCGAAGAAACACCAGGCAATACAGCAAAATAACCGCCGCCAGTCGTATCCGTATAGGCCAGCATTTGATCCGGCATCTTAGGGTTCGTTAAGCGTTTCTGAATCGATTCGAACTGCGTTTGGATATTCCGATTGAAGCACACAAACAACAATCCGGCATTGATACGACCTACGCTGTCCAGATTTTCCATGAAATTATAACCGCGCCGCAAAATACGTTCACGCTCAGAATTTTCACCGGTACGTGGGTTAGATAAGCGTATATGCGAGTCCAAAGCCGTCACCTTGCCTTCGGCGTCTGCGGCAAACTGCGGCGTATCGAATTCAGCTTTGCCGTCCATGGGTGCTCCAGATACCTTTTGACGGCCAATGATCTCTTCTTGATCCGAGTAGGTTTGTTGATCCCATGTTTCGATTCGCATATGAATGCGACGAACAACCATATAAGTTCCGCCTGCTAACCACGGTGCGCTATCCTTATCGCTAGCATCAATCCAGACGTTATTTTTCATAAAAGTCTCATCTTGTAAAGCAGGGTTAGCCGTACCATCCTTAAAGCCAAATAAATTCCGTTTTGTTCCTTGCGCTTTCACGCCAAGTTGACCTGTTTGCTGCCAACGCAAGTGAGCAATTCCTCTAGCCGCCTTCGTTAAGTTGCGAATCGCATGGAAACAGATGATCGGATCGTCAGCACATGCTTGAACAACGATGTCCCCATGAGTCAATTGCTCTTGAAGTGAATCTTTATGAAAGATCGGCATCTCGGTCAAGCCAACCGGTTTACGTGAACGAAGTCCGAAACGGTCAACACCTTCCTTTTCAAAAAGAGAGGCACCTATAGCAAATGTAAGAGTTAATTTCCCCGTATCAAGACCAAGTTGCTCGCCGGTATCCATTGGTGGAAAAGCCGCATCCTGTGGCTCCACAGCTAGCGGTTTACCTGCCATCAGGGTGGCAGCCATCTCCGTCCACTGCTTCATAAGTGTTTGCAGCTCTTTCACATCACTAGTCGTTACATCGAAAGCCGCGACATTAGCAAAATTTTGTGCAGGAGTGACAACTCCCGTTTGGTGGGTGCCATAGAAATCCAGCGTTTCACTTGTCGTGGTAGCGGCAGCTTTATTCGTTGGCAGCGCGGCTTGCGCCTTCCCCAGCAAATCTCCCAAAACAACGCCGGCCGCACCTGCAGCGGTCATTCCTAAGAAGGCTCGACGATTCATTTTGTCCGACATACCACTTAACCTCTTTCCTCTATTTACTTAGCGTTCCCGGCATTTTTACAAGCGGTTCAGCTAAAGCTTCTAATTTATTTTTCAAATCGACTTGTTTGGCTTGTTCTAATTTACTGAAATCATTCCATGTTGGGCCAACAGGCGAAAGTGTGTTCATCGTCTCGATAACTGTCGCTAAGCTCTTGCTGATTTTCTCATCCAAAGCCGCATCTTTCTTCTTCAATTCAGCTTTAACTAGATCGTAGATTGCTTGAGCGCCTTCTACATTTGCACGGATCACCGGCACTGTCGCACCGCTCCAGCGTTCTTCTTCACCTGTAATTTTACTGGATTGCGCTTCCTCCATTAATTCCCCGACACCAGCGATAAAATCAGTAGGTGCTATCGTTGTAGCCGCAATCGCTTGTTGCATTTTCTTACCATCTTCAAGCAAACGCGCCGCAAAAGGCTCAGCATCCTTGATGTTTTTCTTCACAAACAATAAGTATTCGATTCGGTGATACCCTGTAAAAGCAGGATCCTTCTCATTTTTGAAATCATCAACGCGCGCATCCATCACACCGTCTAGCTCACTGAACGTTTCGATGATTGGCTCAATTCTCTCATACGGCATACGTGCTAGTCCATATGCTTCTGTCGCTTTTTTCATATCACCGCTTTTAATGGCTGTGTTCAGTTGATCGAGCAATGTCACCAGTTGGTTACCTTGGTCTTGCACATATTTATTGTAAGCTTGAGCGGCATCCTTAAGCGCTGTAGAAGCTTCAATGACGTCTTTATTAACTGCACCTTTGTTCTCTGCAAAAGAAGTTGTCAGCTCCGTCAACGCCGCTTTTAAATTCGTATTCAAAGCCGTTAACGTAGGGAAATCCAGCTTATCTTCTTTCAAGCCCGCTTCCAGAGGTGTCAAAAACTTTTCAACTTTAAAATACAATTCAGGGAATTTAGGCTTTACTTCATCCTCAAAGCTTGCCCATTGATCTTCCAGCTGGTCGGCAAGTTTCTTGGCATCCTTGACTTTCGAAGCATCCAATTGACCCTTCAAACTATCGACACTTGTTACTAAGGTCGTTGAACCCTCTTTAAATGGCACTTTTGCAATCTCGGTTGGCTCTGATTTTCCACAACCTGCGAGAACAAGTGTTGTTGCTGCTGCTAACATAAGAAGTTGTTGACTCTTTTTCATGGGATGAACCCTCCACTTTTCTTTGAATTAGGATTTACTGTTTATTGACATATGTCTGTTAGACATGCTTTTAAGACGGTCCCTTACCACTGCTATGAGCGCCAGAAGCAACAAGAGGAACTGTGGGATTGCGCTCTCTAAGGTAGGATATAGCGCAACGACATCCCAGCTAGGCAGCCAATTGGCTGTTGTCGCTGGCAAATAACCGGCTAACTGAAGTCCATGAACGCCCATCCCGGCAAATTTAAAGCATAAGTAGAAAACAAAAACACTTGATATCAAGAAAAAAGGACGCATCGGGATACGCAGTCCGATCTTCAGAATTAGAAAGGCAATAATGAGCAGCGAACCTACACCAATCCCAATTCCGCCAAGCAGCGAAGCCAATGAAATAGAGGAAGCCATCCCGATCAT
This sequence comes from Paenibacillus allorhizoplanae, assembly GCF_927798215.1. Taxonomy (NCBI): domain Bacteria; kingdom Bacillati; phylum Bacillota; class Bacilli; order Caryophanales; family Paenibacillaceae; genus Paenibacillus; species Paenibacillus allorhizoplanae. The sequence goes on from NZ_CAKMMW010000002.1 coordinate 439,281, forward strand.
AAATAAGACCGTCTCTGTCCCTTCACGGAACACAGCAAGAAAGGCAAGTAAGCTAAGCGACGCTAGACTTCCAGTTGCTAATGCTTTGACACTTTGATTACGAATATAAGATTGCCAATTCGAAATACTTGCCTTGCTATGCAGCCAATAGCTCATATACAGGAGCATCAGAGCTGCAAATACTCCAGTACACCCGGCAATTAGAAAATTGTTATTCCCAAAAGCACTTGCCGAGAATAACTGTTGAACCACAATGCCCAGCGCCAAGCTGACAACGAGTCCGCCATAAACACCGAACCAAATCCATCTTTTCTTATCCTCATGACCTGCTTTCTTAAGAAACCCAAGTAATGCAATAATAACGAGTAAGGCTTCGAGCCCTTCACGAAGGATTATCGTTGTGGCATCAAGCATCGTGTAGCTTGTCTTCGATGCTAAGGGTTGTAAATCAGCATGCATCCGAGAAATAGTCACAGCAGCTTCCTCTGTTTGAGGCGGACTAGCGGAAAGCTGAGCGTAAGCTGTTACCATGTCTCGCTCCATGGAGGTATAAACGGCTGAGGACTGCGTCAATACAATTCCCTCAATAAGCAACCAGGAGTTACGAAGCGTTTGAATACTCTCGGAAGCTCCCTCTATATCCTTCTCCTTCACTTGATTGGATGCTTTCTCCAACAAAGTTACTAGTGATGTAACGGTTACTTTACTATCACTCTTCGCGGAAGACCCGAATGCAGAGAGATCTCCTTCTATGAAAGATAAGTTCAACTTATGTAGATCCTTTAATTTGGCCGCAAGTTTCAGAGCATCGACAGGCTGCTTCATCGTTTGCAGTGATGCTTCGCCCATCGCACCTTCGATTTTCTGATATGCTGCCAAGGATTGCGCCTTAATGCCTTCCTCATAGTTCAGCCAATTGATTTGAAAAGCTTCAAACAACTTCGTCGCTTGCTCGATATTTCCGCTTTCTGCAGCTAGAATTGCACTTACGATGCCTGCATCTTCCTTGGCAAGATCATCCTGAGGCTTCGCACTGGCGATCATTGGTACTGATAAAAACAATAGAAGAGCGATCCAACTGGCTAAAACAACTTTCCGCATACATGACAACTCCTCTGGAGTGGTGAACATTTCACGCTCCAACATTTATTTAGAAACAATATTGATAATCATTATCAGCAAAATAATTACTCTGTATATTTTACTCTGATCCTCTAAACTGTCAATTACTTTCCCATAAAAAAAAGCCAATTAACTTAAATAAGTTAATTGGCTCTTTGATCTGTCATTTAAATTTCACATCTTCCGGACGAATCGACATCAGTTCAAGTTTGGATGGTGCGTTCACATATTGACTTAACAATCGTACGGCTTGATGCCGCATCGCTTTCTCCAAAATATTCCGAACATACCTCGCATTGCTGAAAGATCGCCAGGTCATCGCCTTCTCCTCGGCTAGGTGTTGCTTAAGCTTCGCTAATGTTTGTGGCAGCAGGACATATTCCCGATCCTTCGCCATCAACTCCGTAATTTGGATCAATTGATCAATGGCATAATCCTCGAAATCAATTTGAATCGGAAACCGTGAAGGAAGTCCAGGGTTCGTTGCAAGGAATTGCTCCATTTCTTCACTATATCCCGCTAGGATGAGGATGAAATCATTTTTCTTATCTTCCATTCCTTTGACTAGCGCATCAATTGATTCCTTGCCAAAATCTTTCTCACCGCCACGTGCCAAGCTATATGCTTCATCAATAAATAGGACACCGCCCATCGCTTTTTTCATGAGTTCGCGCGTTTTTAGTGCAGTATGTCCAATGTATTCACCTACGAGATCTGCACGCTCCACTTCAATGAAATGCCCTTTACTCAGTACACCCATGGCATGAAACATACGACCTAACAATCGTGCTACTGTCGTCTTCCCAGTTCCAGGGCTGCCCTTGAAAATCATATGGTACACATGAGCATTGCTCATAAGTCCGGCTTCAACTCGAAATTGAGAAATCTGCAGCAGCGCATAAATTTCATGCACCAGTTCTTTGACATTTTCTAAGCCAATCAGTCCATTCAGCTCTTTGAAAACATCCGATAGCGGACCTTCCATTGGCGTCCTTTTGCCAGAGATCATCGGCTCGGCGTCGGCAAGGGGTGAAGCGCCTGACTGCCCACCTGATCCCTCAACAGTTCGCCGCTGACTGCCCGGTTCCGGCTGCCGTAGAACGATGTTGATTTGTCTGGATGGCAAGCTTCTACCACTCATGAGGATCACCTCGTTTACTTGATGGTTTATTAGTGCGTATCCACCATCCTACGCTTGTAAACGCCATTTTAGACCGCAGCCTCTGCCAGAAACCAATAGTCTTTGTTTATTAACATCAATGGCGCTTAAGTCAGCATAAGTAAGGCCACGAATGTCTCCCTATCCAGAGCACCGAAGTAGCGTTTCAGTTCCACATCTGCCAAACGTTCACGAACCGCACTTTCCTCATACCGCGTGCCAACCAGCTTATGTTCTAGTTCAGCGACATCATGGGCACCGAAGAAATCACCAAATATTTTAACATGCTGCAAATGTCCTTCTTCGATATTTAAGCGAATATCCACTCTACCAACACCTTCAATTCTTTTGGCATGCTGAATGGTGCTCTTAGGTGATTTCCCATAATTCCAATCCCAGTTCTGATACCGCTCTTCCGATATCTGATGAATCTCTGACCAATCTTTCTCTGTTAGCTTATAGCTAGGTACATGCTCAGCATTGACTCCGAAAATGGAACTAAGCAACTTAGATCGAAACTCTGCCATCACAATTGGTTCTTTCAGAAACTCCACAATATTCGCGACCCGACTACGGATCGATTTAATACCTTTCGATTGAATTTTATCGGGATCAACGCGAAGTGCCGAAACGACATTCTCTATCTCCGAATCGAATAAAAGTGTCCCATGACTGAACATTCTTCCCTTGGTTGAAAATTGCGCATTACCTGAAATTTTGCGTTCACCAACTTGGATATCATTGCGCCCTGTTAATTCAGCTTGAACTCCAAGTGAATGCAACGCTTCAACAACTGGCGCCGTAAACTTCTGAAAATTATGAAACGAATTGCCGTCATCTTGGGTGATGAAGCTGAAATTCAAGTTCCCCAGATCATGATAGACCGCACCACCACCAGACAATCGACGAACCACATGCAGGTTATTCGCTTTCACATATTCGGGATTAATTTCTTCTAGTGTATTTTGGTTTTTGCCAATAATTATTGAAGGTTCGTTTATATAAAAGAGTAAATAACTCTCCCCTGCTGGGAGCTTACGCAAGGCGAACTCTTCAATGGCTAGATTGATTCTCGGATCTGTGATTCCTTCATTATCTATAAAAAGCATAGGTAATCTCCTTCTATTTCACTAAATTTGTCGTAAGGGTGCGATTTAACGTCAGCATGCCAAGAGATGCATAGAAAAGCAATGCACGTTCATTAAATTCCCAAACATTTAACTCGAGTGATTCGGCTTCGCGTGCTCGTGCCCATTCAGCAGCAGCCTGATAAAGTCTCTTACCAATTCCTTGACGTTGATGTACGGAGGCAACGGCAAGTTCATTTAAATAAGCATATTTACGCGGCACAAGCGCTTCATAGTTTGGACTTTGCTTCATCTCTAACATCGCGACGCCGACTACTTCCTGTCCAATCTCTGCCACAATAATCTCTTTGTCCTCCCGATCCGAGAAGCTTCGATACCAGCCCATCGCAACAACATGATCAAGTTTGGCAAATCGATCTGGCAATGCTTCGGCATGTTCTTCCTGACCTTCACGAATGATCGTATTCACAGCATCATAGTCCTCCCATGTGGCTGTTCGCAATCGTAGTTCCATCGTAGTCTTCCTCCCCAGATACACACTGATAAAATGTTCGCAAGTTATTCAATATTTCAATTGAATTTTTATACACTAAATTGTATATTTATGTAATAGTTTTTGAGGATGGAGGCAATTTTCATGGACACAGAACATCATTTTTTCGAATATCTTGATCGTATTGCAGCAAATACTTGGCCAGCGGAAAGCAATGTTATGGTAGATCATTGGCTCATTCGAGTTTCAAACGGAATAACGAAAAGAGCAAACAGCGTTTTCGCAATTGGGTCTTACCCTCGTGATGACAATTGGTTATCGCATGTTGAACAATTTTACCATAGTCATGGGTTACCTGCTATTTTTCATGTTAGTTCTGCCTCTCCTGATCAATTAGACAGCTTGCTTCAAGACCAGGGCTACGAATTAGATACTCCATGTTATATGATGACAGCTGATTGCCAGCAAGTGGCTTCACACGCTGAAGAACGCATAAAGAAGCAATATCCTTCAGCACTGGATCTTGAATTAGAAATTACACAATCCGTAACGAATGAGTGGCTAGATGCTTTCCTATTCTTAGAGCAGTATCCTGAGGAACGTCGGGGGTTTTATCAAGGTTTAAGTGAGCGAATGCCAGCATCGAAGGCTTTCTTTACATTGAAAGACCAAGGTCACACTGTCGCACTTGGCACAGCCATCGTTGAAGGAGAATGGGCTGGCTTCGTCAATGTGATCGTACACGAAGAACACCGCGGCAAGGGATACGGCTATGCCATTCTTCATGCAATGACGATATGGAGCATCACACATGGCGCGACGCAGCAATATTTGCAAGTGATCGCAAACAATGTGCCCGCAGTTACATTATATGAGAAGCTAGGATATCAAATGAAATATGGCTATCATTACCGAGTGAAGTATGATTTGGCTGCTCTTGTATCATCCTAACAAAGAATTTCTTAGGATGAAAGGAGCCGATTACATGACAGCCACCAAGGAAAAACCTGTGTTCCCATCACAGCATCAGAACCATCAACCGGGTATCGAATCGGAAATGAAGCCACTTCCCGAATTTGAGAATGCGAACTATAAACCCGCTGGCAAACTAAAAGATAAAGTTGCCATCATCACTGGAGGTGACAGCGGGATAGGACGCGCTATTGCCGTAGCTTACGCCAAAGAAGGTGCCGATGTCATCATCGTCTACCTAAATGAGCATAAGGACGCTGAAGAAACACACCGACATGTGGAACAAGCGGGTCGCAGGTGTCGTCACGTTGCAGGCGATATTGGTGAAGAGAGCTTTTGCAAGCAAGTCGTTGACCAAGTCGTCAAAGAGTTCGGTAAGCTAGACATTCTAGTTAACAATGCCGCTGAGCAGCATCCACAGAAAAGTATAACGGATATAACGTCAGCGCAACTTGAACGGACATTCCGAACGAATATTTTCTCCTACTTTTATATGACGCAAGCCGCCCTTCCTCATCTAAAGCCAGGTAGTGCGATTATAAACACCGCTTCAATTACTGCTTACCATGGTCACGAACAATTAATTGATTATTCATCAACGAAAGGTGCAATTGTCACCTTCACGCGTTCGCTCTCATTGCAGTTGAACGCCAAAGGCATTCGAGTGAACGGTGTTGCTCCTGGTCCCATCTGGACACCGTTAATTCCATCTACATTTACAGCGCAGGAAGTTGAGGTCTTCGGCTCTACGACACCGATGAAACGGGCCGGACAGCCTAGTGAATTGGCACCAAGCTATGTGTTCTTAGCCAGTGAAGACTCCTCTTACATGGCTGGGCAAATTCTACATATCAATGGTGGAGCCATCGTAAATGGATAAATGAGAAAAAGCATGACAAGGAGCGGCCTTCCCCGCTACCCTGTCATGCTTTTTATTCATTTCAGCCCGAGCTTCAATTGCAGTTTAGTTAAATACCAATTCGTATAGGCTAGCGTTTCTCTTGTATCATGATAAGGCATGAAAAGCACCTCTGACTTGGCCCCGGAAACTATCGGATCTTTGAAACCAATCGTTTCTGCAATATCAAGTGAACGAGAGCTATGAAACTTATGTGTGATGATAATTGCGCTAACAAGCGACTTCTCATCCATAATTTGCTTACTGAACAGTAAGTTCTCGTAGGTACTCGTTGCCTTGGGCTCGATAAGTATACTTGACTTCGGCAATCCATTCTTCACCAAATAGTCCCTCATGCCCTCAGCTTCAGTCAGCTTAGAACCATTATGATCCAAACCACCAGATACAATAAGTTGCTTGAAGCGCCCCTGCTTGTACAACTCCACGGCCAAATCCAGCCGCTCTTGCAGCCCAGGACTTGGAATATCATTACGCAGCGAAGCTCCCAATACAATGCCTACATCAACTTGCTTAGGCAAACTCGACTGATTTGGGCCTAACTGTACTTTCCACTGGATAAACACAACCCAACTCACCAGCAAGGCAAAGGAGATCAAAACGAATTGAAACGTCCTTACAAATATACGGTACAACCTAGATGGTGTTTTCCCTTTCGAGGTGCTTGCCTTCTTTTTCGTTGGCGCAGGTACGATGGCGCGTTGTTTTTTGTTCATGCTAGGCTTTGCCGGCATCCTTCCTACTCCTTATCCAGAAATGTACTTACCTGCCGAAATAAGGCTGGGGCGTCCTCGCTCAAACAGATTAAATGATCCGATTTGGCGTGCCAGTGAAGCTCTCGTTGCCCTCTAATCTTGCTATAAATATACCGCGCACTCTGCGGATGAATGACTTGGTCTCTTTCCGCTTGTGCAATAAGGGTAGGCTTATTGACTAAACTGAGCTCCGGTTTCAGATGTCGGACAAGCCTCGTAAACTGCCAAGTCGCCACCAATGGCGTCGATTTCCCCTTGATTAAACTAATTTTACGTTGATACTTCCATTCCTCACGAAGGACGTTCAAAAGTCGACCTGGGCTCACATAAATGACCGCCGTATTTAACAGTATGAGTCTACGTACCGGGTAACGAACCGATAAGTAGGCAGCCAATAGACCTCCCATTGAAAATCCAACCATATCAAAAGAACCATATGTCTCTGTCATTTTGGCCGCATGCCATTCGGCTGCCTGCACCCAATCTTCCCAACGCGAAGCGTGAAGCTGATGTCGGCATTCTCCATTCCAAGGTAGGATTGGCACCTCACACAGCTGACCACGCTCTCGTAAATGCCGAGCTAACGGCTCAACCTCATAAGGTCCACCTGTAAATCCATGGAACAATAGGCACGGTTGTTTCATGAGATCCACTCCTATCCTTTTATGAAAGCGTTGTTTATGTTAGTTTATTTTTCTTTGATTAAAATGGTGTTAATCGTTACCTTCTCTTTTGGCTTACTTGGGGTGGCCTCTCCACCCATTTCCACTGGTGTTTCTGCGATTTTCGTAATTGTGGCCATACTGTCGGCTGTGACTTTTCCGAAAATCGAATAATTCGGCGTACTGTTCAAATTCGCGCAATCCGTACCCGAACAAATGAAGAATTGGCTGCCATTTGTATTCGCACCTGAGTTAGCCATCGCTACAGTACCTGGTTCATACTTATGCGTTGTTTTCAGTTCATCAGCAAATTTATAACCTGGGCCACCTCTGCCTGTCCCTTGCGGATCTCCCGTTTGGATCATGAAGGTTTTGATAATACGGTGAAACGTCACATTGTTATAGAAGCCTTCTTTGGACAGAAAGACGAAGTTATTGACCGTTTTCGGTGCCTCTTTGGCGTACAAGTCGATTGTAAAAGTTCCTTTCGACGTTGTTACTTCAGCCTGATATGTTTTGTTCGTATCAATCATCATTTCTGGGGCTTTGCTCCATTGCTTGCCAGCTGATGCGGATGTCGATGCCGCCGATGTTGCTGTTGCAGATGAAGCTGGTGATGTTGTTGGTGGTGCAGAAGTGCTAGAACCAGGCGTTGCCGTACCCCCAGTTGTTTCCGTAGGTTTATTGCCGCAAGCGGATGCGATCAGGGTTAAAGTAAGCAAGGAAGCGGTGATTAGCATTTTGGACTTCATGGATTTGGTAGCTAGTTTCATGTAATGGACCTCCAGATTGATATTGTTTGATGTTGCGTGCTCGTACGTGCCACTAGGGCAAGAAAATATTTTCCCAACCCTTATGGGACGTAACGGCTTGTCCGCTTTGGCCCGTTGGAGCTATAAGGCCCTTCAGGGCCTTATTATACTCGCAATGTTAGTTAATTGCCGTTGCCGTTCTTCGGTTTCTCGTCAATCGGCTTATTTACCGGTAATGGCGTCGGCGTTGGACTCGGCTTAGAACTTATGGATGGGCTAGGTGTTGGCGTTGGGCTTGGCCCTGTTTCCGTTCCTGTACCAGGTTTGATCGTTGCCCCAGGGGATGTCGAAGGGCCAGGCTTCCCACTAGGTGATGGAGATGGATTAGGATTATTCCCCCCATTACCTGGTGAGGGTGACGGCGAAACCGATGGGGATGGTGACGGAATTCCGCCATTCTGAAGCGAATCATCCTTCGGAATTTCAACAGTAGCAATATTCGACTTCGCACCCGGTGTATTCGATTCGTTCGCCAGAGGTACCACATAATATTGATAGGTTTCTCCACTATTTATCGTCGTGTCCTCGACCAGCACTTTAGGTGTTTGAACAATCATTTTCGCTTCAGCCTCTGTCGCACTTTTACGATACACTTCGTAGCTAACTTTCTCTCCGAGAGAGGTCCATGTTATCTTAACACGCTTTGACTCCGGTACATAAGTGGCCGTAACATCTGAGATTCCACTAGGCGGTTCTTTCAAATCGTCTACATTGGCAGGCTTAACGAAGTTTGTAATTGGCTTGCCGTCTAGCGCTTTTGACATGACGGTCTTGAAAATGGCAGCCGTACTGCCGCTACCCACCGTCACATAATGTTTGGAATCGACCTTATCGAAACCTTCCCATACGGCCGCAGTCCATTCAGGCGTATAGCCAACAAACCATACATCTCGATCGTACTGTTCAATGCCCTTAATATCAAGTCCGGTTGATCCTGTTTTCCCAGCAAGCGGACGATTGAACTTCGCTTTCACACCCGTACCGCCCGTCTCCACAACACCTTGCAGCAGCAGGGTCATATAGTAGGAAGTGCTTGGCTGCATAACTTGCTTTTTCTCAGGCTTATATGCTGCAACTTCTTTACCTTGAGCGTCAGTAATGCGCAAAATCGCATGTGTTTTATTTTGCGAACCTTGGTTTGCAAAAGCTGTATAGGCTCCAGCCATTTGCAATGGCGATACACCATCCGTCAGTCCACCTAGCGCAACAGCTAAATTCTGATCTTTCTGAGGATTTAAGGTGGTACCTAGTTTATTAGCAAATGCAGTCCCCGTCCCAACACCTATTTTACTTAATAACCAGACTGGTGCTAGATTGTAGGATTTCTTGACGGCTTCAAACATGGTAACTTGACCATGTGTTTGGCGATCATAGTTTTGTGGTGTGTACGAACCGAAAGACGTCTGCGTATCATCTAACAACGAATAGGGTGTGTATTTACCACTTTCTAAAGCGGGTGCATAGACAGCAATTGGTTTAAAAGACGACCCTGGCTGTCTTTTGGAATACACACGACTGAACCCTTTGGTTTTATAATCCCGGCCACCGATTAATCCCATGATACCACCGGTTTTATTATCCAGTATAACCATGGCGCTCTGGATTTTCTGACCATCGGCCGCGTCCTTCTGGAAGAAACTCGGATCTGCGTAGGTTTGCTCGATGGTTTGCTGAGCTTTCATATTCATCGTTGTGTAAATTCGATAACCTTTGGTCAACAGCTCATCCTCTTCAATACCATACATATCCTCCGCTTCATTAACCACATAGTCCACGAACGAAGCATATTCTTTCGTCCCTCCTGTGCTTGTCGATACAGGCGGTACGTAATCGACATCAGCAGCTTTGGCGCGCTCAGCCTCCGTAATATAACCCTGATCCGTCATCAGTCTTAGAACAACTGCTCGACGTTCTTTCGATAAATCAGGATGGGTTAAAGGTGAGTAGCGGGAAGGTGCTTTAGGTAGAGCGGCAAGTGTCGCCATTTCCCATACTTCCAACTCGTTCAAATTCGATTTATTAAAGTACACCTTGGCTGCCGCTTTAATGCCGTACGCATTACTTCCGAAGAAAATACGATTCAAATATTTCTCTAGAATCTCATCCTTTGTAAACCGCTCATCAAGCGCAAACGCGATCGACATTTCCGTACCTTTCCGGAAGGCTGTCTTTTCCGAGCTTAGAAATACGTTCTTAGCAAGCTGCTGAGTGATCGTACTCCCACCTTCTACTGCGGACATATGAATAATATCCGTGACAAGCGCACGCCCGATGGCTCTCAAGTCGACACCTGAGTGTTCATTAAAACGACGATCCTCTGTAGCGATAAAAGCTTGCTTCAGCCGTTCCGGAACGTCTTTGATATTGACGCTTTCCCGATTTTCACCGCGATAGATTTTCGAAATCTCAGTGGCAGGTTTATCTTTCCCATCCTTATCTTTACCTTCTTCTTGTGCATAAATAAGGGTCGACTCTGTTGTGGAAATAATTTTATCAATATTTGCATCCAGGATTTTGAAGCCGCTCATGATGACAACAATATAAATCCCCGTTGCGCAAATCACAGCAACAATTGCAGCAATGATGGACCCCATAATGAGCTTACGTGCATTGAATTTTTTCTTCTTGGAGCCCTTATTCTGGCTTGGTTTGGACTCCCTTGGCTTGGTTTGCGGCGTGGATGGATGTCTCGTAGGTTTTTTATCCATATTCACCAACTCCCTTACGTTTCGTTTCTCTCTAGATAGATAGTCGATTTATCAAGCCCAATGAAAAATCGCCTAAATTTCAACAAAAGAACAACCTTTATACAAGGTTGCTCCCAAAAGTTTCTATTCGGTTAGACGTTTCAGTCCATTAAAAAGTTGCAAATTGAAGCGATATACAGATTATTCCGTTGCTTCTGCAGCCGCCATTAACGAAACAGCACGCTGTGGTGTGAAGGTAGAGATGGCATGCTTGTACACCATTTGTTGACGGCCTTCGCTGTCAATGATGATAGTGAAGTTATCAAATGCACGAATAAGTCCTCTAATTTGAAAGCCATTCGTTAAATAAACGGTTACGGGAATGCTTTCTTTACGCAGCTGATTTAGAAAATTGTCCTGAATATTAATGGATCGGTTCATCAGTATGTCCCCCTTAATGGAATGAAACTTTCGCCCAAACGGCGCTATTTTCTATTGGTGATATTTGTTAATTATATTCTATTTTATGTACAAACTTTCCTGCTAGTATATCACTAATCATTTCGAAATGGGCAGAAAAATTTGCTGTATCTGTCACATCAACCCAATCAATGTCCTTCATGTGCCGAAACCAAGACAATTGACGCTTCGCAAATCGCCGTGTATCCCGTTTGAGCAGGATCACAGCATCTTCGAAACTGAGTTCATGTTCCAAATAACTAACGATCTCTTTGTAACCAAGAGCTTGCATGGAAATGGCTGACTTTGGGGTGCCAGCGGCCAGAAGCGCTTGTACCTCTTCGACCAATCCTTCCTGAATCATCGCATCAATGCGTTCTTCAATCCGCTGATAGAGCAAGGCTCGGTCCATCGTTAGTCCAATGATACATAGTTCGTAAGGAGATTCTTTTTTCTGGGAGGCCAAATGAGCAGTCATAGTTTCTCCAGATATATGGAAAATCTCTAGCGCTCGAATAACGCGCCTGCGGTCATTCGCATGCAGACGATTGGCACTCTCGGGGTCAATTTCCCGCAATTTGGCATGTAGGGCTTCTTCCCCATACGAATTTGCGAATTCTTCCTGCAATTGCCTGAATTCCTCGTCCATGCTGACATCCGTGAATTGATAATCATAGCAGACCGATTCGATATATAATCCTGTGCCACCTACGATAAAAGGCAGCTTACCGCGCGAGTGGATGTCTTGAATTAATCCTTTTACTCGCTCTTGAAACTCGGCTGCAGAAAACGAATACGATGGATCATGAATATCAATTAGATGATGCGGGACGATTTGCTGCTCCGCCTCGCTCGCTTTGGCGGTTCCGATGTCCATACCACGATACACCTGCATCGAATCACCAGAAATAATTTCACAATCGAAGCGCTGAGCAATTTCCAAGCTAAGCTTGGTCTTGCCAACAGCGGTGGGACCAAGTAGCACGAGTAATTTCGGCTTGGCTGATGGGGCTAACACAATCGAATCACTCCATACGTTGTTTTCGTTGTTGATCGTAACACATGCTCGAACCCTAATCGAGCAAACTCCGAACTGTCTCGGTTTTCCTTAAGCACAATACTTTTGCGCGCAACGCGTCTTGCTTCAGCGATCGAAGCCAAGCTAACGGCTTCATCGTTCGCACGATGCCGAAGTGGAGATATCGCATGCGATTCCTCAATCGGACTGCGAAACATGGGATCAAAATAGACCACATCCACACTCTGCGAGTCTAACTGCTGCAAATAGGATAGGTGATGCGTGTGCCTAACCTCGATACGTCTCATTGCAGCATTCAATTCTGGCATTTCTGATTGATACTGCGCCAAACCTTCTTGAATCAGCATGGCTGGGATCTTCTCACTCTCAAGCGCTGTTACACGCCCTTCCATACCGACCACATAGGAGAATACGATGGCATCCGACGCAAGCCCCGCTGTACAATCCACAATACGGTCGCCGGAAACTGCTCCTGATGCCTCAATGAGTAAATCAGGCTCTCCCCTCTGCATCCGTTTGACACGAACGAGAGACATACTTGGATGGAAAAAAGTTGCAGGGTGGTCTTCTTCATAGTACCTGATCTCTTCCCTTGTCACAAGCAGAACAGAACTATCCTTATAATTTCTCCTAAGAAGTTCCAAAGAATACTTCTTCCGGGGCACATTTCGGCCCCCATATAATACGGATAAGCGTGCGGCTTCCGCCATCAATTCAGCGGATGGGTTATACGAAGTTGTTACTAGCACAGGGTTACATCACTCGCTTAAACATTTTTTCTAACTCATAGGTTGTAAAACTTACAACGATCGGTCGTCCGTGCGGACACGTATAGGGATTTCGACAGCCCGCGAGACGATCAATTAATGTCTCCATCTCCAATATACTAAGGCTTTGATTAGCTTTTATTGAAGTCTTACACGAGCACATAATCGCTGCTTTCTCACGTAGTTTGGCGATATCCAAAGCTTTGCGATCGGAAATAATAAGCTCACACATTTCTTCGACGATAGCTTTCTCTTCCCCTGAAGGAAACCAATGAGGATGCGCACGTACTAAGAAGGTATTACCACCAAAGGCTTCCATATACACGCCAACTTGTTCAAATAAGGCAAGCTTATCCGCAATAACACCCGCTTCAGACGGAGTAAATTCCAGCGTAATCGGAACGAGCAATTCTTGGCTCGCCTCAGCAGGATTGCCAAAATGCTCATAAAAATATTCATAATTGATGCGTTCATGTGCTGCATGCTGATCAATTAAGTACAAGCCTGTTTCATTCTGCGCAATCAAATAGGTGCCATGCATTTGTCCAATCGGATCCAAACGAGGAAACGTTGGGAGTTTAGGTGCATCGCTGTCCTCACCCGAAGGCATCAAATCCATAAATGCCTCATTCGTGCGACGTTGCTGTTGAATGGAGGTGTTTCGAAATGCTGCATCTCGTACAGGCGTGTAGCTCTGAGTATTTGCTGTCGTTTTTTTCTGGGCAAATCCACTCTCAGAAGGTGGAGCAGTTCTCGAATAAGACACGTCAGACGGCTGCTTTTGCGAAGGTGACGTGGAAGGAACTGGCGCTGCCTGATGGTAGTCAGGAGCCACTTCTCTAATCTGAGGTGGCAACCACTTGGTGTCATCCGTCTTCTGGTTAGAGCTTGATTCCTTCAAGTCATTTAAGCCATCCAAGCTATTCGATGCTTCCAAGCCATTCCATGCATTCAAACCCTTCGAATCTTTCGAATCCTCAGCATCTTTATGATCCTTATAAAATTCCGCATCGAGCTCCATCGACGGACTACGAGTTTCTTTCGGCGGCTCCACAGTACGTGTGAGTTCCAATTGTTCCTGAACGTAAGCGCCTTTGGGCACTGATGACGCTTTGACTCCCGTAGGAATCAGCACTTGTCTGCCGAACAGCCGTTTCACTTCGGCTTCGATCAGTGCCGTTAGCTCCGCTTCTTTACTGAAGCGGACCTCCAGCTTGGATGGATGCACGTTGACATCCACGAGCGCAGGGTCCATCCCGATGTGCAGTGCAGCAACGGGAAAGCGATTGATCGGCAGCAGGGTGTGATACCCCTGCAGAAGGGCTTGATTCAGCGCGAAGTTACGCACATACCGACCATTGACGATGGTGGAGATGCCGCCGCGATTCGCGCGTGTCATTTCGGGCTTGGCGACGAAGCCCGAGATCGTATAATCCAAGCTTTCCACTTGGAGTGGAAGCATTTGCTTGGCAATCGCCGTGCCGTAGATGCCGGCAATGACTTGAAGCAGATCCCCATTGCCTAGCGTTTGGAGCAATACATTGCCATTATGCTTCAAGGTGAAAGCAATGCCAGGATGAGCAAGCGAAAGTCGATATAAATAATCGGAAATATGCCCAAGCTCCGTCTGGATCGTTTTCATATATTTCAATCTAGCTGGCGTATTATAAAATAAATCACGTACTGTCACTTCTGTTCCGCGCGATGCGGCTGTTTCTTCCACAGCACGAATCGTGCCGCCCTCGATGGTGATTTTACGTCCTAACCCATCATTCGTTGCACTAGTTACACACTCGAGCCTGGAGACAGAAGCTATACTTGGCAAGGCTTCACCACGGAAGCCTAGCGTGCGGATCGAGAACAGATCCTTGCTCGTAGCAATTTTACTCGTAGCATGCCGCTGGAAAGCTAATTCACAATCCTCAAGAGCCATGCCTGAGCCGTTATCGGATACCCGAATTAAGGTTAAGCCACCTTCTTCAATCGTGACGTCAACACGGGTACTCCCCGCATCAACCGAGTTCTCAACCAGCTCTTTCACGACCGATGAAGGCCGCTCCACCACTTCACCTGCTGCAATTTGGTTCGCAATATGCTCGCTTAAGAGCTGAATTTTCCCCATCGTCTTAATTCCCCTTTGTAGCCTGTATAGAAACGTTCTCCCCTTGATGAACGACCTTCAGCTGCGGAAAATAATCATCAAATACATCGACATTCACGTAGCTCATACCGTTAACAATCATCAGCTTATCGGAATCAATCGCAAATGCGTGCGTTCCCTTGCTATCCGTGATATCCACGGTGCGATTCGGATCATTCCATGTAATTTGGGCCCCGATTAAAGCGGCTAGACCACGTGCCGAAGCGTAGAACTTACCTTTTTCACTAAAGCTGCCGAAGCCATAGCCAACATCAACACCGTTATACGTAACATTATGTTTTGTAAACGACACTTGGATATCTGAAATACCTGTTTCATGAAGTGCTGTAATAAGCTGTGCCGATACGCCATCAACCTTCAAGTCCGGTGTAATGCCTACTTTGTTCACTTTTCGCATTTTGGGTGTTAAGTATTCTTCAACTGTTACCTTCAATACACTTTGGTCTGGAAGCTCGAAGAGCTGCTGAACGCTTCCTTTACCAAAAGTTTGCATACCGATCACTTTCGCAACCCCGTAGTCCTGTAAAGCACCCGAAAGTACTTCTGAAGCACTTGCACTATTCTCATTCGCTAAAATATATACAGGAATCCCCAGCGGACTTCCATCTTGAAAAGTCACTGGATCATCCACACCATCACGGTTCTGAGTATGAATGAGGACGCCATCTTTTACAAAATGCTTGGCAATATTACGTGCCGTTTCTAGATATCCGCCGGGATTATCACGAACATCTAGAATTAACGACTTCAATCCTTTGGCTTGCAGCGCACTTAGTTGTTTGTCAAATTCTTCATCAGCTTCATCTGAAAAGTCCGTGATTTGTACGTAACCAACGCCATTGGTAAAACTTTTGCTATACACTTCCGGGGAATTTACAGCTTGGCGAGTAAGTTCGAACGTTATTTCTTTATCTCCCCGAAGTACGGTCACCTTTACTTTGGTACCTGCGACGCCAATAATTTTACTCCGAACAGCATCAATTGAAGTCGTTGAAGCAGCTACGCCATCCACAGCTTTGATATAATCATCAGACTGCAACCCAGCTGATTCTGCCGGTGAACCTGGGATTGTTCTCGAAACATATACCCCTTGGTCATCAAGCCCAATTACGCATCCGATTCCTTCAAAGCTATTTTCAAGCGTATTCGAGAATTGACCGTAATCCTGAGGTGTGAAGAGTACTGTATACGGATCCTTCAACCCTGCAATCATCTGCTCAATGCTCTGATTTTCCAGTGCTTCTAAGGAAACGCCGCTCACATGGTTTTCGACAAGTGTCTTTCGTACGAGAACGGTCTGTAGATCCTCATCTGCCATGGCACTTGCAGGCATAACAACGGCTAGAGCCGATGCGAGTGCCAAAGTTGCTTTAACTGCTTTCTTATTCAATGGTGAGAAACTCATATCCATATCTCCGTTCCAGTAGTGATCTAAAGACAAGTTATGAAGTGTACGGTTAAAAATAACTGAAACAGGCGCCTTTGGTTACTGTAGTTTTTGCTTCCATTCATAGACTAAATTGAGCGCCTGTAGTGGCGTCATATTGATGAGATCAATCCCCTTCAACTGGTCTAGTACCAGTTGGGATTTGCCGTCAGGCTTCTTCTTGACGGCAACTTCAGCTGGACTGTCCTCCTCGAAGAGGGACAGCTGCCGGATCGGCGTTGCCACGGGTGGTGCAATTGTGGCAACGGCAACGGTCTCTGCGGCTTGCGGTACAGCTGATGCCGCCGCGCGCTCTTCAAAGCCATTCAGCAGCGCATACGAGCGCTGAATGATCGCATCTGGCAGCCCGGCGATTTCGGCACAGTAGATGCCGTAACTCGTACTAGCTGCCCCAGGGATGAGCTTGCGCAGGAAGGTCACCTGCCTGCCGCTTTCTTTCACGGCCATGCAGTGATTGCGCAGATGGGCAAGGCTCTCTTCCAGATGGGCGAGCTCATGGAAATGCGTCGACACGAGCGTCTTGCAGCCGATCCGATCGTGAAGGAATTCAATGACGGCCTGAGCGATCGCCATCCCTTCTCCTGTCGAGGTGCCGCGGCCCAGTTCATCAATGATGACAAGGCTCCGACTCGTCGCCTTCTCCGTCATGACCTGGATGTCCATCATCTCGACCATGAACGTACTCTGACCGCCGATCAGATCATCGGCTGCTCCGATCCGCGTGAAGATCCGATCCGTGACCGGGATGCGCGCGGATCTCGCAGGCACGAAGCAGCCAATCTGCGCCATGAGGCAGATCACGGCTACTTGCCGCATATACGTACTCTTACCGGCCATGTTCGGCCCGGTAATAAGCAGAATGCGGCCCTGCTCTTGAAGCAGACTCGTCCCGTTCGCGATGAACGAGCCGTCCTGGATGACAGCCTCCACCACCGGGTGTCGTCCGTCTTCGATTTCAAGATTGAAGCCTTCGCCGATCTCAGGCTTACGGAAGTGATGCGCCGCGCTGACCGTAGCCAGCGACTGATACACATCGGCGGTGGCAATAACCTCCGCCAGCTTCTGCAATCTGGAGATATGCTTCGAAATCCGGTCGCGCAGCTCCGTGAACAGCTCATACTCCAGATCAATCATTTTATCCTGCGCTTCCAGAATGAGCGCTTCTTTCTCTTTGAGCTCTGGCGTCACATATCGCTCCGCATTCGCAAGCGTTTGTTTACGCTCGTAACGCCCTTCCTGCAGAGCGGACATGTTGGCTTTCGTGACCTCAATAAAGTAACCGAACACTTTGTTATAGCCGATTTTGAGCGACTTAATGCCCGTTGCTTCGCGTTCTTGACGCTCCAGCTCGGCAATCCATTGCTTCCCATTCTTGCTAGCTTCTCGAAGCTGATCTAGGTAAGGCTGATAGCCTTCGCGAATCATTCCCCCATCACGAATCGAAACGGGCGGCTCGTCCTCAATCGCATTGGCAATCCAGGACATGACATCATCACAGACATCCATATTCTCAACAAGCTTCCGCAGCGTTTCGGATCCAGACGTGGCACATAACTGCTGCAGCATCGGAACTTGCTGCAAGGAGTGCTTCAACGCGATCATATCGCGGGCATTGGCATTGCCATAGGAGATTCGAGCGACCAAACGCTCCAAATCATAGACTTCCTTCAGGGCTTGCTTCACATCTTCTCGCACAATCAATTGATTGTAGAGCAGATTGACAGCTTCTAACCGCTCCTCAATTCGAGTCACATTCATAAGTGGCTTCTCGATCCAACGGCGCAGCATTCGCGCGCCCATGGCCGTTACGGTTTTGTCCAAAAGCCACAATAACGACCCTTTTTTGGCACGCTCACGAACCGTTTCAACGAGTTCTAAATTTCGACGAGTAAACGGATCCATCGTCATAAATTGATCCGGTTCATAGATGCGGATGTGCTTCACATGCGTTAGCGCTCTTTTTTGCGTTTCTTTCAAATAAGCAAGCAACGAAGCGACACCTTGTCGACTGATGCTAGATAAATGCGATAACGCAGCATCTTCTGCGAAATGCTCATCAAGCAGCGTTTCATCCGCTCTGGTCCACTCCGTTAGGACCATATTTCGGCCCCACGCAGCACCAGACTCGCGAATCGTAGTCAGCAGCGCTTGACTGGTCACAATTTCAGATGGATTATAGACATTTAACTCATCAACGACGAGTTCCCAGGAATTAGCAAGCTTTGTTGTGTAAAGCTCACCTGTTGAAATATCACAGGCTGTAAATGCATATCCATCTGTTTGGTTGACCAAAGATACGATATAGTTGTTGACGGATTCTCCAAGGAGTTTGCTATCCATCACTGTACCAGGCGTAACGATCCGTACAATTTCTCGGCGTACAACGCCTTTGGCCTCAGCAGGATCTTCCACTTGTTCACAGATGGCAACTTTGTAGCCTTTCTCAATTAAGCGGGACATATAGTTGTCCGCAGCATGATGAGGGACGCCGCACATCGGAATTTTCTCTTCACCGCCGCCTTCACGGCCTGTTAACGTAATCTCTAATTCGCGTGACGCATTAATGGCATCTTCAAAAAACATCTCATAAAAATCGCCCAGACGAAAAAACAAAAATGCATCTGGAACCTGTGCCTTCACGGCTAAGTACTGCTGAATCATCGGCGTATATGTAGCCAACTTGTGTTCCTCCAACCTATTCCGTTATTAAGGTGAACTCTTTGAAACTATTATTCTTATTTTCATCCGTACACAGATTAATAGAAGTCATTCTGCTTGCGGCATAGCCAATCATGGCCAGCAAGCAGAACAACGAAATTCGTGTACAGCCTTCATATTCCATTCATTATTCAACCAATTTCCAACTACTACTAATCTCTTGAATATCCCTAACTCTATGATGCGATAGATAATCTATTATAACATGATTCCTTCATCAAAAGCTTCTTTCAGCACCCCGGGTGCAATTTTCCAAGCGAACCGAATGTCCGCCATTTCGTTCCACGACACCATGGAAGTGATTTGTGAACGAAGACCTTCCAACAATGCAGCATGGACCTCATACCCCTTAAGCTGCTCCAAGTCCTTCCATAACTTCGCTACTTCATCCTGTAGCCTCCGCTTATCCCCGCTGTAGTACGCGGCTTGGATATCAGGTTCTTGCAGTGGCTTCCGCGTTAAGCGCCAATAGTTATTAACAATCAGCGCTGCCAGTGCGAAGACACCACGAGTGATGACGGGTGAGGCCAGCCAACTTGGCAACGTCCGGTATTCGAATCCCCCATGCGACTTCTTACGGAAGTCTCCAAGATAGCCATAACGTGGACGCCGACCACGTGTCGATTCGTCCTCGATCAAGATCAGTGGCAGCGCGAGATAGTTATCCAGCGCACGCAATAGGTGACCATTCATCCAGCAGCGGCTAAAATGCAGGTGACCGCCCAGCGGGTAGCCGCGCACGGGCATGCCACCCGAGCACCAGGCGAGGCTATGGTCTGTGATCTTCCGTGCGGCAAGTCCCATGGTTACACGCACGTTCTTTGCGAGCTGCAGCGGGTCCACACTAGGCTGCGGACGCAGCTCAGCCAGCGGCAGAATCACACGATGCCCGCTTAGCACGATAGCGTCGCTGCCTACAGCGCCATCGCGGGTTAGGAAGCGGTCGGCGAAGACGACCTTGCCCTGCGGGTTCACGAGCAGGAACTCTGGATCGCAGCCGAGCACTGCTCGCTCTTTGCGTTCCAGCTCTTTCGCAAGTGATTGATCGTACTGATCGATCGCTTGCGCGAAGAGCTGCACCAATCTCCCGTTCAGCTTCGGAACGGGATCGACGTCCAGCACGAGCGTGTGCCCCGAAGGCGTGATGCCGATAGTGACGAGGCCATAATCTAACCCAAGGGCATAGATCGCTTTGACGGATTCTCGGCTCGCCCTGCGTGAGTGGAAGTTGATTTGACTTGGACCCACTTCTATGTAAGCAGCGTTCACATTCACTTGTCTTTGATGCTGCAAGGACTTCTCCGAAAGCAGAACTGTCTCCTTCTTCTCATAAATAAGAAGTGTTTGGAGATGAAACACAGCTACTTTATATTTATGCGTAAAAAGCACGGGTTCCCTTTTCCCTCTTGAGGAGACTGTCTGTGAGGTGATCGTTTTTATACCGTGAAGTTGTAACAACGCATCTCGCTTCCTTCGATTCTGAGCGCGCATGATCGCTTTAATGGGCTGCAGAGCAAGCTTCTGGGGATATTCATCATGTGCAGCTCCCCAATGAATGATGAGCTGACCTTGCCAATCCACTGGAAGATTAGTTCCACTCGGAATACGGATTCGTTCGGCCAGCTCCTGTGCGTCTTTCTCCTGTGCGTGCAGGAAGAAGGTTTCCATTCTAACACCTCCTATTCACCTATTCCCACTGCTCTTGGCGCTTTATATACGCGAATGCCCAAATGTGCGAATACAACAAAAAAGAGGGCAAATGCCCTCTGCCGAACCTCTTTAGCCCGCATATAATGGCGTATAAGATCCCCTAATCCAGTTCATCCTCGAGCAGATCGGCGTCCAGATCCTCAAAATCACCATCGCCACTGTCATCGAAATCCACGTGCTTGTCGTCGAAGTCATTGCAGCCGTTGGTGCAAACGACTACACAGACTTTCGTTTCGGCAATGAGCTCAACTTGAAACTCGCGTTCCACCCGAATGATGACGCTGTCGCCGCTTGAAGAGATGCTGGCCTCTACGCAGTTCGGCTCTTGCGTCGCGACAGCTGATACTTCGGCTGTCGTCGGCTTATGTTTTTTGTCCAAGTAGCTTAGTCCAACGATTTCTACATACGATACGGTTTCTTTTGCTACGTCTGTTTTGGTGTTACGATCGTAAGAATACCAGATGTTGATATCGTAAGTACCAACTACCTCTACGCCCTCTCCAGAATGGACAGCCTCGAATTGGTTATTAATAATCCAAGCGCCCAAAATACTGGTTGGAGAATAAGGCGGAGTCACGGTATGACTTACATGAGAAAATTTGCGACCTTTACCGCAGACAGCCTTTGTAATGATCTCTCTGCATTGCAAATCTTTATCTAATGACATCCTTTCAACCTCCTCCATACAATCATTCATTACAAGTGTATGCAGGACAGTAGTCTAGAGTGACAATTATTTTATATTATTTTTGAGATTCAAAAATACTTATATCTGTCAGAGTCAACCCGCTTCAGGTCGGTGTTTTTTTTGCTTTTTGGCAATAGCTAAGTAGTGCATTAACTCTCTGTTAAGCTGTAAAATCGCTGATCTCACTTCGAATTCTTCTCGACTCTCGGGCAATGGCATTCCCTTGTAACGAGCGTTCAGCTCTTGTAATTCTTTCTCTGCTTCCCCTGTATAATAGTCTTCCTTCACAGATTGGCTAATATCTTCGAAGATCGCAGCAACCAACTCTCCTTGTGGCAAGGTCTGATAAACCCCGGCAACAAGATCAATCATCCGATGGATCGACTCCAGCTGTTCGCCTCTCATGTAGAAATAAACGCGCCAATAGGGATCCCAACCAAACAACAACGTATTCTCCATTGACCGTTTCGCCAAGCTCGCCCCGCGTTCAATTTCCTCACTGACTTCGAGAAGTTCTTTCCCATCCCAAATCACCGTATTATCCCGAAGATGCTTTGCAATGTTGACAAAAATGTCGGAAAACAATCCTTCGATTTGTTGTTTATGAGTGATAAGTGCGGCGTCAGCCTTCGGCATATAAGCAATATTGATAAGAGTAGCTGAACCCAGTCCAATAACAAGCAAGATTAGTTCATTAAGTACAGTCGGCCAGTTCGCTGATTCATAAGCAAAAAGATGCAGCATTACGACTGCACCAGTCACAGCCCCCTCGGTAATCCGTAACCGTACTAGAACTGGAAACACGATAAGAATAAATAAACTAACGACCCAAATATGGAACCCAAGCAGGTTAAATAAAACCGAACCGATGAGAAGTGCCAGAATGGATGCCGCGATACGGTGCAAGGCACTTTGGATGCCTTTCTTTTTCGTCACTTCAATGCCCAGAATGGCAAGAAGCCCCGCTGCTCCAGGCGTATGAACCCCTAATATATACGCCAGATACATAGCGATTATGACCGCAATGGCTGTTTTGAGCACACGAAAGCCCATAGTGTTTCACCTCTTTTACAGGTTTTTCTATGGGCTCATTATTTCATTTTGCATGGGGCTGTGGCAAGTCTTTCCTGATTACCGATGCTTCGTTAATTTTTTCTCTAAATTGGCTACAAGCTGATACATCACCGTTGCGACAATTGCGATTACGAACAGAGTAGAGATCACTAAGGTGAAGTTAAAGACTTGAAAACCATATATGATTAAGTATCCCAGCCCCTTCTGGGACACTAGAAATTCACCAACGATGACGCCGATCCAGGCCAAGCCCACATTAACTTTCAGCGTAGAAACGATAGCAGGAAACGATGATGGCAGAATAGCTTTAAGAAATACTTTACGCTGATTGCCTCCAAATAACTTTACGACCTTGACGTAGTTATGATCCACTTCCTTGAAGCTGCCATAAACGACAAGCGTTGTAATAATGACCGTGATCGACAGTGTTGTTGCGATAATCGAGAGCAAGCCAGGACCAAATCCGACAATAAATAATGGCCCCAGAGCAACCTTAGGCATACTATTCAGCACGACGATGTAAGGATCCAGCACACGCGACAGAAATGGTGACCACCAAATAACTACCGCTAATGCGGTTCCCAGTATCGTTCCTAAGAAAAATCCAATAATCGTCTCCTCTACTGTGACTGCTACATGTGGAAGCAGCGTGCCGTCGAGCAGTTTCTCCCACAGGAGAGCGAATACTTTGGTCGGATAGCTAAAAAGCAGGACATCAATCCACTTCAAACGTGAGGCTAACTCCCATAGGGATAAAAATAGAAGTAAAATGGCCGCTTGAAAAAGTCGTACCCACTTCGTCTCTCTCTTTCTCGCCTTCAGAAAACGCTGATGTACGTCCTGCTTTAATGTCTCATTCGGTTGATTGGTTTGGATGCGCTGGTGGTTATCCTGATTATCCATGCTGCACACCCCCAAACTCCTGCCAAATTTGCCGAAATAGTGCATGAAATTCAGGCAATTCCCTCGCTTCAAATGGCACAGCTGCCCTTACCACCTCTGGCATTAGAAACGACCTGCGAATTCGCCCTGGATTCGGAGCCAGTACGATAATGCGATCACTCATCGCAATCGCTTCTGAAATATCATGCGTGACCAGAATCGCTGTTTTCTTCTTGGCGCGCAGCGTCTCTACAACCAAATCTTCTAGCTGCAGCTTCGTTTGATAATCCAGTGCCGAGAAAGGCTCATCTAATAGTAGCAGCTCAGGTTCTGTTGCCAATGTTCGAACAAGTGCAACGCGCTGTCTCATCCCGCCAGACAATTGTGCAGGATAATAATCTTTGAATGCTAGCAGACCCATTTCCTCCAATAAGTGAAGCGCCCCCTGCTTCTTCTCTTTCGTCAGAGTGCCTGCGATTTCCAGTCCCATACAAGCATTAGCTTCAATCGTCCGCCAAGGAAATAAGTAGTCCTGCTGCAGCATGTAACCCACTTTGGGCGATGGACCCTGAACGTGATGCCCTGCCACGATAATTCGGCCTAACGTCGGTGGAAGGAGTCCCGCAATGATGGATAAGAGGGTAGTTTTGCCACAACCACTAGGTCCAATCAGACTGACGAACTCGCCATTCGCTATGTCAAATGATATTCCTTGTAAGGCAAGCGTTGCCCGCTCCTCAGTTACGTAAACCTGTGTGACATCTCCGACCTGAACAGCTGTGTCCATGGCACCAAACCTCCTCTTATCTTCATCCTGCGTTGAGTAGTTCGTGCAAGAGATTATTTCTTAACGGTTGATTTCGCTTTTTCTGCAAAAGTGTTATTCACCAGTTTGCTCCAGGCCACTTTCTCTTTCAGCTCTCCAGCTGATGTCATCACGTCAAGCAAGTTATTCCATTCTTTCTCATCCACAATGCCATCTGTTGCGAAAGAGCCCTGATCTTTGTATCGTTTCACAACATTTTTCACAATCGCGACATCGATATCTTTAAAATAAGGCAATACCGCTTCTGTGATTTCATCTACGCTTTTCGCGGCAACCCATAGCTGCGCCCGTTGAACCGCATTCGTGAATTTCTGAATGGTGGCGGGGTTGGCTTTGATAAAGCTTTGCTTTGACATAAACACGGTATAAGGCAGCTGTCCGCTTTCAACTCCAAAGGATGCAAGTACATAACCCTTGCCCTCTTTCTCAATGATCGATGCTTGCGGCTCGAATAGCTGTACGTATTCACCAGTTCCCGAAGCATAAGCCGATACGATATTCGCAAAATCAATGTTTTGGATTAGCTGCAAATCTTTCTGCGGGTCGATGTTGTGCTTCTTCAGCGTGAACTCGCCAGCCATTTGCGGCATACCGCCTTTACGTTGCCCAAGGAATACTTTCCCTTTGAGTGCATTCCAATCCAGCTTATCGACTTTAGTTCGAGCAACTAGGAAAGTGCCATCCGTTTGGGTCAATTGTGCAAAATTAATAACTGGATCATCCGAGCCTTGTTGTGACACGTAAATCGATGTTTCTGATCCAACAAGCGCAACATCAATGGCATTCGAGAGCAGCGCAGTCATCGTTTTGTCTCCACCAGGTGTTGTTGTCAGTTCCACATCGAGCCCTTCATCTTTGAAAAAGCCCTGTGATAGCGCAACATACTGCGGTGCATAGAACAAGGAACGCGTCACCTCACCAATGCGCACCTTCGTTGTTTCTTCCGTTTTGGTTCCACACGCTGAAGCGATTAAGCTTAAGAGCAGAACGACGGATAATGTGAATCCCCATCTTTTCCGATTGTTCATAGGACGTCCCTCCGATTTGAATTGTAATGTATCCTATGCAGGAGCCCAGACGTCGGTTAATGGTTCTTCCAGAAAAGCTAATCGAGTTGATAAAATTTGGTTTTTATGCCGAAGATGCTGATCTGTTTGTGCATGTGCACGAAGACATGTTGAGGGATAGAATGAGGTTTTGAGCGTATCGCAATCCTCCAATCCTATCGCGAGGCGAAACGTTGAAGTTGGCGACTTCTCCGATGGCAAAAGTGCAAATGTGCAACCTTTTGATGCTTTTCGAGGAGCAAATTAGAAATAAGTGCGAAAGTGCAACTATTTTTCAATATTTATTGCTAAATGGCATGAAATCTCAAAAATAAGTGCCTATATGCAACAATTTTGCTCAAAGGTACGAATTGTGCTAATCAAAGATGCCTATTTGAAACTTTGATGCGGAGGGGGAGCTTGGTGGCGGTGGAATAAGTAAATGGGGAGAAGTTAGTCGATCGAGGCAGTAGCTGTTGATGTTGGGAAGGAACGTTGATCGTGAGTGGGAAGCTAATCGAGACAGTAGCTGTTGAGGGTAAGATAAATGGTGGATTAGGTGTGAGACAAATAAATGTCATAGCGAGGGGAGCCATTTAGTTGCGAGTAAAGTATTTTTCATCAGGGTGATGGCCGTTTGGGAGATAATAGACAAGCAGCAAGACACAAAAAAAACAGCTTCCCCCGACGAAAAAACCGTCAGGAAAGCTGTTTTATCTCACACTCTTATGAATAACAACATAGAGCTCTGTAATTACTAAATGCCATAGATTTCAGAGTACTTCTCTTCCAGATACGCCACCAAGTACTCCGGATTCAACGGCTCGCCTGTTACTTGTTGAATGATTTCGTTCGGTGTCAGCAGTTTACCATGCTGGTAAACCTTCTCTGTCAACCACTCTTTGATCGGTGCTAGGTTGCCTTCAGCAATAAAGCTATCAAAGTTAGGCAGTTCTTTGCGAAGCGTGTTTGTGAATTGCGCCGCGTACATGTTCCCAAGCGCATACGATGGGAAATAACCGAATGCACCGCCAGACCAGTGTACATCCTGTAGGACACCTTCGCCGTCGTTCGGAGGCGTAACTCCCAAATACTCCTCGTATTTGGCATTCCACGCCGCAGGTAAATCCGCTACAGCGATCGTACCGCTGAATAGCCCTTTTTCCAGCTCATAGCGAATCATAATATGTAAGTTGTACGTAAGCTCATCCGCTTCAATTCGGATCAAGGATGGCTCGATATGGTTAATAGCACGATAGAAATCGTCTACGCCAACCTCATCGATTTGCCCGCTAAAAGTCGTCTGAAGTTCACCGTAATAGCGATCCCAGAACTGTTTGCTGCGGCCAATAACGTTCTCCCAGAAGCGGGACTGCGACTCGTGAATCCCCATCGAAGTACCAGAGCAGAGATTCGTACCTACGAGGTCTGTAGAAATATTTTGCTCATACAGCGCATGTCCGCCTTCATGAATCGTTCCGAATAAGGCTGATGTGATGTCATTAGGCAGGTATCGGGTTGTAATCCGCACATCTCCAGGATTCAAAGCTGTTGCAAACGGGTGAACCGTTTCGTCCAAGCGACCTGCTTCAAAGTCATATTGCATTTGTTTCAAAATGGAAAGCGAGAATTGCTTTTGCTTCCCAATATCAAATTGTTGATCTAAGAAGGAGCGATTCGGCTGATTCGCTGATGCACTAATCTTCGCAAGGAGTGGCACAGCTTTTTCTCGCAGGGTACCGAACACTTCATCCAGCTTTTCAACGGTCATCCCTGGCTCGTACATATCCAGCAAGGTGTTATATTTATGCCCTTCATAGCCCCACAGCTCAATAAACTCTTGAGTAGCCGCCACGATTTTCTCCAAATATGGTTGAAAAGACGCCCAATCCGAATTATGCTTCGCGCCTTCCCATGCAGACTCTGCTTGTGAGGTTAACACGACATAAGCTTGATATTTGTCAGCTGGAATTTTTTTGCTGCGATCGTATTCTTTTTTGCATTCCTGCACCATTTTGCGGGAAATGGGATCTAACTGCTCCAGCTCATCCGGCTGTATGAAGAAATTAACATAATCGCCCATCTCTTCCGACGTAGACATTCGAAATACCTCGGTGGAGAGCTCACCGACAACCTCAGAACGTGTTTCGATCCCTTTTTTTGGAGCACCTGTCCGCATGTCCCAATAAATCAAAGAGATTGCCTCTTCGTACTGCTTCATTTTACGAACATAAGCTTTGAACGATGCCAACTTGGCATTTACAACACCAACACTCATGTGCTCAACTCCTCCCAAATGTTTCATAATTATCATACTTCCAACGAGGGTTAGAATCAAATTTCGATTTGAATGTGGTAGAATAAGGACTAGCCTTTATTTAACATTCTGTTTGTTTTGCAACTAAGTGAGGAGATGACCTTATGAACATTACATTTACCGATACAGCTAGACAACGATTAACGCCTTGGATGGATCAAAACAACACCCTTCTTAAGCTCGTTTTTGATACAGAAGGCTGTGGCTGCTCCGTGAATGGCGTACCTACCTTGTGGTTGGTTTCTGCGGCAAATGCTGAAGATATCTCCGCTGTAACCGATTCGTTTCCATTGATATATAAAGCGAAGGACGAGATCTTTTTCGAGGACAACATGAAAATCGACTTCCATGAAGGCAATAAATCCTATATACTGAAGAGTAATAATCAGATTTACAATGCGGGTATGAGCTTAGTCGATAACCGATAAAGCTGCACAAACATAGACATGCAGCACATCAACTTACCTGGAGGGAAACCCATGTCTTTAGTCAATGAGATTTTAAGTTACAACAAGGATTTCGTAGAAACCAAGCAATACCAAGAGTTCTTGACCACGAAATTTCCAGACAAACGAATGGTTGTCATCACGTGTATGGATACGCGGCTTGTCGAATTACTTCCTAAGGCAATGAATCTTCATAATGGAGATGCCAAAATTATTAAAAATGCTGGCGCTATCGTCTCTCACCCCTTCGGCAGTCTTATGCGCAGTATTATTGTCGCTGTCTATCAGCTGGAGGCTGATGAAGTATTCGTCATCGGGCATTATGATTGCGGTATGACAGGACTCAATTCAGAAGTCGTCATTGCGAATGCGAAGGCCAGAGGCATCTCCGACGATGTCTTTGAAACACTGGGACATGCTGGTATTGACTTGAAGCGTTGGCTAACCGGCTTCAATCATGTTCGAGAGGGAATTGAGAAAAGCGTTAATATTATTCGAAATCATCCATTACTTCCCAAAAATTTACCCGTTCACGGTATGATCATCGATCCAGAAACTGGTCGCTTAGACCTCGTTGATGCGGCATATCCGCCTGCACCAGAGTTGTTGTAGCATACCAAAAAGAGTAGATCCAGTTCTAAACTGGACCTACTCTTTTTTTGTAACCTTTATGGCTTAATTGTACGGATCAAGCGTTTTGCTTCACCATTCGGAGTAGAGATAACCTCATAAATGTTGAAATAGGAGCCTGTATTCAGTTGCTCAGATCTAATATTTGTAAATTCGAGGAACTGAACGCCAGACAAAATCCTTTGCTGACCTGTAAAGGTCATTGGTTTGGAGCTCAGTAAGCGTCCTTCGGTATCCACAACCTCAAACACGAGTGAAGAGAAATTCGCATCTGTGATAACTTGTGCTTGTCGCTGCACATCTAGATCTAATCGTAAACGGTAACTATAGGACCCATCTTTGCTATAAGTAGCGCTAAGTGAGTAATCATCGAAATCGATCGTAAATGGATACACTGAAATTGGCCCCGTTGCTGGGATTGGCTGCACTTCTGTTTTATATGAACCCACTGCCAAACGATTCGTATCATAGAGGTTTAATGCAAGTTTATCTGCATCCTCATTATCTGGCACCATGTACGAATAATTCAACACATAGCTCGTGTTTGGTGCAATGTTTTTGGCCACATTCGTTTGACGCACACCTGTATAGGTGTATCCATCTTCATTCGTCAGATCGGTTTGGAAATCAGGCAAAGCCAATGTTGTCGTGCTTTTATTCGTTAATTTATATTTCGCAACAACTGTCTTATACCCAAAGTCTGTGTTCACACTCATTCCTAGTTCAACGAGCGACATATCTATATTGGAATCCATGCTGTTCGTCGAGGCTAGCTTAAATGGTTCACCGATCTTATACGCTGACGCAGCAGCATAAGTTGTCGCTTCGCCAGCAACACCTGCACCTGCAAGTGAAGTCACGGAAACGGGCAGCGAAGCTGCTTGCTTCGAATTATCCGCGTTACCTGCAGCACCTGTTCCTGAACCATTTCCTGTTCCTGTGCTTGCTCCAGTAGTTGTGGGGGCAGCCGCGCTTTGCTTCTCCAGTACGACCAGTTGTAACGCTTCTGCATTTAGTGAAGCGGGTACAACACCTTGGAAATGGAACGTCGTCGACTCGTTCGGAGATAAGTAGGCAGAACGAACGGCATTATCGCTCGATGACACACCTACATTACTACGACTCGCCTGGAATTCTCCAGTCAAGTTAGGAACTGTAACAATGCCATCACTTTCGTTCGTCAATGTCACATTCGCTTGCACATGCAACCCATCTGTTTGCTGAACAGCTGATGCCCATGAGGTCGACATCACGAGCCCGTTCAAAGCATCACTCGCATCTTTATTCGGGTAGTCAATTTTGTCACTAAGACGGCCTACTGAGAAGGTTTTAGCTGCATTCAGTGTACCCAGAAGTGTCGTTTTCACTTTTCCTTTAGGCGAGAACAGCAATGATAATTTACTCGTATCCAGTGTAGCGGGAACAGCTGCTTGAAGCGTCGCTGTCACAGGCTGATCAGGAAGCAAGGCACCTACATTAGCAACAAACTGAGCGCCATACGTCAACCCTTTGCTGTCTTGGAAATTGAGTTCTAGTCCATCTGGCAGCTTCACACTGGCACTGCTTTCGTTTGACAGAGTCAGATCCGTATAGACCATCCACACGCCATCTTTGTACACTTTATAGCTTTGTCCTAATTTAGCGGTAACTAACGTTTCTTCAGCGAGCGTCGTATCAATCTCTTTTAAGTTAATAACGGCTTGTTGTTCCAACGTTTGACCTGTTTCGACCATCGCAGATTCGACAGAAAGCGCACCGATATCAGATGTCGTATTATTATTCCATCGGAAAATATCTACCTTCAAATCGGAAGGTGTCAGATTGTTCGGAACTTCAGACGTAAATTTAAACGTCCCCGTTTCTCCTGCCTTCACACGTGCAACAACCTTCTCATTGAGCTTCGCAGTATACGTAATGCCATTGGCATCAATGACTTTTACGCCATAATTATTGAAATCGACGATAGCATCACTATGATTGTTCAAGCCTAATGAGAATCGAAGCGAACCATCCTCGGCACCAACCGATAACGACACTTTGTCCAAAGTAAAATAGACGGAATCACTGAGAAATACACCTTCCTTGCCAGCGAAAGCTGATGTTGCCAGAGGAAGTGTTAAAAAGCTTGCAGCGGTTAGCATTAAAGCCGAACGGCTGAGCAGTCGTTTCATCTTACGTTGTTGGATCACTGGGAGTCCTCCTTGTAGTTACATTTAGTCAGAACGCAATGCGTCGATCGGACGCAGTTTAGATGCTTTGTTAGCCGGATATAAACCGAAAACCACTCCGACTAATACAGAGAATAAGAATGAATAAAGGCCTACATTAAAGGAAAGACTGGTCGACTGCTTCGGACTAAAATACGGTAAAGCATATGAGAATCCGATGCCTAGCAGCAGTCCAATTAAACCACCCATACCACTAATAACGACCGCTTCCACTAGGAATTGAAGCAAAATATTACGACGCTTAGCCCCAATTGATTTGCGAATCCCAATTTCACGTGTTCGCTCACTTACTGTAACTAACATAATATTCATGATTCCAATTCCACCGACGAGCAAGGAAATCAAGGCAACCGCCACTAATTGATTCGTAAGTGTATTCGTTGCTTCAGTCCGTGCTTTCAACAACTCGTCCTGATTCGTTAATACAAATCCCGTATCGCTCTTGAATTTATACGTCAAGTACTGCTTCATCGTCTCTTGCGCTGTATAAATATCGTCCTTCGTAGGTGCTTCGACATACGTTGTTCGAATTTGACCCAGCTTGAATTGACGTCTAGCAGATTCTAACGGCACGATAACTGAGCTGTCTACAGAAGCTCCTCCAATATTAGATCCCTTTTCCTTAAGTGTACCGATCACGTTGAAAACAACACCATCAATGTTGATATTTTCACCAACTGGATTCAATGTCCCAAAAAATTTCTTCGTGACTTCACTTCCCAGAATGGCTACATTCGAACGAAATTCAAGATCTGTCGGCGACAAATTTCGACCCTTGTCGATTTTCGCTTTGATGATGTCGAAATAGCGGTCATTCGTTCCAAGTACGTTATATTTTTCTTGCGTGCGATCATATTTAACATTAGAACCATTCTTCGACATCGTCGGCGCAATGGATTTGAATTCTGGGAAATTCTCAAAATTCATCAAATCATCATAACTGAGCTGTGTCGCACGCCCATTCCCCGTCGCGGTTACGACGAGCAAATTCGTTCCCATGTTCTCGTATTGCTTCGCAATAGCTTCCGAAGTTCCTTGTCCAATGGAAACGAGTGTGACAACTGAGCTTACGCCAATAATAACGCCAAGCATGGTCAGGAATGTACGCAGCGGACTTGAAATGATCGTCCGAAGCGACATCCGGATCAGTTCACTTACCTTCATACACTCACCTCTTGCTGCACTAGCGACTTCTTCGTGTCATTCCGATAATCATCCACGATGACGCCGTCGCGGAGGGCAACGACACGCTTTGCATTATCCGCGATATGATGATCATGCGTAATGAGAACAATGGTGTTACCTTGTGCATTCAGTTCCAGGATAAGCTCCAGCACTTCCTCACCTGTACGCGAGTCCAAAGCACCTGTCGGCTCATCTGCCAAAATCAGCGAGGGTGAGATCGCCAATGCCCGTGCAATGGCTACCCTCTGCTGTTGACCGCCTGACAGCTCACTTGGCCGGTGATGACCACGTTCTCCCATGCCCAGCATTTTCAACATCGCATTCGCACGTTCCTTACGCTCTTTCTTAGCAATGCCAGCATAGATCATCGGGAGCTCAACGTTTTCCATCGCGGTTAGTCTTGGTAGCAGGTTAAATTGTTGAAAAATAAAGCCGATCTTCTGATTTCTAAGCTCTGCCAATTCATTATCACTCATACGCTCCGTTACGACACCGTCCAAGGTGTAACTGCCTGATGTTGGCACATCCAACAAGCCGATCGTATTCATCAGTGTCGATTTACCGGATCCACTGGGCCCGATAATGGCAACGAAATCTCCATCGGCAACAGATAACGATATGTTACGCAGAATGGGAAGATCTTCCTCACCGCGCCTATACGTTTTCGTTATATCTTTCAGTTCAATGATATTCATCAAAGAAATAGCTCCTTTCAGGGCAGCCTTATCTGTTACCGCCACCGGCATTACCACCACCGGTAGTACGCTGTGCAGCTCCGCCTCCAGCATTACCACCTGCTGCTCCGCCAGCTCCACCTGCTCCACCTTGCTGGAAGCCACCTGCTCCGCCACCGCCAAAGCCACCGGCTCCGCCGCCTTGCTGGAATTGCTGTCTTAAGCGATTGATCTCATCTGTACTTAGATTCTGCTGTCTTCTAACAGCCGCAGGCAATACGACTTTATCGCCTTCTTTAAGTCCATCCGTGATCTCAATTTGCGTTGTCGAACGAATACCAATTTTCACTTCATGTTCAGGTTCTGATGTCCCATCCGCTTTCTTCACGGTTACTACACGTTTACCTCGTTGCAGCTGAAGCGCTTCAGGCGGGATATACAGCACGTCCTTTTTATCCTGAATCAAAATTTCACCTGTTGCCGTCATCCCATATTTCAACACATTATCTTTATTTTCGGTGGCTAAAATAACATCGTAGAACGTTACACCGTTCGTTGTTGTACCAACCGTAGAAACTTGTGTCACTTCTGCTGGGAATGTGCGTCCAGGGAAAGAGTCAACCTTAATTTCCGCTTTCATCCCCACTTTAATATTAGGTAAATCAAGCTCATCCACTTGCACAGGAAGCTGCATTTTGGCAAAACTTGCTACAGTACCAAACTGAGTCCCGCTTGAAACCCTTGTTCCCGGTCTGAAGTTGCTAAGAATATCCACTTTTTTATTCACGAAATCTGTTGAGAATACGCCATCGAAAGGAGCTAGAATTTTCAATGCCGTTACACGATCTTGTGCCGCATCCACTTTCAACTTCTGACGTTCTAGCGCAGCTTGCGCCGTCGTTATATCATCGTCTAAGGTATCATTTAGGAAGGAGGCAAGCAGATCACCTTGGTGTACAATTACACCTGTTTTGAAAGGCATTGTGGAAATACTGCCCGTCGTACCTGCAAGTACTGTAGCAATTTGTACGTACTGTAGTGCGGCTTTCCCTTGCGAATCAACCGTACGTCCGCCAATCGTTGCAGATCCCATTGCATTCAAACCTGCATCCATGGAATTGTCATTCTTAATTTGAATATCGATATCGACAAGCTTACCACCCTTACCATCCGATTTCGGGTCTTTGGAAATGGCCGCTATCGTTCCTGTTTTGGTGATCATGAAACCATCAACCGTTATGTCTATGGTGTCGCCTTTATGTAGTTGTGCAGCATCCTCCACAAAAAATGGCAAGGTTACTGTTAGTGTACTTGCATCGCCAATCGTGGCGATTTTCGTTGATTTATTAATCGTTGCACCAACATCAATATTGGCATACGTTAATTTCCCGCTAATTGGCGCCGTTACGCCTGTTATTCCTTTTTGTTGCTGCTTCGTATTCAAATCTTTCTCCAATTGCTCATAAGTCACCTTGGCATCTTGAAGATCGTTTTCCAAGTTTGAACTTGTCAACTCGATCAGCACATCTCCCGCTTTAACCGCTTGATTACGTGTCAGGTTAATCGATTTGATGCTAGCATTTTCCGTCGACGAAATGGTTTGGGTATCTTTGGGCTCAAATTGAGCTGTTCCCGAAACGGAGGAGCGAATGTTCCCTTTTTTAACATCAACCGTAACTTCTTTAGCCTCTGCTGCTTTCGATTTCTTCCCTTTCGTTAAATACGCATAGGAACCACCAGCGCAAACGAGAATTGCCACAATCAAAATGAACCATTTACTGCGAAAAAATTTCATTCTGTTACTTCCCCCTTAGCATTTGTGCGCTTGTACATGACCTTACAACTTCGAGATCAGCATTTCGATTAATTGCTTTTCAACACTGGTCCCCATTCCTCGTGTGTCCAGAGATGGCACAACATTGTTTACCTGCTCTGTCACACCAGCTTCAACCCGCTGCTCAGACTTCCTCCTTTTTTCGAAAGCGTTTACAAATCGCTCCCTCTCCGCCGCCGTTAGCGCTTCCCTGTGAGTTTTCACTCGTTCCGCGATACGTTGCTTCAATTGCTTCGATTGTTCATCCAAATAAGCTTTCTGTTCATTCGTTAACACTTGGATGACGGCTTTACGTTCGGATTCGTCAATGCTGCCTTCTTCTTCACTTTTGCGTACGATGGGCAAAATGGATCTAGATTGCTCTGCAGTCAATGCTAATAACGGTTGTCGATCCATCACGATTAACCCTTGAAATAGCATAACCAGCCGCTGTTCTGTTGCATTCTGTACATCTTCAGCCATAGGGAGCTCTTGCGAGACTTGGGTGGAAGCAGGCATAGTCGGGTTCCCAGTTGCAGAGGATTCGGCTTGTCCAATATCCTGTTTGGTACAACCGACTAACAAGAAGGTCGTGAGGATCACACACAGCAAAATAACGCGTGTACGAATGCTCATCCAATATACACCTCCACAAAAAAACCTATCCATCAGCAAAAGGATAGGTGAAAAATGTGTATGAAGTATGATACTATTGTGACGATTTTGTGAACATTTCAAGATTTCTTGGAAAAACAATGTGAAACTCCGTACCTTCGCCAATTCGGGAGCGAACGGAAACCTTGCCTTTCATTCCCGTGACCAGATGTTTCACAATGGTTAGTCCTAACCCTGTTCCCGAAATTGCATCATCCGAATCGGATGTTCGAGCTTCATCCGCTTTATAGAATCGATCCCAAATTCGTGATAACTCACTTTCCGTCATCCCAGTTCCTGTATCTCTAATATACAGATGGACTTCTTTCTCATGCTCTTCTAATG
The DNA here is from genome assembly GCF_927798215.1 of Paenibacillus allorhizoplanae. Lineage (NCBI taxonomy): Bacteria > Bacillati > Bacillota > Bacilli > Caryophanales > Paenibacillaceae > Paenibacillus > Paenibacillus allorhizoplanae. The sequence continues at coordinate 475,056 of NZ_CAKMMW010000002.1, forward strand.
CAACAGTTAAAGTGCCCCCTTCAGGGGTGAATTTCAACGAATTATACATTAAATTACGAATGATTTGGGCAAATCGATCGGGGTCTAATTGTACGAAACAACCATCCGTATTTTCGTCAGGCAAAATGAGATGCAATGAAATGTTCTTCTCCACAATAGCAGGCTTCAATAACTCGAGTGAGTCCTCAACTAATTCGATAATGTCAACTGGACGTAATCGAAATACATCCACCCCATTTTGAATCTGAGCAAGGTCCAGAAGATCTGTGACAAGTCGTTGCAGCCGCTGTACCTCTTGATCACAAATATGTAAATAGTGCGGATATTTCTCTTGGGGGATAATATGATCATTCATGGCAACGATGAAACCACGTAAGGATGTCAAAGGTGATCTGAGTTCATGAGAGACATTAGCTAGAAACTCCTGCCTCGTCTCCTCCCACTCCTCCAACTGCTCCACCATAAAGTTAAAACTTCTAGCCAGCTGCCCAAGTTCATCCTGTGAATTGACAGGAACACGCGTCTTGAAATCTCCATGAGCTAATTCTAAAGCTGCACGATTCATTTGTTGCAGCGGCCCTGCAAGTTTACGGGAAACTACGAACAGGATAATGCCAACTGCGATGAGAGAAAACAGCAGAGGTAACCAGAGGTTAAGACGCACTGCAGAGATGACCTCACTAATATCACCTGCAGGGAAATGAAGAATGATGACCATCGGTTGTTCATTCAATTGATAGGGCGCATAGTAGGCAAATAAATTTCGTTTCCCATCCGGCGTTTCTAGACTTATCATGCTATGTCCTGAACGTCCGTGCAGACCATCAATGAATAAAGTGTCCATCTGCTTCGGAATCGCTCTTCCTTCACTATCTGAAGAACCATTCGCTATGTTTCCTTTGTCATCTACGAGCCAGACTTGTCCATTAATGCTTCTAGCTAAAATCCGAACTGTATATTTCAACTCACGTGTAGAAATCGTGCCATCCTGAACGGAATCCAATAATCGGATAATTTCTGTATTTCTTTTTTCAAGAAGTTCGATTTTATCCTTATAGAAAAGATCCGTAAAATAAGAATTCCAAAACACGAAAAGCGCAATAAAAAAAAGTACACAGGTCGCGAGAAAAGAGAGGAAAATTTTAATATATAAGCTATTGTATTTCCCCATGACCCAACGCTTAAACATGCTGTACAACCTCAAACGAGTACCCAATCCCCCAAAGGGTTTGAATATTCCAAGTCTCATGCTGGCCTAACTTCTTCCTTAGGTTCTTCACATGCGCGTCTACCGTACGTGTGCCTCCCGTAAAATCAAAATTCCACACATACCCCAGTAAATCTTCACGTGTAAATACACGCCCCGGGTTGCTCATTAAGAAAAACAATAGTTCAATCTCCTTAGGTGTTAATTCAATACGATTGCCGCCAACCGTAACGCGATACTGCTCTAAGTCGATCATAATATTTCCCATTTCCAACCATTTACGAGGAGAGCTTTGCGGACCCGTCATATCAGCAGGCGGTTGCATGGTTCTCCGAAGTACTGCCTTAATCCGCGCAATGAGCTCGTTCGGGTCAAAGGGCTTCACTAAATAATCGTCTACACCCAAATTAAAACCTCTCAGCTTGTCCAAGGACTCCCCTTTCGCCGTTAAGAAAATAATCGGTGTATGATGAAAAGGCGCATCCATTTTTCGAATTTGCTCACACAACTCGTAGCCAGAAATATCTGGAAGCATAATGTCAAGCAGCACCAAGCTTGGCCTCTCGTTCATGATGGTCTTCAGTACATGACCACCGCGAAACAATTGTATGGCTTCATAATTCGAGTGCTCCAAATATAACTTAACAACCTCAGATATATTAGTTTCATCTTCAACGACTAGAATTTTACCTTCCGAATTCATCGGTTTTCACCTAATTCCTTTCGAATAACTTGTTGTCTCGCTCGCTCTTCAATCACTTCGGATCGATCTCTTCGCGTATGCTTGTGAATAATCATCTCATCTGACATCGGGCTTGACGTTTGCCAGTTCCACCCTTTGAGCTGACATAACTCTAAACATAAATTCAACAACTCAGGATCAGATATAGGCAAATTCATATCTTCAAAGAGATAGTTCTCGGTTTCGATCGCTTGCCAAGCCTGCACAATTCTCGCTTGCAGCTCCACATCGTCTAGTCCCAACGTGCGAACATCCTCCGACTGGAGGTTATTTGCTGCACTTCGCAGCATTTTCACAGCCCCCGCATAATTCCCTCTTCGGCTATGATACATCCCCACGGCGATTTGAATAAGCCCAACATACGTTAATCTAGCTGGATCCTTGGGATGCTCTTTCCAATACTCTTCCATCACTTCATGACATTCGAAATAATCCCGCGCTCCGTGAAAATAACATAAATAATCGGTGTATGCCTCTGGATATTGCGTCATTTGTATTCCCCTCACCTTAAGTTCATCACGGTAAATCAATATCTCTCATGTTACTAAAAAGTCAGGTCATCGTCCAATTTCGCGCGGTCATCCATGAACTTCCAACTAGTCGGAAGCGCAACCAATCTACTAGTTCATGCGTCCAATAGAGTAGTTTACTAGAAAGAGGCGAATGAATGAAAATCGGAAAATGGTTACTTAGCGGTACTTTACTTCTCTCCATGACGTTACCTTCAACAGTTCTTGCAGCAAGCAATGGTCCTTCCAGCATAGACAAAACGACGAAATATCGCGTCTACCAGTACAACCAAGTGCTTATGGAATTTGCATCGTATGGACAGGCAGAAGCGTATGCCAAATGGTTTACCAACAGCCATGTAGAAGAAATAGGCACACGTACTTGGGTATGGAGCAATCTCCCGCGTTATCAGGTATATCAGCAAGATATTACCCTGCCGGAGTGGCAATTCGCCACACTGAATGAGGCCATCGCAGAAGCCAAGAAATGGACAAACGCAAGTGTTCGGGATTTACAATCCACGGGCTGGGTGTGGAACAATTATGCGCGTTACCAACTCTATCAAAATGAAATCACGCAGGATTCGTGGAAGTTTACGAGTCTCACTGACGCCATTGCGGAAGCCAAAAAGTGGGGAAATGCGCATATTATCGATTTGAACTCGAACGGATGGATATGGGATAACATCTCCCCAGCTGTGAAAGAGGCAAATCGTTCAGGCAGCCTGGTATATAAGGTATATCAAGGTACATTTTCAGCTCCGAATTGGGGCTTTGCTTCCTTAGAGGATGCGATTCAAGAGGCGCTCAAATGGGGGAATTCTACTGTCGTTAATATCAACTCCAAACAAACCGTGTACAGCAATCTTAAATCGTATAAAGTTTTTCAAAACGACGCTTTTCTTCAGGAATTCACATCCGTAGATGAAGCCATTAGTTATGCAAAGCTATGGGGACACAGCGCCATTTACCGCGATGGCCGTAAGATTTGGAACAATTATGCCTCTTATCAAGTGTATCAGAGCGCCAATCTCATTGGTGAGTTCCGAACCCTACCAGAAGCCCTAATCTATGGGAAACAGTATAGTAATTCTTCCATTCAAACGTTGGAGAATCGTATACTTTGGGATAATTTCAAAAAGCTGCAAGTCTGGGGCTGGAACGGCAGCTCAGGCGCAGAGGTCATTAAAGCTCATGTATCGAATACGATTGGACTTGATGTCGATTCTCCTTCTTATTTCGAGTTGGCAGATAACACAGGTACTCTGAAGGATACTTCGAATGCGGACACGGTCAAATGGTTGCAAAAAAGCGGTTACACCGTATATCCATTGGTTAGCAATCAATTTAGTTCTACCTTAACTACACAATTCCTTGCAAACAGTGATGCGCAGGACAAGTTTATTACGGCTTTGGTTAATCGCTCTGTACAATTGGGGGTTCCAGGGATCAATGTCGATTTCGAAAGCTTAGCTGGTTCTGATCGTAATGCCTTTACTGCGTTTATTTCAAAATTGACAGCCGCTGCGCATGCGAAAAATTTAGTCATTTCCATTGATTTGCCGCGCGGCAGTGTGAAATGGAATCATCTTTCCGCTTTTGATCATGAGAAACTTGGTGCCATTGTCGATTACATGGTGATCATGGCCTATGATCAGTTCTGGAAAGGAAGCACCTCACCTGGTTCGGTCGCTGGTATTCCTTGGGCCGATGGCGGCGTTCAAGAGTTCCTCTCCTACGGTATTCCGCGGGATAAAATCATTCTAGGCATCCCGTATTATGTACGCGAATGGCAGTTGGATGCCAAAGGAGCTTTAGTCGGGAATCGCACCGTTCTCATGAAAGATATTCCCGCGCTTATGGCTTCCAAATCGATTACGCAAACGTGGGACAACGAATTCGGGCAATATAAGGTCGAGTACAAAGAAAATGGTTACACGTTCGTATTCTGGTTGGAGAACCAAGCAACCGTTACGGCTCGTATGGATATCGCTAAGAAGTATGATATCGCTGGTGTCGCAGCTTGGCGCTTAGGTTATGATACACCGGATCTATGGCAGGCTGTGTTACAGAAGAAGTAGATGTGAAGACAAAAAACCTGATAGTTAAGAAGACAAATAAACCTGAGCTGAGGACTTCGTCCTTGTCTCAGGTTTTTTATTGAATAAGGCCCTACTTGGTCTAGATGAGCCCCAACTGGCTAAACGTCGTCTCCGTACCGCAATCCGCGCAGTACTTGGCATCCGCCTTATTAACCTTATAGCACCCCTTGTGCATAAGTGATTTCTCTTTGGTGCATTTGTTTTTGAGCGGCGCCCCGCACCGTATACAGTACCTGTCTTCCTTCACGGCAACATATTTGCATCTGACACAGGTTTGTAGCTCATTCTTCTCGGCCATACCTTCATCCCCTTGAAGTTCGTTGATGCGCTACTTCAAGTATATTCGGACTGCGGTCTCATTTGTTCCTACATCAATGCGCTAACTTACAAAGATCAACTAACGATGAAAGGGAGCGAGGATCCTCTATTCGTTCGATTTTGATGTAATAAGGATCTACGTTCCCTTCATTCAAGTTATTTTAAGCGTTATGTATAAAAAGAGGTCCCTTTCGCCCACCCTATGAGGTAAGGGAGGTGAAAGAGACATGGCAAAAGATGTTATGTGCGAAGTGAATTCCTGCAAATACTGGGCAAATGAAAACAAATGCAAAGCTAGCTCGATTTCGATCGTGAGCCACCACGGTAGTGATCAAGCGCGCAATTCGGAAGAAACTGATTGTAAAACATTTGAATCTAAGGTTTAGTTCATCCATTACACGGTGAGTTGGACTAATGAGTCTTGTTTGAGAAGAGGCCTTCGGGCCTCTTTTTATGTTTCTAACACTATTGTAACCAATAATGATAATTATTATCAGTCATTGTGAAAGAGATTTTTGCGTGTAGGGATAATCACACGTTAGGAAAGATGTTATAGGGAAGAAAGATTTGCAAGATCCTCCACATCTTGTGTCGGTGCTTGGCAAGCAAAGTTCTCACACACATACGCCGTTGCACGGCCGCCAAGCGGCAGCTTATCCTGTACCAGCGGAATCAGCTGGCGCACCTCTTCGCCTGCCGCTCCCGGCGGGTGAAGCACCAGCAGCGCATTCGGCAAGTACTGTCGCTGCACCGTGCGCACCATGAGCTGTGTCTCGGACTTCGCCGGGTCGCCGGCGATCACGATTTCGCTGGCTTCGCCATACGCGAAATCAAGCGCGGCCAGCGTTAGCGCGTGGCCCGGCGGGTACTTGCTGACAGCTCCGGCGAATGCCTGGAGCTGCTCTTCGGCTGCCTGCGACAGCTTCGCGTCGTAGGTCAACTTGGACAGCCGCAGCATGTTGAGCGCGGCTGCACCATTCCCCGACGGCATCGCGCCGTCGTAGATCTCTTTGGGGCGGGTGAGCAGTTGCTCGGCATCGCTGCCGTAGAAGAAGAGCCCGCCTCGCTCTTCGTCTCCGAAGAGACGAAGCATCTCTGCGTTCAGCTGGACCGCTTCACGGAGAAAGCGAAGCTCGAACGTGGTCTCGTACAGCTCGATCAGTCCCCATACGAGGAACGCGTAATCGTCCACGTAGCCCAGGAACGCCGCTTCGCCATCGCGATAGCGAGCGAGCAAGCGCCCATCTTCGCGGCGGAGCTCGCGAAGCACGAAGTCCGCAGCTTTCGTCGCGGCGGCCGCGTACGTTGGCTTGTCCAAGGCGCGTGCCGCCTTGGACAGCGCAGCGAACATCAGACCGTTCCACGCGGTCAGAATCTTATCATCCTTGCCCGGATGAATCCGTTGTTCGCGATGTGCGAACAGCTTGATGCGGGCAGCCTCCAACCGCTGCTTCAGCTCATCCAGAGGGATTTGCTTCCGCCTTGCCACAGACGCCAGCGTCGTGTCGAGTAAATTCGGGATATTTTTACCCTCAAAATTCCCCGACTCCGTCAAACCATAGATCTCACTATAGAGATCTCCCTCGTCAATGCCGAGCACGTCCTCAACTTCGTCCATCGTCCAAACATAGAACTTGCCTTCAACGCCTTCCGAATCTGCATCCTCCGCGGAATAGAAAGCACCGCCTTCATCCGTCATATCACGAAGAACATACGTAATAATTTGCTCGGCCACCTCGGCGTATTGATCTTTCCCAGTCACTTGATAAGCCTCAATATACGTCATCACCAGTAGTGCGTTATCATACAGCATTTTCTCAAAATGCGGCACTAACCACTGGGCATCGACAGAATATCTGGCGAATCCGAAGCCAATATGATCATACACCCCCCCATGGTGCATAGCGTCTAGCGTTTTTTCAACCATTTCAAGCGCCTGCTCATTCCCTGTTTTCTTATAATATCTGAGTAGGAATGATAAATTGTGGGAGGTCGGAAACTTCGGAAACGTGCCAAATCCACCATGTTCAGCATCAAAATTGGACGCATATAAGCGAAATGCCTCATGTAAAGTTTCTTCTGACAACGTGCCGCCAGTTTGATTCTCTAGCAACCGTTGTGTCGTTTCCATAGTCACTTGCTCACCCAGCTCGCGTACTCGCTCAGAGTCCTCCCCCCACTTGTTTGCAAGCTGTGCGATGATCTCAACCATGCCTGCTCGATTATATTTACGGCTGCGTGGAAAATAAGTCCCTGCGAAGAATGGCTTCTTCTCAGGTGTTAGGAACACCGTCAGCGGCCAACCACCTTGTCCAGTCATCGCCTGACAAACCGCCATGTAGATGTGATCAATATCGGGACGCTCTTCCCGGTCTACTTTGATCGAGATGAAATCTTTGTTTAACATATTGGCTATGGTTTGGTCTTCGAACGATTCGTGTGCCATGACATGGCACCAATGACAAGTGCTATACCCAATAGACAAGAACACAGGCTTATTTTCCTGCTTCGCTTTTACAAAAGCTTCCTCTGACCAAGGGAACCAGTCGACCGGGTTATCTGCGTGTTGTAACAAGTAAGGTGACTTTTCCTTGGTTAGTCTATTGGGTTTATTGTGAGTTGTCATGGGGGACCACCTCCTTATTTGTTGGATAATATTGATGTCATAGGCTAAGTTTAGCATAGTGATAAAAACTAGTTACTTAATAATTTAGCAGTTGAGATCGTTCCCCATGCTCGTCTACGGAATCGAAATCCAGGCACGCTGATTTTGCCAGTTCGCTAATACCCATGCCATTGAATTCCTACTTGATTTGATGATTTTAATTGTATATGGCGGATTGAAGTTAATAGTCATACATACGTCGACTACTCTTTGTATCATCTGTCGCTGTTTAAGTATCCTTCAAATTCCCCGTGTTTCGAATCGTGGTTGAGACTTGCAAATCGATTTTCAAATTTTTAAAATACTCGGCATGCCATTCTTCCAGTTGTGTTCGCGTCAATTCATTCCGAAAATGTTGTCCAACTCCCAGAACATCTGCTCCGCCTAGCTTAATTTTTTCAAATAAATGCTCGAACCGTTCCAGAACCAGCTTGTTCAGATCTGACTTGATGGAATCTTCCGAAGGATTACCTTTCGTATCCAATAAGATTACTTTTAAACTTAGCTTACTTTTCAATAGAGCTTGGTTATCAACAAAATAACTTCTATGCTTCAGATGGTTACTTACAATTTGAATTGTACCCTTTCCCATCACTTCGATTTTCCCCTGCGTTTTCTTCCCATTAAATACATTGATGAGTAAGGTTTCTTCATTATTGAGTCGCCCCACCATTTTACCATTCTTCATGATGGCTGAGCCTGTGCTTTCAATCGCCGTTGTATGTCCTGATTTAATAATAGGGATAACCACATCGTTGGTAAAGGAATGGATGCTCCTGAAAATTTTCCACGTTTGCGTGTAAGCAATTTCAGGACTCAACCCACTATTGCGCTGAAAAAAGTCATAAATTAGGGTTCCATCATTTGAATTTTTGTCCATTTTTTCAAAAAATCGATCTGGCGATTCATCACAGATAACGAAAAGTGTTTTCGGGGAGACATGCCTAGAACGAATAAGGCTTGAAACACCGTCATTTAAACCGTGTTTGGCAAACTCTTTATCGACAAGGATGATTTTCAAATGAAGCAGATCGATTTCGCTTTCCATATTCATACTAATTTTGTCAATGATATCGTTGATTGTGTCGCCACTCTCTGAAACGACTTGTATCTTGTCTGTTTCACTTACTTTTGGAATATCGAGATACACCGTATATTGCCCTTGATTGTATGAAACCCCCATAGCGATCGGTAAAGAACGATGATTGATATCCTTGTTGTCCCAACAGCCGCTGAGAATAAAAAGTAAGAGTGTTGCAACAATCCATTTCAGCATATGCTTCACTTCAACTCTCTCTGACATGTTTTTGATGCTGATACCCTGCTATGAAAATGACAGTCGGAACAACTATTGCAACATACAACCGAAGAAATGAATTCCACTTCAGCAGCAATTCAACATGACCCCAGTCAGGAATGAATAAGCATATCAGGAACACGACAATTGAAATGGCAGAAATAAGATACTGATTTTTCATTTTTTTTGCTCGAGACGGGATTATGCATGCGATCTGCCAGAGGGTCATTGCGATAAAAAGAAGGACAAAAGCGATTTGACTCAGCAGGAAAAAAATCGTAATCCGATCAAACATGAGCCAGTTGATTTCTATCGTATCAATCGTAAAAATGAAGGGGAATGCAAGCTGACGTGCGGTTTCTTCCCCTAATGTCACAATAGGAATATAAACCGAAAGTAGGAAAAAAATGAAGACGATAATGCTGCTCAAATAAATGGTTTTGGGTTTATACGTGATATAAGAAGGAATAAAGCCCAGAAATAAAAATCCTCCCGCGAATGCAAACAAGCTTTCATAATAGGAAAAGTCGGTGAGAAATGCGAATAGTTTGGAACGATCCTTGGGGATCAGTGGGAGTGCATAGTTCAAATCGATGCTTTGAAGAGATGCGAACATGACAAATAGCATGGGAGGAAGAAATAGGACAGCTAATAAAAGCCCCACTCTTAATAATGATCTAACTCCTCCATGGATGACCATAAATACGGGAATCCCTAGTAACATCAACATAAGAATCCAGATTGGTGTGTCTGCTAGAAAAACAATCGATATGATCTCAGCATAAGCCCTGACTGTAATAACGATAACCAGCGAAAGATATAAAAAAACCGGAAGTAACGTCAACCAGACGGTAACTTTATTCTTGTTATTCAGTACTTGAAGGATATTTTGATTCTTAAAATAACTAAGCCCCTTCAGATAAATAAAAATGACAGTAATATGAATCAAATAACCTAAGCCTACAGGTATCCAAAAGGCTTCACGTGTACTCGCTAAGATATCCGTCGGGTATACAAAAAATATCAACCCTAAATGGGTTATGATGTAAATGACTACAACTTGTGCGTTTTTAATCATGTCATTCACCTTCTGGATTTTTTAATTGCAAATACGGAACTCCAAGTGATTTGACGCCTGCTAAGTAGGAGCAAATAATGACGATCCCGAATAAAAGACCGAGGACACCAAAGATTGCTGAAAGAATCAATAAGACATATTTAAACAATCGTATTGTGAGCGCACTTTGAAAGCCGACGACGGTTGCACTTGAGATGGTCGTAGCAGCCAATACAATGATGAGTAAACTGCTGACTAATTTCGCTGATACGACGGCTTGACCTAGCACGATCCCCCCTACCATTGTAATTGTAGGCCCTATACTCGGAGGAAGTCGGACGATAGCTTCTAATGTCAATTCTAGGACAAACAATAACAACAAGGTCTCTACGATCGCTGGGTAAGGAACATCTATTCTACTCTTCGCGATTGAGTGCGCTAGCTCAAACCTCAACACATCCGGATTCACAGAAACTAATGCCACATACAAACCTGGGATAATTAGTGTGATCAGCGCACCTATTATACGAATGAAGCTAAGGGCCGCAGCAAACACTTGCGGATGATTGGCATCATCTGCTGTCACGAACAAATCCGAAACAAGACTGGGGAGTATTAATGCGAAAGGCAACCGTTCGATAAAAATAACTGCTTTTCCATTTTTTAAAGCTCGTGCTGCACTCTGTGGCAGTTCCGTTGTATTGTAACGTGTTACCAGTGTAAAGTTTGAAAACCCAAACATTTTCGATAGTTCTTGTACATTGCTAACATCCAAATGCAAATTCGTTTCGATTGCTTTGATGATAGATCTTAGAAGTCTAGGATCAATCTTTGTATTCAAATAGGACAAAACCACGCAATTTTTGGATACTTCTCCAAATCTATACGTCGCAATCTGCAAATCACTTGAATTTATATGCTTTCGAAGCAGGCCGACATTGAGCTCAATATCCTCGTTAAAAGCGCTGCTTGACCCTCTAACTACATTTTCAGTTAATGGCACGGTTACAGAACGATTGAGCGGTTGTGCAACCGGTATGATGCTAATATAAGTACCAGATGGCTCATGAATGGCAATGAGCATGCCATCTAATATTTCTGAGATGAGCTCATCCAGTGTGCAATTAGATACATTGTGACCAAGCCCACTCAGCCTATCTTGTATTGGTTGATCTATATCATCTACTGTATGTAGCTGATCGCGCACCATGGTAAGTGATCTCGGGAAATTAACGAGCGTCCTTAATCCTAGAAAGGTTAGAGGATCACTGCCTATCCATAGTTGGCGTGAAATATACGCCCTGTCTTGTTCAAAATGATATTTCAGACTGGTCAAGATAGACAAATCATATCCTCCCTTCCAATTTTGCTAATAGTTCTCAAGTAGTATTTGCATACTTTAAACTTGTTAATCATGATAAAAAAAGGTACAGATCCTCAATAACTGAGATCTGCACCTTATATTTAGACATCAAATTCCAATTGCTTCTTCGCCAGCGTAATAAACTCCAACGGGTTCGGAACTTCCTTAGCATCATATTCAATCGCGCCCATCTTCAAGATAAGCTCGACCCGATATTTCTCCCTGTACTCGTCCCTGTTTCGCTCCTCCACACTATTTCTCAATCGATCAATTACGATTGAAGCACCCGGTCGATCTGTGAATAACAGCATGCCCCACATTGGATTTTCCTTATTGAGCAAATACAGCGAATCATTCGTACGGATGCTGGTCTGACTCATTTGTGACAGATCAAGTACAGCCTCCATCAGTTGTTCTTCTCCGATAATACGCCGAATTTCATCCCAGTATTTCACACTGAAAACCAGAAGTGTTAATGGGATGTGATAACGAACCGACAGCGCCATGAAAATCGTTGCATCGGATTGAAACGAAAACGTATTCTTTAAGCTTGTTTTGGCATCAACAGTTGCGAGTGATTTGTTGGCCTTCTGTAGTTGCTCATTTTCCAACTGAAGCTGACGATTTCCATAAGTAAGCAGCCATGTTGAGATCGTAAATAGTGGCGTCATGATGAGCCAAAAATAGTTCTGAGCTCCAACTACTCCGCCCACAACCACCGTTTGATATAGCGTAAATGTGCCGTAACCGAAGATGAATAGGATATTCAAAATCAATCCCGTTGTAACATTTGTAAAGTAGGTGACGATCGCAATTAGTAACGCAAGGTTCAAGAAAATAATATTTTGAATATAGAGATTGGGGTTTCCCGCTGTAAACACGATACAAACGAAACAGACAATAATCAGGAAAATAAATGCGCCATCCGAAACCATATTGCTTTGTAAACGCCTCATCCACGATCCCTCCGCTTCTTTCGGTATTTACGAATTAGCAGGATAAGCGAGAGAATAACCAATAAGGCAACAAGGACAACGGCAACCATGAAACCCAGAACATCTTTGCGATCCATAACATCGCTCAATACCGTAGATGGCTCAGTCGTCGTTATTTTTTTAAAACGAAACGCATTAATTTGCCCGTCAATGTCCGTAACAGCTCCATCGCCGAATACTTTCCACAGCGTACCTTCTGAGCCGATAAGTTTAGAGGCCAGATACGCGTACTCTGAACTGGCCCCTGTGACGGCTAACAGCCCGAAGCCATTCCCATAAGGTGAATCGATCAATTGTAGTGAGCCTATGCGAGTGCCATAGTTAGCTTCGATACTCATTTTTTCATTGGAGACGAAGCCTGTGCCACTTTTATCATATTGGAAATATAGTTTGTCATTATTGGTACGGATAACTTGATTATTCTTATAACTACCGATAGCGATGATCTCGCGGTTCTTCAGTTGTGATGCCGCGACATTATCTTGGTAAAAAAGCACTTCCCCGATATTGGTCTGCGCGTAACGCCCTAACAAATTAAAAATGTTCGAAATCGTTTGGTATACGTATGTATCATGTTCTTTGGGCAGAACGACTGCCAACTGGTTATAGCTGCCATCTCTCAGAAAGGGATAAGGGTAATTGTTAAACAACATGTCCGCTTTATCTTTGGTATTAAGCTGTAACATGGAATCCTTATCTACAAACGCCCATGGCATTTGATCCTGATTCTCAATACAGCCTGCATTTTTGAGTTCCAAATCGAAAGCAACTTTCACTGTGAAATTCCCGCTAATATTCAATGTTTTGGGGATTGCAATATCAATATGATCATTGTCTGCGAGCTCCGTAGATAAGCGCTTGCTGCCAATTGGTGTATCATTTATCAGGATCGTAACCATCGAACGATCGAAATCTAAATTTTTCGCGTAACGATACTTAATGCTCAACTTGCTCGCATCCGCGATCGAACGGTTACCTGGAAGTGAAACGAAATAAAATTTCTCACGATGACGGTCACCGACGATCTTATCGCCTGTTTCCGTTAACGTTATGTTTCGGCTAATACTCACCGTAGGAGATTCTACCTCTGTTGTGGCATCGACTACCTTCGTATCCGTGTCAAGCTGACTGAGCAACGACTGATTGCCTATTAATCGTCCTGCTTTCACCAGTAAAGCGGTGTCCAATGAAGTGACCACTAACGTCGGTTTTCCCGCAAAAGTGACCAACTTAATGTAAGCTTTATTATCCACATCATCCGCTGGAATCATTGACTTCACTTCTTCAGGCAGATCGTTATAGAAGGAGATGAGAATAAGAGCTTGCTTTGCTTTCATGCTATCCGCACTGTAGGCAACGATAGGAATTCCTTTATCCGAAAGAGGATTCACCTTAGCGAATCCAGAAAGTGCGTAGGTAGCCGCTTCAAGTACAGCCAAATTACTTTCCCCTTCTGTGACTAGGATCGCATTCAGACCTTCTTTGATCGTATCCAACCCGATAAAATGCTCATTGAAATCCCGGATATTCTTTTGAATTGCCGAGTTTGCGTAATTCACTGAAATACGAGAGGTTTTGGATATTTGCAACCAATTATCACGCGTAGCTGTCGGTAAACAAGCATTCACAGCGAGCGGCGCGGTTGTTTCGAAATTCCCTTGAACCGTTAGCGTATTCACGTCTTTCACGAGATACGAAACGGGAACAAGAACGGTCAACTGCTGTTGTTTCGTTTCTTGAATGACCGGACGAAATGAGTGAAACGGCTTTCCGTTTATCGATAACGTTACACTTGATCGGTCATTCTGCAGAAGGCGTGAAATCTCATAATCAAGATGAACTTCAACACTGGCTACGTTCCAATAATCCTCGATCTGAAAGTACTGCGTTGTATAGGTTACGCCTCCAAGTAACGACGTATCTGCAAAATTAGTTTGGTATTGTTTATTCCCAGTAGGTGAAAGCTCTTCCGCCCCTGTTGTTGAGCTTAACGAATTAAACAGGGATAAAAGACATACGGTCGTAATCAACAGCCATCGTTTCTTCATAAATTCTCCCCAATCTAATACCTTTCGGTTTTATACCATTTGGCTTCTCGCTTGAATACCAAATCCTTCAAATATGCGTACATGCCATATGCCGCAACAAGCATCCACATCTGACAATAGGATACGTACATAAGCATAATAATCCAAACATTAGAAAGCTTCATTTCCCCCTTCTCTGTTACTAACGTAATGAATGTCCCCAGAATAAATAAGATAATGGCAAGCCCCCACAAGAAAGAGCTAAAACTAGCAATGGTTGTACTAACATAACCCAAAGCATGCAATATGAGTAGTAAATCGGACATGACTAACGAGGTTAGCAACAACACATATATGGAGAGATAGTATAAAATATCAAAATGAATGTTTCGAGCTGAACGTTTGAATAGTAAGGGGATGTTTTTGACAATGACGTAAATATTTCCCTTCGCCCACCGCGTTCGCTGCTTAAACCATACCTTGACTGTTTGTGGCTCTTGCTCCCAAGTGACTGACTTAGGTTGGAATTTTATCTTGTATCCCATTAAGTAGATGCGAAAACTAATTTCTGTATCCTCTGCAATTGCCTTCACATCCCAACCACCCATTTGCTCGATGATCGAACGCCGAACAATAAAGTTCGTACCTGGAATCGTGCACAGCTTGAATAACTTCCATCTCCCCGCTTGTGCCATCCATTGAAATGATAATGTTTCAACATTAATAAAACGAGTCAAGAGGCTTGCATCACGATTGCGGGTTCGAAATTTCCCGATTACGGCTCCTAAACTAGCATCATGCGTAATTTCGGAAACGAGATACGTCAAAGCCGTTTTCTCAGGGGTATTATCAGCATCATAGATGGCAATAAGTTCTCCTTTGCTTAATTTAAATCCCAAATTCAAAGCATTAGACTTCCCTTTTCCACCTTTAACATTATCCGTGTTCAAGATGATCAAATTGCGCCCAGGGTACTTCGATTGGAGATTTCCTAATAGGACACTGCTGTTATCGGAGGAATTGTCATTGATGACGATAATCTCATAACGATTATGAGGATATGATAGCGCTAGCAAGGATTCCACCGTCTTCGTTATGACCTTTCCCTCATTGTGTGCCGGTACCATGATGCTAACGAATGGAGGCTCACCTTCAATAGGTGCAACCGGTTTGTTTTCAATTTGAATATAGTACAAGTAGCCTGCTACGATTAGAACCACATTAACCAATAACAGTGACCAAATACAGAAGACGGAAATTAGCATCAAAATATCTGCAACAGTCATAATGACCTCTCCTGATGGGTGAATTTTCGTTTGTACAGGCGATACCCAATGATGAGAAATACCATAAAAATAAGAAGCGTCGTTACGATGAGTACAATGAAGATATTATTTTGCACCGAGAATAAGGTCGTAAAGCTCTTCTTCACTTCTTGCACATAGGTGTGGTCAGAGTCGATCTCAGCTATCGTATTGTTTAAGGCAATTGCTTGTCCATTGATTTGCAAGTGACCACGATGTGAGGTTAATTCGTTCTTATCCGTACGCACACTATGCTCTTCATTCTTATAATCGGCAAATATCGTCCAACTTGTTAATAAAGTGGCCAGTGTAGCTTCCATTTCTTGGCGATTTATCGGAAATGGATAAACAAATGCGGTATTCATAGGTAGGGGATTAAGTGATTTATTTGAATTTATATATTTGTTTAAATCCTTCCCTTTGATTGTATACATCGCGGAATGGAACACACTCGAATTATTTCTTTGCGTATGGTATCTGATGTTTCGATTATCATAAAGTATGCCTGAATCAAAGATCGACAAGCCATACTCTGAATAATGTTGATCATAAGTCCAATATAATTCGGAACCTATACCAAGTGGAACAATCTCATATTCAGCTAAGGCATCAAGAAAAGAACTCAATTGTGCTTTTAAACCTGCGATGTCTGGACTAATTGTAGAAGCAACTACGGGAGCATTCACAACGATACTTCCATTGCGAGACTGAATATGCTTAAGTGTCTCCAAATATCGCTGCATTGCGGGGAATTGGAAATTACTAAACACAGGTTGCACACTTGCAATGAAAGGTATGCCAGCGCTATATAAACGATCTGCAACTTCATTAAGTAAATCCAAATCTGAGAATGGGTAGATTTCATTTAGTAAAACAAAGTTCTGCCCTGTACTAGTCACGTGTAACCAATCCTTCAACACGAAGGAAGCGGCCAACTCGCTTAAATTCCCTTTTAGCATGTATGGGATATAAGCATTTTTGCCATGAATGACCCCATATGGATAACTTGCTTTCCCGTTCTCAGAAAAAATAGTACCATAAGAGGTCCCGTTGAACTTTGTTGTATACGAGATATTGCTTGCAATTATAGATCCTTGAGTGAATTGACCAATTGAAATTTTCAATGTGTCTGTAGCTTGCTTTTGTACCACAATACCCATTTCTTGTTGAACATACGGTGGGAGTTGATACCCTATATGCATATAATCCCCAAAGAAACCTTTCATATCACGGTTAAATATTTCAGGGGAATGCGAAACATCTTCCAAATTACTAATGTTAATCACTTTATTAAATTTGGCGAGCATGCCCGCTTCGTATTTATCATAGGAAGTTATCGTTACCTGGGCATTTAACGAAGCAAGGATACGTTGTACAGCATCTACATTACCTTCGAAGGGCGTTCCGTTTGCTAAGCTATCATAAACAACTAGCACAGGTGTTGCCTCCACTTGAGTGGCAGAAGTTATTTGGGGAAAGCATAGGAAGATCAGTAGATTGACTAATAGCAATAATGAAGTACCCATTTTGTATCGATTAAACATACCAATACCCCCTCTCCCGCGATATCAACCAAGTTAAGGCTCAAGTTTCTTGGCTCCATAATCTCTTGGAAATGAGATCTATGATGGTAATCAGTGATACTAAATCAAAAATTAGTGTGAATAAAAACTCATGTTTGGCAAGATCCGCATCCCCGGCACCAATGATGGATACAAAAATCCCGGAAAGCCCAATCCCTATTAGCATCAAAATCATAGGCAATCTGATTGTATTTCGCCATAATCGTGACCGAATAGCGGTGACAAATGAAGGTAGATATAGTCCTAGAATAGTTAAAATCCATAATAAAATAAAACCAAACGTTTTAGGAGCAATAGCTTTCTTTAACAAACTGTAACCCGAGAAGAACACGGTTTGTGCTCCAAAAGGCTTGCCCACAGAGCGTTCATAATTCCCCATCGCGTTAGGTCGGATACTAAAACCGTCGCGTGCAGCCAAGTTCAACATTTGACCAGCTTGGTTCGGATGCATCATATAATAGGTCAAAATCGAGACGAAACCGTATTTACTATAGAACTCGTCTTGTAAAATATCTGACTCCACATTTACGGTCGTATAAGCATCAAAATATTCCGTTTCGTTCAATATCGCGTATTGCTTATCAATGTCAAAGCTCTTTAAGGTCTTCTCTGGATCCACAGCGCCCATAAGTACGCCACGCGTCATGGCATGGTATTTGTTAATATTGACAAATTCTTTCGGAATGAGCATGTACGTGCCAACACCAACTCCAAGTAATGCAATGAGCAAAATCGAAGTTATTGAGCGATACAGCGTATTTTTCCTGATATAAATGAAAAAGACACCAATCGGTGCAGCAATCATACCGACTGGAGCATTCTGCTGTTTACTAGCCGTCAAAATCATGGCACTAAGGATAAATAGTATCATCATAAGGTAATCATTATATCTTTTCCGATAGAGCAATAAGCCAAAAGAAACCATGTAAACACTCATAATAAGAACAACGCTCTCGCCATAAAACGAGCTAAAATACGCCGTATATCCAGTGTCGCCTAATACAAAAATTACGATCGCGGCCATTACATAGCCTAATTTCCTAGACAATTTCCAGGTCAATGCTTCCACTAGTAAATAAATGGCACCTACATAAAGTATCAAGTACATGCCTGCTTGAAAACGAATATCAAAGGTATCTTCACGATAAAAAAGTTGATTGATAAGAATGGCAGCTTTCATGAAAAATGTTTGTGTGGAAAATATGGAGGCACTATTCTCGTTATAGTATTGAAAAATACCAAAGGTTTTGACAAAATAACCAAAGTATTGGCTTGTATAGTCCGCATCCTTCACATACAGTCCATTCAAAATTCGAGCATAATCCCCATTATCAGCCATCCCAATATAGGGAGGTGTAAATAGTGCGATCACTGTAATCAAGAACACCACGATGGCAGCGAAAGCAGCTGGGGACAACTTGCCCAGCAGCATTTGGATGAAACGAATGTTCCACATGTGATCGCACTCCTTTCTGATCAGTACGTGTAGGCTAGAAGTGCCATCAAATTATCGAAGGAATAGGCCTGCGCGGCATCGACATCTCCGAAGCCGCCATTAAGTGGGCTCTGTGGATTATGGACTTGAAATTCATTCATTTTGAGAATACTATCGGCATAAAGCTCTTGATCCTTGATGACCGATCCAATCATGGCTGCTATCGCGTAGATAGCAGTTGACCTAACTTCATTCAGTGGTTTTCCATCCAGATCATATTGACCGTATAAGGTTCCTGCTTTAATCTGATCTTTGATATAACGGATACTGGCTGGCTGTTCCAGTTTAACTTCAGCTAGGTTTAGAATCGTTAGCAACGATTCTACCGTGTTTATGCTTTCAGATTGATAACCCTTCTTATCAAAATCGTAGCGAGTTTGGTAAAATGGAAACGAATCCGACAAATATCCTTGTTGGACAATTTGCAGCATACTGGCTTCAAGTGACGCCTTCTTTTTCCGTGATAGCGGTACAAGCTCCAACGATGCAGCGTCGATATAGCATAAGGTTAAGAATGAATTTGTCATTTTATATGTTGGATCATAGAAGTCTCTCATTTGTCCATTCACAACATTGTATTGATAGAGTCGCTTTCCGTAAGTTTCCGCTTCCTCTCTATAGCTCTTGGTCCCAAAAGCGGTGGAAGCTTCATCGAGTGCCCGAATAATACGCAAATCATCTACAATGGCATTCATGGGATATTGTTTATTCCTTTTTGGACTATACCGATAGCTGAATCCAAATGGTGTATCAAATACTTGCTTGGCTTGCTGCCACTGCTCATCAAACTTATCTTTCTGATCTGTTAGAGCGTAATAACGCATGAAGAGACCCGCTGATTCACTCAGAACTTCATGACCTGAAGCAGCAGCACCCGATTGATCGGTATCCTTCAGATTCGTATAAATGCCATGTTTACTTGTAAGCTTGTCCTTCAAAAATTCCACTAATAAATGGCGATTGTCCGTCACTTGCATGGTCTGACCATACTGACTGCTTGTTTGCCGCTGCAATCTTGGAGTGTCTCCAAGCATAAAGTTAATCACATAGATGCCGATTAATCCGAGGCTGATCAGTCCTAAATTCCTGAAAATTTTCATGTATTCCGGCAGCTCCTAACACAATCATTTCCAGAAAAAACGTCGAATGGTATGATAAAAAGACTACACACTACATCTGAGGTGGAATCTTTATCTAGAGGTTGTATTATACGCGCGAGTTGGCTTAGTTAGTTGTAGTTTATCACATGAAACTATTCGATCAAAAGGTAAATCCTCCCTAAAACAAGAAAAATGTCGTAATTACAAGAAGGATGTCATGAACTTTTCAAATTTATTAAAAGAACTAGAACCAGCTAATCTTGTAAGTTGCCTCATCAGCCAAAGAGGTCAGATCACTTTCGAGCAATACCGAGAACCACACTTAGCTGAAACTATTGCAAAAATCAATTCCTGCACCAAAAGCATCCTCTCTGCACTCTATTGTATCGCTATGGATCAGGGTCTGTTGCCAGCCCCCGAGACACCTGCATCCGTATTTTTCCCGCAGTTTGCGAAAGATCGTGCATCACATAAGAGCGAAATAACGCTGCTGCATTTATTAACGATGACATCAGGCCTCGATTGGACAGAATTTGGTGGACAGAATTCATTTCCCCGCATGACAAGAACACCGAACTGGGTGGATTTCGTGTTGGAACAACCCTTATCCGATTTGCCTGGTACGAAAATGTCTTATAATTCTGGCGGCTCTCAATTATTATCTGCGATCCTAGCCCAAGCAACAGGCATGTCAGTTGCTCGTTATGCTGAGTTAACTTTATTCGAGCCGCTTGGCATTGAATCGTATAGTTGGGAACAGGACCCTCAAGGTATCCACACGGGTGGTTTCGGACTGTCACTTCGTCCCATCGATATGCTCAAATTTGGTCAGCTCTATCTCCAGCAAGGGAAATGGGGAAATACCCAACTTATTTCCCAAGAGCTTGTCGCTCTTTCCACGCGATCTGCGGTACGTGCGGAGGCACCTCGTCGCGGCAGCTATGGCTGGCATTGGTGGACAGACACTTACCCAGATCGTACAGATAACGACGCTTCCCTGCAATCGCTAAATTACTTTAACGCGTATGGCTTCGGAGGCCAGTGTATTTATATTCTTCCTTCAATTGAAACCGTTGTTGTATTGACCAATGACCAACGAAAGAAGAGCAAAATTCCACTGCAGGTGTTCCGCCAATGCGTGGCACCTTATTTGTTGGAACTAGTTGAAGGTTCTATCACCAAATAGCAAAGAGCTTGCCACCTCTGGCAAGCTCTCTTCCTACTTTTTACATAATAATAGAATACACGAAGAAACCACCTAAAGGCACAATCCAGAGATGCGGGATACAATTCCAGATCAATTAAATACCATGTTTTTCCCATAGAAGATCTCATCCATCTCCCATTTGACGCTTTTCTCAATTTCCAACTGCTCTTCTATGCTGAGCGTATCTTTCGTGTATCCGAACAAATAGTTATTCAGATCAAACTCGCGAAGCTTGCATTTCGTGTGGAAAATATTTTCCTGATACACGTTCACATCAATCATCTGATATAAATCTTGAATTTCCTCTGGAATATAATTTTGAATAGAGCTGATCTCGTGATCGATGAAAAGCTTATGCCCGCTGATGTCACGCGTGAACCCTCTGACTCTGTAATCCATCGTCAGGATATCGTTATCGAAAGAACGAATAAGGAAATTCAACGCTTTAAGCGGCGATATTTCTCCACACGTTGACACATCAATGTCAGCTCGGAAGGTGCTGATTCCCTCATCAGGGTGATATTCAGGATACGTATGGACAGTAATGTGACTCGTATTGAGATGCATGACCACCGCATCTGGTAAGGGCCCTGGCGACTCTTCAAACGATTCACTTGGTTCCTGCTCAATAGGACCTTCAGACACCAGCATGGTTACGCTAGCTCCTTGTGGTACATAGTCCTGCTTGGCGATATTTAATACGTGCGCGCCAATAATATCGGCAACTGTTTTCAATAAAGCTGTTAAACGATCCGCATTATACTGCTTATCAATATAAGCTATGTAGGCTTCGCGCTCTTCTCTTGTTTTGGTGAAACAGATATCGTACATATTAAAACTTAGCGATTTGGTTAAATTATTAAAGCCATGCAGAGTGATCATCTGCTCCGAAGTTAATTTCAAGTAAATCCCCCCTATGTGTAAACTGTAAACTGTTTACACAATTATTAAACAGCTACACATAGGATGGTATGTCGGAGTCGCTTTTATTCTATGCTAACTTTCTATTTGTCATATTCCAGTTTCTAAGAATCAGCTAGAAATCGCTTCTGCAAATTGGGATGGCTCCTAAGTAAATCCTGATATGTTTGGCCCCAGTATGCCTCTTTTAACTCGTCTCTCGACAGTTCCAGACTCGTCAATTTGCCTAATTGTAAAGCATGATAGCGATATGCATTGAAAAAATTTCTTTCCGCTGTGCTAATCCGACTCCCATTATAGATAGAAGATTGCGTCGTAAACCCTATGCTAACGAGTATGGAAACAACTGACGCTACGATGCGAGATACCATGTAGGAGGCAACACCAGCCCACCCCGTCAATACGAATCCAATCGCAACGGCAATTATCGTCGGAAGAAAGAGTCCATATATATGCGAAAACATAGCACCTAACTGAATAAAAGGGAACCACACGATGCCACTAAATGTAAGTAGAATACCTACCGTCATTGCAAATAACGTACATATGGCAATATTCGAAGGACTTAATTGCAGTGCAAAGCACAAGATACCTGTGACAAAACCTAAAGATGAAGTCATCACACTAATGGACTCCGTGGTTTTGAGAATGCTGTCCGGTTTAATATCCGGATACAATCTCGCCATAAGACCAAAGCTTGTTGGAACGTCCAGACTTATTTCAAGCCCCTGTGGCGTGTAAATAGCCATACCCTGTCTCTCCTCTGCGCCTCCATCTATTAAGCTCTCTTTTTCCTTGTAACGACATCGAAAATAACTGCAATTGCGAGTACCGCGCCACGAATCATGTATTGATACGAAATGCCTATTCCCATGAGATTCATCCCACTGGATAAGGAAGCCATTACAATTGCGCCGATAATGGAACCTGTCACTTTACCAACGCCGCCTGCTGCGGAAACTCCGCCAACATAAGCCGCAGCGATCGCATCGAGCTCGAACAATGTTCCTGCAGTCGTTGTAGCGGATTGCAAACGCGCCGTAAAGAGGATCCCGGAAAGTGCTGACAGCATACCCATCGATCCAAATACGATATACGTAATCTTTTTCACACTAATCCCGCTCAAATTCGCTGCCTCTGGATTACTGCCTACGGCATAAATATGTCTGCCTAATACCGTTGAAGTCGTTAGGAAGTGGTATACCGCCACCACAATCATGACTACGATCACCGTCCAGGAAAAGCCGTTATACCCAGCTAGAATCCATGTAATATATGCGATGATCGCCGAGACGAAAATAACCTTCACGGTGAAAATATTGGCAGAAACAACTTCGAAATTGTATTTCAGCTTGTTATTTCGTTTTGAAAATTCACTATAAATATAAAGAATAATCATGACTGCTCCCAGAATTAAGGAGAGCAGATTTAATCCCGCTATCTTCGTAATCGCGGGTATGAAGCCATTGCCGATCGCATTGAAATTCTCATCTTTTACGATAATCGTGCCTGTTTTCTCCGTTACGCGCAGCAGTGCGCCTCTGAAAATCAACATGCCCGCAAGGGAAGCCACAAAGGACGGAATACCGAACTGAGCAACCAATAATCCATTGAATAACCCTACGATGATACCTAGCACGAGAATGATTGGAATGGTGATATAGAACGGAACTCCCGCTTGCGAGAGGAGTACGGCAGCAATTGCGCCTAGAAACCCTGCCGCAAATCCTACGGATAAATCAATATGTCGGATTACAATGACGAGGGTCATACCTACAGCTAGAACCGCAATATACCCCGTTGCGTCAATCAGATTACTTATATTTCGCGATGACATGAACAACCCGTCTGTCATGATGGAGAACGTCAGCATGATGATGAATAGGGCAATGTACATCCCATATTCTCGGATATTCACTTTAATTAGCGATTTCGCTTCACTATAAAATTGCACGGGTCTTCCTCCTATTGCGTTGCAAGCTTCATAATTATTTCTTGATCCGCATCCTCGATGGATAGCTCGCCTTTTATTTTACCTTCGGCCATGACATAGACACGATCACTCATGCCCAAAACTTCACTAAGCTCTGATGAGATCATGATAATGCTCATTCCCTCACTAATCAGATTGTTCATAATCGTATAAATTTCATATTTAGCCCCGACATCTATGCCGCGCGTAGGTTCATCTAAGATGAGCAGACTCGGATTCACAAATAACCATTTGCCGAGAGATACTTTCTGTTGATTTCCACCGCTCAAATTGCCAACAATTTGTTCCACGGAAGGAGCTTTAATATTTAATGATTGCTTGTAATGATTCGATATTTTCACTTCTTCATTATGATTAATGATGCCATTCTCGGAAATCTCATGCAGGTTGGCAACAGCAATGTTTTGCTTGATATCTTGGATAAGGAACAACCCGTCCCCTTTACGATCTTCCGTTACATAAGCAATACCCGCCTTGATGGCATCCCTCGGATGGCTGAATGTTTGTTTAGTGCCTTCCATAAGGAGATCTCCGCGAAGCTTATACGCTTTGGGGTTTCCAAAAATACTTTGCGCTAGCTCCGTTCGACCTGAACCCATCAAACCAGCAATACCAACAATTTCACCCTTTTTAATATGCAAATTCACATCTTTCACTACGTCGCGACCCAACTGAGGATCATACGCCGTCCAATTTTGAATCTCGAGTATATTCGTACCGAATGACTTCGTCATTCTTTTCGGATAAATATCGTCAATCTCACGACCTACCATGTTTTTGATAATGACACTTTCCGAGATCTCACCTTTTGCAGCGTCCAGTGTACAGATGGTTCTACCATCACGTAACACAGTGATATGATCGGCAATCGCCGTCACTTCTTTAAGCTTATGAGAAATCATAATGCTCGTAATGCCTTGTTTTTTCAACTCTCGCAATAGTTCAAGTAGGTTCTCGCTTTCTTTCTCATTAAGTGCAGCTGTCGGCTCATCCAGAATGAGCAGCTTCACATCCTTGCTTAAGGCTTTGGCAATTTCAACGAGTTGTTGCTTACCTACTCCCAAATCTTTAACTAGAACCTCTGGATTCACATCCAGCTTCACTTTATGAAGCATTTCTTTAGCCTGACGAATCGTTTGATTCCAATCGACCATTATACCTTTTCTTACTTCGTTGCCTGCATAAATGTTCTCATACACCGTAAGGTCCGGGAATAGCGCTAACTCTTGATAAATAATGGCGATGCCCGTCTTCACACTATCGCTGATTTTGGAGAATTGCTGAACCTTGCCCTCGAAAACAATATCTCCTGCGTAAGTGCCGCTTGGGTATACACCGCTAAGCACCTTCATTAAAGTCGACTTGCCTGCGCCATTTTCACCTACCAAACAATGAATCTCGCCTGTATTCACTTTAAAATTTACGTTCGCAAGAGCTTTCACACCTGTAAATTCTTTGGAAATATTGTTCATTTCTAAGATATATTTACTCATCATCAAACGCTCCTTAGCCAACCGACTCTCGGAATAGAGGAATAGTGATAGACGCATCTATCACTATTCCTTCCAAGCTATGTGATCTTACACCTACAAGCCTTTGAAATCGGATGCTTGATAGTACGCAGAATCCACAAGTGCAGATTTAACATTTGCTTTGTCAACGACGATTACATTCGTTTGTTTGGCTTTCACATCAATTTTGCCATTGTTATACGATCCTGTTGTTTCAGGTGTTTTGCCATCTAGAATAGCTACAGCCATGCCCATTGCATCTTTAACGAGTGTACGAACATCTTTGAACACCGTCATGGATTGTTTGCCGTCAATTACATATTGAATCGAAGCTTTCTCAGCATCTTGACCCGTTACCAAGAACTTTGTAACCGCTTTATCTGATGCGAACACATCTGCGATAGAACGAGCTGTTCCATCATTTGGAGCTAGAATGGCAACATCGCCCTTCATGTCTGCTGCAGCAGCTGTCAAATGTGTTTGCGCTTTATTTTTCGCTTCATTCGCATCCCAGTTCGTCGTGACTTGCCCGATTATTTTACTCATTTGTTCACGCGTTAATTTGGCAGTTCCTTTCAAAGCAGCAGCCTCACTGGAATTTGCAATTTTGAATGTGCCGTTGGCAATTTTCGGTTGAAGCACTTGCCATGCACCTTCGAAGAACAAGAACGCATTGTTGTCCGAAGCAGCACCTGCGTACAAGTACAAGGGTTGACCTGGTTTCGCTTTATCAACTAGGTACTGTGCTTGCGCTTTACCAACAGCAATACTGTCGAATGTCACGTAGTAGTTAACCGCATCTGTTTTGGTAATCAAACGGTCATAGGAGATGACTTGAATACCGGCCTTCTTAGCTGACTCAACAGCCGCTGCTGCTGCATCTCCGTCTTGCGGGCAAATGATTAACACTTTGATTCCTTTTGCGATCAAAGCGTCAACGTTTTCTTTTTCTTTCGCTGAGGAGCCTTGGCTGAATAAGATTTCCGTTGTATATTTCGAACCTTTCAAAGCGTCTTTGAAACGTTGCTCATCTTGAACCCATCTTGGCTCGTCTTTGGTAGGCAATACAATTCCAACGCTTACTTTCGAGCTGCTAGAGTTCCCACATGCTGCAACCATCACGGCTAGAAACATAACCACTAACATCAAAGAAATCGCTTTCACACTTCGTTTCATTTGTAATACCCCTCTCAATTGTTTTGGCTGTGCGCCAACTACAAACTGAGTATATCACCGGGATTTTCCAATGTAACCGCTTTATATTAGCACTTTTTTTAACAATGCTATACTATTTTGTCATTTGCCTTTGATTCACATTTTTATATACGTCTTCTCTCAAATGAAAGCCATCTGCGATGATCGTGGCATCCATATTCGACTGATCCACGGCAATCGGTTCGAGTAAAATGGACGGTACATCAATTTTCTTATTGTTTACTTTTTTATCTGCATGAACATTTTCGCCTTTCGCCATTTTCACTGCAAGCTCAGCAGCGGTTTCTGCAAGCTTCTTGATGGGTTTATACACCGTCATTGTCTGTGTACCTTCGACGATTCGCTGCGCAGCTGCAAGTTCTGCATCTTGCCCCGAAACGGGTATACGACCTGCCATCTGCTGCGCTGTTAAAGCTTGAATCACGCCACCTGCTGTCGCGTCATTCGCGGCAACAACCGCGTCTACTCGATTCTGATTAGCGATTAAAGCCCGCTCCATGTTCGCCAATGCATTAGCAGGCTTCCACTCCTTCGTCGCTTGATCAAAAACGATAGTAATATCCCCCTTCTCGACGAGAGGCTTCAGAATGTTCATTTGACCTTTCTTGAACATATGCGCATTGTTGTCCGTATCCGCGCCTTCGATTAAGACATAATTGCCCTTAGGAGCTTTCTTCACGATCGCTTTCGCTTGCAATTCACCAGCTTTCTCATTATCGAAGGAAATATATAAATCCACGTCCGAACCCACAATCAAACGGTCATACGAAATAACCTTAATACCCGATTTATGTGCCTTCTCCACAATCGCTGCGGATACCTCTGCGTTGTGGGGCACAACGACAAGCACATCTACACCACGTGATATCAAGTTCTCTGCTTGCGCAAGCTGCAAAGCATCGTCGCCATTCGCGGCTTGAACCTCAATAAGCGCACCGAGCTTTTCCACAGCAGCTTTGAATAAATCCCGATCCTTCTGCCACCGTTCTTCCAACAGGGTATCGATCGATAAACCAACGACCACTTTGTTGTCGTTTTGTATAATCCGATTGGGGTTTGGCTTACTTTCGATTTGCTGACTAGCTTTATCCGTTGGTGCACTGTTCGTTCCAATAAACGAGCAAGCCGATAGCACGAAGGCCATAATCACGGTGATACCAACCACTTCACTACTCTTCCTGACATGTTTCAGCGCAAACCCCTCCTTAACGCTTTCTTTAGAAACTAACTTCGTAAGCATGTATTCACATGTGCTTTTTGTTGGTTGGCCGAATCAGCATCTTCCGATAATCCGTCGGAGAGTGTCCTACTAACTTTTTAAACACGCGACTGAAATAATTCGGATCGTTATATCCCACTTCAAATGTAATTTCTTTGAGACTTTTATCCGTTTCCTGCATCAATTGTTTGGCCGTTTCGATCCGATATTCCGTAAGAAAGTCTATATAATTCATTCCGAAATGCTCTTTAAACAGCTTACTGACATAGAAAGGATTCCGATCAACCGTAGCTGCAATCCGCTCCAAGGACAATTCCTCATGAGCATGTTTCTGGATATATAACTTCATCGTTTGGAGTAAATCTGTCTCAACGACTTCTCCAACCTGAACTAAGTTTTGAATTAATAGTCGGGATTCTGCTTTCAATTGCATGTAACTTGTCGTTGTATAGGGAAAATAAGGTGTATGGACATCCATCCCCATTTCCTGCAACATGCGGGTCACAACGATTAACACTTCAAAAATTCGTTGCTGCGACATCACAACGCCTTGCTGGGCGCCTTCAAAGACATCAATCATTTTGGCAATCTGATCTCCAGCTGCTTCTAGATTTCCGCGTCTAATCTCTTCGAGCACACTCTTCTCCATCTCAACGGTTCGAACGCCAATCGCCTGAATATCATCCCGTGTCAAATTCTCATACAAACAATAACGAGCAGACAGCGTGTTATCCATCGACGCCAACAAAGCTTCATGATAGGATTTGCGCATGTCCCGCACGTCCTTACATAAGCCGCCTATGCCAATAAAAAGTCGCAAACCACGCTTCATATCCAACGCTTGGATCCATTTCTTCGCTACACTTATGGCCTGTGCGCGATAGGAAAATTCACCATCCACAAATACAATCGCTGGTACTTGATTGCCTGACATTTTCCCTAGCCAGATCGGATTGGTAACATCCAGAAGCAACTCACTTAATTGCAGATACACATCATCGTAATCCCGTAGATGCGAAGGTTCCGCCATATCATGCGAGAATTGCAAGGTCATCACAAAACCGTCTCGCCCAGACGGAAACCCAATTAAGTCAATCAATTCCGCAAGTGATGCCGATTGCACATAATCAAATAGCAGCTGCTCCACAATATCAGCCTCTACCAGAGGCGTCATCTTCTGCAGCCGTACTTGCTCTAAGCTTCTACTCGCCAACTCCTGTTGAATCATTGTAATCTCATTGGCTACCCGGCCAATCGTCTCTAGCACGACAGAAAGTCGGCTTGGTTTCAGCATATAGTCATACACGCCTAACTTAATGGCTTGTTGAGCAAATTCAAACGTGTCAAATGCAGTAACCACAATAAACTTAACTGCTTTATTAGTCTCCCTAATCTTCTCTATCGCTTGAAGTCCATTGATGCCTGGCATCTTAATATCCATCGTGATCAGGTCTGGTTGTAACCGCTCTGCAGCTTCAATGGCTTCTCTGCCATTCGAGGCTTGGCCTACGACCTCTACATCTGGAGAACCTTCTTCGATAATTCGTTGCAACGCAATCCGCTCAATTGGTTCATCATCCACAATTAACATACGAATCATACGACATGCCCCCTCGGCAGCTTCAATGTAATACAAGTGCCAGCTCCTAGATGGGATTCAATCTCTATGATCTCTTCAACCCCATAGAATAACTGTAAGCGATGAATTACATTCCATATGCCTATCCCCGTAGAATGGCCTTTATATATGGAATTTTCCGTCTGAGATAATAATCGATTTAGCTGCTCTTCATCCATGCCCTGTCCTGTATCTTGTACCTGAACAAGGATGTGTTTCTCTACCTGCTTAACTCGAATCGTAAGCGTACCACCTTCTTCAGCAGGTTCAATCGCATAAATAAATGCGTTCTCTGCAAGCGGTTGCAAAATAAGAATAGGAAGCTCAATTCCCAATGCATCCTCATCAATTTCACGAACGACTTGCAAACGATCACCAAAGCGAGCCTTCTGAATCGTTAAATACTCCTCAAGCACTTCGAGTTCATCCTTTAATGACACTCGGCTATCCAGCTTACGGAGATTATATCTAAGCATACCGGCAACAGAGCTAATTAATTCGCTTGTTTTTCCCGCGCCTGCCAAATAAGCTTCCTTCGACAACATATTTAACGTATTGAAAAGAAAATGGGGATTAATCTGACTTTGTAAGCTCTTCAACTCGCTTTCCTTCAGCATGAGCTTATGTCGATGTAGATCATATTCCAATTGCGCTTTACTTTGAATATCATCGATAAAATGACCAATCTTAAGTCGCATACTGTCCAGCGTTTTAGCCAAAAAGGATATTTCATCGTTATTGCCCAAATCAATGGGATTTTTAAAATTCCCCCGTGACAATTCTCGCGCAGACAGCGTTAATTTCAGTAGTGGCTGTGTCACACTATCAACAAATCGATAGGAAAACAGCAAAAGCAGCAAAGAAACCAGGGCTAACGTCCAGAGTCCCATCTTCTTTATATTTTCACTTCGCTTAATAATTTTTCTATAGAAGGCATCATAGGTGTTCTGTTCACCACTAATTAAAGTGAGTGTCGCTTCTGAAATATATTTGGAAATATTGGATGCTTCATCAAATTGTTTCGCTGCGTTTTCTTCATCATTATCTTTTTGGAAGCGAACGGCCAAATCCATCGCCTCTGCCTGACTTTCCAGCATGTTTTGCAAATTATCTAGCAACATCTTGTTGCTTGCATTTCGCAACCAGCTCATCTCTGTCTTGGTTCGAAGTAGACTATTGTTATCCGAGGCATATTGATTCAAGCTTTCTAACGTAGGTGACATTCGATATTTATTCAGAGTGGTTAGTGATTGTTGACTTAATTGCGAGGCTTGATTCATTTGCATATAGCGCTGAAGAATTTCATTATACTTTTCGACGGTACGCTGATTATAAATACTCATGGAAAGCCAAATAATCGCCATAATTACCCAGATCAAGATCGACAGCATCATCATTTTACTTCGAATGGTTTTCAAGGCGCTCTCTCCTCTTCTCCAGATGAAGTCACCACGCTAATTGGCGTGAAGTAGCTGTTCTCAAGCGGCAGCTGCGCAGCATCTAACCAACGTTTCATTAAATTAACACTGAGAATACCCATATCTTCATAATGCTGCGAGAGCCCAGCTTTCACCTGCCCATTTTTAATAAGCATCATGGTTTGGGGGGAATCATCGAATTGGAAAATCGGATATTCCTTGGTCCGCGAGCGCGAATGCGCCGCTTGAACGATACTCTCTCCAGATTCGGACGACAGTCCGATAAAGGCCGTCACATCCGGATAGTGATTCAAAATATCATTCGTTTGCATCTTCGGTTGTGTCATCTCAGGATCATTAGCTGCAATTACGACCCTTAGTCCTTCGTATTTCTTAAAAACTTCGGAAAGACCTTTCAATCGCAGATCATCCGTTGATGGTGAGGATATGCTCTTAATGACACCAACTACGCCTTTTCCATTCAACTGGGTCGCAATGTACTCTCCCATAATAATTCCTTCTCGATAATGATCGGAACCGATATAGGACTTACGTAAGCTGCTCGGAGCATCGGAATTAATCGTAATGATCGGTATCCCTTTCTCTGTCGCCTTCTTCACCATAAGATTAAAATCTGGATGATCCACACCTTCTACAACAATCCCGCTCGCTTTGGAAGCGATTGCAATATCGATCTGCTTAATTAACCCTTCCAAGTTCGAACGGTATACACCCCAGAAATCAATTTGAATATGATGTTCTTCTGCGGCCTCGCGAGCCCCTTTTTGAATGGCATTCATCATAAAGCTGCCTTGTTCCTGTGAGATGATCACGATGCGCTCGGCATGTTCACTCACCATAGGCTCTCCTGCGGTAGACATACTCAAATCGCTTTGATAAATCTTGAGCATATAGTAGAAAGAAAATGACAGCGTAACAAAACTACTGGCTATGATCGCAACCAAAATCAATTTTTTCATACTTTCACCCACAGACTCTTCCAATTTCCAGTAATTCTATCATGATTTCGGGGATTCGAATAGAATCAAAATAAAATCCAGCAACAATTACGTCGCTGGAAGTAGGATTTGTGCAATCTGCTGTAAGACACGCTCATGATTGAAAGCGCCTTACATAAACAGCTGCTTAATCAGTCATCCGCAGCACAATCCGACCTCGTCCGTGCCCCGTCTCGCTCTTCTCATGTGCTTGGCGCGCATCTGCCATTGCAAAACATTGATCAATGTGAATCGTTAACTTTCCTTCTTCAATTAGCTCAGCAATGGCTTTCAAATCTTCCTTCGTGGCGATGCCCGGACGAATCAACGTGATGCCGTGCTGCTTGGCTTTCTCCAGCGGCGGTTGGCCCGCGATCGAAGCCAATCTGCCTCCTTGCTTCAGAACGGACCATGTACGTGCGAGGGTGTCACCACTCACCGTATCTAGTACGAAATCGACATCCTGTACGATCTCTTCGAATCGTTCAGACGAGTAGTCAATCACCTTGTCTGCGCCTAATGATGCCACATAAGACACATTCTTCGGCCCTGCCGTACCTATCACTTCTGCACCGATCCATTTCGCGAACTGTACCGCAAACATGCCAACGCCTCCCGCGGCGCCATGAATCAGAACACGCTCATTCGGCTTCACTTGGCCTTCCGAAACAATGGCACGCCATGCAGTTGTGGCTCCCCCTGATAATGTCGCAGCTTCTTCGTAGGTTATCGAAGCTGGCTTCCGGGCAATCGCATCCTCAGGCGCAGTCGTGTACGCTGCATAAGTGCCTTTCGTACTGCGGCCGAATACAGCATCTCCAATATGCCAAGTGGACACCCCTGCGCCAACTGCCTCAACAACACCTGCGAACGCTGTTCCTGGAATATATGGAAATTGAACCGGCATCGGGAACAGTCCACGGCGTATTTTCCAATCCACAGGTAGAACACCCGCAGCAAGAATGCGAATAAGCACTTCGCCTTCTTTGGGCTGTGGTATAGGAATT
Organism: Paenibacillus allorhizoplanae; assembly: GCF_927798215.1. NCBI lineage: Bacteria > Bacillati > Bacillota > Bacilli > Caryophanales > Paenibacillaceae > Paenibacillus > Paenibacillus allorhizoplanae. The sequence goes on from NZ_CAKMMW010000002.1 coordinate 507,927, forward strand.
GTTTCTACTTGCAAGACTTCAGCCTCACCAAAAGCATGGTAACGTACAGCTCGCATCAGCTTAACGTCTATCTTGTCCATAGGATCACTCATTTTGGATCTCTCCTCTTTTCTTCTCATGTATGGTATAATTAATGTGTATACTCAGTAATTGGATTTAAACTGAGTATACTCAGTACTTTCTCAGATGTCAAGGAGGACTATGAAGCCAACTCAAACCAACACACCTGAAGAACTACCTACATCCATGGATTCCAGCCTTTCACCACCAATTCCTACGGCGGGAGATATTTTACAACTATTGATACGTACGACTCATCGATTGCATACGCAATTTGAGGAGCACTTAGCGATGTTAGGAATCCCTGCTTATTTAACGGGGCCGCGTGTACGTGTCCTCATTGCGATTGAAGAAGAAGGACGTATTCGAATGTCAGATCTCGCGACCAAATTAGGCATTAAAGCGCGCACTGTCACACAATTCGTTGACGCACTGGAACAGGAGGCGCTCATCCACCGTACGACGGATCCTGATGATCGTCGAGCAACTTTTCTCCAGTTGACGGATGAAGCACCTCCCATGATTGCGAATGCTCGGGCCGCGATGAGCCAAGCCTCTGATCAGGTACTCCAATCCTTATCCGCCGAAGGCAGAAGTCAACTCCAGTCCTTATTATTCAGTTTGTAGGTCTGTTGGATTTTCTATGTAACCAGTGGTAGAATATAGGAGGTTGTCCCAATTTCACAATTAGAGGAGAATGGTCATGTCAATTAATGCTTATTTAAATTTCCAAGGAAACACTCGCGAAGTTGTGACTTTCTATGCAGAAGTATTTAATCTGCCCACTCCAAAAATCATTACATTTGGCGATATGCCAGCTCATCCCGACTATCCGCTTCCTGAAGAAGCCAAAAATGGCGTTATGCACACTCGTCTAGATATTAACGGAAGCCCGCTTATGTTCTCTGACGTATTCCCAGGTATGCCTTACGTTGTAGGAAACAACATCAGTCTTTCCTACGTTAGCGCAAACGCCGATGAAATCCAAAACGCTTTCCATAAGCTCAAAGAAGGCGGAAAAATTGGCATGGAACTTCAAGCGACTGACTGGAGTAAATTGTACGGCCAAGTCGAGGACAAGTTCGGCATTCTATGGCAGTTCAATCTTGATAGTGGTGAAAGTTTCTAGAAATTACACTTAGCTTTCCTTAGAGAAAAAGGATTCCATCGCTCACTTCCTTCAAGTGAGTTTACGGAATCCTTTTTATTTGCACTATAAGATGGGTGATATCAACTTCGAAATCGACTCCAGGAAACGGATGCGAAGCGACCGCTTCTCATATTCCTCCAACGTCAACTCCATACACCCCTCCATATCCTTCCAGAAGGTGTTTTCCAGCTTCGTTGCTGTCTCTTCATGAAACATCAGTGCATTCGTCTCAAAATTAAGCCGTAAGCTGCGAATATCGAAATTTGCAGTACCGACTGAGGCCACTTTACCGTCTACGATAATTGTTTTGGCATGCAGAAAGCCATAATCATACAGATAGCATTTCACACCTGCACGCAGCAGTTCCCCCACATAATACAATGAAGCCCAATGAACGAATAAATGATCAGCCTTCTCAGGTATCATAATTCTAACATCAATCCCCGATAGCGCGGCAATTCGCAAGGCATTCAACATACTTTCTTCGGGAATAAAATAAGGTGTTTGCAGCAAAATTCGGCTTTTGGCCAAATGAATCAACTTAAGAAATGTATACACAAAATGCGGCCAAGTTTCATTCGGACCACTTGCGACAATTTGCATGGGAACCTGACCTTGTTTGGCATTCTCCAAAACTGCTGGGAAATATGTCATATCTACTTCCAATGTTTCTGCCGATGCAAGGTTCCAATCCAGGATGAACCGTGATTGCAACGCTCGCACGACACTGCCCGACAATCGAAGATGTGTATCCCGCCAGTAACCAAATTTCGGATTCAGGCCCAGGTACTCATTCCCTATATTAAATCCGCCAATGTATCCGATCTGCCCGTCAATAATGACGAGCTTGCGATGATTCCGATAGTTAACACGATAATTAAGAAAAGGAATACTTGACGGAAAGAATGCCGCTTTGTGTCCACCTGCCATTAGAAAATCCTTGAAAAACGAATCTTTCAATGTACGCGAGCCGATATCATCATATAAAAAACGAACAGTCACCCCTTGTTTCGCTTTGCGTGTGAGTACTTCCATTATCCGCTGACCCAAGGTATCATTTTTAACAATATAATATTGCATGTGGATATGGTGCTCAGCAGACTCAATTCGACTAATCAAATCATTAAACTTCTCTACCCCATCTGTGAAAATATGTACGTCGTTGTCCTGCGACAAAAATGAATCATTCGTAGCTACATTCAAATAAATTAAATAACGATACTCCATCACCATCGGATCGATATAGGGAAAAGTCCCATCCATGAGCTGCTGCCGCTGCTCACCAATCACCGTTTGCATCCGTTCCTGCATGCGCTTATTCCATTTGTACAGCTTGCGGCGGCTCAAGTTTTGACCCAGCATCACGTACAATAGAAAGCCTAGAATTGGAATGAATAGCAGCACCATTAACCAAGACCATGTAGCAGCCACATTACGCCTTTCTAAGAAAACCACCGTGAGCGCCAATAATATATTTACGACGAACAACACGGTCAACATATGAGAAATCCAATCCATACCCATTGTACCACTCCAACCCTCTTTACTTATCTGTATCTATTATACCTGAATTTTCTAAATAACGAAAAAAGCCTCTGAATTCTTTCGAATTAAGAGGCTTTCTTCCAGTCAATTAAGAAGTCATTTCCGTGTAAAGTGTGATATATTGCTGAGCAGATTTGCGCCAGCTAAAGTCACCTTTTTTCATATTGTGCTGAATCTTCATCCAACTGTCACGATCATTCTTATAAAAGAAAACCGCGCGTCTGATGATGTGAAGCATATCGTGAGCGTTATAATGCGTGAAGGAGAAACCTGTGCCCTCTCCTGTAAATTCATTATAAGGCTGCACCGTATCCTTCAGACCGCCTGTTTCACGAACGATCGGCACAGAACGATAGCGTAGCGCAATCAACTGTCCAATGCCACATGGCTCGAACTGTGATGGCATTAAGAAGAGATCTGATGCAGCGTAGAACTGGTGTGCTAACGCTTCATCAAAATAAATGTGCGCCGACACCTTAGTCGGATGTGTGATTGCAGCGTTCCGAAACATTTGCTCATAGACAGGCTCACCAGTTCCAAGAACAACAAGCTGTATGTCTAAGGCTAGGATTTCACGAAGCACGTGCTGAATCAGATCTAGACCCTTCTGTTGTACTAGACGTGTTACTAGTACAATCATTGGGATATCGCCGTTCACAGGAAGTCCTAGACGCTCCTGAAGTGCCGTCTTATTCTGCGTCTTCTTTGGTAACGAATCCCGATAATTCACAACCAAATTCTTATCCGTCATAGGGTCGAACACATCGTAATCAATCCCGTTCACGATGCCTGTTAATTGATCTTTGCGGTGGCGCAGTAGGCTGTCCAAGAATTCACCGTAATACGGTGTTTGAATCTCCTCCGCATATGTCTGACTTACTGTTGTTATCTGATCCGAATACAACAGTCCCCCCTTCAGGAAGCTTGCGCCACCGTGAAGCTCTAGCGCTGTTCCTGAGAAGTGGTCATCTGACAAACCGAACAAATCCTTGAACACTTGTTGGCCAAATACGCCTTGATATTTCAAATTATGAACAGTCGTCATCGTCTTGATCTCGCTAAAGAACGGCAAATGCTGATAATGAGCCTTCAACAACACAGGAATCATACCTGCTTGCCAATCATGACAATGAATCACGTCCGGCCCAAAGTCCAGATAAGGAAGGGCCTCAATGACACCTCGACAGAAGAAGCCAAATCGCTCCGCCTCATCCCCAAAGCCATATATACCAGATCGCTTATAATAAAACTCATTATCGACGAAATAATAGGTAACCCCTTCATGCACCAACATATCAATGCCGATATATTGTTTCCGCCAGCCCAACTGTACATCAAATGACGTCACATGTGTCATCAGATCTCTATACTTAGCCGGGATATCACCATATTTCGGCAAAATAACACGCACATCAAGTCCTTGACGCGTCAGCTCCTTAGGCAAGGAGCCGATCACATCCGCTAAACCGCCTGTCTTTATAAAAGGAACGGCCTCCGAAGCCGCGAACAGTATTTTCAATTTGCCACTCCTCCAACTTTGCTAGAACCTGATCCAACACACGAACTTGCGATTAGATCACTTTGGTTTTCGCTGCAATGAATGGTGCTTTATTGTCACCAGTTAATACACGGCCGCGGCTAATGAAGACGTCCTTATCCAGAATCGCATTCTCGATAATTACGTTTTCCTCAATCTCGCAGTTTTGCAGGATGATACTGTTTTTCACGTATGCACCCTTGCGAATCTTCACACCACGGAACAGAATGCTGTTCTCCACTTTCCCTTCAATCTGGCAGCCATTTGCGATAAGTGCGTTCTTAGCGGAAGCGGAGTCCAAATATTTGGCAGGCGGCTCATCCTTAACCTTGGTATAGATCAGATTATTCTTCTGGAAGAACAGCTCGCGCCAAATCGCAGGATTCAGCAGCTGCATACTGTGCTTGTAGTAACCTTGAATGGAATTCACAATGCCCAGATGCCCTTCAAATTTGTAGCCATAAACGCTCAGCTTATCAATATTTTTCATAATGCCATCACGGACCAAATGATCATATCCTTGCGCTAAGCAGGATTCCACCATATCCAAGAGCAACGCTTTGCTCATGATATACATTTCCATGGAGATGTTGTTCGTCCGCAAACGACCCGTATGATCTTCCATTAAGGTTACTTGACCAGTGTCCTTCACAGCCATGCGGCGGAATTTCCCATGAACCTCTTCATCGGTTTGCTTATAAATCACAGTGATATCCGCTTGCATATCTTCGTGGTAACGTACCGCATCGCGTAGATCCAGATTGCACACCATGTGGCTGCGAGAAATAATCACGAACTCTTCTTTACCACGGTAGAAATAGTCACGATGGCTATAGAACTGATACAAATCACCGCGCGAGATGCCCGTCGGTTCATCCAGTACGGAAGGTAGGACGAAAAGTCCCCCTCGCTTTCGATCCAAATCCCACTCTTTTCCAGATCCCAGATGATCCATGAGCGAACGATATTTGTGTTGTGTGAATACAGCTACATTGTCAATCCCTGAATTCACCATATTCGATAGTGCAAAATCGATTAACCGATAACGACCACCAAAAGGCACAGATGCCGGGCAGCGGAAATAAGTCAGTTCCTCCAAATCATCCGGTTCATTGACTAAATTAATGACTCCCATCACATGTTTCATCTGACATCATCCCTTCTGATTAGCGTAGCCTGTTACCCGTTCGTTACCGCCAATAAGTACAATTTCACCATTGCCATCGACAACCGCACCATCTTCAACGACCGTATTCTCACCAATAATGGCTTTGATAATCGTAACGTTATTACCAATCTTGGCATTCGGCATAATGACGGAATCTTTAATTTGGCTGCCTTCACCAACTTGGACACCGAAGAAGAGAACAGAATGATCGACATCTCCAAAAATGGCACAGCCCTCATTGACCAATGAACGTTTAATATTCGCCGTAGGCGCTACGTATTGAGCTGGTTGATACGGATTCTGTGAATATACACGCCAGTCTTTATCATTTAAGTTTAATTCATTATTGTCATCTAAAAGATCCATATTGGCTTCCCAAAGGCTATCAATGGTTCCAACGTCTTTCCAATAACCTTGGAACGGATAAGCAAACATTCTCGCTTCATCCTTCAGCATCATCGGAATGATATCTTTCCCAAAGTCCTTACTGGACTCCGTATTCGCCTCATCCTCAAGTAAATAGGATTTCAATACTTTCCAGTTAAAAATGTAAATACCCATTGAAGCCAAGTTAGAGTTTGCTTCTTTCGGCTTTTCAGCGAATTCGGTAATCTCCTGCTTCTCATTTACGCTCATGATACCGAAACGGCTTGTTTCTTCCCATTTCACTTCGATAACAGCGATCGTTGCGTCCGCTTTTTTCTCTTTGTGATAAGAAAGCATGAGATCGTAATCCATTTTATAAATATGGTCACCCGAGATGACCAAGACGTATTCTGGATCATACTGCTCGATAAAGCCGATGTTGCGATAAATCGCGTTTGCAGTTCCTTTGTACCAATCTCCACCTTTTTGCTCCATGAATGGTGGCAATACAGTCACACCGCCATGCTTGCGGTCAAGATCCCAAGAGCTTCCAATACCAATGTACGTATTGAGAACAAGAGGCTGATACTGTGTAAGAACACCTACGGTATCAATCCCTGAATTCGTACAATTGCTGAGAGTAAAATCAATGATGCGATATTTGCCGCCAAAGTGAACAGCTGGCTTAGCTAAATTGTTCGTCAGTACGCCTAATCTTCGCCCTTCTCCTCCAGCGAGGAGCATAGCAACACATTCTTTACTGCGCATATTTGATTTCCCCCTTCACCTTCATCAATCTCTGATTGGAATTCACTCACACACTTGATATAGACAGCCGCAAGCGGCGGAATACATAACGATAAACTGTATGGCCTACCATGCATGGGACTTGCTTTGCTTGTGATTGGCAGCGTATTTCCTTGTCCGGAACCGCCAAACTCAGTAGCATCGCTATTAAAAACAACTTCGTAGAGACCTAATTTCGGAACGCCGATCCGATAATCCGGATGAACAACAGGTGTGAAATTACACACAAGAATAAGTTCATCCTCCGGCGATTTCCCTTTTCGCAAATAAGTGACAACACTTTGGCTCTCGTCATGTGGATTAATCCATGCAAAGCCTTCTGGATCATGATCCAGTTGCCACAAGGCCGGTTCGTTCAAATAAAACTGATTGAGCGACTTCACGTAATGATGCATCTGCTCATGCTTCTCGTACCCGTCTAATAGAAACCAATCCAGCTCCTCGAGATCCTTCCATTCATCGAATTGACCGAATTCGCTTCCCATGAAAAGCAGCTTTTTGCCTGGATGCCCCGACATATAGCCATATAAAACACGCAAATTAGCGAACTTCTGCCAATAGTCTCCTGGCATCTTATGCAGGAGTGAACGCTTTCCATGCACGACCTCATCATGTGACAAGGGAAGTACATAATTTTCACTCCATGCGTACATGAATGAGAAGGTAATTAACTTGTGATTATATCTCCGGTGGATGGGATCCAGCTTCATATATTTTAGCATATCGTTCATCCAGCCCATATTCCACTTGTAGTTAAATCCAAGTCCACCTTCGTGCACTGGAGCCGTAACAAGCGGCCAGTCCGTGGAATCTTCCGCCATCATCAGCGCATCTGGATAATACGAGAATACAACTTGATTCAGCTTGCGAATGAACGCAACAGCCTCCAGATTCTCCTCGCCACCGTGCTGATTTCGGATCGGAGCCTCATCCCATCTGCCGAAATTAAGATGAAGCATGGAAGCAACTGCGTCCACTCTGATCCCATCCATATGATACATGTCCATCCAAAATAAGGCATTTGAGATTAAGAAGCTCTGTACCTCCGGTCTACCGAAATCGAAGGTAAGTGTCCCCCACTCGAGTTTCTCCGCTTTGCGAGGGTCTTCATATTCATACAGAGGCTTTCCATCAAACTGGCGGAGTCCATGACTGTCCTTGCAGAAATGTCCGGGTACCCAGTCCATAATGACACCAATACCTTGTTGATGACACCGATCAACGAATCGCATGAAATCCTTCGGAGCACCGTGACGACTAGTAACCGAAAAGTACCCAGTTGCTTGGTAACCCCAAGAACGATCGAAGGGATGCTCTGCCAGCGGCATGACTTCAATATGCGTATACCCCATGTCAACCGCATAATCCACCAATTCAGTCGTTAATTGTTCGTACGTGTACAGCTCCTCGCTTGTACGATCCTTTTTACGCCAAGTGCCTAAATGCACTTCGTAAATGGACAGCGGCTTGTTATAAGCGGGTACCTCTTTCTTCTGCTGCTGCCATGTTTGATCCTGCCATTCATACCCCTCTAAATCAACCACCCGTGATGCCGTACCGGGCCTTAATTCAGAATAGAAGGCATAGGGATCAGCTTTTAATAAAATCTGCCCTGTCTGACTATGAATTTCGAACTTGTAATAGTCGCCTTCACGTGCTTCTGGAATGAAAATCATCCAGAGTCCTAATGAACTAATCTTTTCCATCGTATGCCCGCCGGATTGCCAATCATTGAAATCTCCAAGTACAAACACGGTTCTCGCATGCGGTGCCCAAACGGCGAATCGAACACCTTCATGGCCTATTTCTTTGCTAACATGTGCCCCTAAGATACGATAACTGTGGAAAAGGGATCCTTCATGAAGCAGAAACAAATCCTCGGAGCTGGGTATACCAACGTTTGCTCCCACATTATCCCCCCTATTTCCGACATGTCCTTACTCTAAGATGCGTGTAACAAATCGTCTCTACCTCTACAAATACAACAAACAGGTAAGGAATTCCTTCAATTCGATACGAATAAAAAAAAGGAAATCTCTCAACCTTCGGTGAATTATTGATAGGACAAGAAATGAAAGGTGGATCACCCATAATGAAAGATAAAGTAAAGGGACTTATCGTAGGTTTAACCATTGGTTCTGTTTTAAGTGGAACTGTCGCATTTGCAGCTGGTACACAAATCGAAGTAGCTTTCCGTAATCTGACGTATATGTTTGATGGTGTCGAAAAAACACCAACTGATGCCAAAGGATTCATCTATGAAGGTAATACGTATGTACCCCTGCGCTTTATGAGCGACGCTCTTGGCAAGAAAGTTACGTGGGATGATACAACAAGTACAATTTGGGTCGGTAACAATCCGAATCAAGTCGTTGCAACATACTCAGGCGGAACGGTGACAAAGGGAGAATTCGATGCGTTCTTTAACCTCAAGGCCCTGTTCAATAGTTCGCATGCGGCTTCTAAGGACAACCTAGACTATCAGACTAGTGTTCTTAAAGAACTCGTGACCAACCGAATTCTCTATAGTCGATCATCCGAAGCAGATCAGGCTGCTGCGAAAACAGGTGCTGCTGAACAAGTAGCTGCTTGGAAGCAACAGTTTGGGGCAGATAAATTTAAAGCGGACCTGCAATCGGCGCATTCATCAGAACTGGATCTACAATATTACCTCGTTGGCAGTATGACAGGGATTAACTATGTGAAATCGAGTATTACTGACGTGCAATTGAAAGCTCAGTATGATGCAGCGCTTGCTGCCAATAAAGATGCGTTTACGATCGCTTCTGTCCGTCATATCTTGATCGGACTTAACGACGCTGAAGGCAAAACCCTTCGCACGAAAGAAGAAGCACTTACACTTGCCAAGGATATTCAAACGAAACTCAAAAATGGTGGAGACTTCGCAGCGCTTGCTAAGCAATATTCCGAAGATCCAGGTTCGAAGGATACTGGCGGTCTTTATGCTGATGCTGATGTGAGCCAGTGGGTTGAAGGATTCAAAAACGCTGCGATCTCTCAAGCGGTTGGAACAATTGGTGATCCCGTTGAAACCGAGTTTGGCTATCACGTGATCAAAGTTGACTCTCGCTCTGTTAAACCTTTTTCAGCAGTAAAAGAATCACTGCGTGCTTCGCTTGAACAGGCGCAATTCCAACAATTTACCGAAAAAGAACTGCCTGGTCTGATTGAAAAGATCGATTTAGGTCAATAAATGGTGTACAATGGATGTTTAGTCTAGTAAACAGTTGAAGGATGGATTACAACAATGTTTTATGCAAAAGATTGGGTCGATTATGAGCTGCTCGATACGGGCGGCGGCGAAAAGTTAGAGCGCTGGGGGACGATTGTTCTTCGTAGACCCGACCCACAGATTATTTGGCCACTACAGAAAGAAACGCCAGCTTGGCGTCAAGCTGATGCGCATTATCACCGCAGCTCCAGCGGCGGCGGCCAATGGCAACAGAATGCTGAACTCCCTGAGCGTTGGACGATTACGTATGATCAGAAGCTGACCTTTTATATTAAGCCAACTAGTTTTAAGCATACGGGTCTTTTCCCTGAGCAAGCGGTCAATTGGAAATGGATGATGGACAAGATTAAGGGTGCTGGCCGTCCGATCAAAGTTCTCAACCTCTTCGCTTATACGGGCGGAGCAACGCTGGCGTGTGCGCATGCAGGTGCGGAAGTATGCCATGTGGATGCTTCTAAGGGGGTCGTTCAATGGGCGAAGGAGAATTTGCACCTGAGCGGCATGGGTTCTAGACCTGTTCGATTCATTACGGATGATGTGTTCAAATTCGTACAGAGAGAACAACGCCGCGGCAGCAAGTACGATGCGATCATTATGGATCCACCATCCTACGGACGTGGACCTAACGGTGAAACCTGGAAATTGGAAGATGACCTCTTCCCATTCATTCAGACTTGTCAATCCATTTTGACGGACAACCCATTGTTCCTGTTAATCAATTCCTATACGACAGGCATCTCGGCAACTGTACTTCAGAACATTTTGACAATGGCGATGAAAGACAAGCATGGCGGCACGATCTCCAGCGGTGAAATCGGTCTGCCGATCACCCACTCCGGCCTTATGCTCCCTTGCGGAATTCTGGGACGCTGGGAGGCGTAAGCGGTGGCATTGAAGGATGAATACGGTGCATCGCAGATACCGATTATTTTCGAAGACAACCACATTCTTGTGGTTGAGAAGCCCGTCAACATGCCTACGCAGGAAGACGAGTCCCGTGATCTTGACTTGTTGAACGCCTTGAAGGCCGATATCAAGGTGCGTTACAACAAGCCCGGCAATGTTTACCTCGGGCTTGTTCATCGCTTGGATCGTCCGGTTGGCGGCGTGATGGTTTTCGCCAAAACGTCAAAAGCCGCGTCCCGACTATCGGACGCGGTACGAACACGACAGCTCGACAAGACGTACGTCGCTGTCGTGCACGGTAAACCCTCCCAGCCGGCCGCTACGCTTCGCCACTGGCTGTGGAAGGATACGCGGACGAATACGGTCAGCGTGGTCAAGGCAGGCCAGCAGGACGCCAAAGAGGCGGTGCTGGACTATAAGCTGCTCGGCAGCCAAGACGGTCTCAGCTTGATCCAGATCAAGCTGCACACTGGGCGGCCGCATCAGATCCGTGTGCAGCTGGCTGCCATTGGCTGCACGCTGTACGGGGACCAGCGCTACGGCAGCGCTGTCAACAAACCAGGCCAACAGCTCGCGCTGTGGGCCACGGCACTTGCCTTTGAGCATCCTGTGCTCAAAGAGGAGATGCACTTCCGGTCGCTGCCACCTGTGCAGCGGCCTTGGAACGAATTCACCATCCCCGAGCTATGAGGGGATGAAGGCCATTTAATTCGCAACCTTGCCCAATAAATAAATAAGCAATTTCTGATTATGAGCGGAAACGCGATTCAGGTACGAATCCAACAGTTCTTCACGGATTCCACGGCCTCTCTCGCATTCCGCTTTTCCTTTACCCGTGACGTGAATCCAAACAATTCGGCGATCCTTCTCATCTCGCACACGGGTAATCAACTCCGCTTTTTCCATCCGGTCTAGTAAGGTTGTAACGGCAGCAGGTGTCGTGGATAAATACTCGATTAAATCCGAAGGCTTCATACGTTCATGGACTAGGAGCAATTCAAGCACATTCAGTTGTCCTTCCGTAATCGTAGGGGCTAAGCCTACCTCCATCTGATTTTTCAATTCCTTCGATAATTTTAGCCATAGCTTTCCGAATTCATCGGAATACATCCTCATCAACTCGCTTCCATTTTCACCTATTTACAGCAAGTATAGCATGCCTTTTCCCTACTTTAAAGATTAATGCCATTAATATTTTCTTACAAAAATTGCGAGATTCATAGACATGCTGTGGTTTGATGAAACCTAATGTCGAGCTTTCACATACTTTGTCTAGTCATGTGTGGAATGACAAGCGAATCGACTTCTTTTAACAAGTTGCCCAGTACTTACATATACTGATCGAAGGTGTCATGCACCCTTGTAATCAACAGCGAATCCCTTTACTTTCGGAGAAACTTGACGTGCAAGGCTGTTAACTTACTTTCAAGGAGTGATTGGATTGGAAGCTTGGAAAGTGGAGCTAGGCAAAAAAGCGCTGGAAGCCGGTATGCTAAAAGACCCACAGTGGCTGGATCGATTAGACGAACCGATGCCTCTGTGGGTCTTATTAGAATTAGCTTTTGCATTAATTGAAAGACTGGATCCTCCAACGGTTAGTTACGATTGAGGAAAGCGCAAAATCTCAACGATCGATTCTGTCTTCGTCACAGGAATAAGCGATTTGCCTTGGGCTTTGCGATCTTCTAACGGAGCTGTTTCTGTTGAGAATCGCAGTTTCTCGCCATTACTCATCACTGCTGTAATCAAGTAATCCATTTTCACAATGAATGTCCGGATTAAAGCTGAACCGTTAGGTCTGACACGCTTACCTTCCTTGAATTCGAAGGTAATAATCCCCTTTCCGCCGCGACCTTGAATTGGATAGTCTACAACGAGAGATCGCTTCGCATACCCGAGGTCCGAGATCACCAGTACTTCCCCTTCATCCCCATAGATCCACTCAGCTGACACGACTTCATCGTCTTCCTTGAGCTGGATGCCGCGTACACCTGCGGCCGCACGGCCCATCGGGTTTACTTCTTCCTCACGGAAACGAATGCTCATGCCTTGCTTCGTGACGAGAAGAATTTCCTTCGAATTGTCACTCATTTGAACATGGAGCACTTCATCTTGCTCGCCAAGTTTGCACGCAACAATCGCATTTGAGCGGTTCGTCATATATTCCTTCAGCTCTGTCCGCTTCACTTGACCTTTTCGTGTAACGAACACGAGTGACTTCGTCGGATCCTCGAATCCCTTGACAGGAATGACATTCACGATTCGATCTTCCTTCGCAATCGGGATGACATTTACGATCGCTGTTCCATTCTCTTTCCACTTATACTCTGGAATTTGATGGACAGGCAATAAGTAGTATTGCCCCTTCTTCGTGAAGATCAGCAAGCTCTCGATCGTATTGACATCCAGCAAGAAACGAAGGTAATCGCCTTCCTTCAAGCCTGTATTCTCAAGCTCTCCACCTGAACGTGTGAAGGAAAGCTTGCTTGTACGCTTCAAGTAGCCTTCATTGGACAAGGTGACAAGTACATCTTCCGCCGTTACTAGAACTTCTAGATTAACTTTCAGTTCTTCGACTTCTCCTTGAATCTCGGAGCGGCGATCGATACCAAATTTCTTGCGAATCTCGCCCATCTCATCTTTAATAACGCCTAGTAGTTTCTTCAAGCTGCCAAGAATCCCACGCAAGTATGCAATTGTTTTCTCAACATCCTTCAATTCCTTCTCCAGCGTTGTTATTTCCAAATTCGTTAAACGGTATAATTGCAGGACGAGGATGGCATCAGCTTGTCGTTCCGAAAAATGAAACTTCTCTACGAGATTATTTTGAGCATCCTGCCGATTTTTCGATGCTTTAATCGTGGCAATGACCTCATCCAAAATGTTCAGTGCTTTCACAAGTCCTTCAAGGACATGTGCCCGATCTTCCGCTTTTTCAAGCTCATATTGGGAGCGGAACGTCACGACCTCTTTCTGATGCCCAATATAGGCTTCCAGAATCTCGCGGATACCGAGCTGACGAGGCGCTTTATTCACAATCGCAACCATGTTGAAGTTATACGTAACTTGTAGATCCGTTTTCTTCAGCAAATAGGCCAGAATCCCTTGTGCATCCGCTTCCTTCTTGAGCTCAATCACGATCCGAAGCCCATTCCGTCCGCTTTCGTCCCGTACTTCGGCAATTCCCTCAATTTTTTTCTCCAGACGGATGTTCTCCATCGCCGTTACTAACCGAGATTTAACCACTTGATAGGGAATTTCTGTTATCACAATTTGCTGTCTGCCGCCGCGCATTTCTTCGATCGCGGTTTTGGAACGAATGTAGATGCGTCCTTTACCCGTGCGATATGCTTCACGAATGCCTTCTTCGCCCATGATGATGCCTGAAGTCGGGAAATCAGGACCTTTGACAATGGACATTAATTCGTCAACCGTAATTTCAGGTTTATCGATCATAGCCGTACAAGCATCAATAATTTCGCGCAAGTTATGTGGCGGAATTTCTGTTGCAAAGCCTGCAGAGATCCCACTTACCCCGTTAACGAGCAAATTTGGATAACGAGCAGGTAATACGACCGGTTCTTTAGTTGAATTATCGAAGTTATCTTTGAACATGACCGTGCGCTTCTCAATATCGCGCAGTAATTCCATTGCGATTTCTGACAACCGTGCTTCTGTATAACGCATTGCTGCCGGTGGATCATCGTCTAAGGAACCCCAGTTCCCGTGACCATCGACAAGTGTATGTCCCATTTTCCATGGCTGTGCCATACGTACCATACCATCATAAATCGACGCATCACCATGCGGATGATAATTACCCATTACATCCCCGACGGTTTTGGCTGATTTCCGGTAAGGCTTATCTGGCGTATTGCCGGAGTCATACATCGCATACAACACACGACGTTGAACTGGCTTCAAGCCGTCTCTCACGTCAGGTATTGCGCGATCTTGAATAATATATTTGGAATACCGACCGAAGCGATCCCCTACGATCTCCTCCAGAAAGGCTGGTAAAAACTCTTCTATGATACTCACTTTCTCGTCACCACTCTTTTTGGAAATATAACAATTTATATGTTTCACATAATAAGTTGTCTATATTTTTAGATAAACGCTTTCGTCCATAGAGGACGAAGTAGTCGTTTATTTCATCTACTCAACATATTCCGTAAAATCAACGTTTTCAATAATCCATCTCTTACGTGGATCTACTTTATCGCCCATCAATGTTGTCACACGACGTTCTGCTTTGGCCGCATCTTCGATCTGTACTTGGAGCAGCGTTCGACTTTCCGGATTCATCGTCGTTTCCCACAGCTGATCCGGATTCATCTCGCCTAATCCTTTATAGCGCTGAAGCTCCGTATTCTTACCGAGTTCTTTGACCACTACCTGCAGTTGATCGTCCGTCCAAGCATATTTATGACCACCATTTTTACCTTTTCTCGTCACTTTATACAGAGGAGGCTGAGCAATATACACTTTGCCAGCATCAATCAATGGTTTCATGTAACGATAGAAGAAAGTTAGCAGCAACACTTGAATGTGTGCGCCATCCGTATCCGCATCTGTCATCAGAATAATTTTGCCGTAATTCGTCTCTTCCGCTTCGAACTCAGAACCTACTCCTGCCCCGATAGCTGCGATAATGGCTTTATACTCCTCATTTTTCAAAATATCAAGAAGCTTGGCTTTCTCTGGATTCATCGGCTTACCTTTGAGCGGCAATATCGCTTGATGCTTCGAATCACGCCCTTGCTTCGCTGATCCACCAGCGGAATCACCTTCCACGATGAATAGCTCATTCCGTTGCAAATCCTTCGATTGCGCAGGTGTTAGCTTCCCATTCAGGTTAGAGCTCTCACTCTTCCCTTTCTTGCCGCTGCGAATCTCTTCGCGAGCTTTACGCGCGGCTTCTCTCGCTCTGGATGCTTGTACAGCCTTCTTCAACATCATTTGCGCTATGTGAGGATTTTCTTCAAGGAAAACGGTCATTTTATCGGATACAACGGCATCTACCGCACTCCGTGCAATAGCACTTCCTAGTTGGTCCTTGGTTTGACCTACGAATTCGACATCACCCATCTTGATATTGATGACGACCATCATACCTTCTCTGAGATCCGTCCCATCGAGGTTTTTATCCTTTTCCTTGAGAATGCCCCCTTTACGGGCATATTCATTCATCACTCGCGTGTAAGCTGTCTTAAAACCCGTCTCATGGGTTCCACCGCCGCGTGTAGGAATCGAATTTACGAAGGATGCAATCGTCTCCGTATAGCCATCATTGTATTGCAGAGCGACTTCAACTTCAATTTCTTCCTTCTCCGAGGCAAAATGAATAACAGGATGCAGCACGGTCTTCTCTTCATTCAGGAAGGCTACAAACTGGCTTGCACCTCCTTCATACTGAAACGAATCCACTTTATCTGTGCGTTCATCTTTCAAATTAACTTGAAGACCCGAGTTCAGGAATGCAATTTCCTGCAATCGCTCAGCCAACGTATCGTAATTGATCGTCGTTCCACCTTGGAAGACGCGTTTATCTGGTTTGAAAGTTACTTTCGTCCCTGTGCGATTGGTATTGCCGATAACCTCAAGTCCTGTTACAGGTTCACCAACATGTTCTATGCCTTTATCATCAACCCAATATTCAAAACGCATCTTATGCACTTTGCCATCGCGATTAATTTCTACTTCCAACCACTCTGAAAGCGCGTTAGTTACCGAAGCACCGACACCATGCAAGCCTCCAGATTTCTTATAGCCTGAACCTCCGAATTTACCACCAGCGTGGAGGATGGTGAATACGACTTGTGGTGTAGGAACACCTGTCTTATGCATGCCTGTAGGAATACCGCGGCCATTATCATGGACGGTAACCGATTGATCTTTATGTATCGTGACATTAATTTTGGAACAATGCTTTGCCAGATGCTCATCGACTGCATTATCTACGATTTCCCAGATCAGATGATGAAGACCTGAAGAACTGGTACTGCCAATATACATCCCTGGTCTTTTACGAACAGCAACAAGCCCTTCCAGGACTTGAATATCGTCTGCTTCGTAATCTGTCGTGGGTGTCGGGGCTTTCCCTTTCGCAAATTCTAGCTGCTCAGCCATTGGAGCCCTCCTTTATCTCTTTAATCTCTAATTTAAAATATCTTTGCGCGAAAATACCGTAAACGAAACGATAAGCGCTATTACAGTCCATACGCTTAGCACACTAAGCGAGAACCCTAAATCCATACCTTGAATAGGTGGGATCCCTCCGGTTAGATACTTCGTTAGATCCAAATTGACCATAAACAAATATTTAGCCGTCTCCCACGAGGAAACCATGTTTGATAAAATGGTTCCTGATATTAATACGGCAAGCATGACCCCCATACCTGCTGCGGTTGATCGAATTAGTACAGAAAGCATCAGCGACATGATCGCGACAACGATTGCTGTAAACCATACTAAGCCGAATTCCATCAAGAGAAAGAACCATTGATCCACGGCGCGAACACGACTAAAATCGACATCTGCCCCAGACAACTGTATGCCTGTGAAAATCGGCAAGTTCCATCCGTTATAACCAAAAACAACGCCAGAAATCAAGTAACAAATCAATCCCGTCGATAAAACAGTCAGTGAGGTGAAGAAGATAACGGTAATTAATTTACTCAATAGGATTTTCCAACGCCTGACCGGTCTTGTCAACAATAATTTAATAGTCCCCGTAGAATGCTCGGATGATACGATATCTGCTGAAATGACCATAATAATCAACGGAATAAATAAACCTACAGCATTTTTCACAAATTCACGTGTAAATGTAACCGCATTCGGTGAACTTGGATTCACGTCTTGATCCAGATAGTAGTTTGCAATTTGAATTTGTACACGGAGCTGCTGCTTCCACTCATCCGGCGTTCGTGCTGAGCTAAGGCGTTTTTCCCAATCAGTCACTTTCTGCCGCTGATCTGCCTTCCAATCCGATGTACCAAATTGCTTCTGTGTATGTTGAGCAACTCGCATTTGAGCATAAGTGAACATGGGAATTAAAGCAAGAAGAATAAGTAGAATGACATAAAATCGCTTTTTCTTAATCATTTTGATCATTTCATTTTTAACTAAAGCATAGAGTCCTGTCAATTCATTCACCTTCTCCTACTCGATTCGTTCCCCTTCGGTTAGACGCAAAAACAAATCTTCAAGTGTTGGATTTTTGATTTCTACTGCGTACAAACTAATTCCTTGTTCGATAAGAAGTTGGCTTAGCTTAGGAATGTCTTCTTGATTCATCTGAGTTGAAATCTGCATAATCGTTGTTGGTAAGTTAGATAGATTATCTGTTTCTACTGCAATGGCTGAAATCACGAACTCAGAAGATTGCAGTACGCGCTGCGCATGTTCACCTGGTGAAACCGTCCACACCACTCTACCGCCTTGAGCAATAAGTTCATCGACAGCACCTACTTGAATCACTTCACCATGACTAATAATCGCTACACGGTGGCACATTTGCTGAAGTTCGCTGAGCAAGTGACTGGAGACGAATAAACTCAGTCCATCCGCAGCTAATCGTTGAATAAACTCCCTCATTTCTTTGATCCCCTGCGGGTCAAGTCCATTTGTAGGCTCGTCCAAAATCAATAAGCTTGGTCGCCCTAATAGTGCTTGAGCAATCCCTAAGCGTTGGCGCATGCCAAGTGAATAGGTACGCACTTTATCATGAATCCGCTGATCCATCGAGACAATTTCCACGACTTCTCGAATCCGGTTCTCATCGACATCAGGCAGCATGCGGGCAAAATGCTCAAGATTTTCCCAACCTGTCAGATAGGAATAAAGCTCTGGATTTTCAACAATACAACCCACTTTTCTCATCGCTTCGTCATGCTCTTTATGTACATCAAACCCACAGATTTGAATAGTCCCTTCCGTAGGACGAATTAAATCCACGAGCATACGAATTGTCGTTGTTTTGCCTGATCCATTAGGCCCAAGAAAACCAAATATTTCGCCAGCATAGACATCAAAAGAAATGCCTTTAATAATCTCTTTGTTTTTGATGCTTTTTTTAAGATTATTGACAGATAAAACGATTTTAGGCGTTGCTGCTATAGCCATAGCATGTCCTCCCTATTTTAAAATTTGGACGATCCGATCCGCAATTCGCTCATACCCATCCCCATTCGGATGAAAATGATCGGCAGAAGATAAATATTTGATCAAATTTTGCTCAAATAGGTCGTAGGTAGGAACAATGAGCATCTGTGGGTACTTATTCGTCAGTTTAAACACGCCGTTATTCCAGCGTTGCACGGTTAAGGAACCCTGTCTCGATGGATCAAGATCTAGAAAAGGGTGATACAAACCGATATATAAGAGCGTTGCTTTCGGGTTCGCTTGATTTATGGATGAGATAATCTTTTCCATTTTGGCTAGTGCTGGGTCTACCCGTTTCTCTGCTGCTTCAGGATTAAATTCGGTCTGATTGTCTCCTTTAAAGAGCCCATCCCCTCCAGCAAAAATATCATTTCCACCGATCGTAAGCAAAATGATATCTGCTTGCGCTAGTGCATCTTGTGTTTTTTTCAATTCTAAATCAGCAAGAAGCTGATCGCTTTTGTAGCCAGGAATAGCTAGGTTATTAAGCACAAAAACGGGTTTACCACTTGCTTTTTCCAGCTTTTCACGGACACGACCAACATAGCCTTTACCCGTATTGTCGCCAGTTCCTGCTGTGAGTGAATCCCCGAGTGCGACGATTTGCAGCTTGCTGCTGCTTTCAATAATCGATGGTTTCGTAGGTGCTGGAGTAGCGAGTTGCAAATCTCCAGACGCTTTAGGGAACCATATTTGATTCGCCGCGTACGCAAAGCCAACGGCGAAAACAATCGTAGATATTGACGCGGTCAAACCAATGGCACCCCAGATGAAGCGTGATGATTTCAATGCTGTCCCCTCCTGCGAATAATTGGCATATTTCCAATTTAAGAGTATAGCTTCTCGTCAAATTTTGCAAACATTGGACAGATTCGTCGAGTTTAAGGCATGCTCACAACTCTAGTTCCACCCTGTAAGTCGATTTTATCGGCTTACAACGTGTTCTTAGCTCTAATTCCACCCTGTAACTCGATTTATTCGACTTACAGCGTGCTCACAGCTCTAACTTCACCCTGTAAGTCGATTTTATCGACTTACAGCATGTTCACAGCTCTAATTCTCCCTTGTAAGTCGATTTTATCGACTTACAGCATGCTACACACCACTTTTTCAGGTGACAGATTGTGTCGTTGGATGACTGGTAGTGAATGGTTGGGCGCGGGGGCTATTAGTGATTCGTGTCACGTTAAGTGGCAGTTGTCTGTAGTAGGTGTGTCCCTGCGGCTCAATTATCCTATCAATCGGTAGCACTCAAATTCAGAAAATTAACCAAACCATGGGCTTAATGATGGTGAATATGACAAAAAAAGCAGCCTAACCCTAAAAGAGGCCGGCCGCTTCCACTGCATTTATTTACTATCGAGGTTTAACAATAATTTGGTTTGAATATCGAGTTTTTTATCAATGGAACAGGGTCGTCACCAGGGAAGATCTCACTAGTATTCAATTGGTGCGGCTACTTTGCGTTGTTTATTTTTCATATATGTGGCCGGTGGAATAACAGCCATTTCGGCTAATTCCTCAATTGTCATTTGAAGATGAGAAAATTGCTCCAAATAGTTCATGGTGCGCTTCACAGATAGATGACGATCCTTCTCTGGCTCAAATGCTTGTCCATCCTCTAGAATACGGCGTAGGAGGTCTTGAAAAGTCGCTTGTGAACGCATTCTACCTAATGCCTCAACAGAATGCCAGTGTACCCAAATCGTATGACATAGTTCGCTTATTGCTGATGCATTGGTTAGCCCAATGTCACCCTGCAGCAGGAAATTACTTCTCGCTCTTGTAATTTCTAGCATTGAACCCCTATCTCCTATTTCATCAATCGCATCGAATTGAAAGACGTACAGCCCCTTTGGATGTGCAGCTACGATAGATGCTTAAGCCACAGCCTATCGAGCTCCATATAGGAGCTTTCTTCATCTCTAAGTCTTCCATTGCCATATAAGCACCACCATCCCGAATAAGTCATTCAACTCATTTCAAATGATAACCATTCTCAATATCTATACGAGTTTTCCTTCGCATAGCATAAAAAAGCTGCCCAACCACATTCAAATGGCTAAGCAGCTCCTCTTCTTTATGACTACACAGCATCCTGCAAAAATTTATACTGGGCTTGGATCAAACCGTAGTAGATCTTCTGTTCCTTCATGAGCTCATCATGATTACCAATTTCCATCATGCGTCCGTGATCAAGCACGACAATTTTGTCCGCATTACGAATCGTAGATAGACGATGTGCCACGATAAAGGACGTACGACCTGCTAAGAGTGTCTTCAGCGCCTCTTGGATTTTGAGCTCCGTATCTGTATCAATACTTGCTGTCGCTTCATCCAGAATGAGCACACGCGGATTAGCAAGCAGCGCTCTCGCGAATGAAATCAATTGGCGCTGTCCCATCGACAGGACGTTACCGCGCTCTTGCACCTCTGTATCGTACCCATTGGGCAGCTTAGCTATAAAATCATGCGCATGAACCGCTTTGGCTACCTGCTCGATCTCATCGTCTGTGGCGTTTAAACGTCCAAAGCGAATGTTATCGCGAATCGTACCCGAGAAAATAAACGTATCTTGGAGCACGACACCAATTTGAGAGCGAAGACTATGGATCGTCACTTGACGAATGTCGTGACCATCGACTTCTACAACGCCCTCATTCGGGTCATAGAACCGGCAAAGCAAGTTCATGATCGTACTTTTGCCTGAGCCTGTATGTCCCACTAGCGCGATGGATTGCCCTGCGGTTACATCCAAATTGATCCTGTTCAGCGCAGGACGTCCTGGCTCATACTCAAACACAAGATCTTTGAACTTCACATTTCCTTGTACATGAGGTAAATCCTTAGCACCCTCGATTTCGGAAACAGTAGGTTTCTCATCGATGAATTCAAAAATCCGTTCTGCGGAAGCCATTGCAATTAACAACTGTGAGTACATCTGCCCTAATCGCGTAATCGGTTCCCAGAAGTACCCAATATAGGTTGCAAAAGCAACTAGCAAACCAATGGAAATTTCCCCCGTTTGAACCAAATGTGCACCTAACCAGAACAAGATACAATACCCTATCGCGCCTGTAATTTCAATGAGTGGCCCAAAAGATTGATTCAACATCGATGCGCGGTTCCAGGACAACCGATTGGTCATATTCATTTTCGTGAAAAATTGAATATTCTCTTTCTCCTGCGTGTACGCCTGTGTGACACGAATACCTTGAATACACTCGTTTAAATGGGCATTTAATCGGGATTGCTTCATCGTAACGTCCTGCCAGGAACGACGAATTTTGGTCCGAAGCTTCGTTGATATGAAAAACATAATCGGAACTGTTACTATGATCGATGCACCTAATTTAAAATTAAAGGATAACAAAATAATGATGATTCCGACCAGTTGTACAATATCAATCAATAAGTTAACGACACCGTTCGTAAATAAATCTTGCAACGAATTGACATAGTTCGTTACACGAACAAGAACAGATCCAGCTGGTCTTGTATCGAAGAACCGGAATGAAAGCTTTTGAATATGACTAAAAAGGTCATGTCGGAGATCATAGATTACACGTTGCCCTATCATGTTTGTATATTTGATGCGGAAGGTGTTCGCAATCCATTGAATAAGATAAACACTGAGCATAATACCAACTATCAGAAAGAGAAGGTTCTTATCTTTAGGTATAATGGCATTGTCAATCGCTTTACTGATGAGAAGTGGAACTGTCAATTTGGTAATCGCACCCAAAAGCATCATGATGATGATAATTGGGAGCATTTGTTTTCGATAAGGCTTCATATAACCAAACAAGCGTTTTAATTGGCCCCAGTCAAAAGGCTTTTCGATCAGTTCATCATCTTGATAAACGAAGCGATGCCCTGTTTGAGAATCTGGATTGGTTGAAGCTGCATCAGCTTGCTTCGATGTAGTACTCAATTTGCCAACCTTCTTTCTGGCGTAGCGATTGGATTTATTTTGGTATCAACCGATTCCTGAGAAGTACCTTCTTCACGAGCAACTGCTGCTTGGTTCTTAGCCGTTTGATTTTGCGGTCCGTCCGCATACTGAATGTCATACGTTTGACGGTATAGGCCTTCTTGCTGTAAAAGTTCTTGATGCGTACCTCGTTGAATGACCCGCCCTTTATCAAGCACAATGATTTCATCTGCGTGCTTCAACGAAGAGATCCGGTGAGCGATGATAAACGTCGTACGACCTGCCATGACTTCACCAAAGCCTGCTTGAATCTCATGCTCCGTTTCCATATCAACCGCACTCGTAGCATCGTCTAGAACGAGAATTTTTGGATCTTTGATCAAGGCTCTTGCAATAGCAATCCGTTGCTTCTGACCACCGGAAAGCCCAAGTCCTCGCTCACCAACTAGCGTGTTATATCCCTCTGGCAGCTCTGAAATAAAATCATGTGCTTTCGCAAGCTTAGCTGCGCGAATAATCTCATCCATCGTTACATCCTTGCGACCATAAGCGATATTGTTAAGAATAGTTGATGAGAATAAAAATGTTTCTTGGAAAACTGTTGAAATTTGGCTGCGGTAGCTTTCAAGTTGCAAGGAACGAATATCTTTCCCATCCAGCATTACCTTGCCTTCTTTCACGTTATAAGCTCTCATGAGCAGTGAAATCACGGTAGTCTTTCCAGACCCTGTGCTTCCTAAAAGCCCAATAACAGAGCCTGGAGGCGCATCCAAAGTAAAATCATAAAGAGCTGGCTGTTTCTCGGGATACGCGAAAGTGACATGATCGAATCTCACATGCCCATCAACCTTAGTTAGCGCTGCAGCGTTTTCGCTATCTTTGACATGCATGTAGTGATGTAGAACCTCTAGAATCTTTTCACCAGAAGCTTTCGTTTGCGTAAAGTTATTAATGTGAAAACCAAGTCCCCACATTGGACCGATTATGTACCAAATGAGACTAAAGCAGGCAACCAATTCCCCTAGTGAAATCGTCCCGTCAATAACCATGTAGCCCCCAGCCCCGAGTAAAATAACAACACTCAAGTTCGCTAGAATTTCCATGATCGGAAAATACTTCGCCCAAATCCCTGACGATCCAATATTCATGGACTTGTAATCTTCATTACGTGCTGCGAACTTGGCAACCTCATGAGGTTCGCGAGCAAAAGATTTAACCGTCCGTACCCCTGTAATGTTTTCCTGAACAGCCGTCGTCATTGTGCTTAGAGACTGGCGCACCATCCGGAAAGCCGGGTGAATTTTGCCTTCAAAGCGTACTGCCGTAAATGCCAGAAATGGCATTGTGATCATCGTAAGTAAAGCTAACTTCCAACTGATGGAGAACATCATGCCCATGCCGAAAACGAGCATTAACAACACATTCAGCATTTGTGCGAAGCCAAAACCAATAAATTGGCGAATCGCTTCCAGATCAGCTGTCAACCTGGACATTAGATCTCCTGTTCTAGCCTGATCATAATACTGGAAAGATAAATATTGAAGCTTTTGGTAAAGCGCATTCCGTAAGTGGAATGCAACACGGTTTCCTAAGCGTCCCCCGCATAAACCATGTAAGAATTGAAACATCCCTTTCGTTGAAACGACTAAAACAACGATCAGTGCCAGTCGAGGCACCAGGTCAAATTGCTTCTTGGTGATAACTTCGTCAATCAGATACCGAAGTAAATTCGGATACACCAAGCCGAGCGCGGTAGCGATTGCAAGACATGCAATAGCTCCAAAAAACAGTTTTTTCTCTGGCCAAAAATATGGCTTCAGTTGCCTGAATACATCCACTTTGGGCCCTCCTTAAAAGGATAGATTTGAAACGCTTATAATGTGTGAACACTTTATGAATCTTAACACCATCACTATATGTGAGCAATTCGAGGATACTCGGATTTAAACGCTTAATTAGGCATAAATTCACAAAATCGTGTAGTAATCCCCCCTATTCTTTTAAATCATCGGGATAACCGCCAATGAAAGCCCTTACATGAGCAATCCAAAAAAAGGGGCAACTAAGTTCCGCAGAACCTAGTCCCCCTTTTGTTTAACAACTAAACAAATGCCTTCAACTGATGCTGTTTAGATATGAGTTCATCCAAATCAATCTTCATTTGAAGCGCATCGCGAAGCCCTTCTGCGTGCTCTTTGACCTGTTGCTCCATGATCGATTTCTGAGCTAGCAACCAATTTTCTAATTGGATGCCATACGCTTGTTCAAGCTCTGAGGTTTGACTTTCAATAAAAGCAACAACCGGCGCATTGATCCGATTTTCTAATTCGGCTTTGAGCTTGCTCTTACCATCACCCTCGAAAAATTGCTTCGCATTCTTGAAATAACTCTGAAGCAGCTTCAAGCTAACTTCCGACGCTTCGAGCTTCGTTGTCACCTCAGGTGTCACAAATGCATTCGACTCGTAAGCAGCCTTCTCAAAGCCTTCTAGCAGTAAGCTAAGCTCCTCGCCCCAGCGATTCATCCGTTTGGTGCTGATGAGATTCATGCGGTTCTCCACACGTAGTGTAGTCGCTAGAACCTCCTGAGACAAGTCATGGCCAATCATACGTAATAGTTCATTCCAAGCGAATTGTAGTGCGGCTTTCGGATCTTTGGCCTCATCACGGAAAGTTGAAGGGTTGAATGCAAAATTATAGAGCTCTCCGAACCGATACATCGTACGTTGCTTGACATAGTACATCAACTCTTGAATTTCTTTCTTCAATTCTTTTAGCTCCGCATCATACCGCGTGTCATCAAGCAAATCTAAGCCCTGCTGCTCCGACTCATCCAGCATGATCAATTGCAACCTGCGTTCTTCCTCACCTGACTGTGCCCGCTCCAACCACTTCTGCATGGTACCAATGGCGCGATGCAGCTCGAGATTAGCCGAGTGAATGGCGACATCACTAAGCTCATTCAAGGTAAACTGCACAAACTGCTGCTCAAAAGGTTGAATACCCGATTGTACTACCAAGCTATCGTCGCCCTTGATTTTACCCTCTGCTGCCAAATAACTGGAAATCGGATAAATTCGTGGATGACGAATGCCGTGCTGCACTAAATTCGTTTCCACATGCTTAACGACACCTGCCAGCTCCTCAGAGCTTGCCGCTAAATCAGCTGCATTCACGATGAAAAACATTTTATCCATTTCAAAGCTATCCTTCACACGGCCTAGCTGGAGTAGGAACTCACGATCCGCTTGGGAAAAAGCATGGTTATAATAAGTGACGAATAGGATGGCATCTGCATTTTTAATATAGTTAAAAGCAACACCCGTATGTCGAGCGTTAATGGAATCTGCCCCTGGTGTATCCACGAAAATGATACCTTGATCCGTCAGTGGGTTGGAATAATACAATTCAATAAATTCTACAAAGCAGGATTTATGTTCTTCCGCCACATAACTTGAAAACTCATCTTTGGTGATCCGAAGTTCAGTCCCCAAATGATTAGAGGCTGCTTCCCAGCCTTTTTCAACGGCTTTCAGGAACGAGAAATGCGGTTTTCCCTTGGCTGTTACGTCAGCAGGTGAAAGCTGACTAATCCGCTTCAAAGCGCTAGTCATATCCGTGGCCTCTACGCCAAGAATTTGGAGCGAGTACAGGACATCTTCCAAGATGGCGTCAGCCTTCTTCATCTTGACCTTAGCCGTACCATGCGGCCATTCTTCCGTCGGCGGCATGATCTTGTTGATCGCCGCCGTCGTCGGATTCGGCGACACTGGCAACACCCGTTCACCAATCAACGCATTGGCGAACGAAGATTTACCAGCGCTGAACGCGCCGAACAGCGCAATTGTGAACGTCCGCTGGCGCAGACGATCCGCTTTCTCGCGCATGGAGCGCGCGAGCGACCGCATCGACGGTAGCCCGTCGATGAGGCTCGAAGCCGCCTGCAAGTCGGCGGCCTTGCGCTCCATGCGCTTGCCGTGTTCACCAGTGGTGAACACGGATGACGGCACTGCGGACGGCACGGCAGCAGCCGCGTCCGTGCCTGCAGCCGCCGACGCTACTGATGACGCGGCTTGCAGGATCATCCCCATGGAGGTCACGTGCAGGTTAGCCCCGCTCAGCGGGGCTGCTGCCGGCTCCTCCATGGCCATGTACTGCTGCGCATCCGGCAGCGCCGGCGCAGAAGGTCTTTCCCAGCTGGCCATGCCCAGCAGCTGGGTCTCAGCTGCCGCCTCGGCTTCCTCGAGGCGCGCGATCTCGCGGCTGGCGCTCAGCCGGCCGCTTAGGGCTTGCAGCTCAGTCGCTAGCGCAGCGGCTGCTGGAAGTGTGTTATCGCGGACCGAAGTCGCGATGATGTCAATCACCGTAAACGCCAGTTTGCGGTACTGCAGCTTCAGTTCGCCAGCTAGCTGCTTCATGTAGTTAAGCGTATACTCGCCGCCAAACGTTGCTCCTGTATTCACTTGTGAACTGATCAAATCGCCAGTAACCTCGACCTTCAACGCTTCAATCTGTGCAATTAGCGCAGCATCATGTTGACCTTGATCGCTTGCTGCCTTTTTCAGCGCATCACGCAAATGCCAATCCAGCTGTGCTTCTACTTGCTCTGCCAAATCGGCCTGAAACGCGGTTAGCCGTTTCTCTTGCTCTGCAGCAGTCTTTGCTGCACTTGAGAAAAATCCAACCTTAAATCCGGGTTTACGGCTCTCCAAATAGGCATTAGCATTATCCCTCGTTAGCGAAGGCGTAATATTTGCATTCTCAATAATGGCGCCAACATCTTTACGAAGATCTGTAATTAACAATTCTGGCAAATTGTTCAATGCCATAAGTTCGGCTTGCTTGGCAGCTGCCAACGTTTGAACGTCTTCAACATCGCCTTCCTCGTTGAGCGATTCCAGCAACTCCGCCTTCTGAGGTTCATGTTGCTCCGCCAACCATTTGCTGTGCTCGGCAGCCAAATAGCGTGCAGATGCATCAATGCTATAGCTTCGCAAGATATCACCGCGCTCGATAAGGCGGCTCAGCAACCACTGCAGCTTAGCATACTCATTATGTGGATGAGCTGGCTCCTTCATCGTCACAAACAACAGATCATCAGGTTCAATACCCCAATTTAAGAAGGCTTGCTTCGTTCCACTTTGGTACTGCTCAAAAGGAAGCTCCCATTCCTTGTGCTTATCAATCATATTAACAATAAGATAGAGCGGTTTCCCCCACTCCTTCATTTTCTTTGTGAATGCTAAATTCACTTCAGATTGCACATGGTTATAGTCCATGACATAGAACACCACGTCAGCTAAATGCAAAGCAGACTCGGTAGATTGATGATGCGCATCATCTGTAGAATCAATGCCCGGCGTGTCCAGCAAAGCTGTATCTTCACCGAGAAAGGGAATAGGGTAAGTAATCTCAACGGTTTCGATATCTGTTCCATTCACACAATAGGCTTCTAACTCGCTGAGTGGAATGGTTGTTGTCATCCCTTGTGGGTTGACCTTCCCTTCATGGCTGCGATGAGTTACATGCGCACCAGGTTGCCCATTGCGTATACTAACAATGTTAGCACTCGTTGGAATTGGACTCGATGGTAACAAAGCTTGGCCACACAGCTGATTAATAAGTGTTGATTTTCCAGCAGAGAAATGCCCGCAGAACGCAATATTCATCCGTCCACTATCGAGCTTATCCAGCAATTGCCCCATTTTCGTGGCATTATCACCATCACCTGCATGCCCAAGCACTTGCTGCATCTTCTTAAGTGCATCCGGCATGACCGTGATGCTTCCAGCTACTAATTGCGTCATTCGTTCATTCCGCTCCTCTATGATTTGTTCTTTGGTACTACCTCTCAGCTATACAGAAAAAAAATCTCCCAAAGGGAGATTCTGGACTTACGTGAGGGCGATTTTTTCTTTTTCCGGTAGGAAAATTTCAAAAACGTCACGATGTTGAAGAATCGTAATATCCGAATCCTTCACTTTCATCACAACAACCTCGGATTTTGTTTTCATTTTGTCTATGTAGTTCTGAGGAACCTCACCGGATTCACTGACAGTTACACCTTCAATGACTTTTTCCTCATTATCGGCTAACGGTGTGTTGATTACTTGCTCATAAATATCGGAGAACAATTCGAAGCTATTCGTATATACGGCGATGCATTTCATCTCAATCCCATCCTTTGTCAGCATTTCATTTGTTTGTAATAGTTTTCCTAGTTGGTTGTGGTTTCATACGCTTCTTCCCCTCACGGCATTTGTCCAATAGAGGACAAAATGTGCAATTGGGGTTCTGTGCCTTACAGTGATATCGACCAAAGAAAATGAGTCGATGATGTGTTTGCGTCCATTCGTCTCGCGGAACTTTCTTCATTAACTTCTTTTCAACTTCCAGCACGGAATCATCCAAGCCCACAAGTCCTAATCGCTTAGAGACTCGTTCCACATGTGTGTCAACCGCAATCGCCGGCACGCCAAAAGCGTTCGATACAACGACATTTGCTGTCTTACGTCCAACACCAGGCAATTCAACTAACTGCTCATGCTTCTCAGGAATTTCACCACCGAACTTGTCCAGTAGCAATTGACACAGCTTATGAATATGACTAGCCTTGTTACGAAATAGTCCAATCCTCCGAATATCTTGCTCCAATTCCTCTAACGGAACAGCCAAGTAGTCTTCAGGGCGTTTGTACTTCGCAAACAAGTCTTTAGTAACCTTATTCACGGTTTCATCCGTACACTGAGCCGATAGTAATACAGCAATTGTTAATTCAAATGGATTACTGTGGTTCAACTCACAATGCGCATCCGGATATAGCTCACCGATCGTATCCAGAATATGTCTTACTGTCTTCTGTGTCATAGCTGATCTTCCTTAGGATCGTAATATTCTCCAGTTTAGCGAATTGTTAGGTCATAATCAATCCTTGAAAGCGTCAAAATGCGAACATTTTCTAAAAAATAAACATTTTTTTTTTGAAAAATAGAAAAAACCGTCTGTTTGAGATGATTAGCTTCTCAAATACAGACGGTTTTCCTCTATCTTTTGTTCAAATTTCTATTTTTCAATCTCAACAATTTTATTGTCAAGGATATACAGATTTAATTGATCACCAGATACATAGGAGGATAGCGGTACAACTGTGGAGCCATTATGGAAGTAAGCTCTCGGGAACAAATTGTAAGCAGTCCGATCACCTGCACTATTAGTCTTCATGTAAACTTGGTTCAATGTAGAGCTGTATTGATCAAACTCACGTTTAGAAGTTGCAGCTACTTGGATGAGCAATTTATCATTGATATCTTTCATCAATTGAACACGATCCCCCACTTTAATTGAGGAGAAACTCAAGTCAGCACCACCGTTAAGTTTCACATTGTAATTGCTACCTGCACTAATGACTTGACTTTTACCCGTAAAATCTTGAACAGTCAAGCTTGTACCTGCTGCATTTACAGCTGTTACTTTACCACGAATCGGTGTTATTAACTCTGCCTTCGTAATCGCGAGCCCTTTGAATGTCAATTTCAGATAGTCGTCAATCGCCAAATCAGCGAACACTGCACTAGTACCATCGGCTTTCACAAGGGAAACACCATCTAATGCGATTGTATAGTTCGTATTCGTGCCATCCATAACCGTAGCTTGTTTCAAGTTCGCATTGGTTAGAAGGGTTTTGTATATCGTCGTGTTCGTTGTGACGATTTTAGTTACAGTCGTTTGATCATAGCTAAGCAGAAGACTTACTTTATCTCCCACTTTCAAATCAGAAAGCGTACTGTTCGGCTTATTTGCAACTTCAACGATAGGTGTAAAGTTCAGTTTAAACGTTAAGCTTTGCCCACTATCTGTTTTCAACGTGACATCATTCGTCTGTAAATTCAATTGTGTTAATGCGCCGTCTAACTGCGTGGACATTTGAATACTCAACACTTTTTTATTTGAAACCAGAACATCTACATATTTACCTGGGGTAAAAATACCATTAAAAGAGCTAAACGGCAATTTGCTGCCATTAAACGTGATGGAAATACCATCATTTAAAATATAAGCATTTGGATTTCCAGCATTATCTGTAACCGTTAGAATTTTTGATGAGTCCTTATAATCAATGATTTTGGCAAAATATAAATTCTCAATCGATCGGTTTACAACTGTAATCGTTGTAACCTTATTATTCAACACGTCTAGCTTTAATTGATCACCAGCAGCCAAATCATAAATACTTGCGTTCGTTAAACCATTAATAACAACGCTAGCATTATTACTCAATTCAAAGGCATCGACTGTCTTACCAGAAGTTTTATTGATTAAAATCGTCGAATGATCGTCCGTAAATTGTTTGAACGTTCCTTCGACACTCGTTCCAACATCCGCTTGCTTTTTAACGATAATCTTAACAATCTCACTATTCTTGACCGTGTACTCTACCGTATCGCCAACATGTATCGCATCTACACTAATCAATGTGTTATCTGCAAGTGTCGCAACTACATTACTCGAGAAGCCAAACGTCTCAGGCTCACCTGTTGCGGACTCAAGCAACGTCAATTGCATAGCGTCTTTGTTTAACGTCTGAATATCGCCAACCGCTGTTTTATTCACCGGGATTTGTTTCACAACGATAGACGTATATTTGTCGCTGTCCACAAGCTGACTTTTACGAATTTGAATCGTGCTGCCCGCAACGATCTCACCTAGGCTAAGTCCTCGCCCTTCGATATCTGTTACAGCAACATCCGATGCTAAATCGTAGCTTTCATAATCATCGAGGGTTGCTTTCATCGTTGTCAGATTCAGCTTTAACAACTGACCTTCGTGAATGTCCATGTGCAGTTCATCACTTAGAATTTCTACATAATAAGCTGTTCCGTTTACTTGAACAATCGATATTTCATATGTTTCTTGCAGAACTTTTGGTGATATGGCAACATCATCTTTGTTTCCGAAAAATACGGTATTTGGTGAAATTTTATAAGTACTAGTATTCCCATCCTTATCCATAAGTCCGATGCTGCCGCTCGTTAGGCTAGTCAAATAGCCCTTCTTCGCACGCTCTGGCAAAGTAATCGAATCCTTTTGAGAACGACTTAGGAAAGCCGCCATTTGCGCACGAGTTACAGCGCCTTTCGGTTGAAAAGAACCATCCTCGAACCCATCTACGATTTTCAGAGCTACGGCTGCATTAATGAATCCTAATGCACTGCTGCTAATCTGCGTATTATCTGTAAATGATGTTGCCTGGCTCGATAAACTTTGTGCAAGAGAAGCTTTGCCAATAGCTCGGATGACGACTTCAGCTACCCATTCTCTTGTCGCTTTTTGTTGTCCCCAATTGCCAACAAGCTTCGTACCTTGACTTCTTAATTTTTCTTGTTCTGTTGAAATCAAGCCTTTTTGTAGGGCTAGTGCTACGTAGTTTCGAGCATATTTATCAACTAACATGAAATCAGGAAACACCGTTTCCGACGCCAAATTATCGACATCTGCTTGTAAACCCATCATCCGTGTAGCCATAATTAGCACATCTTGTTGCGTTACCGAAGTTTCTGGTGAATAGATGCCATCTCCTACTCCCTCAATAACACCTTCCAAAGCAAGCTTCGAAATGTGGCGAATCCCCCAGTAGTTACTACTCACATCATTAAAAGAAAGACGAACATTCGAATTGGAGGTTGTCGTTGAAGTGGTTGAAGTGGTTGAAGTATTCACGGGTGCTGCAAGGACTGGCGTACCTGCTAGACTTGTGATGATTAATGAGCTTACGATAGCACTCGCCAATTGCTTATTTTTCATAATCAAAGTTAACTCCTCTTCAGATCCTAATTAGTAGGCCGTTTAATCGGGTATGGAAGCTCCAAATGTCCCATTAAACTATCTACCTGCTTACCGTCTTTAAGTACATACAATGTTTTTACTTCTGGGAATTGAAAAATCGTTTTCTTCAGTGCTTGTATGAATAACTCTTCCCCAGGAGCACCTAATTGTGTTTTGGGACCGAATGTCATATCCAGCTTCATTTCACCTTTGACGCTATCAAATTTCACACTTGTGAATTTCAAATCATCAAATAAGGGAATAGCCTTCGGATCATCACTCTTCTGAAGTGCTTTAAGAGCAGCCTCATACGCATCAGAATCCTTCTCAACACTCACTGTGACCACTTTTTCAACGAGCTTCATTTCATCTTGGTCACTGTAATAGGCTTTTACCTGCAACTGCTTCAGAGGGGCAACTGTAGGTTTCGGCGTGACCGTTGGTATGGAAGATGCTGCAATTGGTGTTGAAGTTGACTGCGGTGCCGTAGTAGCGGCCCCAGATAATTGAATTTTCTGGCCACAAGCCGTAACAGACAATGTGATGGCACTTACAAGGAGCGCTCCTTGAACTAGGCGACTTGTTTTGTTCATCTTATTCACTCCTTAGCATTATGCCTAGACAGGCTAGCCTAGTTTGATCCGCTTGATGGTCTACATGCTTATTTAAGGTTCAAATATTCCTTAATCGCGGCAACAAGTGAAGCAGCTAATTTGTCCTGGAATGTCTCTTTATACATGGCAGATTCATCATTCTTATTGGACAAATAACCAACTTCAAGCAAGACTGCAGGCATACTAGTTTTGGTGATAACGCGGAAATCTGCTTGACGAACCTTTCGATCAGCAAACCCAGTAGCTGGAACAGCGTACTTATGAATTACGTTAGCGAAATCTAAGCTTTCTGGCCTGTTATAGTATGTTTCCGTTCCTGATACCGTTGCTTTGGCACTATTTCCGTGGATCGATAAAAATAAGTCTGCTGAAATATCATTAGCAAAAGAAACTCGATCATCTAACGGAATAAAAGTATCATCAGAACGGGTCATCAGGACATGCATCCGCTTATCTTTCGCTAATAGTTCCTCTACCTTCTTCGCTGTAGCAAGTGTAAATTCCTTCTCATGCTTACCCGTGATGGAAAGTGCACCAGGATCGTTGTCACCGTGACCAGCATCGATGATAACCGTTAATTTCCTCTCACCAATTGAAGCCTTCCATTGATTAGGAAGTTTGGATGTAATCGTCTGGTACTCCGCTGGCGCGTTTAAATCCAGAATAACTCTAACTGTAGCCGGATTATCGTTGAAATTTGAAAATCGCACTTTGGACACTAACGGCTGCTTGGATGGTAATTCTCCGGAATTTTTAACAAGTAGCTTCTGCAGTGACTCATCCAATGTGGTGTTAGGGAAATCAAACACGAGACGCGAAGGATTCGATAGAGTTAAGACCTTCGGACTTAGGCTCCCATCCTTAGCAATGACAGAAAATTCCGTTTCTGATAGTGAGATAGACGTAATCACGTGAACGGAAGGGTCTGGCGTGATTGTACCTGTTCCTGTACCATTTCCACTTCCAGTACCTGCTCCCGAACCGTTTCCTGTGTTTGTCCCGGTAGAAGGTTTCGTTCCTGGAGGTTTGGTCTCCGGATTTACTGTACCTCCATCTGGAACTACAACTTCTACAGGACCCGTGACTGGTTTAGAATCCGATTCAATATCTTTGAACATATGCACGGAAGAAGTAGCGCCATCCCACTTAAATTCTATACCCAATACTTCACCGATGAAACGCAGCGGAAGCATTGTTGAGCCATTTTCGATCTTAGGTCCTACTTCTAACGTTTCTTTTTTACCATTAATGATAGCTGTTACATTGTTTATCACGAGTTGGATATTGATTTTGTCCTTCACGATTGTTACCTTACTTGTGGCTTCGTCCCAGCTCACTTTTGCACCGATTTGTTCGACGATTATTCGAACGGGAACAATCGTATTATCATTCACAATACGCGGTTGAACACCTTGGACTTCGAGTTGCTTCTCATTCATATAAAGCTTAATCGGCTTTGGCGCTTCAGCTCCAAAGGCGGTTGTTGGCAGCAGCAACAGACATGCGAGCAAAAACAAACAAAATGCAGGAAATTTCATCATTCACCTCTATGTAATGTCGGAATTGGGGGATTTCGGGGGATGTAGGAACGCAACCAATCAGCTAATTCTACGAAACTATCAACTTCCTTTATATTATAGCAAAATTAACCTATACCTGACAGCACAACCTCCTTCACTTCGACATTCTAGTAACCTATTAGACGAAGCAAATTGCCAAAAGTTGCAAGATTTATATATAAAACTTGAAAATAAAAACAAAAAAGACGTATCCCACTAGGGATACGTCTTCTCGCATTTGCTTATTTGTAAGCTAATCGTTTTTGGTGAGCTTGCTCATACGCTGTAATTTTCGCTTCATGTTGAAGTGTCAATCCGATGTCATCCAAGCCTTGTAGCAAGAATTGACGACGGTGTTCATCCAAATCAAATTGGATTTCAAGACCGTACTCATCAGTCAGCTTTTTATTTTCTAAATCAACATTTAATTTGTATCCTTCGTGCTTCGCAGTACGTTGGAACAAATCTTCAACTTGCTCTTCCGACAATTTGATTGGCAGAATGCTGTTTTTGAAACAGTTGTTGTAGAAAATGTCTGCATAGGAAGGCGCGATGATAACGCGGAATCCGAAATCTTGAATCGCCCAAGGCGCGTGCTCACGGGATGATCCGCAACCGAAGTTCGCTCTGGAAATCAGAACGGAAGCTCCTTGATAGCGATCTTGATTTAATGGGAAATTCTCGATTACGTTACCTGCTTCATCCCATCTCCACTCGAAGAAAAGGAATTGTCCGAAGCCCGAACGCTCAATGCGTTTAAGAAATTGTTTAGGGATAATTGCATCTGTATCTACGTTTACACGATCAACAGGGCCTACAAGACCTGTATGTTGTTTGAAAGCTTCCATGTTCTCATTCTCCTTAAAGTTTTGCTAAGCAAAACTAGCATCTTAAACATTACATTAATTAGCCGAAATTAAGCTTGTTGGTATTCTTTAATTTCCCAATCACGAACGTCATAGAAATGACCTTTGATCGCTGCAGCAACAGCCATAGCTGGGGAAACAAGGTGTGTACGTCCACCGCGGCCTTGACGACCTTCGAAATTACGGTTAGATGTGGAAGCACAACGTTGTCCTGGTTGAAGTACGTCTGGATTCATCGCCAAACACATACTGCAGCCCGCATCGCGCCATTCAAATCCTGCTGCGGAGAAAATTTTATCCAAGCCTTCTTTTTCAGCTTGAATTTTAACACGTCCAGAACCTGGAACAACGATTGCCGTTACACTTGGATCTACGGAGTAACCTTGCGCAATTTTAGCTGCTGCACGAAGATCTTCGATACGTCCATTTGTACAAGAACCGATGAAGACATAATCTACTTTCAGTTCTGTCATAGGTGTTCCTGGTGTTAAATCCATATATTCAAGCGCTTTTTCAGCAGCTTTACGTTCGTTCTCAGTTTCGAAGCTTTGTGGATCTGGAACCAAGGAAGTAACGCTTGTTCCCATACCAGGGCTCGTACCCCAGGTTACTTGCGGGATCAATGTATCTGCGTCGAATTCCAATACCCAGTCATACGTAGCGCCTTCATCAGTAACAAGATTCGTCCACTCTGCTACAGCTGCGTCGAAATCAGCACCTTGCGGAACATACTCACGACCACGCAGGTAGTTAAAAGTAGTAGCATCTGGAGCAATTAGACCAGCACGAGCTCCACCTTCAATGGACATGTTACACACAGTCATAC
Source organism: Paenibacillus allorhizoplanae (assembly GCF_927798215.1). NCBI lineage: Bacteria > Bacillati > Bacillota > Bacilli > Caryophanales > Paenibacillaceae > Paenibacillus > Paenibacillus allorhizoplanae. The sequence goes on from NZ_CAKMMW010000002.1 coordinate 544,508, forward strand.
GCTCTTCCATGGAAAGACCACGGATCGCTTCACCTGTGTACTCAATAACATAACCTGTTGCGAAGTCTGTTCCGTATTTTGCGATAACACCAAGGATCAAATCCTTTGCTGTTACGCCTGGTTTCAAACTTCCCGTGATACGAACTTCAAGGGATTTTGCTCTGGATTGTTGCAAAGTTTGTGTTGCCATTACGTGTTCAACTTCACTTGTACCAATACCGAAAGCAAGTGCGCCGAATGCGCCATGCGTCGAAGTATGGCTGTCGCCACAAACGATTGTTTTACCTGGGTGTGTAAGACCAAGTTCAGGTCCCATAACGTGAACAACACCTTGATCTAGGCTGTCCAAATCAAAAAGTGTAACGCCGAAGTCACGGCAGTTTTGTGAAAGTGTATCAATTTGTTGCTTGGAAATTGGATCCGTAATATTGAAACGGTCTTTCGTTGGCACGTTGTGATCCATTGTTGCGAAAGTTAAGTCAGGACGACGAACTTTACGACCGGACATACGAAGTCCTTCAAAAGCTTGCGGTGAAGTTACTTCATGTACTAGATGCAAATCAATATAAATAACGCTAGGCTTGCCATCTTCCTGGTTAATAACGTGATTATCCCAAATCTTCTCGAACATTGTCTTTTTACTCATACCCAGTCACCTCTTGTCATTATCCGCATTAGTTTGCTAATGTCTTACCCTCATAAAGTACTTTAGCACGGATCACGTCATAGTTCCAAGATATAATAACTATAAGCTTGATAGATTATTCCTATATATAATATAATGGTTGACTTTTACATTGATAATGATTATCATTCTCCTAACGATATCGAATTGGCCATCGATTCACCAATCATTTGAATACATACCAATCAGGGGGATTTTATTGTGCGAAACTTTATAAAACCAGTTACTTTTTCACTTTCACTCATGTTACTTTTTATTACCGCAGCTTGCGGAACTTCAACTTCTACACCTACTCCAGCTTCATCTGTTCAGCCTGCAGCATCAGCAGTTGCTACACCTGCAGCAGATGCAGTGAAAACAATTACACATCCACTAGGAACTACTACAATTAAAGGTACACCGAAACGCATTGTTACATTAGAATGGGCTTATACCGAGGATGTACTTGCTCTAGGAATTCAACCTGTTGGTCAAGCTGATACGAAAGGTTACAACACATGGGTCAATGTGAAGCCTGCACTTGATGCTTCCGTTGTTGATGTGGGGACTCGTCAAGAGCCTAACTTAGAAACGATTACAGGCTTGAAGCCAGATCTTATTATCACAAGCACATTGCGTTCGAGTAAAAATTATGAAGCACTTTCCAAAATCGCCCCAACTATCGTATTTGAATCTTATCCGGCTGAAGGAAAAGGCGATCAATTTGAAGGCATGTTAACGACATTCAAGACAATTGCAGATGTTACAGGTAAGAAAGCTGAAGGCGACAAAGTCGTAGCTGATCTTGACAAAGCTTTTGCGGATACGAAAGCGAAATTAGCAACTGCGAAAAAAGATGGCGCCGAATTCGCATTAACACAAGCATTTAGTAACCAAAACAATGCAGATCTTCGTATGTTCACTGACAACTCCATGGTTGTTCAAATTCTGCAACGTATCGGATTGAAAAACGTCTTCAAATCAAGCAAATTTGAACTTTACGGATTCTCAACAGCTTCTGTTGAAGCTTTACCAGCGGTGCAAAATGCGAACTTCTTCTACATCGTTCAAGATAATGACAATGTATTTGAGAAACAATTGAAAGACAATGCCGTTTGGAAAGGTCTTGCTTTTGTGAAGGAAAACAAGACTTTCAAACTACCTGGTAATACATGGACGTTTGGTGGTCCATTATCAGCTAAAGTGTTCGCTGAGCTTGCTGCAACTGCATTAACAAAATGATCCAATCCGCGATGAAATCGAAAACTATCCGTTTCGCTTATATCGAATGGAAATCACTTCTTGTGTTTGGAGGCGGACTGTTTGCACTCTGCCTTCTCCTTTTCCTCAATTTGACACAAGGAGAAGCTAACATAACTGTTCATACGGTTATCCAAGCTTTGATATCTCCACAAGATACCCCCGACCATCATATGGTGCGGGGGCTTCGCATGCCGCGTGCTGTCATTGGTATGCTTGCAGGTGCTGCTCTTGCTGTTGCAGGAGCACTGCTACAAACAGTCACCCGCAATCCCCTGGCCTCCGCATCAACACTTGGCCTGAATGCTGGTGCGTACTTCATTATCGTTTTGGCGGCGGTATTTTTCCCTGCACTTAAGTCAGATCATTCCTTGCTTCTTGCGTTATTAGGTGCGTGCGGCGCTGCGTTCATGGCCTATTTCATGTCAGGAGGTCGCAAAAGTTCACCACTTCGCATGGCACTTGCAGGCATGATCGTAACGCTAGTACTATCTGCCTTCACCAGTGGTCTGCAAATTATGTATGAGAATGAAACAAATGGCTTATTTATGTGGGGATCAGGTGCGTTAGGACAGAACGATTGGCAAGGTGTCCAATATGCACTACCTTGGATATTCATTGGTCTTGTCGTAGCTTTTCTTTTTAGTCAGAAACTGGATATGCTTGCTTTAAATGAGGAAACCGCTGTTTCACTAGGTGAAAATGTGAATATGGTTCGGATCGTAGCCCTTGCCTCGGCCATACTGCTTGCTGGTGTAACAGTAAGCGTGGTAGGACCCATAGGTTTTATCGGCCTAATCGCACCTCATCTAGTCCGTTTAATAGGGTTACAACGTCACCGACTCTTGATCCCAGGTAGTGCCCTCTGGGGTGCTGTCGTCTTACTTAGTGCGGATCTAGTTGCCAAAATGTTTCGAAGTACACTCGGAGAGCTACCCGCGGGTTCTGTTACCGCTTTATTAGGTGCTCCATGGTTAATCTGGCTAGCCATTCGTGGCTCCAGAATGAAATCTTCTGCTGAAAGCAGCTCAATGAGTGTCGGTTATGTCGGAAGTAAAATCCCGTATCCCCTTCTTGTTATCGTATCTAGCATCGCTTTAGTTTTCTTGTTCCTATACGGATTGACGGCTGGAGCCCTGAGAATACCTTTCGCTGAAGTTATCGCTGTAATAACAGGCCAAGGTGAAGAAATGGCTCGCAATGTTATTCTGATTTTGCGTCTTCCTCGCATTCTCGTTGCCGCTCTCGCAGGTGCCTCTTTAGCTGTCGCAGGCTCTATGATGCAAGGTGCGGTTCGTAACCCGCTCGCGGATCCTTCCGTTGTTGGTGTCACCTCAGGTGCTGGGATGGGCGCTCTATTGGTCCTAACCATTTGGCCATCTGCTCCTGGTGCTTGGATACCCGTTGGTGCCATCATTGGCGCACTCCTCTCTGCAGGAAGTGTATATGCCTTCGCTTGGAAAAAAGGGCTGAATCCCGTAGTCCTCATTCTTATTGGGATCGCCGTTTCGGCACTTGGTTCGGCTGTCATCCAATTTCTTGTTATTAAATCGCAGCTCGGTGCTGCTCCTGCATTAACATGGTTGGCTGGCAGTACTTACTCTAGAGGATGGAAGGAATGCATCCAACTTCTGATCACAACAGTCATTTTACTTCCAAGTGCATGGCTGCTAGGTCGTCGTGTAGATCTGTTAGCCTTTGGTGACCACGTGTCACTCGGACTAGGCCTAAAGTTGCAGAAAACAAGGCTTATCTCGGCAATAATCGGTGTGTTGGTTGCTGCCATTGCTGTTGCATGTGTCGGCACCGTCAGTTTCATCGGCTTACTCGCCCCACACGCAGTACGTCTATTCTTGGGGCAACATCACCAGAAATCTGTTGTCCTTTCGGCCATTCTAGGCGCAATATTGCTTACAGGTGCTGATATCATTGGTAAAACGATACTTATCCCCAAAGAGATTCCCTCAGGTATCGTTGTAGCAATCATTGGCGCTCCGTATCTATTATTCCTCATGTATAGAAGCACTGTTCGCAAATAGCGTTAATTAACCAAAATTAACCATAAAGGGCAATGAAACTGGATGAAACCAGTCGTCATTGCCCTTTATGGTTATTTATTCCTATGTCCAGCTTGTTTCGCCCCACAAAGCTTGATATGATAACCTTCAAGACAACTATAAAGGAGACACTTCTTCGCATGGAATTACGTCAATTACAGTATGCCATCCAGATCGCCATAGAACGGAATTTCTCACGTGCAGCGGAGAAGTTACATATAGCCCAACCTTCATTGAGCCAGCAATTGTCAAAACTAGAGAAGGAACTCGGCGTCCTTTTATTTCAACGTAGCACGAATTCCGTTGAGTTGACCCACGCGGGTTCTCTGTTTGTGGAGAAGTCACAGAAGATTCTCGATATGATCGAAGGGCTCAAAAAAGAAATGGAAGACATTTCTCAAATGAAGAAAGGCCGCTTAGTGATCGGCAGTATGCCAATTACAGGATCAACTATTTTACCATACGTGGTACCTGTCTTTCAGGCAGCTTATCCGGATATTGAAATTTCGCTCGTCGAAGAAACTTCATCCAACCTGGAGACCTTAACCGTCAATGGTCAAACAGATATTTCACTTCTATCCTTACCATTACGTGAAGAATCACTCGTCTATGAGACGTTATTAGATGAAGAAATTATACTAGCCGTTCCGCCGCTGCATCCATTAGCATCCAGCAAAGAGCCGATACGAATTTCGCAATTGGAAAAGGAAGCCTTCATCGCATTGAAAAAAGGACAAGGTTTCCGAAAGCTGACCCTTGATCTGTGCCAGGAAGCTGGCTTCACACCGAATATTGTTTTTGAATCGAGTAATATGGAAACCGTCCAATCGCTCGTTGCTGCTGGCATGGGGATTGCTTTCGTCCCATACTTAATTTCCAAAAGAAGTTTACATGAGCTTTCTCCCGTAAATGTCATCTTAGAGGGCAGACCCACACGCAAGCTTGTTATTGCTTATCGCAAAGGTCGATATATTTCCAAAGCTGCAGAAGCCTTTATCTCCACAATGAAAGAGGTTATGCAAACGATACGTTAGCATAACCTCCAATGTCAAAAGGAGTGGTCCCTTTGAGTCGTAATTTAATTATTTTCCTGTGTATTGCTAGTTTAATGGATGCAGGACTAACAGATATGGGTCTCCGGTTGCAATTGATTGGCGAGGCTAATCCGATTATGGCTTTCCTGTATGAACATAGCTACATTGCCTTCTATGGGATTAAAATCATACTCCCCCTTTCTCTCTTCTTTATTGCAGCAAAAGTAGGCAAACGACTGCTCATCAACAATCTATTCCGACTATCTACCGTTATTTATTTAGGTATTCTCCTCTTGCATGCTTACTGGATCTCAACTTCATTCTCTCAAAGCTTGAATATCTGAATCGTGCGCTGCAATTGGGTTACCATACGAAGCATTTGCTCGGACTGAATAACAACAGCTTTGACGGAACGTGTTTGTTGTACCATCGATGTAGATACCTGCTCAGTACCCGCTGCTGATTGCTGGGTAATCGCTGAAATATTTTCCATGGTACCTGTTATGAACTGGGCTGCATTCAACATCTTCTGACTTTCTCCTGTAAACTCGCTCATACGCTGCGTAATGAATTGAATACTTTCAACCATCTCACCGAATATTTTTTCTGTTGCTTCAATGGACTCTGTCTGCCGGCGGGCAATTTCCTCATTGATCTGAATATTTTTCTGGGCCATTTTAATGCTATTTTCAATATTATGTACCATATGGAAAACGCTCTTGGCCGATTTGGATGACTCTTCAGCTAACTTACGAACTTCTTGCGCTACAACAGAGAACCCTCGTCCGTGCTCGCCTGCACGCGCTGCTTCAATAGATGCATTCAAGGAAAGCAAGTTCGTTTGTTCGGCAATTTCGGAGATCGTACGTGTAATGGAGGAAATTCCAGCCGCTTCTTTTACTAGATCATCAATCGTCCCAGATACGTTGCTTGTCGCAAGTACGATATGAGAAACACTCTCGGATTGACTTTCTACCGCTCTCATTCCTTTTTTCACAAGATCGAGCGTTTGTCCGCAACGATTATTCATTTCATGTGTAGAATCCACATAATCCGTGATTTTGGTTTCGATTTCTTTGACGACGGAAAAGCTCTTAAACACACCAGATGAAATCTCATTAGCTCCCTCAGCAAGTGATGTGACCGAGCCTGTAGCTTCCACGATCATCGTGTTAATACCTTCGTTTTTATGATAGATATCACGACTTGAGTCTGCTACATGCTTCGAAATCGAAGCCGTTTCATTCAGCAGTTCCTTCAATTTCACGATCATAGCATTAAAAGAGCGTCCCATATCTCCTAGCGCATCCTTGGAGGAAGCATCCACGGTTTGTGTGAAGTCTCCTTTGGCAATATTCATTGCGACACGCGTTACGTTATCAATGGGCTCTGTTAACGCCTTTTCCAAGAAACGCACATAAGGAAAGCTGAACACCATGAGAATAAGTGACGAAGATAATGCAAAAATGATGGATACATCTGCCGTTAACATCAGAATGAGGATAATAATTGTGTAGAAAGCAACAACAGTATAATAACCGAGCTGAAGCTTAGCACGAAACGACTGAGCTAGAAACCAGTTCATAGGAGTCCGACCTCTCTTTTACAAAATGTAGTTTTACTGCCATACGATGAGGTCCATATACCACGTCATCAATGGGTCTCCGAAGCAAAAACAGATGAAACCAGCAACAGCGATGAAAGGACCATAGGGAATTGGTGAACGCCGATCCAGTTTACCTGAGGCGATTAGAGCCACACCGATGACGCTGCCAAGCAGCGCCGACAGAAATATGCATAACAGCACGAGCTTGATTCCCATGACGAGTCCTACTAAAGCCATCAATCGAATATCTCCAAAGCCCATAGCCGGCTTCCCCATCCAAGTTGCAGCCAGAGACACAGCAAGCAGTGTGCCCCCTCCAATGACGAATCCCAACGCATAGTGCCAAATTGGCAATGGATGAATGAATAATCGCAATCCCGTAAATAGCAACATGGCTGGATAAATGATTTTGTTGGGCAGGAGCATGTAGGCCAAATCACTCACTGTCAGGATGAGAAGCACAGATACAAGTGGATAAGCAATCCACAGTTCATTTTCGCTGACCACGAAGGGAAGGGAGGCAAATAGGATACCTCCTGCTAACTCTCCAACGATATACACAGGGGATATTGGTGATCCGCATGTGTGACATTTCCCTCTTCGGATAAACCATCCCAAGATCGGAATTAAATCAATCGCGTTAAGCTGGCGCCCACAACCTCCGCAGCTAGATCGCGGGGCAACGACGGATATACCTTTCGGTACCCGAAGCCCAACGACATTAAAGAATGAACCGAACAAAGCACCCACGATGAACAATAGAATTGTGTAACTCCATGCTTCCCACCCCATTGCCTAACCCCCTCTAGATGTCTTCCCTTAGCAATATGTAATTAGAAATCTGCTTTCTTTGCATACTCACGATTGCTTACGGGTGCAGTCCCCAACTGAACCTGAAGCCAAGCAGCTAATTGATTAAAACTCTCAATGGTAACTGTTATGGATTGCTTTTGCCCACTTGCGGTTGTCATATCAATCTCAATTTTGTTCTCTGCTTCCGTGCAAACAACCAAGTATTGAGACATCTCGCCGTTCAAATCCTCGCTCCAGTTACACATTACACTGCTTGTGAAATTTTTCATTGGTCCAGTCCCCCTGAATAAATTAATGATCTTTCCGCCATTCATAGCTTTAAAGCCAACTTTATTCACGTCAACCGCTTCTTGTGACTTAGAAGACATGCTTACGGGAACTCCTTCTTTGAATACTGGAACTTCTTTGGCTGGATCTTTCACTTCATAGGTGGATTCTAAAGATTCCATCTCTAAAGTGATCTCATTGAGGTCATCTATGCTAAGTTCCATTGAGCTCGAATTTGTATCTTCCTCATTAGTTTCGACTGATTCCTCTGCGATCGAGTAGTTCTCCGTTATTAATGGGTCTTCATTCGCTATAACGCTTGCTTCTTGCTGTTGCAATTGCTCTTGCATTTGCTGTTGCTCCAGCTGCCATTCAAGTTCCAAGTCGCCTTGCATCACAGCGGCTAGCCTCTCCATTTCCAGGAGACGATCCTCTTCTTCTGTCGTCTGTGGTTGTTCAGGCATGTGCATGGTATCCAAGGAATCCATAGCAACCTTAGACTCCTCTACCTCGGCAAACGCGAGCAGAACTTCCAGTGCATTGACAACCTGAGCAGGTTTGCCTGTAACTTTCCTTTCCTCCGCGACGTAATTCTTAATTTGAGATTCAGGTTCTGATTCTGGTTCTGATTCTGGTTCTGATTCAGGTTCTGATTCTGGTTCTTGTACAGGCTCTGGTTCACCACTAGTTTGTTGGAGTTCAACGACTTCAGGAATCTGCTCTTCCTCATGAATCAGCTTATTTGCTAGTTCGTGATTGGATTGGTTGGACTCGCTGCTCGACGAGATTTCATTCAAGATCTCCTCATCTTGCTTCGTAACATGTAGCTCCTCCGGCTCTGCATATCCCTGATCAACGGCATGCAAACTTGCTTCTGGGGCGGTAGCACCTTCGGCTAACTTAGCATGTAATTCCAATTCCTCTATCCCAACCGTCGCCTCTACAACTTCGATTTCTACGACGACAGCTTCCGTGCGCTGCATGTCTTGTGGTATGAGATGGCCTATAACGCGCGGAACACCATATTTCCGAACGATTTCATTCACGCGATTCGGTTTAAAAGGTTTCATCACATAGCCATTTGCACCAGCTTTCAATGCATCTGAGATGAGATCCTGCTGACTCATAGCCGAACAAATGAGAACGACTGCCGATGGATTGAGTTTACGAATTTCCTTCATCGCTTCAATTCCATCCATTTCGGGCATCGTAATGTCCATCAGAACAATATCAGGCTGAAGTTCCTCATACTTCTGTACAGCCTGTCTACCATTCTCTGCTTCTCCGACCACCTCATGACCGTATTGCTTCAAAATATCAGTCAACATTTTCCGCATAAATTTCGTATCGTCAACGACTAGGATTTGGAATGACATTGAAGGTACCTCCTTCCAGAATGGTTAATCTGTAGTTACTTGATGTATTTGACGTTTTTCACAAACACGTTAAAATTGTCTGTCGTCGGGATGCCGTCTGGCGGTTTATCATAGAGATTATCATCATAGAAAATCTGAAGCCTTGATGGTTTTGAATTGTCCAATTGCACTTCAGGTACTTCTCTACTCCAGGGTGCACTCCCTTGATACTTAGAAACGGAGCTTCCACCTGTAGTCAGTTCACCTCTCACTGCATTAAGTTCTACACCTCCTGCACCACCATGTATACCGCCAGTCAGCCTCATCTTCGAAATGACGCCATATAAGCGAATTCCTTGCTTCGTGTAGAAGAAAGCGCGGACATTCTCATCATCCGTATTTGTGCTATTACCCAGAACGATCTCCCCCGAGGCGACAACAATAAGCGGTGTTAAGGAAGGGTCTGGAGTCTCCTCTGTGTTTTTATTAATAGAGGTCATCTGCTTTAACTCAACGTTCCCCTGTACATACACGGTACCTTGCAACCATACATTTCCAATGATCTTCAGATCACCTTTGATATACATCGTGCCATTTGGAAAACGGAATCCATTATTCAATGTCACATTGCCATCAATAGCTAAGAATTTCCCTGGTTCCACCGAAAGTTCGCCTCGGAGATCCGCCGCTACTAAATTAGGATCAGGTGACTTCACATAAAGGGAACCATTCTTCAGTTTGAGTTTCGATGCGTCATTCGCCATGGTAAGCACACCATTATTAATGAACAGGTCGGCCTCATTCGTGGCTGATGCTTCATCAAATACATTTACCTCACCATCAACAGTTACCCATTGATCGTTGTACAGCTTACTTATTGTTAAATCTTGAAACAATGGCGGCAATTCAATAATGGCTGGATCCGGGGCTGAATACCCACCTAAAGCTGATAACTTGGCTGCTAAATCAGTCTGTGTTTTACTAGTGACAACCCCTTCTACATCTACTTCAACGTCAGCATCTAGGGTTGGATCTTCTAACGGAAAATATTGCGGTCTAAAATAGTCGGGTTGCACAAATTCACTTGTTTGTGTGAGCGGCGGAAATTCAGTTAATCCATCCGATCGGGTAAAATTGAACTTCCCTGGCGCTATAGTATCGCTGTCTCCGTCGACTCGAATAAAACCGCGAATCTCAGGGCGTCCTGTTTGAATCCCATATTTACTTCGATTTGTACCGCTGGTTGTGCCTGTAAATAAAGCCTCATCCCGAACATACAAATGTTTGGCTACATAGATATCTCCTTTAATCGAAGGTGTTCCATTAAGTATCAAATCACCTCCCGATGAGACGGGATATCGAAACACGGGGTTAATCGTACTCACATAAACGGTCATCTCTTTCGTAACAATGGTAGTGGGAGTGCCTGCCATCATACCTCGAGAAGTTATCGTGAATTTGCGAACGTACGGAGCGTCTGGGATTGCCAAAGGCTTTTTCGTCGGTGATTCTGGATTCGTGGGCTCTGCAAGAACAATATCGACTTGATAAGTCCCTTTCTTCGCTTCAACGACTTCCCCGTTCTTATCATTTGAATGATGAGAATCACCTACATGCTTATCAATAAATGGAAGCATCAACACCAGTTGATTCTCTACATTGCGAATGCGATTCCGATAGTTCGTTCCCCCAATCGTTTCACCATTGGCAACGGCTCTGCGGATTTGGGCAAGTGTATCATCCAGCCCTTTCTGTGCGATCGCCTCCGCTTGAACTCTTGACTCAGTTGTGGCTGCTTGAATAGCGCCTCCACGAAGTACACTCATGAGGATGAGACCCATCATGGTCATTAAAACAACAGCAAGTAAAGCAATGACTAGCGCTGAGCCTTCCTCATTCCGTTTCCTCGGCTGGAGGCCATTATAGTCTTCTTTCCTAGAGTTCAAAACATGCCTCCTCCAATCCGGTACATTTATTCATTACGGAATAGTGGGATTTGCGAATTAATGACCAGCTTGGGGTTATCTGCTAACTTAAACTGATTCGCATTAATTCTGGCATACTCAAGCGTTACTTGAACACGGTCATGATTTTGACTCGCTTCTCTTAAGCTGCCTTCTTGAATGGTAAAATTGCTTCCTAATTGGAAAACACGTTTAACAACATTCGTTCCAGCTTCCCTAATTTCGATTTTTCCTCCGCCAGTTGGATTCGGTATGACTTCCATTTCATAGAGATCAATATAAATGTTCGGGTCATCATTCTTTTTCGCATAACGAATGATCTTCTTATCCGTCCCTTCATCTTGAACGTAGATCGCTTCTTTCAACTCCGAAATAATCTGACTGTATAACCCGTCTCCTTGATTACGCATCTGGGTTTCCATCGTGACTCGTTTATACATCGACACGCCCATTAGCATAAAAGAGTACAGGATGGAGGCTACCATGCCAACGATCAGCAAGGCAGCCAGAAGTTCAATCATGGACATCCCTTTCTCATTGCGCTGCATCTGGCGCTACCACCTTTTGATAAGATACGTATCGAGTGTCGTTGATGATTTCGCTGAAGGTGCATCGAGAGAATCTTCGTTCGACCAATACACAGTAACGAACATTTGAGCCAAATAGTCATCTGAATCATTACGAAACGGATCCGCAGCCTCCCAGCGAGCGTAGCTCTTCTCAAGTTCAACCAAATACCGATACGTTGTACCATTGATCTCCGTTGAGTCCAATCTGCCTTTCATTAGCTCCGATCCATTACTCGATAAGTCACCAGAAAATTTGGGGCTGCTTGTCAGCTGCGACACAATGGCCTCTTTATAGCCATTCTTGAAGTAATCACGCAGCTCAGCTGCTTTCAATCTAGCTAAGTTGGCACCGATAATTTTGCGGCTCTCTTGCGCGGATTTATCAACAGCTGAGGTGAAATAACCCATCAACGTGACACTAATAATCGACATAATCGTCACAGCAATCAAGATTTCCACGAGTGACATACCGTCTTCATTTGGCTGTGCTTGCTTCCGACGTTCATTGCGGCGCACCGTAAGTCCTCCTCACTACCTTACCGATTTGTCAGTCTAGTTGTTGTTTTGCTCGGTATCGAATTTAACGATGAGTGGTTGTTGAACCATCTCGACATTCGAACTGTCAACTAGTTTTAAGAAGACATAATACGTTCCGGATGTCGTGTTCGTTTTGGTTGTCACTGTTAGTCGCTTTGATGCCAATGGCTTCCATTCACTTGCTTCCGGAGTCGCCGATGATTGTTTAATCACGTAATACATATTTTTTAACGTGAAGCCGTGCTCTACGTGACTACCGAAAGTACGATCAGATACTGGATACTTCTCATCCACCACAGCAACACTTACAGGTTTATCGGAAATATCACCAGCATTATAATTCATGCCTTTGAGCGTAGCCGATGGACCTGGATTAATAACGAAATATTCTGGTGTTTTATCTGTTGAAGTTGTACCACCGATAGAAGTCGCTTCGAATTGAATTTGATGCCAGCCTTGGCGTTTCTCTATCGTATCGAAGCCTGTTACATCACTTAAATGAAACGCATAGGTATTGCCATTCCGAGTCATTTTTGATGAGCTCGAAGAGATAGAATACGATTTATTATCGAACCAGACTCTTACACTGGTGACAGGACTTAAATCATCAGTTGCAGTAATATATATGATGGCATCATTCGTCGGTTTTGTGAGATCGATATCGTTACTCCAGCTAATTAGTGGCCCCGAACTATCTAAGGAGACATTTCCTGTCGCGACTGCCCCAGCAATAGGAATTGAAGCACTGCCACTAATCGCATTAGTAAATGCACGTGTCTTGAAATTGACGCCATTCCCATCCGGAATGACCACACCACTTGTGCTTTGTGGTTGCCAATTGCCATTGTCAACGGATATCTCATAGCCCGCTAGATAAGCCCCTTGGAAATCGTCATTGGCATAGACGGTCGTGCTCGGCAACTGTGAGCTTGAACCAGACACGGATCGAAGTTTACCTGGACCCGTATGCCAACCATTTTCACTTATCGGCTTTCCATTTCCATCAACCAGTTCATACGTTCCCGGTGCTGTTGGCTTCAAATCAAATTGATCTGTCGTTCCATCCTTGTAAGTAATGCGAACGATGGAATGAATTTCTGTATCAATAAAATGAATATCCGAGATGGCTACCTTCTTCTTATTAATCGTCCATTGCTTTTGTTTATCACTAGCTCGTAGACGTTGCAGTTCTCCTTGACTATTCCCGATATACACATTGCCATATTTATCAACCACACGAACACTTACCGAAAGCTGCGTACCAAAATTAATATTGAACTGTCGATTAGCATTACACGCATCCTTGTAAGTCACCTTAGCATCTTGCAGTGGATAGTCACCTGCTGCTGTATCTGGAATTAATTTAATGGCTAGATCGATCTTGTCTTGGTCAAAAGGAAAATTAATATCACCTACGTTGACCACAACTTCGTGTGTCGCAGCTTCATACCTTACATTCGAAGCATTCTCATTTGGTGCCAAGATGAACCCAGCTGGAATCGGTTGACGAAGCGTCACCGTTTTGAGTTGAGCTGGTGCTTCAATTGTTTTTGCAATGTTATCAAAAATCGCAGAAAGTTGGCTCGCAGAGCTCGCTTCGTAAGCCATTCCGCCCGTCTTTGTTGCAATATACTGCAACAAATCTAGATCAATTTCATCAGAACCAGCTGTAGCCAAAGCAATCGTATACACTTTAATACCAAGACCTGCTAGGACATCAGCATCTGCCTTTGCAGCATTTGCAGCACTTGTTCCTCCGCTTTTTTGTTTATTACCGTCGTTCTCATCGGTCCAAACCGTTGCTTTACCGTCCGTTAGCAAAATAATTTGTTTCACGGGCTTCGTTCCACTCGCCGTTAACATCGTCTTCGCTTTCGCAAGACCATCGTCAATATTGGTAGAACCATCAGCCTTAAGTTTGTCAATTTCGGTCTGTACTTTCTCATATTCCGTTGTCAAATCATACACTTTTGACGCATCAGAGCTAAATTTTATAAGTCCTAAGCGGTCACCCATGTTTACGGTTTTAAATTTATTCGTTAATGTTGCTGAAGCACTCTTCAGAATATCAAGACGAATAGGTGTTTTGTTATCATCTTTGTCCATATGGTAGGCCATACTTCCAGATACGTCAGCTACAAAAGCAATATCAACCGCATCCCGTGTTTGCGTGACTGTATGTGTGCCACTCGGGTCTAGCGTGTAATTAATAGTAACCAATTGATTGCGTTCAACACTTGTTATGGGGACATTTCCCACACCGCTAATAGCTAAGCAACCATTGTCTACCTCAGTCCCATAAACGGTATTCGTTCCAACGAAGACAGGGAGCATACTTGTGAGCAACATACCCGTCAACAAGATGGCACTTTGCTTTTTCGCTTTTTGATACCAATGCATAGTTACGAACTCCTTTCTACACCAAATGAATGATTCTCGAGATGACCTTGAAAGCTTCAGCACGAGTGAGTGATCCTTGTGGTCTGAACGAACCATCTTCATAACCACCGACAATACCTGCATGTATCACATTCTGAAGAGATGTTTTATTTCCGTCTGTTAAACTTCCGATATCCGTGAATTCACCAGTGCCCAATCCGCCCTTAACGGCATACTTTTGCAAAATGCGATCAACGAGACCAACCATTTCGATGCGCGTAATGGGTAAATCTGGAGAAAAGTTTACATCTACAGGTTTCAAATCCAGCAAACCCATAGCTTGCGCAGAAGCAACCATGCTGGTTGACCAATGTTTCCCCATATCCTCGTACCCTTTGACAGGTGTTTGGACAGGTTCAATCCCTAATGCTTTAACAACAAGTGTTACAAACTCTGCTTTTGAAAGCGTACGATTCGGACGTATTGTGTGATCTTCATAGCCATCGATAATCGATTTCTGCATCAGATCAAGGATGTCATCTTTGGCCCAGTGCGTTAATGCATCGCTTGGAACCGCGCTTACGGACGTTTGTTTCCATGTGCGCAGCGTTGGCACGGCATCTGGCATGTCTGGCAAATTCTTTACTGAGCCAAGTGTCGGTGCAACGGCGCGATCAGGATTCTGAAAAACGATACCATATACGTTGATTAAGCCATTCGATGTTACCTTTGTACTGCCATCTCGAACTGCCTCTGCATCCGTAGGGATGTTCGCCCAAGGCACTTTGCCTAGGTAGGCTTTGACACGATAGGACTCTTGGGAGGCGCTTTCAAAGTACGAATGTGTCGTCTCTTCAACGTCAGTGGCATGGAAATCAAGTTTTCCTGACACTTCTACACCAATTTCGTCCCAGAACACGAGCAGATCATTGTAATCACGCGCGATTGCTCCTGTCCATATTTTCACATGTGCGCCAGAAGCATCTACGCTAGTAACAACTGCATAAGGTTCTTTGGAAATAATCATGCCGACCTGCCAACCTGCTGGTGAAAGCTTCATCTTTTCGTACTGTTGACTTCGCGCTTCATTATCGAGCCCTTTTAATACCGCGAATGGACTGCTCGCTTGCACACTGACTGCTGAATTGACTGCAGCTTCACTCGCGAGAACGGCTGTTGGTGAAAGAATGGATAAGACAAGAAGAGCAGTAACGAGTGCATGTTTATTGGTTTTCATTTAATCTTCTCCTAAGGTCATTTCATATTCTTTGATCGCGTCCCGATGGATAATGCCTTCTTCCACTAGTTGCTTCAAGCTGGAAACCATCGTTTGCATACCGATTTGTCGATTCGTTTGAATGACCGATTTGATTTGATATATCTTCTCTTGCCGAATTAAGTTGGCTACAGCGGGTGTATTGATTAATATCTCCAGCGCCATGGCCCTTCCTCGTCCATCCATACGGGGTACTAACCGTTGGGATAAAACACTAATGAGTACGGATGCTAGCTGAACCCGTATTTGTCTTTGTTGCTCTGTTGGAAAAACATCGATAATCCGATCGACGGTTTGAGGAGCATCCGGGGTATGAAGTGTCGCGAGGACAAGGTGACCTGTTTCTGCTGCCGTAATGGCTGTCTTAATCGTTTCCAAATCCCGCATTTCACCAACTAGAATGACATCGGGATCTTGACGAAGTGCAGCACGCAAACCATTGGAGAATGTTAAGGTATCAATACCAATTTCACGTTGTGCCACCAAACAATTTTTACTTGGATGAATATACTCAATTGGATCTTCCAACGTAATAATGTGTTTCTTCTGAGTTTCATTAATGAAATCGATGATGGAAGCAAGCGTGGTCGACTTGCCGCTACCTGTAGGACCTGTTACTAGAACCAGACCTTGATGCTTGTGTGCAAATTCCTGAACCAAATCAGGCAAATTTAAGCTAAAAAGGGAGGGCACTGTCGTCGACAAGACACGAAACACCATGTTAATATGTCGTTTTTGCTTAAATACATTGCCCCGATAACGAGAAAGACCTGGCAGCTCGAACGAAAAGTCAACTTCCCCCTTTTTAGACAATGTTTCATATTGTTCCTTCGTTAAAATTTCTTTCGCCATGCGATGTGTATCTTCAGGAGAAAGAACGGAATCAACCACTTTCATCAACTTCCCATGTAGCCGCATAAGAGGTTCTGTCGTTGCATTAATGTGCAAGTCAGAAGCCTTCGATTCGTAAGAAACACGCAGCAAATCTTTCAATGATAAGGTGTCAGACGTCGTTGGCGAACTCATACTCATCGTGTTTCCTCCCGTATGTACATGGTTTTATTAATAAACCGGGTTCGTCTTTCCAGCAGGCTTCGTATAAGGAACAGTAAGCGGATTCTTGAAAAATTTCTGTAAACCAGGTGCATAATACGATACTAAGGAGACATTGACCGTTATTTCTCTTTTCAGAGCATTCAATTTCACTGGCGCTCCGCCCTTAACCGCAAAAGTCAACTTGTCTACCTGCATCAAGCGGTTCGTCGTTTGCAGTTCATCTAGAAAGCGATGGATCTGTGCGTAATCCCCTTTAGCTGTTGTGCTCAGCTTAATTGGAATGGCGAGAGATGGCATCGGTGGAGCGACTTGCGTTACAGTGGTACTTCCTTTCGCAGGTGCTGTAGAGCTCGTTGGAGCTTTAATCACAACATCGGACGCCTTACCAATTTCAAAGTTATAACTGGCCAGTGACATCTTCGTAATGACCTCTAGCATCCGGATCTCACGTATAAGCCCTTCTACATCTGGTTCTTCAGGAACGCGATTACGCGTGTGTGATAGGCTCACTTGCTCTGCAGCCCCAATTGCTCCTCCGCCTGCAGAGCGTTTGTTCAAGGCATCTAATTCTTGTCTTTTCTGTATAAGAAGTCTCTCTTTGGACGCCTTTTCAGTTTGAAGCGGTGAAATGAAATTGATATACACCATCACAAGCGCCAACGCAAGGATGAACGCCACGATGATTTGATTCCGTTTACTGCTGAGCATGCTCATACGTTCGATCAACCTTTCTTGTTGGGCTCGGACTTGTATTGAAGCTCGAAGGTCGCTTGAATAACAGGCAATGGTTGCTCGGCTACCGCTGCGTTTTTATCTTCTTGCGACGAAATCACTTTGTTCATCCCACTGCTTGAAATTAATGTAAACGAGCTGGAAGCTTTCGTCGCTTGCATGAATGTAATGATATCTTCGCTGGTAGCAAAATTTCCTGTGATCTTGACCTTATTACCATCTCCGAAGGAAAGCGCGGTTAGATTTGAAGTAAGTGGCATTAGGGCAGAAAGCTTATCAAGCACATCTGTCGCTAAGGGTTTACTTGCGATGAGTTGTTTCGGTAAAGCAACGAAATCGGCAACTGCCCCTGCTGATGGGGAGCTTGCAATCTTTGTTTGACTTTCTTTAATTTGAAGATTCACCTGTTCTAATGCCTTATTCGTGTTCTTAATTTCTGACTTTGCACTCGTATACATCCATCCCATACCACCGACCACTAACACGATCGCAGTCATAAAGACATAACGGAGAATGGGACTTGTTCCTGCTTGTTCTTCGTGCCGCATTTGCAGCAAGTTAATTTCGATGGACTGTAGCTTCTGTACGCCTGCACTCATCGACCTTAAGCCCCTTTCATTGCCAGTCCAACTGGAACTGCATATGCTTGACATGTTGTGTCTTCATCTTTCAGAATGGCAGGCAATGGGAACGATGTAATCTCACCTGCGAAAGCACTCTCTAGATGTTCTGGGAGTGCCGTGATCCATTCATGATCGCCTACCAAATAAACGAGCTCGACATGCTTCTGATCGTTGGAAACGGTGTATTGGAAATAATTCAACACACGACCAAGCTCCATCGATAGATTGCGCGCATAAGCCGCAAGCTGATCCGTTCCTGTGTCTAGGAAGAAACTTGTATTAATTTGAATCGAACGGAAAAATACAGGGATGCCATCCACGAAAATGCTGACATCCGCATGATCTGGCTCGACATGCAGCAGCATGAATCGATCCTTCATCGCGGAGCCAGTTAATTTGGTATGACGTACCAACATACGATGAAGAGCTAGTGGTGCCAAATCAACGGCTACAGGCACTAACCCTGATTGCTTGACAACGTGTGCATAGCTTTCAACCACTTCACCAGGTGTCGCAAATATGAGAACTTCCTCTTGTGCCGAAGGCTTGGAGGATTTCACTACACCTTCCGAAGAAGCTGCAGCCTCATCTTTTGGGGCTCCCAGTCGAACAAAATCAAACACAGGATTTTTGAAAGGCAATTGCTGTCCGCCGTGTAATTCAACGTCGATCATGTTACGTAACGCTTTATCTTTTAAGGCCGAAAAAACGGATTTACGAAGTACCACATTGGATAGTGGCACCGTCACATTGATATGTGCACCTTGTAACCCAATTTGCTTGACTAGGGTTGAGATGCGCGCAATGACCGAATCTTCGTCCACGAATTTTCCGTGTTTAATACTGCCTCTATCCAGCGCAATGGAATGACGCTGTGTCAGGGTAACCTGTCCATTCACGTTCATAATTTCAACCAGCTTCGCTTCTGTATCCGAAATTTGCATGCCGTATGTATACTTGCTCGTTTTCTTTGCGAACATTGCGGTAACTCCTCTCGGTTCTGCATAAGGGATAAGGGGCGCGCCGCTAGGCGGCGCGCTTGGGGGCATGGAATTAAGGAGTAGGTGGAGTTGGCGTACCTGTTTCCACGACATATCCAGCAATTTCAATGTTGGACTCTAATGTAGCGTCCATATACTTTCGAGCACCATCCAAAGTTACTTGATATGTGAAGTTACCAGTCACGGTATCCTTTTTAACGAGTACGTGTGATTCCGAGTCATCTCCAGCACTTCTCACACCATTTGTTACAGTAGCCGCAGCACCTGGCTTATAGTTGCTAGGCTTATTCGAAGGATCTTTTGGAATGTTCTCCAAATATCCGCTTGCATTAAGATCAGTTAATGATAATACAAGCGTTGTTCCCGCTCCTGCCAAAGTAACACCTTCATTGGATACATAAAGTCGTGCAGCGTCAATCGCCATGTGAGCATTCGAACGATGCGCATTAATTCTTGTTTTCTCTAGAATCGAACCGATTGAAGGAATAGCGATAGCTGCAATAATCGCGATAATTACGATAACAGCTAGCAACTCGATGAGCGTCAAACCTTTTTCATTCTTCATTGCCTCGCGGAAAGACATTTTTGGAGCTTTAAATCCTTCTTTTTGATTGTTTTCCAATGCCAATGCGTTCATTTCATTCCCACCTCTAAGTTTATTTTGGTTATGTACGTGCTCTTGCCAATCTGGTGTTACGTTATGTTGTATTGCTAGTAAAGCCGCCGACATGTTTTGTCTATCACCTCCTTTCAAGCCGGTCGATAATTATCCTAAGAAATTGTCGTACATTTTGAACATTGGACTCATGATCGCCGCCACAATCACGCCAACAATACTAGAGATAAACAGTAGCATCAGAGGTTCAATCACCGCCTTTAATCGATCTACACTCTGATCGACATCCGCTTCGAAGAAATCAGCAATCTTTGCTAGCATATTATCGACTTGCCCTGTCTCCTCCCCAATGATCAGCATCTGCACGACCATTTTGGGGAAAATGCCACTTTTCTGAATCGGTTCCGATAGCATTTTACCTTGCTGCAAGCTGTCTTTGGCATCTCGGAGCACCTTGGCAATAACCCGATTGCCAACGACTTTCGCGGTTACATCCAGTGCCTGCAAGACAGGCACCGCACTCACGAATAGAGATGACATCGTACGCGTCATTCGGGCAACCGCAGCTTTTTTGAGAATAATGCCAAAGACTGGAATCTTAAACTTGATCGTATCAATCCAGTACTTCCCTTCTTCACTCGAAGCAAAGCTCCGATACAAGACCACGATGCCAATTACGCCAGCCAAGAACATCCACCAATAATGGACGATCGCATCACTTGAGCTCATAACAAATCTGGTAATCAGCGGCAACTCTGAGCCTTGCTCTAGAAACATATCCGCAAAGGTTGGGACAATTTTCAAGAGGAGGAAGATAACGACGACGATGGCAATGACCAGAACAACGATCGGATACGTCATGGCTGACTTCACCTTCTGAACCGTTTTATGCTCTTTCTCGTAATGCTCTGCCATCCGCTCCAGGACTTCGTCCAAATTACCGCCGGTTTCACCCGAAGCCATCATATTAACGAACATATCGGGAAACACTTTCGGATGTTCGCCCATCCCTTTGGATAAGGGATGCCCGCTTCTGATTTGTTCCGAAATATCACCTAAGGCTGCTTTCAAATATTTGGAGGTGGATTGATCTTCCAGAATTGAAACTGCTTGGTCAATTTGAATCCCCGCTCGGATCAACGTAGCGAATTGCCGACAGAAGATGACGAAGTCTTCTAATTTGACTGCTCTTCCGATATGAATCTCCAGATCCATCGTTGTCTTACGCTGCTCTTGAATACTCCGAATGGTAATCCCGCGTCCTCGCAACTCCGTAATCGCCAGCTGTTTGTTCTGTGCTTTCACCATCCCTTTCAGCTTCTTACCGCTTTCATTGACGGCTTCATACGTAAAGTTCGCCAAGTTATTGTTCACCCCCATTCATAGCCTTCTTCAGTTCAACTGCTATTCGTCTGCCACGGCTTTCAACACTTCTTCAATTGTGGTATGACCTTGGCGAATTTTGAGCAAGCCATCGTAGAGCATATTTTTAAAACCATTCTTCATCAAATGCTGCTCCAACTCGCTAACTGGGCGATTCTGCACGATTAGACTGCGCAGAGGTTCATCGACAACCAACAGCTCATGTACAGCGATACGACCTCTGTAGCCTGTCTTATTGCATGTTCCACAGCCTTTCCCCCTTGTTACCATGATTGGTTTATCCATGGCTCTCGGCGAAGTCATAGGTACTACGACACCTGTTCCAGTTCCCGCCAGTTGTTGTTCAGTGCCGCTTAGCAGCCCATGCGTCTCCAGCAGCTTCATCTCATCCTCTCTGGCAGGTACCTGGGCTGCACATTCACGACATACACGCCGCACTAGGCGCTGAGCCACGATACAGGAGAGTGAAGAGGCGATGAGATAGGAATCAATTCCCATATCAACAAGTCGGCTAATCGTACTGACTGCACTATTCGTATGGATGGTACTTAACACCAAGTGCCCCGTAAGGGAAGCGCGTACCGCAATTTCTGCTGTCTCTGCATCCCGGACCTCCCCGACCATAACAATGTTCGGATCTTGTCTGAGAATGGATCGTAAGCCAGAAGCGAAAGTTAGACCAATCTGCGAGTTTACCTGTACTTGCGTTACACCATTCATTCGATACTCGACTGGATCCTCAACCGTAATGATTTTGACATCATCGCCATTTAATTGACCCAATGCTGAATAGAGTGTTGATGTTTTCCCGCTTCCCGTAGGTCCCGAGATCAGCATGATCCCATTCGGCTTCTGAATCATTTTGTCGAATTTCACCAAATTCGCATCACTGAGTCCCAATTCGGCAATTTTTTTAACACCTGCCGATTGATCTAGGATCCGAAGAACGATACTTTCACCATGAACTGTCGGTAATGTCGAAACCCGTATATCAATTCGGCGGTTATCCACCTGCATCTGGATTCGACCATCTTGTGGTAGTCGTCTTTCCGCGATGTTCAACTTTGCAATGATTTTCAATCTTGCCGTCAATACGCCTTGCATATGCTTCGGCAGCGCTTTCTCCGTTCGAAGCACACCATCGATTCGGTACTTCACGATCAGTTGTTTCTCCTGAGGATCAACATGAATATCGGACGCCCTCTGCTGCACAGCGGATTGAATGATTTGATTGACCAGCTTTACGATCGGTGATCCTTGATCATTCGCTTCGGATTCCTCATCTTTGATCTCGATTTTATCTAAGTCGACCATCAATTCATCGACAGATTCTTTCATGCCATAATTTTTCGTGATGGCTTGCTCGACTTCAGAACGAATCGCGATGACTGGCTGAACACTCATGTTCGTCGCCATTCGAATTTCTTCAATGGCTCCATAGTTCAATGGATCAACCATGGCAACTTTGATTTTGCCATTCTTTCGTTCAATCGGGATCACACAGTGCTTACGAGCCAGCGTTTCTGGAATGAGCTGAACGGTTTGCATATCGAGCTGTGTCTCAAACATGTTAACAACCGGAAACCCTAACTGAAATTCCAGTACTTCAACCAGTTGTCTTTCTGTAATCAACCCTTTATCGATAAGAATCTCACCGATTTTCTTCCTCGTGTGCACTTGCTGCTTCAGCCCTTGTTCAAGCTGATCCTCTGTGATGAGTCCGTTCATTACAAATAATTCACCTATGCGCATTGGGGGTCCTCCCTTCTGTTAATGGAGTACGTAACGGATCTATGCAACTAACAAGTGATTTAAGGTGATTTAAGCTCTTCCGCTGTTGGCGCCTTCGCGATGAGATTGGGATGCG
This sequence comes from Paenibacillus allorhizoplanae, assembly GCF_927798215.1. Lineage (NCBI taxonomy): Bacteria > Bacillati > Bacillota > Bacilli > Caryophanales > Paenibacillaceae > Paenibacillus > Paenibacillus allorhizoplanae. The sequence continues at coordinate 567,567 of NZ_CAKMMW010000002.1, forward strand.
GTGCGTAGTAATCTTTATATATCAACTCGTTCTTGCCATCATTCTTCTCATCCGCGAACACCTTGACTAGAAGTCCTGATTGACCTTCACTACGTTTATCACCTTGACCAGCCAGTGTAAAATCCGTGAGTACAATGCTCTCTGGTGCGAATACTTCTTTACTAACCGTAATTTTCGGAGCTTTCCATTCCGCTTTCGGTTTCCCATTGAACGTAACGACAGGAGATTCCCCGTTGTATATCACGCCAACTGTAATGGGTATGCCGATTGAATTATAGAAGGTTAAATCTTTCAGCTCGCTTTGAAAATTAACATCAAATCCAGCAGCTGCATAAGCGGGATTATCTTGATGTGGATAACGTTCACCAACTTGCATGCCAGCACGCAATGCAGCTTCATACAAAAGGGATGCCACATGCGATAACTCATCTGCCTTCATTTCAGGCACTTTGCTTTTGCTGACCTCGGTTAACCAAGCTTGAAAGGAGAATAGCTTACCTGACTCAATCTTGATCAGTCCCGCCTGCTCTAGCCATGATTTCACATTCGCATTTACAGCAACAATACTCTGCGCTTGCGAAATGACTTGCAGACCCGAAGTTGACGTCTTGTCTGGAGATGTTGTTGCTGCTGTACTTATAGGCGTACTAGCAGGTACAACTGTTGGCGATGCCGTGGTCGTAGGCGTTGGCGTTGATACCGGTTTGACCGATGGCTTCGCACTTTCTTTATCCACGCCAGCTGCAAGCGCTGTTCCTTTCGTTGAAGCATGATCCGTGTCTTTCCAGAACATCAAGCTTTCTAGTTTGTGCTCTGAATTCCACTCAATGAACCCTGCCGCCGATAATCCATATACACTTCCGGAACCGACGACGCCTAGAAGAAGAATCCATTTAATAGGCTGCAGGATCAAGGCCCTTCTTCTTTGTCTCATAGCCAACCGTCCCTCAAAGCTCGACATTTTCCCTCCCGTTTCGGTGGGATGCCTCAAATATAGACGGTAATTTCTGTAGAGCAAATCATACATATTTATTAATTCAAATGACCTAATGCATGAACTATAATTCTTAAGCCACGTTAGCCATTCAGACGCTATTTCATAGGGAATTCAATCTAGATGAGGGCAGGAGCAGGGGGACGAAGTCGGGATTTCGCTATAGAAGTCGTACTTAGGAAGCGGTTTCATATAGTTCTTTTGAAATGTACTCGTACCATATTAATTCCATTGCTATTATATACCACTTGCATATGTATAAGATCGAACGCGCTTTTTCAGCAAATTCCCCAAAAAATGGGTCTTCCTCGTATATGTAAATTCTAACCATGCCAAAGCATGTAAGGGATTTCCAAGGTATTCATTCATAGAAAACCCGAACTAACCGGGCAATTACTTGCCTTTCGCTCCTCATCCTTCCTGAAAATTCAATTCCTAAAGACGTTGAACACACAAAAAAGCCCCGATCCCCACATACATCGTGAAAGATCGAAGCTTTTTTTCTACAATTTGAACCATTTCTCAACTTAATACGTCAATATGTATAAATCCTATGTAATGCATATGTATGACTTCTAACTTTCAACCTTAAATAGCGCCAAGTACACTCAAAATCAATGATGCTTTAGAATTGACTTTCAACTTGCGATTGATTTTCGTTACATAGACACGGACCGTATTCTCGCTGATCCCCAAGACTTTGCCGATTTGCTTATAATCGTAGTCGAGCAACCAATACGTCGCGACTTCTTTTTCACGCAGCGTTAGTTTGAAAGCTTTCAAGCGTTCTTCCAGCATCTCCTCAACGAACCATGTTTTACTTTGTAATTCGGTCTTTCTCAACTCGTATTCAAGCAGAAGTGCAATCGATTTGATACATGGATACATAAAAGGTGCTGAAATATACTGAAAAGCAGTCAAAACTAAGTAACCGATGATCTGATTATCCGCGGTTTGAATCGGAACGCACATCGTCACCCAGTTATGCATCGTATCCAGATAATGATCCTCACCACTAATCCAAACTGGACGCTGAAGATCAATAGCAGCCGAAACCGCATTGGTCCCTGCACTAGACAACGATAACGAAGATCCGATCCCGATGTTGTTCAAATTCGCAGCTTGCAAGATGGATCGTTCATCCCCATTAATCGTTAAAATGACCCCATGATTATCCGTTACCATCAATAAATTAGGAAAGTAAAAGGTATTCGTCTTCAGATGTGCTTGCCGAAGGATGACATCCATGAGTCCTTGGTTTTTAGCTAGCAGCCGTTCCATCATTTTCCCTTGCACGCGAAACCTCACGCGCGTCGAATCTCTTTGAACGCCATTAAGAAATGATTTCTCATGTAGCTTGGCTATCTCCGCTTGAGAGATGCCGACTCTCTCTGTAAATTCATGCATTTGCGTCTCTTCAGCTAATCCTTTCATCAATTCCACTCCCTTTTCCTATGTAACCCCGAAATAAATAGCATCCATGCTGTGAGTAGAATTGAATTTTTTGTCGTATGCCGTCGCCCCTATCTTCACAACCTTTACAAATTTATGTATTTTTCGCGCATGTGTCACTAACTATAAGGCTCAAATCGAATGCTTGAAATAGTGCAAAGGTAGTAATTCTAAGAAGATAGTATACTTGTACTACAAAAAGATAGCGTTTGCAGTTCTTCCATCAGGAATAAGGATTTCTGGCATGTGCCGTTCGTAGGATATATACGAAAAAAGTGTCCCCTTTCTAACATCGAAGGGCAACACTCTTAGAAACTGGGTTATTCTACTAGTTACACTTCTTTGGATGTAACTTTCAATTTGGCTCTGTTTATGAACCATCTTTGAATAACATTAGGTGACTGGATGCGGCAATTATGAAAGGCTGTAATTTTCCATTCACCTTTTTCCTTCACCACAACATTGGTATTTATGGAATCTCGATTCTTAGGCGCTTTCTTCTGCCATCGCAACCTAATAGCCCCTACGGCATGGACGATTGCCATATCTGGTGTCACGAATCTTATGTTCAAAGAGCCACCTTCAACCATGACTGATCCACGTAAAATCCCTTCGAACAACTCTTGATGAATATCTGCTATCGCTTGACGCCCCTTCAAATGCTGCCCATTGAACGTCACATAATCTGCATCTTCTGTAAAACATGCCCCAAATGCCTGGCCATCATGGTCATTCCAAGATTTGCTTAACGCTGTGAATATGGCAAATATTTCTTTCTGATCTTGCTCATTCACCCTGAGCTGCATCCTTGTTCCTCCTCTCATTTTCCGCTAATTTCTATATCTACTATTGTGTCAGACTCTTTAACCACATGCCATACCGCTAGAGTAGGAACATATCCCCGTCTACAGACTGATTTCCGCTTTAAATTCTTACATGTAACCCTAACCTTTTGAAACACCAAGGCATATTATATAAACAAAACTTATCCTTCCCCAAATTAATATTGATAAAGAGATAAGAATGCCTAGGAGGCGAGATGCCAATGACGCTCATCAGAGCAATTGAACAGACATTCTGTAAGTTGCATGCACCAACACTGGAACAATTAAAAGAGGCACTTCAATCGATAGAGAGACATCTAATCTTCGTTCCAGATTTCAAAACCGAACCCAATCAACTACCCTATGGTAGAAATGTAGTGTTTAGCTCACCCGAACTGGAAGTTATCGTCATTCACATTCCGACTTCCCGCTCTACAGCCATCCATAACCATGGCTTATCCATAGGCACGGCTTATTTGGTTTCAGGATCCTTAGTGAATTCAACCTTCTTATTAGATACAGAAGGCTATCCTGTTGCTCACAAGGATGACTTCATTCAAGCAGGGGAATATTTCACTGCGCCTGCTGATCAAATTCACCAGTTAAGCAATCCATTTCATGAACCGGCTATTTCTATCCATGTGTATACACCGCCGCTGCGTGAAGTTCGACGTTACTTACCTTACAGTGAAGTCTTAGATTATGTTATCTAAAAGAAAAACCCCTTGTAAGCTTACGTCATTTGACGTGCTCACAAGGGGTTTTCAAGTAACAATTAGAATTGTAGGGCATTCTCAATAAAGGCTTTTAGCTCCGAAATCGGCATACGCGTTTGAACCATTGTATCACGATCACGAACTGTCACTTGACCATCTGTCTCGGACTCGAAATCATATGTGATACAGAATGGCGTACCGATCTCATCATGACGACGGTAACGTTTACCAATCGATCCTGTATCATCGTAATCCACCATGAAATGCTTCGCAAGGTCTGCAAATACAGCTTGAGCACCCTCATTCAATTTCTTTGAAAGTGGGAAAATAGCGGCTTTCATCGGTGCCAACGCAGGGTGGAAGTGAAGCACAGTACGGCTGTCATCACCCTCAAGCTTTTGCTCTTCAAACGCATCGATCAGAAGCGCCAAAGTAACACGATCTGCACCAAGGGAAGGTTCGATACAATAAGGAACATAACGCTCATTTGTTTCTTGATCGATGTAGTTGAAATCTTCACCGGAATGCGCCATGTGCTGCTTCAAATCGTAGTCCGTACGATCCGCGATGCCCCAAAGCTCTCCCCAGCCGAACGGGAATTTGTACTCAATATCTGTTGTCGCATTACTATAGTGTGACAACTCATCGTCGTTATGATCACGAAGACGCAGGTTATCGGCTTTTGCACCTAGGGAAAGCAACCAGTTATGGCAGAAGCTTCTCCAGTACTCGAACCATTTCAAGTCTTCGCCTGGCTTGCAGAAGAACTCAAGCTCCATTTGTTCAAATTCACGCGTACGGAACGTAAAGTTACCTGGCGTGATTTCATTTCGGAAGCTTTTACCGATTTGACCGATACCAAATGGCAGCTTTTTACGCATTGTACGTTGGGCGTTTTTGAAGTTAACGAAGATCCCTTGTGCTGTTTCTGGACGAAGATAAACAACGTTTGAACTTGCTTCTGTTACACCTTGGAACGTTTTGAACATCAGGTTGAATTGACGAATATCCGTGAAATCTTTGCTTCCGCAATCTGGACAAACGATGTTATGTTCCACGATCAATTTCATCATATCATCGAACGTCATACCGTCTACAATGATTTCGATATCTTTTTCAGCCAACTTGTTCTCGATCAATTTATCCGCACGGTGACGTGCTTTACAGCTTTTACAATCGATCATTGGATCGTTGAAGTTACCTACGTGACCGGATGCCACCCATGCTTGCGGGTTCATCAAGATTGCCGCGTCTAATCCAACGTTATACGGGGATTCTTGAATGAATTTTTTCCACCATGCGCGTTTAATGTTGTTTTTCAATTCAACACCAAGCGGGCCGTAATCCCACGTATTAGCCAAACCGCCATAAATTTCTGAACCTGGGAATACGAAACCTCTGTGCTTCGCTAATGCGACGACTTGCTCCATTGTTACACTCATTGTTCAATCGCTCCTTAAGCTTCTTATATGTGGGTCTTCGCCCGATGACGACCGTTTGGATATGAGCAAACATCAAAAAAGCTCAACATCCAAAGGCATCAAATAATGCCTAGGGACGAGAGCTTTAGCACCCGCGGTTCCACCCTAGTTGATATACCTGATACAAGCATATATCCCCTTTATCGTATAGGCTCCGGATAGCCGTTTCCTTGACCTTCATTCTGGGCTTTCACCATCCCCAGCTCGCTGAACATGAAGTCCGTCAAGTACTATTCATCCTTCACAGCCATAATTGATCATTCAATTGGTCTTAGTTTACAGAATATCGCAGCAAAAATCAATCTCCCTAGTACAAATGGGGCCGACGATCTTCAAAAACGGGGATCTTGCCCCGTACTCGCACTACTTCTTCTAAATCAATCGTCGCTCTAAGAATTGCTTCGTTCTCATCACCTTCAACAAGCACCTCGCCCCAAGGATCGATGACCATTGAATGACCGAAGAAATTTGTCGTACCGCTCGTCCCAACACGATTGCAAGAAACGACGTACATTTGATTCTCAATTGCTCGCGCCATAAGCAGTGTACGCCAGTGGTGCAGACGTGGATGCGGCCATTCTGCAGGAACGAACATAATACGTGCGCCATCTAACGCTAATTTACGTGACAGCTCCGGAAAACGAATATCATAACAAATCATCGCCCCAGCAGGCACCCCTTCTAGCTCAAACAAGCCTAGTTGCTCCCCACTGTGCAAAAATTTCTCCTCATCCATAAGCCGGAATAGATGAATTTTGGAATACTCTGCGATTTCGTTACCTTCGCGGTCCCATGCATAAATCGTATTGAGCACACGATCTTCTTTTTTATCCGCAATTGATCCACCAATAATGTTAACCTGATGAGTCCGAGCAAAAGTGCTCAAAAACGCCTTCGTCCGTTCCCCATTCACATCAGCAAGTTGATGAATTTCAGTTAGTGCATAGCCAGTATTCCACATTTCAGGAAAAATGATGACGTCTGGCTTCTGTGCCGCGTCAACGGCTTCAAGAAGCTTTGTTTCGAGCACCGCATAATTCACATCGGGTTCACCGATCGCAATATCCATTTGAATTAGAGCAAGATTAAGTAGTTGTGACTGTGACATGTCGCGTTGACTCCCTCCGATTAATAAAACATCTATGACTACATACTAGTCGAAAAGTACGCTCAACTCAACACGCATCACGCTTAAATCGTAGGTTTAAATTGCTTCGACTGCCCTCTAGCGATGCTAAGCGTCTGCCATTCTGTGCTTGCCCAATGCTTGCAAAGCTGCACAATTTGCCCAACATGATAGCCATAATGGGACACTTGTCGTTGAATCGCTTGTAATACCGTATGACTTTCGCCTCGGATCCGAACGTATGACAGCACGTCTTCAGGAGTCAAATCTTGCAGTGTCGTCATCACCACTTGCCAACCCGTTTCCCACTGCGCAAGCAGCTCTTCCCGAGAAAGGTGGTCACCTTCAAATTCGCCATCGCGATCACGCCACTCTTTTTCCCCATCCGAGGTTAAAAAATCCGTCCAACGGGACAACATATTCCCATGCATATGCTTCATAATCACTTCCAGTGAATTCGATTCTTCATCTATAGTCTGATAAAAGAATGACTCCGCTGTCTGTGCAAATGATTTGTCCGCCAACTTCTTCATACTCTGAAAAGCACGTATGGATTCCTGTAGAAATACTTCAGCAACTTGTGTATTCGTTGTCATCCGCGTTCATCCCCTTTACATTTGTTACCATCATCATAGATCAATATAAAAATGATGACCAATTCAATATCTTCATCGACTATGAAAAAAAGATTAATCATGTTACATTTAGGGTATAGTTTAAAATCCCGACCTCCGGAGTGTGAATTAAACCGTGACAAACGTATCTTCAACAACCTCTCGATTTGCCATACAACCAGCTGAAAGAATGAAGGGTCTGCCTACACAATTCTTCGCAACGCTCGTAGGCAAAGCAAATGCACAAATTGCTGCTGGCCATGATGTCATTAATTTAGGCCAAGGGAATCCTGACCGTCCTACGCCTCCGCATATTGTGACTTCCATACAAGAAGCTTCTGCGAATCCGTTGTATCATAAATATCCGCCATTCAGCGGTTTTCCATTTCTGAAACAGGCGATTGCACAACGTTATAAAGAGGATCACAACGTGGATTTGGATCCCGATACCGAAGTTGCAATCTTGTTCGGCGGCAAAACAGGTCTCATCGAAATTGCCCAATGCTTATTGAATCCAGGCGATGTCTGCCTTGTCCCTGATCCTGGCTACCCTGATTATTGGTCAGGTGTCGCACTAGCAGGTGCAGAGATGGCATTCATGCCATTACGTGAGGAAAATAACTTCCTGCCTGACTATTCGCAGTTAAAGCAGTCTGATCTGGACCGCGCTAAGCTTATGTTCATTAATTATCCGAACAACCCGACAGGTGCGACGGCTCCTGCTTCTTTTTATGAGGATACAGTTACCTTCGCTGAGAAAAATGGTGTCGTTGTTGCCAGTGATTTCGCCTATGGCGCTATTGGATTTGATGGTCAGAAGCCGATCTCATTCCTGCAAACCCCTGGAGCCAAGGAAGTAGGCATTGAGTTCTATACCTTGTCCAAAACATACAATATGGCAGGCTGGCGTGTAGGCTTTGCCCTTGGCAACAAAGAAGTCATTCGCCTCATTAACTTGATGCAAGATCACTACTATTGCTCTTTGTTTGGCGGTATCCAAGCAGCGGCGGCTACAGCATTAACTGCCTCACAAGACTGTGTCACAGAGCTGCGTGATGTGTACGAAAGTCGTCGGAACGCGTTATACACGGCACTTGCCAGCATCGGCTGGAATGCAAAGCCATCGCAAGGTTCCTTTTTCTCCTGGCTGCCAGTACCGAAAGGACATTCCTCACAGAGCCTTGCCGATTTACTTCTGGAAGAAGCTAAAGTTGTCGTAGCACCAGGTGTTGGTTTCGGAACGCACGGTGAGGGCTACGTCCGACTGGGCCTTCTTTCTTCGGAAGCGCGATTGGAAGAGGCTGTGCAGCGGATTGGGAAATTAAATCTTTTTAACTCCTAATTATCCAAAGAACCTTGAAAGCAAGCCATTTATACCTTTACAAAGTCTCGCGTACCATGCTATTCTAGATAGAATTGAAATTCCAAACAGCAACGTTATGATGGGAATAGTACGAATCGTGCCGCACGTAACCAGGGAGTGAGCTCCATTGACTGAGAGAGCTTGCCGTGAACCGAATCCGAACCCGCCCCTGAACCGTCAACGATGAGTTGAACAGAGCCCTACTGTTATACAGGGAATCTAGAGTTGAGCGCTTTCTATTTGATATGCGCTAATCTAAGGTGGTACCGCGGAAGCAACAGACTTTCGTCCTTATGTTTTAAGGACGGGAGTCTTTTTTGTATCTACATAGTTGGAAATCGAAGGATGGGATGAATATGACTCAGCGAATCGTAGTCAAAATCGGCAGCTCCTCATTAACCTCAGATACGGGTGGCTTGAATCCGGATAAAATACGCTTTTTTGCGGCCGAACTCGCGCAATTACAGCGCAGCGGCAGCCAAGTGCTGCTCGTGACCTCCGGCGCAGTAGCCGCAGGCTTCACCTCCCTTGGCTATCGCACACGGCCCAAGGTGCTGCATGAGAAGCAGGCCGCGGCAGCCGTCGGTCAAGCGCTCTTGATGCAGGCGTACCATGAAGCATTTGCCTCCCACGGCGTAAGCGTGGCGCAAATTCTGCTGACCCGGTACGACTTCTCCAACCGCAAGCGCGTGCAGAACGCGATGATGACGATTGACGAGCTCCTGCAGCGCGGCGTCGTCCCGATCATTAACGAGAACGACACCGTCTCGGTGGATGAACTGAAATTCGGCGACAATGATACGTTGTCGGCATTGGTAGGCAATTTGGTCAAGGCGAACAAATTGATCATCATTACCGATATGGATGGCCTGTACACGGACGATCCTCGCAAGAACGCGAACGCACAGCGTATCGATCGCGTAGATGCCATCAGCGATGAGCTGTTCAGCTTCGCTGGAGGCGCTGGGAGCGCGGTCGGCACCGGCGGCATGCGCTCCAAGGTCGAGGCCGCCCGCATCGCGATGCGCGGGGGCGTGCCGGTCTTCATCGGGCGAGTGCTTGAGCCCGATGATCTGAACCTTGCCGTGGGCGGTACCGGCAAGGGAACGTACTTTGACACGGCGCTGAACAATCTGCCGGTCAAGAAGCAGTGGGTCGGCTTCCACTCGCTGCCCCAAGGGCAAATCATCGTTGATCAAGGGGCGAAAGCAGCCTTGATCAACGGTGGGAAGAGCCTGCTCCCCGCTGGCATCACGTCAGCGGTTGGTGACTTCCACCCCGGCGACGTCGTCGAGGTGATCTGCAGTGAAGGCGCGCTGCTGGGCCGTGGCGTCGTCAATTATGCGGCTTGGCAAGTTCAAGCCGCTGCAGGACTATCGACCGACGAAGTACAGAAACGCGTCGAAGTATCACGCATCGAAGTCATCCACCGCGATGAATGGGTGCCTTTGACTTAAGGTTCGAAACAGTAATAGAAAGCGAGGATCTCCCTAAACATGAGACAACAACGATTACTTAACCCAACTTTACGAGATGTACCGGGAGATGCCGAGGCGACCAGTCACCGACTTATGCTGCGAGCAGGACTCATTCGCCAGTTATCCAGCGGTATTTATTCCTATTTACCCTTGGGTCTTAAGGCCCTTCAACATATTCAAACGATCGTGCGTGAAGAAATGGACCGCGCTGGTGCACAGGAAATGCTCATGCCTGCCCTCCATCCTGCCGAATTATGGAAAGCCTCTGGTCGCTGGGATGTTTACGGTCCTGAATTAATGCGACTTGAAGACCGAAATGGCCGTGAATTTGCTTTAGGGGCTACACACGAAGAAGTGATTACAACACTTGTTAAAGATGAGATTCATTCTTATAAAAAGTTACCCGTCACGTTATATCAGATCCAAACGAAATATCGCGATGAGCGCAGACCACGATTCGGCTTATTGCGTGGCCGTGAGTTTCTCATGAAAGATGCATACTCTTTTGATCGCTCAGCAAGCGGTCTAGATGCCAGCTACCAAGCGATGTTCAATGCTTATGTTAATATTTTCACACGCTGCGGCTTACAGTTCCGTGCTGTTGAAGCGGATTCTGGAGCAATCGGCGGAACGGATACGCATGAATTCATGGCCTTAGCGGATGTGGGTGAGGATACGATTGTCCATTGTCCTTCCTGTCAATATGCGGCTAACTTAGAGAAAGCTAATGGGGTCATTGCTAACGAAAGTACATCATCTACTAATGTGCCACATGCGCAACCAACGAAAGTACACACACCTGGCGTTACGAGCATCAAACAATTAAGCCAATTCCTTACCACGAAACCGCAGCAAATTATCAAATCCGTTGCCGTCCAAGCGGACGGAGCGCCTGTGATCGTGCTCATCCGTGGAGATCTCGAAATTAATGAGATCAAGTTAAAGCAGGTTCTCAGTGTAGATGAAATCACGATGCTATCCGAAGCTGAAATCAAAGCGCTTGGTTCGATAGCCGGGTTTATTGGGCCGGTTGGTCTCTCAACCGTCAAATTACTTGCAGACACATCGATTCGAGGCTTAAACAACGCGGTTGTTGGCGCCAATGAAGCGGACTATCATCTTCAGCACGTAGATGTTCAACGTGATCTTGGTGCATTAACCTATGTTGACGTTCGCAATGTGGGCCAAGGAGAAAGCTGTATTCATTGCGGTCATGAACTCGCTTTTGCCAAAGGTATTGAAGTTGGTCACGTCTTTAAGCTCGGCACCAAATATAGTGAATCCTTAGGCGCTTCGTTTAGCGATGAAAATGGCATTTCTGAGCCAATGATCATGGGCTGTTATGGTATCGGCGTCTCTCGTGTTCTAGCTGCTGTTATTGAACAGCACCAGGATGAACGAGGCATCATTTGGCCAAATGCCATTGCTCCTTATTCCATTCATCTGTTAACTGTTCAAGTGAAGGATGAAGCCCAAATGACATTATCCGAAGAGATCTATCACACCTTAACTAGCGCAGGCTATTCGGTCTTGTGGGATGATCGTGAGGAACGTCCTGGCGTGAAATTCAACGATGCTGATTTACTCGGCTTCCCTTTACGACTAACCGTTGGTAAGAAAACGAGCGAGCGAATTATCGAATGCAAAGAACGCCGTCAAGGCGATGTCTATGAACTGAACGTGGAACAATTGTTAACGCATTGCCAATCCTTATTTAACTAGGAGGTCTACCCATGAGTGAAGTAATTACAAAATCTAAACTTGCTAAGCAAGCTGCCCAAGCAATGGGCAATCTCACAACGGAGCAAAAGAATGCAGCCTTGCTGCTGATGGCAGACGCCTTAATTACGGAGCAACAAGCGATCATTGAAGCTAACAGCAAGGATTTGCAGCGTGGCAAAGAGCTGGGCACTAGCGCTTCTCTGCTGGACCGATTGGCATTAAACGAAACGCGCATTGCGGCAATGGCCGAAGGTCTTCGTCAAATCGCTGAGCTTCCTGATCCAATCGGAGATACGCTTGAATCATTTGATCGCCCTAATGGTCTGCGCATTCGCAAAATCCGTGTACCACTCGGCGTTATCGGCATTATTTATGAAGCTAGACCGAATGTCACGGTTGATGCGGCAGGTCTTTGTCTCAAAACAGGCAACGCGGTTGTGCTCCGTGGCGGATCTTCAGCCCTATTTTCAAATGAGAAAATTGTTGAGGTACTGCATACAGCCTTAGAGCGTTCTGACTTGCCAGCAGATGCCCTGCAATTAATCCTAAGCGCAGATCGCAGCTCCGTCGATGAAATGCTGAAGCTGAATGGCCTCATTGACGTGCTAATTCCTCGTGGTGGACACTCACTTATTCAAAATGTTGTCAATAACGCGTCCGTCCCAGTCATTGAAACAGGTGCAGGGGTGTGTCATACTTTTATAGATCAAAGTGCACAGCTCGATATGGCGATTCGAATTGGGATTAATGCGAAGGCACAACGTCCTTCTGTTTGTAATAGTATGGAGACTTTGCTTGTACACGAAGCCATTGCGGAGAAGCATTTAGCTGGTATTGCCGATGCCTTCCAAGGCGTTCATGTTGAACTGCGGGGTGACGAGCGTTCTAGAACTTTGGTACCAAGCATGGTGGTTGCTGAACAAGCCGATTGGGGTACGGAGTACGGAGATTATATTCTAAACATCAAAGTTGTTAAGGATCTAGATGAGGCGCTAGCTCACATTCGTAACTACGGTACGATGCACTCCGAGTGTATTGTGACAGAAGATGCCGCTAATGCTGAGAAATTCCTGCAAGAAGTGGATGCAGCTGCGGTTTATCATAACGCTTCTACCCGTTTCACCGATGGGTTTGAGTTCGGATTCGGAGCCGAGATCGGCATTTCCACGCAAAAGCTTCATGCACGTGGTCCTATGGGGCTTCCTGCGCTAACTTCAACCAAATACCGCGTCTACGGAAGCGGACAAATACGCGAATAAACCTTGGAGGAGGAACAACGGATGTCAATCATGTTATCGCAAGTTAAAATTGCTTTTGTGGGCGCAGGCTCCATGGCTGAAGCCATCGTCCGCGGACTTATTCAGACGAAAGTCGCGAATCCGCAAAACGTATATATGATGAATCGCTCCAATCAGGATCGCTTGTCATTTTTATGCTCGGAATATGGCGTTCAAGCCACTTCAGATCAAGCGACGAAAAACACAATTATTCAAGAAGCCGACGTTGTTGTTCTCTGTATGAAGCCTAAAGATGTGGAATCATCTTTTGCAGAGCTTCAGCCGCTTTTGAGCGAGCGTCAGCTGTTAATTTCCGTAATTGCAGGCCTTTCCATCGAAAAAGCGGAAAGACTTCTACAATCCGACTTGCCCATCGTTCGTACGATGCCAAATACTTCCTCCACCATCGGATTAGGCGCAACAGGAATGAGCTTCTCGACTAAGGTTAATGATACATTCAAGCAGCTTGCCATCCAAATGTTTGAAGCGGTTGGGACTGTTACGATTGTAGAAGAAGATAAGCTTGAAATCCTTACTGGCATTTCCGGAAGTGGTCCTGCCTATGTGTACTACCTCATGGAAGCGATGATTAAAGCGGGGATCGAAGGCGGTCTAACCGAAGAAGATGCAAATCAATTAACGCTTCAAACGGTGCTCGGTGCCGCGCACATGGTTCAAACTACGAAGGAACATCCTGCGGAATTACGCCGTAAAGTAACCTCTCCTAACGGAGCTACGCATGCTGCTATTCAAGCATTGGATCGCCATCAGTTCGATGAAGCTATCCATCAAGCTGTGTTGCATTGCGCCGCACGTACGAAGGAAATGGGCGAACAAATTGCCGCTACCAGCACTGTTGGAAAATCAGTTTAATCTGTTTCTGTGAAACAAGTGGAACCTAAGTGAAGAGATTCTAGTAAAGCAGGTGAAAGTTCGTCATGAGTTCATATTGTTTAGCAACTTATCGGAGTTTCGATGAGAAAGCCGATTTTCATAAAAAAGCAACAAGCATCGCAGTTGGTCTTACCGTTGGCAGCTGGACGGAACTACCTGAGGCTCAGAAAGCTTCTATGGAGAAGCATTTGGGTAAAGTCGTTTCCGTTGAAGTCCACGAGCCTGGGGCTGGTGAACCTATTTCGGGACGTTATGCGGATATTACCATCGCCTATCCCGATGTGAACTATAGCCGAGATATCCCCGCGCTGTTAGTGACTGTTTTCGGCAAGCTTTCTATGGATGGCAAAATCAAACTGATCGACCTTGCCTTCTCTTCTGATTTCCTGGCAGGGTTCCCTGGACCGAAATTTGGCATGCAAGGCGTTCGTAATCTTCTAGGCGTGCATGATCGCCCGCTGCTGATGAGCATCTTCAAATCCGTTGTTGGGTATGAATTACCCGCCTTGCGTGAGCAGTTTTACTTACAAGCGGCTGGTGGCGTCGATCTTATCAAGGATGACGAGATTTTATTCGAAAATCCATTAACACCCATGGAGAAACGCATTGCGATTTGTCTCGAAGCAGCTGAGCAAGCGACGCGGGAGACAGGGCAAAAGCTTTTGTATGCCGTTAATTTGACAGGACCTACTTCTAAACTCGCTTCTCAAGCTAAAAAAGCAGTCTCCGCAGGCGCTAATGCTTTACTTTTCAATGTGTTAGCTTACGGCTTCGACGTTCTGCATGAACTAAGTTCGGATCCGGACATTAACATTCCGATCATGGCACATCCTGCTTTGGCTGGAGCCACCTATCCGTCACCACACTACGGCATCTCACCTTCAGTCTTGCTGGGCAAATTAATGCGTCTTGCTGGCGCTGATTTGGTGCTCTTCCCTTCCCCATACGGCTCCGTAGTGATGCCGAAGGAAGAGAATTTGGCCATTAAACACGTGCTGCTAACGCAGGATTTACGTAAAGATTACACGTATCAAGCGCCGTCTGATGTACAATTAACATTAGCACCAAGCTTCCCCGTTCCTTCCGCGGGTATCCATCCTGGTCTAGTTCCGCTCATTTTGCGTGATTTCGGACAGGATGTTATCGTGAACGCCGGAGGCGGTATCCACGGACACCCGATGGGAACGATTGCTGGGGGACAAGCTTTCCGGCAAGCGATTGATGCGACTTTACAAGGCACAACATTACGCGAATACGCCCTAACACATCCAGAGCTACAATCAGCTATTGACACATGGGGGATTAGAGAATGAGCAAGGAACGCATTATCTTTTGTGACTTTGACGGTACGATCACCGTTAACGATAACATCGTAGCGATTATGAAGCACTTCAATCCTGATGGTTGGGAAGGCATCGTCGAGCAGATTGTGACACAGCAAATATCCATTCGTGAAGGCGTGGGGGCCATGTTTGCCCTCCTCCCTACCTCACGTAAATCGGAGATTGTGGACTATGCTATCAACAATGCAACAATCCGTGATGGTTTTGAAGAATTTGTCTCCTACTGCAAGGAGCAAGGGATTACCCTTTTGATCACAAGCGGAGGCATTGATTTCTTTATTTATCCACTGCTTCGTGCGTTTGAGATTCCTGAAGATCATATTTATTGCAATGCCAGCTCTTTCGAAGGGGAAACCATCGAGATCCTGTGGCCGAACCCGTGTGATGCACATTGTCAAACCGACTGCGGGATGTGCAAAACAAGTATCATTCGTTCCTACAATCCTGAGCGGTATGAGCGGATTATTATCGGAGACAGCATCACTGATTTTGAAGGTGCTAAGTTAGTGGATACGATTTTTGCCAGATCTCATCTCATCGAGCGTTGCGATCAACTTGGCTATGCGTACCACCCCTTCGAAACGTTCTTCGATATCATTAAGCAATTGGAGGCTGAACCCGTCAAATGAGTATTTTACTAGAAGAAAAACAGCGTGCCTTCGCTGAATTACGAGACATCAAAGCAAATCTAGCGGCGCGTGGATGGTTTCCTGCGACAAGCGGCAACTTATCTGTTCGTGTTGGCGGCTTTGAACCGAGTGCTTTCACGTTCGCTATCACGTCTAGCGGTAGAGATAAATCCGTCCAAACTCCTGAGGATTTCCTTCTCGTCAATGAGAAAGGTTTGCCGACGGAAGCTACAAGCCTTAAGCCATCTGCGGAAACCTTGATCCATAGTGAGATTTACCGCTTAACAGGCGCTGGCGCCATTTTCCACGTGCATACAATCTTTAACAACTTAGCTTCCGAGCTGTACGGAGAACGTGGGAGCATTCCAGTTGATGGCGTTGAGTTGATCAAAGCATTCAACATTTGGGATGAGGAAGCACAGATCGAGATCCCGATTCTGCCCAACTATGCGGATATTCCGCGCATTGCTGAACTAGTCGAAGGTGCGATCGTACCTCGCATTCCAGGCATCGTGCTTCGTAAGCACGGGATTTACGCTTGGGGTGCCAATGCCTTTGAAGCGAAGCGTCACCTCGAAGCGTTCGAATTCTTATTCGAATATGTGTACCGCTTGCATGTAATGAACAAGTAAAAGTGACTCCACGTGTAGCCGCTGACTTTCCCTGGCAGTTACGGAACGTGGTTCCGCTATTTATCGAAAAACTCCTTTTACCTAAGTTGTGGAACGTCTGTCCGCTATTTCGTAATTTCAGCGCATTTACTGCGTTTGCCGCGAAATATAGGAACCTCGTTCCGCAACTTTTTTAAATTGGCTATTTTCATACAACTAGCAGACTCTCGTTCCGTATCTTTATGGTGAGCACCAGGGTTTGGGGGTCGGAGGCAATGTTGTCAGGTTAAGTAATGGGTGGCATTTCGGAGATGAGCTATCACTGGCGTAGGCGGGAAGCTGTGGACTTGGGGCAGCGGGTGATTGTAGGCGTGGAAACAACGTGGGTTAGCGGCAGGGTAGTCGTAGCTATGCGGTTTGTGAGCATGTTTGCACTGGCTGAGTGCTGGTAGACAGGGTACTTCGGGGAGGGGCTGTGAGGCAACGCGTTGTTTGGATTGATCGCACTCTCTCTCCACTTCCTCTTCCCTTTCTCAAAAATGCAATAATACAACCTTTTCTACTAATTTAGGATCGAAATTAGGAAATGCGTGCGAATAGGCAACCTTTTTAAGGTTTCTCAGGAAAATCTCCTGAAATCACTCCCATTTGATGCCTATTTGCATCAATATCCAATAAAGGAGGGAGGAACCCCTTCGAAAAATGCTCTTTTGCATTTTTAAGAGGCTAGAGGACTTGCAACATCACTCCACTTTCTCCCAATTTCTTCTCTTTATCGTTATACACTCCAATTACTCACATAACTTTCATCACGCCATATTACGTTCCTAATTACACTATACTCATAATGGGGTGAGATTCGCGGGGTCTGGGGCCGGGGTTGGCACAATACTGTTCGGTGAAAATAAAGTGTTAGACTGGATTCGTTGAATTATCGCGGTTTTTGAACTGAAGAACCGTCAGCTTTTAGAAAATAAGTTTTAGACTGATACATTAAAAGAAACAGCGGCGGACCAAGACTTGAAAAATAGTTATAATGAACGAAACCGACATCCTCTTTGCTTCTACGTAGCTCTTCAGACGTATGTAGAATCCACGTATATCAGAATGCTCCTGAGCTAAAAAATGATTTCCTCTTCCGTCCCCTATAAGGGAAACGCATGGAGTACACTCCCTGCACCCGTTACTCGCCGTAAGGCAGGCCCGGCATATGGTATGCCGGGAAACCTTAAAGTATGGGAAAATTAGGGCACTTGTCAAGAATAGCACTTGACAGACTCTTATTTAATTACGTCAAAAACTAGAGAGTAACAGAGGTGCTTGACAGGTTTCGTTCATATCAAAGTCTTAGACTGCCGCTGGCTTATCTATAGTTCACCTAATACTTTGGTTGATTCCGATTTAAACCTTTCAATCGAAGAATTACAGTCGCTATTATTCAGCTGTGCATAGAACGTTTACTTCAATAAACAAATAGGATCTGCCGCGAAGCAGATCCTAAACTATAGTTTTCGGTCGTATTGCAGGATTATACTGCCAAATGACTCTAAATCAATTTATTTAACTACCTCTCTATTGTACTGATTGATCATGTGGCACTGTGACCGTTGCAGTTGTAACTGTTTTGTTGCCCGCTTTGTCCGTTGCAGTGTACGTGATGGTATAGATTCGTGCTTTCTCTGCACGTAAGCTAAAGGAAGTTGCGGCTGTGCCGAAATTAACCTGAATATCGCTTGAATCGCTATTCGGTTGATTGCTCGTTATGGACGTTAACACTACGGATTCAACGCCCGATGTAGCATCACCAGTATCCAGTGTAGCATCAATCGTAACCATTTTATGATTTGCCGGCCAAATCGAGGTTTTATCTAGTTGGACGGTGAGCACTGGTGCCGTCTTGTCAACATAAAACTCGATGGTTTTGAGGTTTTCTACATTGCCTGCTTGATCCTTACTGCGGTAGCCCAGCTTATAAGTACCATCACTGAAAGCTGGGATAAAACCCGTATAAGCTATCCAATCACCGTCATTCACTTGGTATTCTGTAGTTACGGATCCGCCGTTAACACTGGCGCTTATGGAAAAGTTTACCGTCACATCCGTCATGTACCAACTATTCTTGCCGTTAGGCGCAGCTGGACTTAATGTTGCGGTGGTTACAGGAGCAATCTTTTGAATGTTGCTTACCGTAAGGCTAGTTACATTCGAAATATTTCCAACGGCATCAATTCCTCTTGCAAACACGGTGTCATTGTCGGAAACAACTACAGGTTCAGTGTACGGTGTCCAAGCACCGTTAGCCCCCAATTTATATTCCATTGACGAAGCATCTGCCGGATAATTGATCGTTACAGTGACGTCTTGGTTGGTCAGTACTGTTGTATCTACGGCCAAGGTTGCATCGATAGGTGCTATGTGATCGATATTACTGACCGTGTAGTTCGTCTCATTTGACACATTGCCCGCAGCGTCTGTTGCTCTAGCATAAACCGTGCTAATTTCTGAGACAACCACAGGTGTGACATATGCCGTCCATGTGCCGTTATCTCCTAGCTTGTACTCCTTCACTGTGGCATCGAGCGGATAGCTAATTGTTACAGTAACATCCATATTAGTTAGCGATGTCACGTCAGCTGACAACGTTGCGACAGCAGGAGGTGTTTTGTCGATGTTGCTTACGTTATAGCTGCTTACATTTGATGTATTCCCAACTGTATCGGTACTCCTGGCAAAGATCGTATTGTTCGTTGCCATAATAATCGGTGTGGTGTAAGGTAGCCATGTACCTTCAATGCCC
The DNA here is from genome assembly GCF_927798215.1 of Paenibacillus allorhizoplanae. Classification (NCBI taxonomy): domain Bacteria; kingdom Bacillati; phylum Bacillota; class Bacilli; order Caryophanales; family Paenibacillaceae; genus Paenibacillus; species Paenibacillus allorhizoplanae. The sequence continues at coordinate 586,888 of NZ_CAKMMW010000002.1, forward strand.
ACTTTATATTCTTTCACAGCTGCGTCATCCGGGTACTGAATGATTACGTTCACATTGGTATTGGTCGGAGTTGTCACATTAGCTGTAAATGTTGCATCCCCTGGAGGTGTCGTATCGCTCTCTACACCAGTGAGTTTCATGTAGAAAAGATTTGTAACATCAGTCTTTGTAATGGTATGTGCGCCAGGCGCAAGTGATACAGTAACAATGCCATTTGTCATTGGATAGCTTGTTCCATCTACCTTGATTTTGGTTCCATCTGCTGTATTTAACACTAAGGTTAATGTTGAAGCAGTAGTTGTGGTGAACCCTATACTGGTTGTACTCTCCATTTTTAAACATTGAGTTAGTGTTAAACCATTAAATATCACAGTTCCCTTCGATGTTGACAGGTTCCCTTGAATATTGAAGAAGCTGCTTGCTTTTCCATCTGTCGTAAAGTTGTGAACAATTGTCGATCCAGACGGTCCCGGTGGCGTTGGTGTTGGTGTTGGTGTTGATGTTGGCGGCGTTGGTGTTGCTGCTGGTGGTGTCGGTGTTGGTGGTGTCGGTGTTGGTGGTGTCGGTGTTGGTGGTGTTGCTGTTGAATTACCACCTATAGATACAAGTTGAGATGTGTAACTTAGTATTTTTGACATAAGTGCTGAATTAAGGTCAGAAGATGTGTCATCAACTGCATCATTAAAAGTCCATGTAAAGTCTCCACTACCTAGACGTCCAGCTTCTGCCGTAACAACTTGTTCTACCGTGCTTACGCTATCAATGTCAGCTACATTTACTCCCGTATCGATCGTAGTATCAAAGTTATTATAAGCTGTTCCACCTACTAATGCTTTGTACGAACTTGGAACTGTCTCATTTCTTGTAGAAGCTAAGTACGCATCAAATGATGTTGCATTTGCTGGAGCTGAACCTTCATTTGAATTAGCATAAATAAGACCTCCAACAAGATCTACGATACTGTTATTGTATGCTTTAATCATACCTCCATTCTCACCAGAGAATGTGCCTGGTGACCCACCTGAAATATCAGTGCCTTGTAAGGAAATCAACATTGGATTTTTGGAATGTCTGTAATAATTAGATTCTACAAAGGCTGAACCTGCTGTTGTCATACCAGAACCATATTTGGAGACGCCATCAAAGAAGTTATTATAAACATGAATAGTTCCTTTTCTAATACGTGGATGACGTGAGTCTGAATGGTCAAACCAGTTATGGTGGAAGGTTACAAAGAATTCAGATGATTCACTCAAACCAATTAGCGCAGCTTTTCCGGAATCCCAGTAGTGATTATACGAGATTGTCGTATACGTTGATGCGCCTTTAAGGTCAGTTGAACCATCACCTTTTGCTTGGTCCGCATCAGACCCTGCTTTTCCATAGGTGATATCATTATTATGTACCCAAACATTTACATTGCCTGTATCCATGGAAACGGCATCGTCTTGGAATAACAAAATACCAAGGTTTCTTACTTCTACATTGCCGACATTTCTAAGTAGAAATCCCCATCCATAAACAGTTGCATCTTTTCCAATACCTTCTACTGTAGTATTCATTTCTGTATAACTTGAATTGCCTTTTACTTGAAGAAATCCACTGCTGTTAAGGGATGAACCCATATCAGCATCTGTAACTTTTCCAATAAATCGAATTGCAAGTGGTGTTTTATCATAGCCTTTTTGTCTTAGTGCCAGAATTGGACCAATACCAACACCCGTTTGTTTAGTACCTGAACTACTGGTTATCACATCAAGAGATACGGTTTGTGCAGTCGCAGATGTTACATAAATAACTTGAGCACCATTCCTAAGTGTACCATCTTCATTATAGGCACCTGAACCAGTGCTAAATGGTGATTGACTTGCAAAAGCAAATCCAGATCTGTCATGTGGCGTTACGGATATCGTTCCTGAAACCGTACTTTCTGATGAACCACCTGACAATATCGCTTCAACTTTCATTACATAACTTCCAGCTGCAAGCCCTACAGCATCTGCTCTCCAATATGTAGGGTATTGTCGGATTAATTCAGTATCAATTTGTACATATTGTGAATCTGCTGCACTTGCAGGTTTAACAAATACATTATAGCCCTGAGCATTACTTACAGGTGACCATTCTACAAAGGCCGTTTCATTCCAGCCTCCACTGCCCGACAATGAAGGGGCAGCAGCGTGTACTGCCGTATTGAACATTCCGCTTGCGAATACAGATAGCGCTATTGCAAACAATAAAACGTAACTTGTTACCTTTGACACATTTTTCTTCAATTTAATTCCTCCCGTGTTTAATTTGGTTATTACAAATTTGGAACCGCTTTCAATTATTGCGAATTTGCTTTGTCCCCCCTCGCAGCATCAAAGCTCAAACATGGCTCAATGAATTCGAGTATCCTCATCAACTTATCAGTTTTGCATATGGTTCCGAAATAATCATTTGATCATATCACCCGTATTTCTAAGCTAATGATTATCGGTCGGATATATGATACTACCGACAAATCTTCAAGTTAAAGGGAAGAACTTACTTATAAACATGGCTTCAACTGCTTGTATTCGCCCTGAAATATGAAAAGAGCATATATCAAAGGATATATGCCCAAAATAATTCAAGGTAAATATTTTATTTCTCAAATTTCTTCTCTTTGCTCTCTTTGTCATCATTTCCAGATCCATTATCTTTAGGCGTTGTGATTTCTAAAGATAAAGCATCTGACCAGTTATCTTCTGCATCACGAGCTTCAACTTTGAATGTATATGCGGTGGATTTTGTTAAGTCGGTTACTTTGAATGAAGTTCCAGTCAACTCAGAAATGACTTTACCATCCTGAGTTATACGGTACCCTGTAATTTCTACGTTATCCTTAGCTACTCCCCAATTTAAAGTTAAATCCGTTTTACGGATGTTGGAAGCTGTTATTTTGCTACCAACTTCCCAAGTTGGTGCTAAACCATCTTTTGTTGTTACAATTACACTAGGTCCTTTGCCTGTCCACTTGTTTGCAGTATCACCGGCCTCTACCTTGAAAGTGTATTTAGTGTTTTGCTCAAGTCCTGTAACTTTGTAAAATGTTGAAGAAGTTGTATTAGCGGAGTTTACAGGTAAAAATTGAATACCATTATCAATAGGCTTGCCTTCCTTGTAAATTCGATATCCACTTAATGCGATATCATCAATAGCACCACTCCAACTAAGTACGACACTATCTACTCCAATATCACTAGCCTCTAATTTACTACCTTCTTTCCATACAGGTGCAGTTATATCATAAGCAGGGAGAGTTTTTACTGTGAGCGATGTTGGATACTGAATAGCGTTTCCTGCTGCATCAACAGCTACTACCTCGTATTTGTAATTTGTATCAAACTTCAACTTCGTTGCATTATAAGAAGTTGAACCGATAGCACTACCTACCTTTTCTCCATTCTGGTAAACATCATAATGGTCTACTCCAAAGTTGTCTACTGCAGGTGTCCAATTGATATTCAACCAAGTAGTGTTAGAACCACCTGTTAAATTGATCGTGCAAGTTGGAAGTACAATTGGTGCAATTGTGTCTTTCTCACCAGTAGTCTTAATTGTAGCGGAAGGTCCGTCAGTGACGTTACCAGAGGCATCAACAGCATATACCTTGTATTCGTAATTTAAACCAGGAGAAAGTCCAATAATTTTGTAAGTAGGTCCTGTAAATAAGTTGTAGTTATTGGAAGTTAACGAATTGATGTATCTTCCATTCTGCGTGATCAAATATCCCGCTACATGAACATTATCCGTAGCAGCAGTCCAAGATAAGTCAGCGTATGTGTCACCAGTGACTGAGCTAATTTTAGATTCAGAAGGGAAAACTGGTGATGATCGTTGGTCAACATCAGGAGATGTAGGAAGATTCCCCCGTGTAGTTGTTCCTGTAAATTTCAATCCACTTGAATAGTTAATTTTCCAGGGATTGGTTACGCCATCAAACACTACGTCATTGAAAGTACTGTTTTTCATATAACTGATATTTGTTGGAGTTTTTACACCATAGAACTTTACATTGTCGAAATTAATATCATGGTGCTCTCCTCCAGATACACCTGCTACTTGGATACCTACTGGAGTAGAGTCAACAGTTACGTTTTGTACAGTAACATCTTTAAACTCAGAAGATGTTGATGCAGGCTCGTATTCTAATGTACCATTAGAATCGTCGTAAGCAGATGTAAATATGAATGCTTGCCCCGAAATATCACGCATAGCATTATCTCTAAAGATTATGTCTTTAGCTCCGCCACCAATACGTGAATTAGTTTTCATACGTAAACCAACATCAGTATGGTTCATGACATTATCTTCTGCTAGGATATCTTGAATCCAAGCTGCTGTATGACTACCTTCAACTATCGCACCATGTCCTTCACGGAAATAGTTATTGAAAATCCAAGCATTCTGAGAAGGCTGATTTTTAGCACCTGCTGAACCTTGACCTGCTGCGAAGTTTACACAATCATCTCCAGTGTCAAATACACTATTAATTACAGTAAGACCATCACTATGGATGAATTCAATACCATCAGCATTGTTGTCATCAAATGTAAGGATACGCACTCCGTCTACAGTGACATTCTTTGATTCGGCGTTTACTAGAGTATGGTTAGAAGGGTTAATTGCTGTAAATCCACCATAATAAACATTCTCTACTCCCTTCATCAAGACGAGATTAGATCGTACCGAGTAGGCAGGGACTTGATATTTTTGTAAATTAGACTCTGGTGAAAAGTTAGAATCTACATAACCCATATCAATTGCTTTCTGAGTCTGACTCTTAGCTAAAATACCAGTTTTAGCCCAATATCCAGTGCTAGAAGGATCACTAGTGCTTCCTGTATATTTACTTCCATTTAATACAGTTTGGTTAGGGAATTGTGTATCCGTATATCCTTCAGCAGGCTCAACTACAAATGGCTTATCCCCCTGCCATACCCAACCATTTCCATCAATTATACCCTCTCCTACAATACGGATATTCTTTAATACACCTTCGTCAAAGGACTGAGCGTTTATTAAAGAATAATAACGAGGAGTTTCCATGTAGTCATAGTGATAATAGTTGAACTGGTAGTCATCAGCATTCTCAGAACCGAGTAATTTAGCTCCCTTAACTACTTCGAATGTTAAGTCACTTTTAAGCCAAATTGCACCCGTTTTAAATACTCCCTCAGGGATAACTACTTTACTACCAGGAGTTGCAGCATCAATTGCAGCTTGAATTGCATTCGTATTCAATGTTACTCCGTCACTGACTGCACCATAATCAGCTACATTAAATATCGTTGGAATTGTAGTAGTTTTCTGATTTACAGTAAGACTGACAGGTGATAAGTTACCAGAAGCATCTACTGCTTTTACGTAGAATGAGTACTCGGTATTAGGAGATAAGTCCGTTACTGTAAAAGTATGTGATTGGATCTTCGTGTATTTCACACCACTAGGGTCGAACTCATTGTAAAATTTCTTAATATACTTCTGGGAAGCACTAGCTTTATTCTGACTAGCCTTGCCAATTTCTTTGCCATCCATGTAAATAATATAATCAACGATATTTGAATAGTTAACGGGTTTCTGCCAAGCTAAAGTGATACTCTTTTCATCAAATGCTAGTGTAGGGACTTTCAACACAGTCGGAGCTTGAACAGCAACAGATGATGCCAGTATGTTGTAGGGTACTGCTGTAACTCCAGATAAACCACTAATTACTAATGTTGAGGCGAGTGCTACTGACATAAGTTTATTTTTCTTTTTAGACAAGTATTTGTACCTCGCTCTACTTTATATTTTTTGTAAATACATGTGACGTATCAATACTGGAGTGCAGTTCTGATCCGATTCACATGGCACCCCAGGCTCTCCATCACAAAGCGGATTGGCAGGAAGATCCGTTCATTTTGAAGTAGCTGTTGCAAATGCGGTCTGCATACTAAAAAACCACTCCGATTGTAAGCGCTAACAATAAAGTTAGAAGTAAATTTTTCAATTTGTATTCGCTCCTTTTAGTTGGAAAGTGGTTGTATCCCTTTGTCTATATTATCGCAAGCAACGAAATATTTCTCTTCATCTATCTCTATTTTCCTAAAAAACTATTCATATTTTTGACAAGCAAAACCATTCCGTTAGAACAGTTTACCTCCATGTATCAAAGACCTTTGGAAGTAACGATCCACCTCTAGCAAATCATCAACAATAAATCCAAATGTTAAAGTTCAATGTTGATATTAGGTTAAAAAAAGAACTTCCATAAAATTGGAAGCTCTTTTTTTTATTTATTTGCTTATTAAATTAACCTATCCTTTAGTTTATACATCTAACTATTTATAGGTGATTTTTAAACTGGATAATTTTAAAAAAGTGAAATGCTCAGAACTATCGTCGATAAGGTACATGCGGACATTAAAGTTATTATTTTTACTTTGTTTTTCTCTTCTGAAGATTTTACAAGTTCTCGGGATACCGCAATCCATGTAACAATGAATACGATGGTTGCTATTAAAAGCAACATATTACCTCCCCCTGTATAAATTTTCACATATGTACTTTCATTAAATGCTCATTAGTTGAATAAGAAGTAAAAAATTATATCGTGAACTTAGATAACCTAAGTGTATCATATGTTTCTGTATTTTGTTTTAGATTTCCTTTAATAATCAAGTCTTTCATAGTGACTTCGTTTCTCTGGTGCTGGATACCTATCCGCACGCTCTCAGTATCTCCTATCCACACTCCTAGTCGTTCCTGGCGACATCATAGACCGTATTAATTCCGCCACCTCCCACAGAACTTTGACTATTAACTATTTCTGCGTTAGCGTAAAGAACATTGCAATGAAAGTCCCCACTTCCGTACTGTTTGTGTAATAATTCTTGTTTCTTTTCTAAGTTTCTCGTAGCAATACTCCAAGTATTCATCGAATTGGCCATCTGTCATCGACATAATCTTTTCACCAAGCTTTCAATTCTTAACTATCGTGTCCCTTTAGCATAACGAAGTTTTGCTCCTTCGGAAGCCTACAACGTCTTACTTTCTCTTAACATATCGCACAATCAAAAAAATTGCTGCATAAAACATGAAGGTAATCAAAAACAGTACGGGATAAACGTACGGATCAATGTGGATCACAACGAAGTAAGAATCGTGATATTGGAAATCTTCCGGATTCCCCGATACATCACCGATATTAGTAATGCCTATAATCGCTAAGTACATAATCATCGGTACAGCCAAGGATATAATTATCCCGGTAACAACGCTTTTTCTGCTCATCCAGTCTTTCCTTTCCACGTCCTACCTGCAGTCTTTATATGTGTGGATTAAACTAACGTTCCTCGTTAGTTTAGTTGTGTGGAGAAAATAAATTAATTTACAGGAATATCGAGTTCTTTCCGAAGTTGATGTACGGACTTTTCATTTTTTTGGTATTCTTCTTTTCCTTTTTTATATTTTTCGATTATTTTTTGTACTTCTTCTGCCTGTTTGAGATACTTATCGTCGTTATATCTTACCGCATCTGCTTTAAATCCAATAACACAAAGTGTCAAAGTACCAATAGACTCCTCTAATTGCCTGGCAAAATTTTTAGTATCATCAGGATCAGCTTCCAGTTCTAGTCTTCTTGTTTCATTACCGAGACTCTTAACTTTAATACCTTGTAGGTTTCTTGCTTCTTTGTCCTCCCTTGTTTGGTCGGGCATCGAGTCCAATTTATTGTGCTCAACCGTTTCCTTATCCTTAGCTGTCTGAACTAGAGCTTTCAGAGAGGCTACATCTTTTGCAGCTAGTACGGAAATAGAAAATACACTTGCCGCAACTAAACATATAGCTGTAATGGCAATTATTTTTGTTTTTAATTTCACGAATTTCCCTCCTCGATCGTCTTACTTTATACGATACCATTACTTGGAAGTTGCGTTAATCTGACCTTCACTTCAATGAGCAATAAAGAGCCGTGTTAGAGCAGCTCCTGCGCACATGTTACCCGTTAGCATACCTTCTGGAAACAATTCGTCAAAGTTGCACACTAATTTCTATAACAAAGGGAATCAAACAATCTACAAATACATATAGATGCCTATAAAGTTTTTAATGACTATGTACTTGTTCGGTGCAGCTGTCGTGCCAATGCTATACTTTTTAGAAAACAACTCCTCTATCTTCCTGAACAGGTTGCAAACATTTCCGCAAACTTATGCTGCGAGGGAGGTAAGTAATTTGCCGTTTAAACCACATCCCGATAATACTGCTATTGTAATCACAGACCCACAAAATGACTTTATGAGTCCTGGGGGAAGAGGCTATCATCTGACTAAAGGAACTATTGAACGAAACAATACTATACAAAACCTTGAACTATTAATGAGAACTGCCATGAATAAGGGATACCAACTTTTCATTTCGCCCCATTATTTATACCCTCATGATTATGGCTGGCAATTTACAGGAAATGAACAAAAGATGCTATTAGGTCTTAGAATGTATCAAGTGGCAAATGCGTACACACCACCGTCATTTGGAGCTGATTTTGTTCATTCTTTCAAACCTTATATTTTTGATAGAAGAACCGTCATTGCAACTCCTCACAAGGTTGCTAGCCCACAAACAAATGACTTGGAATATCAATTACGACAACATAGAAAAGAGAAGATAATTATTGCAGGGGTACTTTCCAACGTTTGTGTAGAGTCACATATGAGGCATCTAATCGAAACTGGTTTTGAAACAGCTGTTGTATACGATGCCACCGCAACAATTAGTGAAGAGGATTTTCAAGCTGCCGTTACAAATTACAAAGCATTTGCCAGTGCTACTTGGACGACACAGGAGGCTATTTCAAACTTATAAATCAGTATCCCCAATGGTAATTTCCTATACAACTTGTCCGAGCTGTCCCCAAGTGGTTGCTTGGTCAGAATAACGGATGAATTTAGATAGCACAACCCCCTGCCCGTTAGCTTAATGCCATTCCCAGTCTAATGCTATATTTTCTCAGTCTACAACTTTATTTTCCTGGTCTAATACTTTATTTTGTCAGTCTAATGGTTTATTTTCTTTTAACAAATACACAGTGTAGCAGCAAAAAAAACGCCCATTTCCTCTCCCTTCCGGAGATAAAAAATGGGCATTTTCCCTTATTATCGCGACTGTCGAAACCGCTGCGAATACTCTTTGGCCTGATCCACTGTCGAGACGCGATTGCGGCTCCAATCCAGCAAAATCCGGTCAATATACCGAAAATGGACTTTCCCGGCAAATACAGCTTCTTTCAAAGCGGTCATGATCAGCTCTTCTTTGTACATATCTTTGTCCAGCCAATTGCTGATTGTTTCCAGCTCCATTGGCGTTAGCGGTCTAGCGAATTCATTTTCGATGGTTGTATAAATGTTCTTCACTCGATCATCGCTAGGCGCTTGCGTAGTTGCCGCCAACTCCGCTAACTCTTTCAGCTGCTGCTCCGCCACGCGTTTCGCTAATTTCTTGTAGAGCGGCGTCAGGTTATACTGCTCGCTGCGAAAGCCCGTTGTTTCGTGCGTATCCTCATCGATCGCGATAAACTGCTCACGAATCAGCTTCTGCACACTGGCAATAACGACATCTGGTGAAGCCGACATTCGCTCCTGGATTTCATCCAGTGTCGGGAATGTGTTCCTATCCTTTTCAACAAAGGAAATGAAATGAATCAGTGTCATGACGTCAACTTCACTCAAAAGTAGTGCACGATAATGCTTGAGCAATAGACTCGGTACCGCGACACTCCCCTCCAGAAAGCTATTCATCAGGATCGCTTCAACCTTCATCTGTGTATTAGATTGCGTACTCATACGTCTTTCCCCTTTCTCCCCATGGACAACGCCACTACTTAAGGGTATAGACGGTATAACAAACGTGGGAATGGAATGGTTTCACGCACATGATCCAAACCGCAAATCCAAGCAACCGTGCGCTCTAAGCCTAAACCGAAACCGGAATGCGGTACAGTTCCATATTTGCGAAGATCCAAATACCATTGATACGCCTCTTGCGATAGCTCGTGCTCCTTGAAGCGCTGCTCCATTAATTCCGGGTCATCAATCCGTTGACTTCCCCCAATAATTTCACCATAGCCCTCTGGCGCTATCATATCGGCACACAGCACGACTTCCGGACGACTTGGGTCGGGTTTCATATAGAAAGCCTTAATCTCCGTTGGCCAGTGGGTGATAAATACCGGCGTTTCGTACTGAGCTGCAATCGCTGTCTCATGAGGAGCTCCGAAATCTTCTCCCCACGCGAATTCATGCCCATTTTTTTGTAAATAGTCAACAGCCTCATCGTACGTGATACGTGGGAAGCTTCCTTTTATTTTCTCGAGCTTCGATGTATCCCGCTCCAACGTTTCAAGCTCAGCCTGACAGTTCTGCAGCACTGTTTGCACGATATGCGATACAAACTGCTCTTGTACCTCCAGGTTTTCTACGTGATCCACGAATGCCATCTCCGGCTCGATCATCCAGAACTCGATGAGATGTCTACGTGTTTTGGATTTCTCCGCACGGAAGGTAGGACCGAAGGAATATACGCGGCCTAGTGCCATCGCAGCTGCTTCCATGTATAACTGTCCGCTTTGCGTCAAGAAGGCATCTTCATCGAAATATTTCGTATGGAACAAGTTCGTCGTGCCTTCACAAGAGGAAGGTGTCAAGATTGGCGGATCCACCAGATGAAACCCTCTGTCATTGAAGAACGCTTGAACCGCTTTGATAATTTCTGCGCGAATCACAAGAACCGCACGCTGACGCGGGCTCCGAATCCACAGGTGACGATTGTCCATTAGGAAATCAACGCCGTGCTCCTTCGGAGTAATCGGATACTCTTCCGTAACTTGAATGATTTCTACGCCAGTTACGTCAAGCTCGAAACCGCCTTTGGAGCGTGTGTCTTCTTTTACTTTTCCCGTTATGTATAAGGAGCTCTCTTGCGTTAGCTTTGAAGCTGCTTCCCACACCTCTTCACTCACTTCACTTTTAACAACAACACCTTGTATATATCCCGAACCGTCACGAAGCTGCAAAAACTGAATTTTACCACTTGAGCGTTTCTTGTTAAGCCAACAGCCGATGGTAACTGACTCGCCGACATGATGTTTCACTTCACCTATTGTACTTTTCATTGGATATCCTTCCTCCCTAGAACTGAAGATCATTACTATTGTACACTATTTCCCGATTTCCACGAAAGAATCAGTCGGACTGCGATTGCACGAGACTGTAAGTATCTTGTGCGATGACCCATTCTTCATTCGTTGGAATAACAAGCGCTTCAACCTTTGAACCACGCTTCGTTATTCGCTTTTCTATGCCTCTACCAAGTAGGTTCGCTTCCTCATCAAAATCAACCCCAAGGAAGCTCAAGCCCTCGCATACCGCTTTACGCAGCGGCGCGGAATTCTCGCCTACACCTGCGGTAAACACAATCGCATCGACGCCATTCATCGCCGCGGCGTAAGCCCCGATGTATTTGCGCAGACGATACGCATACATCTCAAAAGCCAAGGTAGCGTTCTTATCGCCCGCTTCCACAGCTTCCACGATCTCACGCATGTCGCTGGAGATCCCTGAGATCGCCTGCAGGCCGCTATGCTTATTCAACATGGAGCTCACCTCGCCGATCGTCAAATCCTCCTTGCCCATCACATAGGGCACGATGGCCGGATCCAGATCGCCGCTGCGTGTGCCCATCATCAGACCTTCGAGCGGGGTCATTCCCATGCTCGTGTCAACCGACTGGCCGCCCCATACAGCGGCGCAGGAAGCGCCATTACCAATGTGACAGGTAATGAGCTTCAACTGCTCCAGCGGGCGTCCTAGGAAGGCAGCGGCACGCTCGCTCACGTACTTGTGCGACGTACCGTGGAAACCATAGCGGCGCACCTTATGTTTCCGGTAGAGCGCCATCGGCACCGGATACAGGTAGGCCTTCGCCGGCATCGTCTGATGGAAGGCGGTGTCGAAGACGACTGCCTGCGGTACGCCAGGCATGTTCGCATCCACCGCCGAGATGCCCAGCATATGCGCCGGATTGTGCAACGGCGCCAAATCGAAGAGACGCCGAATCTCCTTCTTCACCTCGTCCGTAACGAGGACGGAGCTCTTGAAGGATTCGCCTCCGTGGACGACACGGTGGCCAACAGCATCAATCTGTGAGATGGCGGTCAACACGCCATGCTCCGGATGAACAAGCACATCCAGCACTCTGCGGATGGCCGTTGTATGCTCTAGAATTTCATCCACCTTATGAAAATCGGGTTTGCCCGCTGGTTCGTGCATCAGGATAGCGGTATCCATCCCAATGCGTTCTACTCTACCCTTGGCCAGAACAGTTGCATTTTCCATATCATACAGCTGATATTTCACAGATGAACTGCCAGCATTGATGACCAAAATATTCATAGTCGGTCACCATCCTTGTCGTAACGGAAGAAACCTTCTCCCGTCTTAGCACCAAGATGACCGGCACGTACCATTTGTTTCAGCAAATAGGAAGGACGGTATTTGATATCGCCGTATTCACGGAACATCCCCTCTAGCGCAGCCAATACGGCATCTAGCCCGAACCGGTCACACATCTCCAGTGGACCATGTTTGAAATCATAGCCGATACGCATCGCTTGATCGATATCTTCCGCGGAAGCGACACCTTCGGATAAGGTGTGCAATGCCTCATTAATGAGCGTACAGATCAATCTCGTCGTAATATATCCTGGCGATTCATTCACTTTAATACTCTTCTTGGTGAGTACGTCATCCACAAACTGACGTGTAAGATTATAAGTCTCGTCCGACGTTTTCATCGCCCGTACGATTTCAACAAGATTCACTTTGGCTACCGGATGTAGAAAATGTAAACCTATGACACGCTCAGGATGCGTTGTAATTGCTGCAATCTCCGTAACACTTAACGTAGAAGTATTCGTAGCTAGTATGATTTGAGGCGAGCATATTTGATTGAGTTGGAAAAAGACATGCTTTTTCGCATTCAAATCTTCTGAAATCGTTTCAATTACGAGCTCGCAGGATGCCATGTCCTGAATCGAGTTGGCTCGTTTGATTTTCGAAAGGATGGACTTCTTTTCTGCCTCCGTCAAAGCCCAACGTTCAATTTGCTTATCTAAACTAACCGTTATTAGCTCAAAAGCGCGGTCTAGCTTTTCTGTTGTTTTCTCAGCAAGCATGACATCAAGACCACGCGCGGCCAGCATTTCGGAAATGCCCTGCCCCATCGTCCCTCCGCCAATGACACCAATTGTTCTGAACATCATAGCTTGTTTCTCCTTCTTCCGTACTTCTTTCGTACTTCTGCCTTACTTTATTAGTATATGTATCCTGCATACGTGTAGTAAAGCGAATAACCGCTGGCCTAATTGGCCAACGGTCATTATTATGCACTTTGTGACACAGAAGCGTCAAATAATGTACGAAAAGTATCACCAGAAAGTACTTCTTCCTTCATCAGAATTGCGAACGAGTGCTCAAACACACTGCGTTGCTCATCTAACATTTTCTTCGTACGCAGCATTAACGCATCCAGGATGGCAGCATTTTCTTTCATCAGCTGTTCCTTCGTCACCATCTCACGATCAATAATACCTAAGCTGGTAAGTCCGGCATCCATCATGTTACGAACCATGGAAAGTGACTGTTCGAAATCGTTGCGAGACCCGGTACTGCGACCTCCGTAAATCATTTCTTCCGCAGCCGCTCCACCAAGGGCAATCATGATTTGATCTTCGATATAATCTTTCGTATACAAATAATGATCCTGCGGAGGATTATGACGAACATACCCTAAGGCTTTCCCACGCGGACTCACTGTTACTTGGGAAACGGACCCTGGACGAACAAGCTCTGCAATAATAGCATGGCCTAATTCATGATAAGCCACGCGTTCTTTCTCACCATTCGCTGTTTCTTTATCTGTTCGCTCCCCCATCATAACCTTATCTATTGCCGAAGCCAAATGCGGCTGCTCAATCGCTGGCTTATCTTCACGCATCGCATAAATAGCTGCCTCATTCAACACGCCCTCAAGCTGTGCACCTGAAAAGCCAAAGGTTTGATCAGCCGTTTGCTCCAAAGTAACACCTTCAGCTAACGGTTTATTTTTGGCATGGATATGCAGAATGGCTAAACGACCTTTTTTATCTGGCAGATCAACCTCGATATGTCGGTCAAATCGGCCAGGACGCAGCAAAGCACTATCGAGCATTTCCTTCCGATTCGTCGCGGCAATAATGAGAATTCTCGGTGCATCATTTGTATGAATCCCATCCATCTCCGTCAACAACTGATTCAATGTCTGGTCATACTCGCGTTGTTGGCCACCGTCCCGTTTTCCACCAATAACATCAATTTCATCAATAAAAATAATGGCATTATCCTTACCTTCTTTAACAGCACGAGCTCTAGCTTCCTTAAATAAATCACGTACTCGACTTGCTCCGACACCTACATACATCTCAACAAACTCACTGCCTGAAGCAGCCATATAAACAGAATTCGTATAATGCGCAGCGGCTTTGGCCATTAAAGTTTTCCCTGTACCAGGGGGCCCTGTCAATAGTAATCCTTTCAGCGGACGAATGCCTAGCTTCTTAATTTCCTCATGCTTAATCAAGAAATCAAGTGCTTCCATCAATTCTTTCTTCGCTCGATCTTGTCCGCCAATTTCATCAAAAGTGAGAAACGAAGGGGTCCGATTCTTGCTTTTCCGATCTCCTCCGCCTGCTGCAGCTCCAATACCGCCGCGGGTTTTCATCATATACAATAACGATCCACCCAGCGCACTCACGAATAAGATAGGTATCACATTCACACCTAGGAAAGCTAAGAACACTAGAAAAACAGGAATAAATCCAATCCCAATCTCTTTATATATTTTACTCATTCGGCCACACTCCGATCTGGGAGATTCTTGGCAGCATGATAAATTTAGTCGTATCACCATCTGTTAAACGAATGTAAACATTATACTCATCCATTTCGCTGTCTACGTTCAGCGTAGGTATACCATTTGCATATTTTTCTAAGGTTGTTGGAATATCCGCATAATGCTTCGTTTCCATCGCTTGAGCTACCTCAAATAACGCTTTAGACCACCATTGATCCAGCTTGTCTGAGGGTTGATTTTTAATCGTTATATTTACGGTTCGTTTCCCGATAATTGATGCGCCTTCGTCTTTAATTACCTCAACAACTTGTCGTAAATTAGCGTCAGGCTTCAAAGTCAACTCGACATCCACTTGATTCGAAGAAAGCTTCATCGTGGAATTCGTTACACCTGGTGCCGTATTAATGATATGTGATAATGGATTTTCCATCGCAAAACTTGTATAGGCGAACCAGCCTCCAAAAAGTACTCCAGCCGAAATAATCACGCTCAAAATAACAGGTAAAACGCGCAGTTTCATCTTCATAGGTTGCGTCCACCTTTCTGTAATGATATATTTGTATGCCTCAAAAGCAATACGATAAGTATATCACCACTTATATACGATATGCCTTATGTAAACAGTGGAAACTCATGAAGTCAGCATTCTAGTTATAATACAAAAAAGCTCAACCTTCTTAATGAAGGCTGAGCCGATAAGTATCCAGATAAGTACCATCTTTGAAGGTATAATAATCATAGAAATACCGCGTACCTCTATCATCCTTCGTCTTATAAAATACTTCCCATACATAGTCATTCCCTAGTTTGCCTGGTATTGCTCGCTCAATTTCACTAGTCGGCGCCTTTTTCAATACCGCAGCGCGGGCTTGCTCTTCTGTGAAGGCTTCCTCCGCCATTTCCGTATAAACATCTTCAGCAGATACCCAAGCAATTAAACGCTGTCCTAGCTTGTTCTCCCCATATACAATCTGAAACGGCTCATCACCGTAGAAAAAATCCACCTTTGATGCCTTTGTCATCATACTTCCCACATAGGCTTTTTCAACAGCTACACGTTTCTCATCCCAGTGTTCGTTCTGCACATTCAGATAGAATCGGCTAAGCACGACACCCAGCGTTGCTATAATAAAAACGCCAAGTGTGATCGTTCGCTTCGCATTCATAACCGCCGCGCACCTCCCCAAACCACTTACTTTGCCTTAGCATTAGCCTTTTAGTCGATCAAAACAACATTCAAATTCACGTTTAATTTTCTCTTCATCTAAAGTTAAACACTCACCTTTACGGACGATCCAGTTGCCATCAACGCAAACATCTACGACATCTTTCGCACAAGCGGCGTACACAATGTGGGAAACGAAGTCCGTTTTGGGAAGGAAATGAGGCTGATCGATATCCAGTGCGATGAAATCTGCTTTCATACCAGGCTCAAGTAAACCAACATCCTCCAGCCAAATGGATTCTGCTCCCATCCGAGTTCCAAGCAATAAGGCTTCTTTCGCAGGGATCGCTAATGGGTCACCAGTTACTCCTTTATGAATAAGCGCTGCCAAACGCATTTCCTCAAACATGTCCAAATTGTTATTGGATGCCGCTCCGTCTGTACCTAAAGAAACTTTAACGCCAGCGCGCAATAATTCTGGCAATCGGGCAACACCACTTGCAAGTTTAAGATTACTGCCCGGATTGTGGGAAACACGTACATCATATTGTTTAAGAATAGCTATTTCTTCATCATTCAAATGAACACCATGCGCAACAAGCGTTGGGCGAGTGAATACGCCTAGCTTTTCCAAGTGAGCCACAGGTCTAGCGCCATACTGTTCGACATTGCCATCGACTTCACGGCGAGTTTCCGACATATGCGTATGTATCGGAAGATTAAGATCATGTGCAGCCTGTACAATACGCTCGATATAATCTGGCGGACATGTGTAAGGTGCATGCGGCGACATCATTGTAGTAATTCGACCATCCGCCTTACCATGCCAGCTCTTTGCAAATTCAGATGCTTCAATTAGCTTTGCTGTTTGCACATCGGGCGGACATAATCCGATCACACCGCGGGTCAAAACGCCGCGCATCCCTGATTCCTCTACTGCCAAAGCAACTTCATTCATATGGTCGTACATATCGACAAATGTCGTTGTGCCGCCTTTGATCATTTCAAGGATCGACAACCGCGTTCCCCATTTGACGTCCTGTGAAGTGAATTTCCCTTCCATCGGCCACATTTTTTCCTCTAACCATACTTGCAGTGCTAGGTCGTCACCATAACCGCGGAGCAGTGACATCGCAGCATGTCCATGTGTATTCACAAGTCCTGGCATGTACAGCCTATTCGTACCGTCAATCACTTCATCATAATTGTCTAATGGTTCTGGCACTTCTGTCCCGATGTATGTAATCTGGCTGCCTTCAATAACCATGCAGCCCTTGATGGATGTTTTGTCTTCCTTATTAGAAATAAAAATACCATTTGAAATTAATGTTTTTTTCATAGTAAAAAACCCTCTCTATGCTCATTCTATAAACAGCTACTGCTCCATAAACTTTACATCTTCAAGCTTGTAAAATCAAGGAAGCCGTGTACGATTCCTAAGTTGTTGAGAAATTGTAAATTGTCACGGAATTTTCGTTGCTTTAGCCCTAACGAGTATGATACTTTAAACATTGTGAGTTTTTTCTACAATTTGGTCATTTTTAAATCACAAATTCGTTCAAAAACTTGTACATATAGTAAAAATTAGGAGGATTCTATGACAACGTTATTCACCAGAAAGAACGAAGTCGATTTCTTGCAACTTCTTATCCGTGCTGCAGAGAACGCTTTGCAAACAGCTCAATTGTTTCGTACAGCTATGATGGGTGATAAACCCCCAATTGAGTATGTCAAAGCAATTCATGATCTTGAGCATGCAGGAGACTCCATCACACATGACATTTTCAGAGGTTTGAACAAAGTATTTATCACTCCTATTGATCGGGAAGATATTATGGTTCTAGCTTCCAAAGTCGATGATGTTACCGATGGTATTGAGGCTACGATTGCTCGTTTCGACTATTTGAGTGTTTCTCATACAGATTCCTACATGAAAGATTTCTCTGGAGTTATCGTAGACTCATGTCAACATATGCTAGATGCTTTCAAGCTTTTAGCTAAGAAAAAATATATGCAAATTCCGGAGCACACGGTGGCTATAAATAAATTAGAAAATGATGGAGATCGTTTGATGCGCGAAGGAATTCGTCAAATTTTCATCACACGCAAAGACCCCTACGAAGATTTCAAACTCAAAGAAATTTACGAGCGTTTGGAAGAAACAACCGATGCCTGCGAAGATGTCGCTAACATTCTAGACAGCGTAGTACTTCGTTACTCTTAAGACAAGATGTCTGTGTGTACGAAGAAAGTTTTCCAATTGGAAAGCGCTAGGAGGAATTCATGTTAACTTATTTGATCATAATCGTTGCACTAGCCCTGTTATTCGACTTCATCAACGGATTCCACGATACAGCTAATGCGATTGCTACTTCCATTTCTACGCGAGCATTAAGTCCGCGTGTAGCGATTTTCATGGCTGCTTCACTTAATTTTGTTGGGGCTATGGTTTCATCGGAGGTAGCCAAAACAGTAGGCGGAAGTATTGCCAATCCTGCGAAGATCGAAAATGGCGTTGAAGTCGTGATTGCAGCCTTGCTTGCAGCAATCATCTGGAACTTACTTACCTGGTACTTGTCTATTCCATCTTCGTCCTCCCACACGTTACTTGGTGCCTTAGCTGGTGCTGTAATTGCAGGAGCAGGCTTCAATGGCGTTAACTGGAGTGGTTTCACACAAATTATTATCATTCTTATTTTATCGCCGATTATCGCTTTCGTTCTAGGTTATCTCATTATGGTATTGATCAAAAATATCGTGCTGTGGTCAGGTAATACATCCAGATCCAAACTAAATCGTGGTTTTCGTACGTTACAAATCATCTCTGCCGGTTTACTTTCGTATTCCCATGGTGGTAACGATGCGCAGAAGGCGATGGGGATTATCGTGTTTGGTCTTGTTGCAGCCGGCGTTCAAGATGATTTGAATGTACCGATCTGGGTAAAAATTGCTGCAGCCCTCGCGATGGGCCTTGGTACATCCATTGGCGGATGGCGGATCATTAAAACAGTCTCGGGTAAAATTGTTAAAATTGAGCCGATCAACGGCTTTGCCTCGGACTTAACATCATCGATTGTCATTCAAATCTCAACCTTCATTGGTAAACCATTATCCACAACACATGTTATTTCCTCTGCGATTATCGGGACAGGCAGTGTCATGCGATTCCATGAAGTACAATGGGGTACGGTTGGTCGAATGTTAGTCACTTGGGTTATTACCATTCCGATCTCCATGGTTCTTGCTTACACCCTGTACTTTGTGATATTCCGTTTAATCATGTAGTAATAAAAAACAAAGGCACGACCCGCTGAAGCTGCGCGGGTCGTGCCTTTTTCATGCTAATCGAGATAATAAGCTAAGCTTTGAAGCTCTGTCGTGAAATCCGCATAATGCACGCGTACATCTGGCGGCACCTTAATGATGACTGGCGCAAAGTTCAGTATCGCTTCAATGCCACAAGCAACGAATTCATTCGCTACATTCTGTGCTTCAGCCGCGGGAACGGTAATAATACCGATCCGCACACCAAGCTCAGACATAACTGACTTCATTTTATCCATGGGGAGCACAACCAAATTATTAATCACTTCGCCTGTCTTTGAAGGCATGGCATCGAATAAAGCCACAATTTTCATATCATTACGTAAGTACGTATTATAATTGCAAAGTGCTCTGCCTAAATTTCCTGCGCCAACGAGGGCAACTTGAATATGTCGATCTAACTTCAGAATCTGGCGAATCTTCTCTATCAAGTAATTGATATCATAGCCAATCCCTTTTTTGCCAAACTCGCCAAAATAAGCTAAGTCCTTCCGAATTTGAGCAGGATTCAGATCTAATTTCTGACCTAAATCCTGAGAAGACACCGTGGACACATTGTTCATTTGCAACTCGTTTAGATAGCGTAAATAGATAGGTAATCTGCGGACAACAGCTTCTGAAATTTTTTGTGTTTTCACGAATTAAGCTCCTCCCATCCATTGCTCAATCCTCGGCAGCATTTGTTCGCAGGTCATGTGCTCGATCTTCGGACCAGGCAACGAATAGAGGAAGTGCTTGCCATAATACGTCTCAATAACACGTGTATCATAGATAATAACGATCCCTTTGTCTGACGCCCTCCGAACTAATCGACCGAAGCCTTGTTTAAATCGAATAACAGCTTGAGGAACAGAAAATTTCATAAATGGATTCTCATTGCGCTTCTTGATATTCTCACATTTGGCTTCGACAAGCGGGTGATTAGGCGGTTGGAATGGGAGACGAATGATCGCCAGACAACTTAACGCATCTCCTGGAATATCTACACCTTCCCAGAACGAACTAGTGCCCAGTAACACGCACATTTTATTATCTTGGAACATTCGGGTCAACTTACTGCGATTGCCGCTGTCAACACCCTGACCAAGCACAGTGATGCCATGTGGGTTGAGCTTTTCCTTCATTCCTGCATGAACAAGCTTCAACATCCGGTTCGAGGTACATAGAACTAGCATTCGCCCCTTTGTCACCTGTGCAACATCACTTAGAGAGTTGATCAGTGCTTCGATAAAAACGGGATCTCCCGCTCCCTTGATCGTTGGAAAATTACGTGGAATGACGACCAAAGCCTGCTCACGATAGTTAAAAGGTGACGGTAATTGCACTGTTTTCAGCTTACCTGACTCTTCGTCTTCTGGAATGGCTAAGCCTAGCTGCTCCGCCGAGTACTGGAACGATTTATTCACCGAGAGCGTTGCGGAGGTCAAGATAATACTGTCTTTCGTTTCAAAGAAATGCTGCTGCAGCAACCCACTAACATCCGTTGGAACGGAATTCAGTTGAACCGATTTGGCTTTCGCATACGTGCCAGCTTCAATCCAATACACGTACCCTTCATCTGCCATTTTCATAAAGAAATGAAGCGCATCACGATGCGCATACAGCTCTTTCACAGTTCCATTCAGATCGGTCACTAACCCTTGAACACCAAGTCCATCTTGCTGCTCCTTTAGCTCACTCAACAATTTATCCAAAGTTCGCAAAAGTTCACTCGCATTCAGATAAATGTTATCCTCCATAATCAACAACTCACGCCAATTCGCAGGCAGAGTCTCCGGCTTCAAACGCAGCACATATTGCGAAGTTTCCGATTGTGAAGGATCACTTCTGGAGGAAACCAACTCGTACAGGGCTTCACTTAAACGTTCCCAGTCCTCTTTGATCGAAATGATTTTCGGAAACAATCCATCAATCGTGTTACTCCATGCGGCTGCTCGCTCCCCTGCCTCATCCGATTTCTGTAATCGGAAACGAAGCATTGGAAGCTGTCCGCTTCGATTATCCTTATACAGCCACAATAAGGAATGGTAAAACGCAGAGGCATGCAGCTCGATCCCGAGGTGCTTACTTGCCACTTCTTCAAAGTGATGCGCCTCGTCAATCACAAGGTGCTTGTAGGACGGCAGAAGGCGGTTCTCAGCCTTCATATCCGTAAAGAGGAGGGAATGGTTCGTGATGATCACATCAGCCGTATTGGCGTCATTACGAGCTCTGTGGTAGAAGCACTTCTTATACCAAGGGCACATGCGGTTTAGACAGGAGTCCGTGTCACTCGCAACCGAGTACCAGAATTGGGCACCTTTGTTGCCAAAGTGCAGTTCTTCCTCATCCCCATGTTCGGTTTCACTTAGCCAAACAACCATTTGCGCGGCCGTTATCGGGTCTTCTCGGCTATTTTCGTAGTCCCGTGTTGTGAGCTTCGTCTCAAACTTACGAAGGCACAGATAGTGACTTCTTCCTTTGAGGACAGCTGCTTTGAATGGAATAGGAAAAATTTCTTTTAATAGAGGGATATCCCGCTCACGCAGCTGCTCCTGCAAATTAATCGTATGTGTCGAGACGACAACTTTCTTCTCATATTTCAAACCGTAATAGATCGAAGGAATCAAGTATCCCAGTGATTTGCCTGTCCCTGTTCCCGCTTCGATCATCAAATGCTGATCTGCCTCGAGAGACTTCTCCACTTCCAGAATCATTTGATCCTGAGATTCACGATCCTCGTACACCTCGAATCGTTGTTGGAGCGCGGATTTCAGGCCTTGCTGAAAGGCTGTAAAAGAATTTCCTAACGCTGCCGTTACTTCGTATTCAGAGCGCGGATCTTCGTCTTCTCCCCAATCCGTCACATTCAAGGTAAATTGACGGAAGTAACGATTCGTATCCATATCGACACTTGTTACTGACTCTTTATATAAACAAATTTCGTCCAAAAACCACCCCAAATCGGTGTTACCGTTTTCGAAAATTTGGTTCAACCGTTGCACCGTTAAGAGAGGCAGCCCCAGTAAGCGATCCAAGCAGTGGATCCAAATCAATGCAGTAACTTCCGCATCACTGTCTGCTTGGTGCGGCCTTTCATGATCAATCCCAAACAACGCCGCCACCATACTAAGCTGTAGACTAGAGATGGACGGGAATAAAATACGCAGCATATCCATGGTGTCCAGGACACGACCCGAGAAAGGAGGATAACCAGTTCTCGTTAGCCCTCGCTGCAGGAATGATAAGTCGAACGCTGCTTGATGCGCTACAAGCACACAATCAAACAAGAGGGGAAACATGTCTGACATTACCTGATCGAGTGATGGTGCATCCGCAACCATCTCATTGGTAATCCCTGTTAAAGTTGTAATCGAAGAAGGTATACTAATCCCTGGGTTCACCAGAGAAGTATACCTGTCTGTAATTTCAAATTGATCTATGATGACGAGTCCAACCTGTATAATTTCGTCCCCAGGCTGACTTCCTGTCGTTTCAAAATCCAAAACTGCAAATTTCATAACGTCTATCTTCAATCCCTTCGTCCTACACTTCTCCTAGCATACCAAATCTGATTAGGAAAAGGGAATACCTTGTTTTACCGTTTCGGTTTAGGACTCATCGAGATTGATTAGCGGCTCCATACAAGAGGGGTCGGTATGATAAGCTTTTTGAAAATATTCGAAAGCCTTCTCAAGGTTCTGGTTTTGCACTTGAATACAACCCATGGCATTATAAGAAATAGCTTTCATCTTTGAATTTTCCATCAATGGCAAGAGGAATTTGAAGTGTTGATACGCATCACCAAACTCCCCTTTTCGTAAATGTCCCATCGCTAAATACACTCGCGCTAATAAGAAATCCGGCTGCCGCTGAATCAACACCTCGAATTCTTTGATCGCTTGATCATACATGTACAACTTATAATACCCTTGTCCGCGCATGAATTCTTCCGTTTGTTTGCCGGACATGTCGAGCTCCATAAGTTCATCATGTAAGGTTTGAGTATTGCTGATCGGCACCGCCCCATAAAACTTTCCCAGCTTCTCCTCAAAAAGCAGCCACGCCTCGATGAATTCATCACTCATCGTTTTTAACACTTGCAATTGTTCGTCAAGTTCGGCCTTTTTCTCCACATCGCTGTTCGGATATTCCTTCTGGATTTCTTCCAAAACCTCATTCATTGTGGAAAATAAATGCTTAAACATTTGGCATCCCCACCTTTGCTTCGAAAGCTTACCCTCATTCTTTGTAAACAAAGACGTTTTCATGCATGGCATGGTAAGTCTGCCTGCTTAGAGGACGGTTGAATGTTCTTCTTCCTTCAGCAACTGGGCAACGGTGTTGTTTGCTCCCATAATGGCAATCGTTGGATGATGCTTTTTCGCGTCTTCGTCGCTCATCATGGCATATGAAACAATAATAATGGTATCACCTGTTTGAACGAGTCTCGCTGCCGCGCCATTCAGACATACCACACCTGTGCCGCGTGGCCCAGGAATAATATACGTCTCCAGACGTGCACCGTTGTTGTTATTCACGATTTGCACTTTCTCATTTGGCAGCATATCTACAAGGTCAATCAAGTCCTCATCGATCGTGATACTGCCGATATAGTTTAAATTCGCCTCGGTAACCGTGGCGCGGTGAATCTTCGCTTTCATCATTGTGCGAAACATAAGACGTCACTTCCTAACTTGTAGAATAAGATTATCAATTAAACGTGTTTTTCCAAACTTCACAGCCAGCGCGATAATAAGAGTATTAATAGAATGGCTATGTTCAAAAGGCTCTAAAGTTGGGTAGGACAATACTTCAACGTAATCAATAACGGCTAATGGCGCCGTTTGGATATGATCGCGAACTAAGCTTTCTAGCTCTTGTGATGTAAATGAGGATGCTGACTTGCTTTGGATGAATGCCTTCGCTTGCTGTAAAGACTGTGACAATACCAGCGCCTGCTGACGCTCCTCTGCTGATAGATATACATTACGCGAGCTCATCGCCAAGCCATCGTTCTCACGCAGGGTTGGGCAAGGTACGATTTCAACAGGTATATTTAAATCCTGAACCATTTGCTCAATCACAGCCACTTGTTGGGCATCCTTCAAACCAAAGAATGCTTGGTCCGGCTGAACCATATGAAACAGTTTATTAACAACCGTAGCCACACCATCAAAATGACCAGGTCGTGAAGCCCCGCAGAGTCTTGTCGTGACCTCCGACACACTCACCGTGGTGCGTGTTGGTGTTGGGTACATCTCATCTACGGAAGGCATAAATACGATGTCCACACCTGCCGCCTCAGCTACCGCCAAATCTTTCTCCGCATTGCGCGGGTATCGTTCAAAGTCTTCACCAGGACCGAACTGCAACGGATTCACAAAAATACTTAACACAACTAATCCACTTTGAGAACGAGCTTTTTGGAGAAGACTCGCATGTCCTTCATGTAAAAAGCCCATCGTCGGCACAAAACCGACAGACTGATCATTCTTGCGTCGATACGCTTTAATCCGAGCTCGTAAATCGGCAATTGTCTGAACCACTTCCATGGTGTGGATCGCTTCCATGACCAATCACTCCTTATCGCCGTATAGATATTGAACAACATCATTGTCCATATGAAATGTATTTTCTTGCGCCGGGAACGTCCGCGCTTTCACTTCTTTCACATATTCGCCAATCCCTGCACGGATAGTTTCCCCGATATTTGCATAGGCTTTAACAAACTTTCTGGGAGCACTGTCAGAACCATACTGCAGCAAATCATGATACACAAGCACTTGCCCATCACAATGAACGCCAGAACCTATGCCAATTGTGGGAATGGACAGCTGCTTCGTGATCCATGCCGCTAATTCATCCGTCACCAGTTCCAGAACAACCGCGAACGCACCTGCTTCCTCGATAGCCTTCGCATCACTCAACAGCTTCTTCGCTTGCTCCGAGCTGCGCCCTTGTACACGAAAGCCCCCCAGTTGGTGAACTGACTGTGGCGTTAGCCCCAAATGACCAACGACAGGCACGCCTGCCTCTGTTATCGCTTTGACCGTAGCCGCGATCTCCGCGCCGCCTTCCAATTTAACCGCCTTGGCTCCGCCCTCACGCATCAAACGTCCAACACCTTGTAAAGTAGCGTCCAAGCTGCCGTGGTACGTTAAGAATGGCATATCAGCGACGACAAACGTATTCGCGGCACCACGCACTGCAGCACGTGTATGATATACCATATCATCTAGTGTAACAGGCAGTGTAGAATCATAGCCTAGCACAACATTGCCTAGTGAATCGCCAACTAGAATGACATCAATACCTGCTTCTTCCGACAAACGTGCTGAAGGATAATCGTAGGCCGTTACCATCGTAATCGGCACGCCGTCTTGTTTCATTTTTCTCATCTTTGCTGTCGTTAGCGCTTTTCGTTGTTCCACAGTAATCCCAGCTTCCTCATATAAAATAAAAAACCTTTTAGCTAAGAGCTAAAAGGAGCGCATGCAGAAAGAATCAATGATCCCTCTGTCTCGGTCCTTGTAAGGCTCAGAGCAGAATCCAACATCTTGTTTCCTAGGTTATTCCGTTGTCGTGGTAGACACCGACAGTGCATTTGTGACCATGCAACTTGATGATTTGCATCATTCAGCAAGATCATGTGTAAGGTCATTTGCCAGATCAACTTACAAGTGCAGTTCCTATAAGGATACCGCCTTATGCTTCTATTATACCAAAGCTTGCTTCCAGAGGATACCCTTTATCTCCCACTACTTTAGTTCAATGTCTCCAGAATAAATTTTAATCCGTTCACCATTGGGGGTTATCACTGTCAAAGCACCAGTATTATCCAAGGAGTCAGCGATACCATCAATAAAGCCTGATGGTGTTGATGTCCGAATCGGTCTCTTCAGCGTGACACTTAACGCTTCCCATAGTAACCGAATTGGAGCAAATCCCTTCTCCAGATAAAGAGCATACATATCCTCAAATTCCAATAAAAAAGCTTGTACCAAGCCCTCACGTGAAACCTTTCCGCCGGACTCTATCGCTAAGGAAGTTGCAATCGAACGCAACTCTTCCGGGTAATCCTCTTCTAACAAATTGACGCTGATTCCAATCCCTGCAATCACATACTTTAAGCGTTCGTCCTCG
This sequence comes from Paenibacillus allorhizoplanae, assembly GCF_927798215.1. Lineage (NCBI taxonomy): Bacteria > Bacillati > Bacillota > Bacilli > Caryophanales > Paenibacillaceae > Paenibacillus > Paenibacillus allorhizoplanae. The sequence continues at coordinate 613,460 of NZ_CAKMMW010000002.1, forward strand.
CCACTGCTTTCCAGCAAAATACCACTAACCTTCTTCCCATGTATTAGAAGATCATTAGGCCATTTGATGCCGATTTCAACGTGGCACACTTTTTGAATGGCACGACATAAAGCAACAGCACTAAGCAGGGTTAGTTGCGGCATGAAGTACATAGGAATACGCGGTGTCAGAATAAGACTCAACCAGATCCCTTTCCCTGCTGGAGAATGCCAGCTGCGCCCCATTCGACCTCTACCTGCTGTCTGCCTCTCTGCGAGTACAATCGTGCCTTCAGGGGCCCCAGACGCGACCAGCTTATGAGCGATCGTTTGTGTAGAATCTACTTCATCATAAATATGCACTTTTTGACCAAGCACCTTCGTTTTCATGCCATTCATTAACTCAGTGATCTGCCACTTCGCTGGCTTACTTATTAGACGATACCCTTTGCGTGAAGCAGCTTCGAACGCATAGCCCTCCGCACGAAGTTCCTCAATGTGCTTCCAGATTGCAGTACGGCTCACACCTAACCGCCGACTGATTTCCGCCCCGGATACGTAGGTCTCGGGCGTTTGCTCAAAAAGCTCTAAAATTCGTTCATTCATACGATTTCACTCGCAATCTTATAATTTGATCTATAGTAGCGCAGGTGATGCGCTTGATTTCTAATTCAAATAATACTTCTAACCCAATTAACTTGCTACTTCATCGTACAATATACCTCTAATTCATTTAACTAGCTAATTCTTGCCTTACTAGATACGTCTACTCAACTAACTTGCAGGATACCCTAACTCGAATTACTAGCTACTTCATGCTCACAATCTACTTTTACCCAATCTAGCTACCTTACAACCACCGACTTTTTCAATGTTCCAAGCGTAAATCAAGAAAAATAAAATGTAGTTTTTACCGTTATTTGATTTCATACGTGCAAGCAATGGCTTCCATATCCGCCACTCAAAAGAAAAACCGCACAGCGCTGCTACTTCGCAGCCTGCGCGGCGTAAATCAGAGCCTTGCGCTCATTCGGGATTTCCCCGAGAGCCGCTCGCTCGAGCAGATCCTGCAGCAGCCTGCCCATCCACGGGCCGGGCTGCCGATCAAGAGCCGCCGCCACATCCTGGCCGGATATGGCGAGTTCCTTCAAGCTGAAGCAGGGGACCTCCTTCAGCCAATCCTCCCCGCGCCGCAGCAACTCTGGCGCTGTATAGGCCAAGAAGCGCGCCAAACCGCCGCGCTTCCCCTCCACCTGAGGCAGCTCGCGCAGCAGCCGCAATAACGCGCGGGCTGCGGCTTCGCCGCGGTGCACCGCGCCAAGCTTCCAGACCCGCTCCAGCGGAGCCGGGTCATCCACCTGGGCCTGCGCGGCGACAGCATCGCGCAGAGCCAGCACTTCCGCGACCGCAGCGCCATCGGCGCGGGAGAACGTCAGCTCTTGGAGAGCCGCGCGGACTACGTCCGCTGGCACCTCCAGGAGCATCAGCAGCATGGCCCAGCGGTCATGCTGCCCTTCCAGCGCGCTGACAACGTCCAGCGCGTCGTCCCAAGTCAGCCAAGCCTCAAAAGGCAGCGGAAGCTGCTTTTTGAGGTAGGCCAGCAAGCCGCTCGCCAGCAGTAACCGCACAGCCCGCGCAGGGGCTGGGCCCTCTACCATGCGCTGCAGCTCGCTGCGCACTCGCTCCATGGCAATATGGCGCAGCAATGGGGCATTCGCCAGCAGCGCCTGCCAAGTGCTCTCTTCGATCTCAAGACCATAGGTGGAGGCGAAACGAATGCAGCGAAGCATCCGCAAGGCATCTTCACCAAAGCGCTCTTCTGCAATACCTACGCAGCGAAGAACACCAGCGGCCAGATCCGCTTGTCCACCATAAGGATCCTGCAGAACGCCAGCTACATCCATAGCCATCGCGTTCATTGTAAAATCCCTTCGCTGTAAATCCTCGGTTAAATCCGAAATATAGGCAACTGAGGCAGGACGACGGAATCCTTCGTACGCTGCCTCCTTACGGAAAGTCGTTACCTCATAGGCTCCTTGAGCTATCAGAACGGTCACAGTGCCGTGTTGGAGTCCCGTTGGCACCGTCCTTTGAAAAATTTCAATAACCTGCTCTGGCAGTGCCGAGGTCGCGATATCAATGTCTTTGATTGGTCGTCCCAGCACAGCATCACGTACACAGCCACCGACATAATAGGCCTCATAACCAGCTTCCATGAGCGTCGTCAATACCTCAGAAGCACCTGGATCATTCATTCCCTTACCTGCATCCAACATAATTCTCCTATCCAGTTAGCATCCTTATTGACACGAAGATGCTGAAATGCGATGTGATTCAGGGAGTTCCCGTCCTAACACGCGATAGTAAATCTCCTCGTATTGAACAGTCGTAATATCGTTACAGAACGTATACCGCGCACGGTTCAAACAATTCTGTGCCATCTGTTCATACATCACTTGATTTTTCAACAGATTAATCGCATAGCTGGCCATTTGCTCCGTATCTCCAACTTCAGCTAGAAAACCCGTTTCACCGTGTGTAATCAACTCAGGAATTCCTCCTGCATTGGATCCAATCGTTGGCACACCGCAAGCCATAGCTTCAAGTGCAACAAGTCCGAAGCTTTCCTTCTCAGAAGGCAGCAGCATGACATCTGCAAGTGAAATGACTTGGGCCACATCATCCTGTTTCCCACAGAATGTTACTTTATCCGAAAGTCCTAGCTCCTTCACCTTCGAAATCATTTTCGAAAGATCCGGTCCTTCCCCAACGAATAAAAGTCGGGACGGCACTTCTTTACTCACTTTTGCGAAAATATCCACAACATCCTGCACACGTTTCACCGGTCGGAAATTGGAAATATGGATTAGGATTTTCTCATCCGGTCGCGCGAATTCGCCTCTTAGCTTCGATATATCTCGCGGGTAATACACCCGTTTATCTACAAAGTTATAAGTCAAATCAATATCACGATCAATGGCTAGCAATTCCCGTGTTTCTTTGATGAGATCCTTGGAAACAGCCGTAACCGCATCACTTTCATTGATGGCATAACGGATTAGATCTGAAATCGATTGATCCTGCCCGAGCACAGTGATATCTGTTCCGTGAAGTGTCGTTACAACCTTCAGGTTCGAACCCACCATTTGCTTTGCAAGCAAGGCACAAACAGCATGCGGAATCGCATAATGCACGTGAAGCAAGTCAAGCTCTTCCATTTTGGCAACCTGAGCTAACTTACTAGCTAGCGATAGATCATATGGTGGATAGCGGAAGACATAATATTGGCTAACTTCCACTTCATGATAATAAATATTTTTATGAAATTTGCCTAATCGAAACGGCATGCTATGTGTAATAAAGTGAACCTCGTGTCCTTTTTCAGCTAGCAGCTTTCCAAGCTCTGTCGCTACTACACCTGATCCGCCAAGTGTTGGATAACACGTAATACCAATCTTTAATTTGTCTTTCATCTCTCACACCTCTTTCCGATCAATCAAAATGTTCTATCACCAAGGGGAGTTTGGAAACGAACCCTTCCGCGTACGTCAGTTGACGCTTCTGACCCATGATTCGATCACGAGCTTCTACACGTTCGACATAACCTTGATTGAGTGGCGTCGCAACGGTGCCCGTACCCGTTATAAATTGTGACCGGTATGCACGCAGTGCTGCCATTTTGTTATCGTAAGTATTTGTTACATCTACAATTACATCAGCTTCATACACATCATTTATAAAATAAAAAAATAGTTGCTCCACATTCACAGCTTCTGTTTCTGGCAAATATTTACGCAGTTTCGCATTAAAAACAGCTTCCTGTACGAGCGTTGAACATGCTATATGATCAGGGTGACGATCTTGCCAATAAGGAGCGAACACGATTCGTGGACGAAACTTCCTGATTTCTTGTGTAATCCGTTCGATATGATCTGCTGTGACAAATAATCCTCGATCTGGTAATCCCAGATTCGTACGTGCTGTTACACCTAGAATTTTCGCTGCTTCCGCTGCTTCATCTAATCTAGTTTCCACCGTGCCATTTGAGGACATTTCGGCATAGGTCAATTCACAGAGTCCAACGCGAAGTCCACGTTGTGTATGTTTGGCAATGGTTGCGCCCATCCCAATTTCAGCGTCATCTGCATGAGCACCAAATATAAGAATATCTAATTGTTCACTCATCTTATTCAATCCCTGGCTTATATTTATGTACGAGTTCTCTCCACGCAAAATCCCCACGATCCAAAGCTCTTACAAGCAACTCAGCAGTAGCAATATTCGTAGCGCATGGAATTCCCTGCACATCACACAAACGAAGCAGAGCGATAATATCAGGCTCATGCGGCTGAGCCATCAATGGATCACGCAAGAAGATGATCAAGTCCATCTCATTCTCTGCAACCAGCGCCCCAATCTGCTGATCTCCGCCAAGTGGCCCTGACATAAATCGATGAATATTCAACTTCGTATTTGCCATGATTCTCGTGCCTGTTGTTCCAGTTGCATATAGTTTGTGACCCTCGAAAACATGCTCATAAGCCGTAACGAAATTCACCATCTCATCTTTTTTTCGATCATGGGCAATAAGTGCGATGCTTAACATCTGACTTCCACTCTCCTAGGGGTCTCTAATCTATAAAATGCTCAAAACCATAAATCATTCCAGTATAGGTCATAACTTTACGAACCGCTATGGCTACACCTGGCATATAGGCTGCACGATCGTAAGAGTCATGTCGAATTTTAAGCGCTTGACCTTGTTCAGCCATAATAACTTCCTGCTGCGCAAATACACCTGGCAGACGTACACTATGTATTCTGAATCCATTGTAATACCCACCGCGAGAACCTTCAATTGTTTCTTCTTCTTTTGGGTTACCCTGTTTAATCTCTTCTCGCACTTCTGAAATCATTTCAGCGGTTTTAACGGCTGTACCGGATGGTGCATCCAGTTTCTGATCACCGTGATATTCGATAATTTCCAGATTCGGGAAATATTTCGAAGCTTGGGCAGCAAACCTCATCATGAGAATAGCCCCGATGGAGAAATTCGGTGCAATCAGTCCGCCAATATTATTGTCACGGCATAGCATGTCCAAATCAGCAATAGCTTGCGGGGTGAAACCCGTCGTTCCCATCACAGGTCGAATCCCTAAGCGAATCGCAAGATTTGTATGTGAAACCGCTGTTTGCGGTCCTGTAAAATCAACTAGCACATCTGGTTTGGATTCAATTAGGACCTTTTCGATGTCGCTACCCATTAGAATCCCGCAGTCATCCATACCAACCATTCTTCCAAGATCAATGGGGCCGGAGGTACGACTTACTCCTGCAACTAACTCCATATCAGTCTCACGCAGAACGGTCTTCACAACCTCCCGCCCCATTCTTCCACTTGCTCCAATAACTGCTACTCGTATTCTACGCTCCATATTGTGATGATCTCCTTTATCTTTGTTTCGGACCTATCTCTGAATCCATTTTGATCTTGTAGATCGTGGCATGCTGCTTTGCAAGCTCATGATGCGGCTCTAGACGTACAGCCTCCATAACGGTTTGATAAGCTCTGGTATAATCCTTTCGCATGGCGAAGGCTTCACCTAGAATAAGATACGCTTCAATGGCTAGCGGATCAAGCACTATCGCTTCTTTCAGCAGAAAAATAGCGCGCTCCGGATGAGCAGACTGATTCGTAAGCTGCCTTCTGGCTTGTTCGACAAGCTCACGTGCATTCAACACTTGCAAATGAAAGCGAAATGCCTCGTTCGCTGGATCTAGATCAATGGCTTTTGATGCATGTTCCACCGCTTTGATAAGCTTATTACTTCTCGCGAAAGTAATGGAAAGTTTGTGATGATAGACAGCATTGTTTGGTTCTTCAGCTATTGCTTTTTCAAACCATTCAATGGCCTTTTCAAAATCATGCCCAAGTATGGATTCGTATGCTTTTTGTATTTGATTTTCTCCATTCATCTGCCCATCCTCCTTTGCCATTAGCGGTTTTCCCGATTCATGGGGGATGGTTTAGTTTATGAAGGTCAATTCGTTTCGGTGTTTATTTTAGTCCATCGCCCTGCATCGCGGGTATTGAATTTATGCATGATTTTGTCATGCGCTTCAGTCAGATCAATGCCAAGTGAATTCGCAAAGCAGATCGTAATGAATAAAATATCACCAAGCTCCAACTCGATTGAATTGTCCGCTTCTGTACTCTTTTTCGGTTTTTCACCGTAAGAATGATTCACCTCACGAGCTAATTCACCAACTTCTTCAGACATTCTAGCCAGCATAGAAAGAGGACTGAAATATCCTTCCTTGAACTGGGAAATATAAGTATCAACCTCTTGTTGCAGGTCTTTAAGTGTACGTTCTGACATTGGCATCCTTCTTTCTATCCTTTTCACAAAGGTTATCCTCCTTATGTTAAACTAAACGAGAAAAGTTGACAAATTTTTTGTTAGATAAGACAAGCATATTAGGCATGGAGGAATTCAGATGATATTTAAAGAAAGGTTCCAAGATCAATTTCTCAATGTGTTGGGAATCTTAATTGGAACAGCAATTTATGCGTTTGGTTTGCACTATTTTGTTATTTCGAATGAGCTAATGGAAGGCGGATTAACGGGCATATCTCTCTTGCTCAAGTACGTGCTTAATGTCCCCCCCTCCATCTCCACCCTCGTATTTAATATTCCTTTATTTTACCTAGGCTGGCGAAATTTTGGTAAGGGTCCCATGCTGTATACGATATTCGGCGTCATCTGCCTTTCATTGTTTCTGTGGGTGATGGAATGGCTAATCCATATGGGTTGGTTAGTACCTTTTCATACGACGCAAGACTATTTTCTTGCAACTCTCTATGCTGGGATCACACTGGGCACGGGTCTTGGGCTTGTATTTCGATTCGGTGGAACGACAGGTGGTTCTGATATATTAGCTCGCATTGGTCATAAAAAAAGAGGCTGGAGTGTCGGACAAGTCATCCTCATTATAGATGTTGTCGTAATTGGCTCTTCTTTCCTTTATCTCCCTAAAGAAAAAGTGCTCTATTCACTAGTAGCCGTATTCGTCACATCACGGATTATTGATTACATATCAGAGGGCGCTTATGCGGCCAAAGCCTTTACGATCATTAGTGACCAGCCCAATGTGTTAGCGGAATCTATCACCAAAGTACTTGATCGCGGAGTAACACTCTTCCCAGCACGAGGTGCCTACTCAGGAAACACGAAGGAAGTAGTCTATTGTGTCGTTTATCGACATGAGACAAGGCAATTGCGAGAGTTAATTCACGCCGTCGATCCACGTGCTTTCATCATAGTTGGGGATGTCCATGAGGTCATAGGTGAGGGTTTTAAAACAAATTGATTTGTTTTCTAAATAAAAATAAGAAAAAGTGGGTTAAACAGCTCAACCGAGCTTGCTTAATCCACTTTTTCTCATCTATTTTCACTTTCCTTGGTTTGCCTAACGGGAACGATATGTCGACCAGATTGATACATTTGCCAACCAACATACGATAAAACACCAATAATAATAATACCAATACTGAGTGACCAGATGATGGGATGGTACGGATCCGTGAGAGGCACATATGCCAGTGCATCTTTATGTTTCATAAAGATGTCATCCAGCACTTGGTTCAAATTCACGATTCCAGCTTCTAAAGGTCTAATAGGCATTGGTTTCGTATTCACATTCGTACGAAGAAAGACCATTAAGGAATCTAACTTCTCAATGGATGATGGATCACGGCTAATGATCAACGAGGGATGAATAATAGCGATATGTTGTGATAACTTACCAAATTCTTCTATTGCTTCTTGCTGTTTATTAGCCTTGACTTGCTGACTTAGCAATTGACTATCATTTTGCAGAACCTTATAGTATTGCAGCCACATCGGCTGGTTCTTATGTGAAAGCGCATCTGTTGCTAGACGAATTTTGGCAACCGCTACTTGTCCATCAGTTGGTGAGTAATTGACCGCGTTATAAACCCGTTTCGCATCCGTGATGGTTGCAGTCAAAGCATTCAATCCCTCAATGGACGTAATTCCTTCAAATGAAATTTTCGGAATTTGATCAGATAATTGAATCAACTTATTTCTTGCCTCAGCAACTTGTCCAGACATCGTAAATGTATACATTTCTTCCGCAATCTGATTTAAAAACGTAATCCGCTCTACTTGAACTGGGTCTATAGGTTTACTAGCTTGTCCAACTGTATGTTGATTGGTACCGCAAGCTGCAAGTAAACAAAGAACAAGGCCGAGTAAGATAGTCACCGCTATCCCTCTTAACCTTCTATCGAAAAACATGGGACATCCCCTCCTTCACCATCATCATATGGAGGTTCGTCCCACTTTAGACCATCAGGTATTAGCTTTCAACATTTTTTTCTCTCTTACCATAAGACATGTAATCGCGATCCAGATTCCAATGATACTTAAGCAAATGGTGAAAAATTGGATTGTTCCCAAATAGGGATGCAACTCACGTTGGAGCCTTGGGAAAACCCCTCTTTCATAGTCCATGAAATCATTCCAGAACGTCCAGATCGCCACCAGTACAATGGCAGGCAAGCGGAAAGAAAACCAACGAACAAATAACAGCGCTTCCACAGCCATTGCCAAATGAGACGCGGTCAGCATCCATCCATCCCAACCAACAGCTGCCCCATGCCAAGCACCTGCCCAGATCATCGTAACTGCCCAGATCCCATACTTAAATGATGTGATAAGCCCGAAAGCTTCAACAAAGCCGCGAATAGCCCTATACAGCTTACTCGTTGGTTTGGTAAGGGACCGATCCACAATCAAGTAACCAACAGAAAGGGTGAAAAACAAACTTGCAGTCGGACTATCCGGTACAAAAAACACATACCATAACGGATTCTCTGCAAGGGTGTCTACCATTTGAAGCCAATACCACTCATAGCCATATAGGGTTCCTAGTAAATTGCTTATGAATAGCAACCAAAGCATTCTCTTACTAAGTAAGAAGTCTCTGCTCCACAAATAGGAAACGGACATATTGGCCCCTCCTTTAGAATCAAGTTTGATACGTAGACCATCTAAAATTTCCAAAAAAAACCTGATCACTTTCGCGACCAGGTTCTGTTTTATTGAGTTTTTTGTTTGGATAACCACTCAGCTAATTTATCAATATCGGCATCTGTTAAGCCTTTATCGATATTAGGCTTATACATAGCAGGCATGTTGCCTTTACCATTTTTGATAATGCCCATAATGTCATCTTTCGTGTGTCCATCGCCTACACCTAACAAAGCGGGTACACCAGAAGCTGGCATTCCTTTAAGCTGTGCACCGTGACAAGCTAAGCAAGTTGCTTTTGCATAAATCGCAGCACCTGGGTCATCAGCAGCAACAATTGCAGCTGCTTTTTTCGTTTCCTTCTTCGCACCCTCACCAGCTGCGCCACCTTTGTTAGCGTGCATTTCTTCTTCACGCTTGATGTGCTCTGGAATGATATTTTTCTCTTTAAGCTCAACTTGATAGTGAGACCAAGACGTATACGTCAGGTATGTACAAGCGATCAAAGATAAAATCATAAGGCTTGAAGCAATTGGTCTTCTATAGAAGCGACGTTCTTTACCAGTATCCAAGAATGGAGCTAGCAATAAACCACCAAATAGTAAACCTGGTACAACTACCGCTCCAAGAACTACGTAATCACCCGATGTGTATGGGTATTTCAGCAATTGATACATGAACAAGAAATACCAGTCAGGCATCGGAATAAATGCTGTGTTCTTCGGATCCGCAGGATAACCTAACGGAGCTGGGTCGGACATAACTAGAACTAGCATACCGACCAAGACAACGACACCAACCATCCATTCTTTCAACAAGAAGTTAGGAATGAAGGCTTCTGATTTACCTGGGTAAGCAGAGTAATCTCTAGGAATGAGTCGTTGTTCTTGCGTTTTCTTAATTACGCGGGAATCCCCTACGTAAACGATTTTTTCATCAGACTTATGACCATGCGCCACGCTATTCGCCCCTCCCTAAATTATAGCGGTCCGGAAATACCTTGTTTGCGAATCATGAAGAAGTGTCCGGCAAGCAAAGCGAGCAGAACGCCAGGCAGGAAGAACACATGAATAGCAAAGAACCGTGTTAGTGTTTGTGCACCAACAATGCTTCCGCCTTGCAGCAATGTTTCGATGTACGGACCAGCAAATGGTACCGATGCTGCAATTTTCATACCTACTTGTGTTGCAAAGTAAGCTTTGTTATCCCATGGAAGCAGGTATCCCGTAAAACCAAGACCTAACATAACGAAGAAAATGAGCATGCCTACTACCCAGTTCATTTCACGTGGAGCTTTGTAAGATCCTGTGAAGAACACGCGCAGGGTATGTAAGAACATCATTACGATAACTAAACTAGCTCCCCAGTGGTGCATACCTCTGACGATAACACCGAAAGCTACTTTATGTTGTAGATAATCAACGCTTGCATACGCATTGATAATATCAGGTGTGTAATACATAGTAAGGAACATACCTGACAAAATTTGAATTACTGTGATGAAAAACGTCAATCCGCCAAAACAATAAACGAATGCGGAAAAGTGATGAGCAGGGTTAACGTGTTCTGGCACCTCATGATCCGCTACATCTCTCCACATAGGCGTAATATCAAGACGTTCGTCAATCCAGTTGTATACGTTTTTAAACATCTGATCGTGACGCCCCCTTATACTCTAGTGTTAGCATGCAGTTGTCCAACATACACGAAACCATTCTCTACTTTTGTTGTGTATTCGTCTAGCGGTTTAGGTGCTACAGCAAGGTTCTTGCCGTCTTGCGTATAATGCGCACCATGACATGGACAGAAATACTGATCTTTGTAAGCAGGGTTATCGTTCCAGTTAACCGTACAGCCAAGATGCTTACATGTCGGATTTAACGCAAACAGTGCACCTTTACTGTCTTTGGAAATCCATGCTACCAGTTCAGCATCACTTTCGTACCAGCCATCTACCTGATGGACTTGGAACGTAAACGCTTGTGGAACATTCGTAATTTTACTTTCTTCGACAACTTTAACCCAGTCCGATGCTGCTTTAGGCTGAAGGACAGGATCAACGGCAAACCGAATCATCGGTATGATAATGCCGGCCCCCATGAATCCACCAGCGCCACCAAGGGTATAAGAAAGAAATTGTCGACGAGACATTTCGCGTTTGGTCCCGGGTTTCTTCCCATGCTGTTCTTCATTGTGATTGTTATGATCACTCATTCTCAGGTCTACCCTCCTACATTGGCCGAAGCCCGAACCCTCTCGGACATCAGCTACCTCTATCACGTGTCGTTCGACATTACACTACATAACTAGGACATTTCTAATAATAGCCTACGTCTACTAGGTCGTCAAGAATTCATAACTCCTTTTATTGGATTGAAATCTTCGCTTTCGGACAAATTTTAACGAAATTGTCACAACTTTTTGCAAGCCACATTCATCCATTACTACCCTTATCTTGCACATTTTTTTTCCATTAATACACGACATCACCAAAGTTACTCAACAGGGTACCATAGTTGCTGAACTTGTTTGGATATACCTGATCTAATTGCCTCTGATTTCTGCGCCCACTGCAATTTATCGACAACGATCAACAAATCTGTTTCAGCTGATTTCCAGTGGATTGCTTCCGAATGTAAGGTTAATACGATTATGTAACGAAATCCACTTTTCTTCAATTGATGTACGATGGTATCCACTTGCTTACTTGCACCCGTATCTGCTATGTAATGAAGAGCTGGATAAGTGACAACTCTGCCCTTGTAAGGAATCTCGATAATTTCCATGACATCACGGAGCCGCTCTAACACGGTAGTCACTTCCATCGGATCCTCAACCCCTGTCAACCCCGTCACAGGTAGAAGACACGTATCCAAATAGGGTTTCAATTCCGTCCATTCTTGTGAAACAATCTCATTAAACTTCAAGGTGTAGCGCCTCCCTATCATTTACCAAAAGAACATCAGCTATGTAGCGCAAGCTCAACTTGTACTTTAAGTACTTTAATCCGTCATCACTTAGCTGTCAATCAAGTATTTAATCTTTCAAGTAAACTGGTATACATAGACAAAAAAGACATGGGACTGGTATCCTCATGCCTTTATGTTTACTTGCTCATGCGCAGCTAATGATTACCCTAGTGATTGTAAAATCCTTAATTCAGACGTTAGCGCTAAAAAGGATGTTTGATCGCCTTTAGCAAGAGCGCTATCGATTTCTTTATAAAGATTTTCTTCTCTATATTTGCGTAAGGCATTATCCCAAATCATTTCCGCGAAAAGTGCCAGCAGCGCATCGTTAGATACATTCATTTTTCCCATGAGACCTACCTCCAAATGTTGTCCGCGGTTTGTCAGGAGCTTCTTTTTCGCAAAAATATATGTCTGCATTATGGTGTACGCCAACCCGTTGTTATGCTCCTATTACATCATATTCACTAGCTAATTCAACGCTTCATTCAAAAGCCCGTTTGAACGGGAATGTGTTAATACCTAGTTCAGAAGAGTACAACTTTGTCTTCCTCTGCAAGACTTATTCCTCGAATCACTTTTGAGCCTATCTTAGTGACCTGGATAACTGCCCCATACGTGTGATCTTCACCTATCCGGATCAAACCCATGTGCATCATCATTTGTAGGATTCGCTGCTCGACAATGGATTCTGAACCATCATAGTAAAATGGTTTAACTAATTTACTAAATAAATCTACAATCGAAGCCATCGTCACCCACTGATCACAAAGTCGATCCAGCCAAACTGATATACTTTGCAAATTAGGAATCGGATTTTTGTACAGCCTTAGCCAAAACGTATACACATCCGTAACTGTTTCTTTTTTCCCTTCCAGTAATCGTGCCTTTCCTGCTTCTGTAAGACGAAGCACCAGGCCATGCTCACTGATTAGTTGGTGGTAATAGCAATAGTCATAGATAAGTGAAAATCGATTCGGGTATTCCTTGAACATTCTTCCGTAACCGAATCGCCATGTCCCCTTTGCTACCAATCCCTCTTGAACAGATAAGATACTGAGGAGCTGCCCAAGTTGTCTTTTGTACATAAAACCTTCTGCTGTTAATGGCATTTCTTGCTGAGCAATCGCGGTTAAGAAATGAAATATGTCGTCGACTAGAAGTGATTGTTCATCGCGATAAACCGTTGGTTCATCTGTTTTCACCAAATCTTGCTTAAATTGTTTCGCTAGCACATCACCAAATCTTCGCTTTAAATCCGCTGGAACATGAAAGAGGTATTTGGTCTGTTGGGAGTGCCCGTTAAACAACCAACCTAATTTCTTGAATTTTAAAATCATATCCCTTGGATTCCAATCTCCTGGTGCCTCTTCTTTCTGAAAGCGTGACTGCTGGGCTCTAGCAATAAGTTCCTCCATACTAAACGAATTGCGAGGGTCCGAGAGTAAGGAGTTGAGGAAGCGAATGTTTTCCAAACTAAGATTTTGAATGTGTTTTTCGAATATGTCTTTGCGCATGGCCGTACTCAGGATCGATTGAATCAACTCATTCTTAGAATGACCATTGCACTCACACTCGTAGGTATGTGCAATTCGGCCTAATTCATGGATATCGGCATAGCTGAGCATATCCGCTAGGTTCATTTCCATCCTACATCTCCCATCTGGCGGAGCTTTCTACTCCGATGTTTCTAGTAACCATTATGGGATTTTTTCCCGAAAATATTCCGTAACAAACAAAAAAACATGACTCTATCGAGTCATGTTTACTTTCATACCATCGTTTCCGAGGTCGTTTGCAAATGGGTTAAACAATTATACAATTGAAGATCCCATTGATCACTTTGTCGCAATAACAAGGTCAATGAGGTATTCTGCAGGAACTCCTCTTGATTCAATTTCAGAACTCGAAGCACTTGAACAATAAAGCCTCCATGCGAGATGAGTAAGATCTTCTTACTCGGGTACTGATTCAGAATCTCTGTTTCAAGCTCCATCCATCTAGCCCACAGATCGCTGTCCGACTCCTGACCCAGATCCTGAAGCTTCCAATCGGCTCCCCAGCGCTCCTCACGTTCAGCGACAGTAGTTCCTTCGACTAACCCGTATTTACGCTCTCTCAAGCGTTTATCTGTACGCAATAGAGGGATACCAGCTCGTGTTGAGATAATTTGTGCGGTTTCATTCGCTCGCTTCAAGTCACTGCTAATGATGCCATCCCAATTTTCCTGAGATAGACGCACCCCAAGTAATCTTGCTTGCTCTCTGCCTTCATCCGTTAAATCTGTATCCAACTGCCCTTGCAGCTTACCTAATCGATTCCACTCTGTGCTTCCGTGGCGTATAAACCCTATCGTAGTCATTCTTTTACCTCCAGCGCTAGAAATGCAAAATGCTCCACTAGGAGCATTAAGTTTTCGTTCTTGATAACCAATTCATTATTATAATGGTTGCTACTAATCCAAGAAACGATACGACTAATAAGTAATGGGGGTACGAATGGATCGGTCCAACATGAAAACGTAAAGGTTCCATGAAACTAGGATTCAGACTGGCTACAGCATCACCCAACTTATGTCCATTCAAAGATTCTGTTCCGCTTACTTTTAGCGCTTGTGGTGCTTCAAGATCATAAAGTGAATTGTCCGCGGAAGCCAATGTTGACTGTGGAGAGCCATCATATACGATGGCAAATAAAAAGCTAAACATAAAAAGAGCTAGACAAAATGCAATAACCGCTGTCAAATTCCGTCTTAATTTATAGGAAATCGAATACATCCGTTCGGAAACTGGAATTCGCCATGATTCATCCTCGTAAATTCGGCTCATTACTTTGGTGGAGACTATAGGCTCAAAGTCCGTCAGCTCCTCGTCAGTTGCAGCACTGCGGATCAGAATCATGCTCTCTTCCCATATTTGAAATTCCTCTTTACAAGAGTCGCATGTTTCTAAATGCTTATCAACTGCTGCACGACGCAGGTCATCATTCGGCAAATCCCAATAGACTCCAAATAATTCCTGGATCTCACTACACTTCATCGCTTGTCATCCCTTCGATTCTTCGAATATCGGTTCACTGAAATAAGGATCTAGATGCAATTTGACTGATGCTCTCGCTCTAAATAGAAGAGATTTCACTGAGCTGACGGTTTGACCCAAAATGTTGGCAATTTCCTGATAATCCATCTGATCATATTCGCGTAGAATCAAAGCCGATCTTTGCTTTTCAGGCAAGCTATTAATTGCTTCGCGAACCATGGACACCTTTTCGTTCCTCAACATCGCCTGCTCTGGCATCGCATCAAAAGAAGCATGCGGTGTAAGACCGCTTTGCTCCAACGACACCTGTACACTTTTATTTTTGCGCAGCTCACTCAATACGGTATTACGGGCAATCGTATATAACCATGTAGAAAAAGATGCCTCGATCTCACGGAAAGAATGCAAACTGCGATACGCTTTATAAAATGTTTCATTACACAAATCTTCAGCAATAGCTTCCATTTGTGTGCTCTTTAGCATGTGATAAATAAAGGCAAGGATTTTACGCTCGTAACGACGCATTAGCTCGTTATACAGCTGAACATTTCCATCCTTGATTTCTCTGATCAATTGGGAATCGGTCATTACGTGGCGACCCTCCTCGCGATTCCGGGTACCACTCCAACTGTTCATACATGTTTTACTTCGGTTGGAGTGAAAAGTTGCGTTATATTTGTAAAAAAAGTGTGAATTCGAATTTTAGCAAACATTTAGCCTATAACCTATTCTCGCTTCAAGACAAGATTCCTGCTAGATTCGACAAATTGTTGGATAAAGTTCATATTTCTACTACAACTCTACTATCGACATCTACCTGCGTTCCTTTTATATGTATTTTAAAAAAAGTTAAAAAGACAAAAAAAAAACCGCCGAATCGGCGGTTGCACTTATGGTGCGATTATCGGATAGGAGTGGAGAGAAACCATACTGTACTTTTATTATATGTATACGGTTTCATTCTGTCAACACTTTTTTGAAAACGTTTACCAAGTATCATTTTGAACTAAATTGTGATTGTTCTCTTTTGGCCTGCTTGATCAAATTACTAATGGAATGCGGACGTACAAAAGGACTTCCACCGTTGATTCGCGGTATTTGCATCGAATCCGTCCATTCTGAAGCAATACCTGCTTTCGTTGTAAAAGCGTATTGGATACCTGCCTCGTGCAAGTAAGAAATCGTCGTATCATCGTAGCTGCCATATGGATAAGCATAGGAATCCACATTTTTCGAAGCATTCAGCTCCTTGAGTTTGGCAATACACTTGCGAGTATCCTGAACAACCCGACTCTTAAACTCAACCTCAGTTTCTAGCTTTCCATTTAGAATAACTTTGTTAGATAACATGGGTTTTCCATCTTTCATTGCATGAAGCTCATCGGAGTGCCCCTGGAATTCAATATTAGGGTCTTCACTACGCATCTGTTTAATCTCATCCTTAGATAAAGACGCTAACTTAGGCCTCTTGGGATCATCCAAATCTTTCGTAATAACGAAATTCACAGCAGGGATTTGAAGCCTCTTCAGAATTGGATATGCATGCGTGTAGAAGCTTTCGTAACCATCATCAAATGTGATAAGCAGCGCATTATCCGGTATTGCCGTTCCTTTGGTTTTGAAGTCTTTAAATTGGTCCAAGGTAATGAAATGGAATCCTTTCCTTTGTAACGAAACTAGCTGCCGCTCAAACAGCCTCGGCGTGATTGTGACTGAGCTCTGTTCAATTTCGTCAATGTGGTGATAGACAAGAACGGCAACCTCATTGGAATAATACACATCTTTGGCACTTGCTAAAATAGGTGAAAAATTAAGAATGACAATCATGACCGTTAGCAAGCCTACGATGAACATTCGGTACTTCACATCAACCGCCCCATTACAATGAATAGTATATATAAATAATAAGACCCATTATAGCATGAGCCTTTAGACCTGTGAATCGGTTACAAAAAGAAAACAAAAGGACCTCCTTTGCGATGGCGGAAACCAACACAAAGAAAGTCCTGAACAGATAAAAGGCATTCGAATTTTAAACATGCACCGCATATTCTTTGCCTAATAACTCCGAAGCGCGATCGGCTTCCTCTTGGTTACGGAAAGACAATCGGAGAATACCAGGAACGTCTTCTCGGCTTTCAATAATTTGAATATTGCTCAAATTGATTCGAGCATTCCCGAGCAGCGAGGTAATTGAGCCTATAATACCCGGGTGATCGGGTACATCCACATAAATATCAAATAAGGAAGTGAGCACACCTTTACGACGTTCCGGTAACTTGCTGCGGAATTCGCCAGCAATACGAAATTGCTCCGCAATCCCTTCGCCATCGCTTTGTTCAATCAGCTGAACGAATCGTGAAATCTCATCATTCCAATCCTTGAGCAGCTTGAGTAACACTTCACGATTGTTGACGAGAATATCACGCCAGATCGTCGGTTCGCTCGAGGCAATCCGAGTAATATCTCGGAAACCACCAGCCGCTAAGTTTTGATACAAGGGATTACTCTCGTTATAGCTTCTCACTTGATTAACAAGTGCGACTGCAATAATATGCGGCAGATGGCTAATTGCACCGACGATGTCATCATGTTCACGAGCATCAACTTGCACGATTTGCGCTTTAGTATGACTGAGCAGATTAGTCAGACGATCCACCTCAGCCTGTGGCGTGCCCTCTGCTGGAGTTAAGACATAGAAAGCATTCTCATACAGATGCGACGAAGCTGCTTCCACTCCGTGTCGCTCAGAGCCTGCCATCGGATGACCACCGATAAAATAGTAGCCTTCCTTCAAGTGCGCCGCTGCGCTCTCTGTAATGGATGCTTTCGTACTGCCCACATCCGTAATGATACAGCCTTGTTTCAAAGGCAGCTTCATCAACTTCTGAACATATTCCTCTAAATTACCCACGGGTACACATAGGAAGATGTAATCAGCCCCATCCACGGCTGCTGCCATATCGGTAGTTGCATGGTCAACAACATTCCGTTTCAGCAGCTTTTCGACGGAATTCGGATTGGGTGAATGGCCGACAACGGTAAAGTCTGGTTTTCCTTTGTAACATAAGGCAAGAGATCCACCGATCAGACCTACTCCGAATATTGCTATTTTCGTCATGACAAGAATCAACCTTTATCTTCTGAATTAGACTAGAACAGGAACCTCTGCAAGAACTTCCGTTAGAGCCGCAATGAATTTGGCATTTTGCTCACTTGAACCAATTGTGACACGCAGTGATGTTGGGAAGCCCAACATATGACCACCACGAACAATTAGCCCTCGGCGCAATAAGCCGTTGAATACGTCTGCCGCTGGACGAACTACGTCCACCATAATAAAGTTCCCATGTGCAGGAAACGAGTGCAGCCCAAGTTGTTTAAATTGTTCTTCTAAGTAGTTTAAACCAGCAGTATTCGCTTCACGACAGCTTGCGATGAAGTCTTGGTCGTTAATCGCCGCAAGAGCGGCAGCTTGTGCGAATCGAGTCGTATTGAAGGGCTCTCGCACTTGATTAATCGAACGAATGACATCTGGATGCCCAATACCATAACCAATACGAAGCGATGCCAACCCATAGATTTTGGAGAAAGTACGCAATGAGATCACATTCTTGTATTGACCGATAAGCTCAATGCTATCTGGGAACTCACCTGTTGTGTTGTACTCACAATAAGCTTCATCAAGAACAACAATCGTGTGTGCTGGAACTTTAGCTAAGAAAGCTTTAATTTCCGCATCTGTATTCATCGTACCCGTTGGGTTATTCGGATTACAGATCCATACGATCTTCGTGCGGTCAGTAATAGCCGCAGCCATAGCATCCAAATCATGTGTACCATCTTTCAATGGAACTTCAATGGATACCGCACCCTCGATTTCACAATTGTGTTTGTATTGCGGGAATGTGTGTGAAGCCATAACGGATTCATCACCTGGCACTAGAAAAGCACGTGCTAACATAAGGATGACTTCATCCGAACCAGCGCCGAAAATAAGTTGATTCGTCTCAACACCTAGAGAAGCTGCAACAGCTTCTGTTAATTGAACGGCGCCTCCATCTGGATACAGACTAATATTTGCAATTTCTGCTTCAATAGCAGCCTTCACATGCGGAGAAGAACCGAATGGGTTTTCATTGGAAGCAAGCTTGATCACTTCAGTTAAGCCAAGCTCACGCTTTACTTCATCAATAGGCTTACCTGGTTGATAAACTGGTAAATGTATAATGGTTTGTTTCGGTTTCATGAAGTCACCTCATCAATTAGTGGTTCGAACGTTTTAATTGACCTACAAAATTACCTATTTGCTTAAGACCTTCCGGATGAGCGGCATCCTCTTGGAAATGTGGTAGTGCGCTCTCGATCGTGCGGACAATCGCACTCCCTACGACAACACCATCGCACAGCTTCTCAAAGCGTTCAACCTGCTCCCGCGAAGATATGCCGAAGCCCACAACAATGGGAACAGACGCGGCTTCACGCACGGTTGTAAGGAAATCTTCAATACCGCCAAAAAATTCAGCACGCTCGCCTGTAACTCCTAGGGAAGATACACAATAAACGAAACCACGTGCACTTGAAGCAATACGTTGTACACGTGCATTCGATGTTGGTGCAACTAAAGGAATTAAATGAACGCCATATTTCTCAGCAATCCCTCTAGTCTCACTATCTTCTTCCAAAGGAAGATCTGGAATAATAATGCCACTGATTTCATTCTCCTGCATCACTTTGAAAATACGTTCCAAACCAATTCGGAGAACCGGATTATAATAGGTAAAAAGGATAAAAGGCAGCTGAGATCCGCGATTCCTTGCCTGTTTAGCTACATCGATTACATCAAAGATGGAAATTTTACGTTTCAAAGCGCGCTCAGAAGAGCGTTGAATAACAGGTCCATCTGCGAGTGGATCCGAGTAAGGAACACCAAGCTCGATTAAATCCGCGCCAGCGCGTTCCATTTCTAGAATCAGCTCCAAGGATGCTTCAATCGAAGGGTCACCAATTGTTAGAAAAGGGATCATTGCGGTTTCACCGCGCGCTTTGAGTTCTGCAAAACGACTGTCAATACGGTTCATCGCTTATACCCCCTCGCCAAGATAACTAATAATGGATTCCACATCTTTATCGCCGCGGCCTGACAAACTCACGATAATAATTTGGTCCTTCGTCATCGTCGGTGCTAATTTCAACGTATGTGCAATGGCATGAGCGCTCTCAAGAGCAGGTATGATACCTTCTGTGCGGCTCAACAATTGAAGCGCATCCAGTGCTTCTTGATCCGTTATTGGATAATAAGTGGCACGCTCAGCATCTTTGAGGTAGGCATGTTCGGGACCAATTCCCGGGTAGTCCAAACCAGCCGAGATCGAATGCGCTGGCAAAACTTGACCATACTCATCCTGAAGCAAGTAACTGAGTGACCCTTGGAATACACCTGGCGTTCCTTTTGTCATGGTTGCTGCATGCTCCTCCGTATCAACGCCGCGACCTGCTGCCTCGACACCAATCAATTTCACGGACTCATCTTGAACGAATGGATAGAAAATCCCCATCGCGTTACTGCCTCCGCCAACACAAGCAACTACTGCATCCGGCAGTCTGCCTTCTGTTTCCAAGATTTGCTCACGGGACTCATCCCCGATCACGCGTTGGAAATCACGAACCATCATCGGATACGGATGTGGCCCAGTAACGGATCCGAGAATATAGTACGTATCTTGAACGTTACTTACCCAGTATCGTAATGTTTCGTTACAAGCATCTTTCAATGTACGCGTTCCTGAGGTAACAGGAATGACTTCCGAGCCTAACAATTTCATGCGAAACACATTCAATTGTTGACGTTTCGTGTCTTCTTCCCCCATGAATACTTTACATTCAAAGCCCATTAATGCTGCGACTGTCGCTGAAGCAACACCATGCTGACCAGCACCAGTTTCCGCGATTATCTTTTTCTTCCCCATGCGTTTGGCAAGTACGGCCTGTCCGATGGTGTTATTAATTTTGTGTGCGCCTGTATGGTTTAAATCTTCACGTTTCAAATAAATCTTCGCTCCACCGAGTTGCTCGGTTAAGCGCTCTGCATAGTAAAGCGGAGTAGGTCTACCGGAATACTGCTTCTGCAAATAACGAACTTCAGCAATAAATTCAGGATCATCTTTATATCGCGCATAAGCTTCTTCAAGCTCATGTAAGGCATTCATCAAAGTCTCGGGCACATAACGGCCACCGAACTTGCCAAATCTACCTTGCTGATCAGGTACTTGTGTCACTTACGGGTCACCCTTTCCACAAACGCGGTTATTTTCGCAATATCTTTCACGCCATCTGTCTCCACGCCGCTCGATACATCAACGCCATCAGGAGCATAAGCATCTACTAATTGATCAACGTTATCATGTCGGAGTCCGCCAGCTACTAGCAATTGTATACCAGCAGAACGAGCCCACTCTTGATAAACAGGTATACAATCCCAGGCAAAAGTTGTCCCAGAACCGCCTCCGTAAACAGGGTCAAAGGTATCTAATAAGATGGCATCTACATGCCCGATATAAGGATCTAGTTGCTCAGCTACCTTGGATAGAGAAGGTATGGAATCTTCTGTTTTGGAGATGGAAACCGATTTAAATACCTGTACACCAAATTGATCACGAACCCATCCACAGAAAGCCGGTGTTTCCAGACTATGAAGTTGCACGACATCCAGAGGAGTTGCAGCTAAAATATCAACCAACTGCTCTTTCGTTGGATTGACAAAAACGCCTACTGTAAGTGGCACAGTCTGTCCATTCGCCTCTTCTGATTTCAAATAAGCAATCAGCTCGGCTGCCTTCTCGGGCGTGACCTGTCGCTTGCTTGGTGCAAAAACAAAGCCGATATGAGCTATCGGCAAATGTACGATTGATTTTAACACTTCAACGCTTTGAAGTCCACAAATTTTTACCGTTGGAATCGTTCCCACAGTCATCAAATCCGCCTCTTTCTGCCTATAACTGCGCCTTATTGACCAGTTCACCCATCAATTGTTGAACCGCTTGTTCAACGACGGGTTGTCGCATGAAATGCTCTCCGATGAGTACAGCTTGTGCCCCAACTTTCTCGACATAGGCCATATCTTCAAGGGTAGATATACCACTCTCGCTCACAACAGTTTTACCCTTTGGCATAAAGCTTATTAATTCTTCCGTTGTTCCTAGATCGGTTACGAAAGTTTTTAAATTCCGATTATTTACACCTATTAGTTGGGTATCCAGCTCAAGTGCGCGCTCCAACTCTTCACGATCATGCACCTCAACGAGTGCATCTAGGCCAAGATCCTTTGCTAGGGTCAAATATTGCTTCATCTGTTCTGTTGTCAAAATCGCCGCGATAAGCAGAATGGCATCTGCTCCCAGAAGTCTTGCTTCATAGATTTGCTTCGGATCAATGGTGAAATCTTTGCGTAGCAACGGAACATTCACCGCTTTACGCACAGCCTCCAAATAATCATTGCTTCCTTGGAAGTACGAAACATCGGTCAATACCGAAATACAATCGGCGCCTGCACGCTCATATGCTTGGGCCAAACCAACCGGTTCGAAATCTGCGCGGATCAATCCTTTGGAAGGCGAAGCTTTCTTCACTTCTGCGATAAGTCCCATGGAACGATTTTTCCCAAGCGTCAATGCCCGTTCAAAGCCTAAACAAGGAGGAAGCTGAGAAATTAACTTTTCAGCCTCCGCGATCGAAAAATCGCTCATCGCCTCTACTTCCACGCGTTTTGTAGCTACAATTTTATCAAGAAACATGGCATAGTTCTCCTGTGTATTGGATTAGATCTTGCAATTTCTGCTCCGCGCGTCCCGAATCAATGACTTCTGCAGCTAATTTCACGCCCTGTTGAAGTGTGCCTACATGCCCCGTTACATAGAAGCATGCCGCAGCATTCGCTAGCACGATGTCCCGATATGGCCCTTTCTCACCTGCAAAAATATGACGAATAATTTCTGCGTTCAGGGCAGCATCTCCACCCGCTACATCTTTGATACTATGTGCACGAAGACCTAAATCGTCCGGTGTAATGGTATAAGTCGTGATAAGATCCGACTTCAGCTCAGACACCTTTGTAGGTGCAGAGATACTGAATTCGTCCAACCCATCCTCACTGGCAACAACCATCGCACGCTTTAGACCGAGTGCCTGCAGTGATTGTGCTAACATTTCCGTCTTCGTTCTATCGAATACCCCAAGGACTTGGCGATCCGCACCTGCTGGATTTGTTAGTGGGCCTAGCAAATTAAAAACCGTTCTGAATCCAAGCTCTTTGCGAGGTGCTGCAACATGCTTCATCGATTGATGATAGGCCTGTGCGAACATAAAACAAATGCCAGTACGCTCAAGGCATTTCGCTGCTTGTTCGCCGCTCAGTGTAATCTTAACGCCAAGCGCTTCTAGAACATCCGCACTACCACTTTTACTCGACATCGCTCTATTGCCATGCTTCGCTACTCGGATCCCGCCTGCTGATGCTACAATGGCAGCTGTCGTTGAGATATTGAACGTGTCAGCACCATCTCCACCTGTTCCACACGTATCAAGTAGGTCACTTTGGTGTACCTTCACTTGCACAGCTTTGCTTCGCATCGTCTCCGCAAACCCTGTAATCTCTTCAAATGTTTCCCCTTTGATACGAAGCGCCGTCAACAAACTGCCTATTTGTGCAGGTGAAGCAGCGCCATCCATAATCTCAGACATGACACTACGTGCTTCTTCCCGGGATAAATGATTGCCACTAATTACTTTACCAAGTGCTTGTTGTATCGAAATTGTTCCACTCATGTTCTTCCATGCCCCTTCCTTCTATGAGTTAACGAAATAGTCTTTGTTAATATCGCTAACAGGTCTAGGCTCAGGACTGAACATGGCTTCTGCCATTCGGATTGATTTCAGCAAAGCCGTCGCTTTGTTCACGGTTTCTTGATATTCACTCTCAGGTACAGAATCCCAAACGATTCCTGCTCCTGCTTGCACGTAGGCTTTACCTTTTTTGAACACAATCGTCCGGATCGTAATACAAGTGTCCAAATTCCCGGAAAAACCTAGATAACCAATCGCACCTGCGTAAGAACCGCGAGACTCTGGCTCCAGTTCAGCAATAATGCCCATCGCTCTCAGCTTCGGTGCTCCAGACACCGTGCCTGCCGGCATACAGGAAAGGAAAGCATCAAAGAAATCCTTATCTTTGGCAATTTTACCAGACACATTGGAAACAATGTGCATCACATGTGAGTACCGTTCAATGTCCATGAAGGTGTCACATTTGACTGTACCGAATTCGGAGACACGCCCGATATCATTTCGACCTAAATCAACCAACATCAAATGCTCTGCACGTTCTTTCTCATCGGCAAGCAGCTCCAACTCAAGTGCGTGATCTTCCTCTGGGGTTTTCCCTCTAGGTCTTGTTCCAGCAATCGGCCGCGTTTCTACTTTTTCTTCCTCTACCCGTACTAGCAACTCAGGAGACGTTCCAACGATAACCTCATCGTCCATTTTCAGCACATACATATACGGAGATGGATTCATTGTACGAAGCACACGATATACCTGTAAGGGAGAAACCGTTGTTTCCATTTCAAAACGCTGGGAGAGCACGACTTGGAAAATATCGCCGGCACGAATGTATTCCTTTGCTTTATTCACATTGGCAATGAACTTATCTTTCGTAATATTGGAACGAATTTCGCCCAAATCTGGTTCTGACACGATCGGGTTGTGCGTCATGGTATCGGAACTAAGAGGGCGTTTAATTTTTTCGATTGTCGCATCAATTTTCTCACAAGTTGCTTGATACGCCTTCGCAATATCCGCATCCGTTGCGAATTGGGGAACATGTAGGTTTGCAATCACTTTGATCTGTTGTTTGAAATGATCAAATACGATGACCTGATCGCAAAACATGAACTGAATATCATTCATTTGTAAGTCATCAATCTGATGAGCCGGTAGTTTCTCATAGTATTGCAATAAGTCATATCCGAAGAATCCAACCGCACCACCCGTAAAGCGTGGAAGATCTGCAAGCTGAGGGCTGGAGTAGGAACGAAGATAAGCCTTCAACACTTCGATCGGTTTCTCATCCGTGATTTTTTTCTCGGACCCCGTTTCGACCGTTGTTTTTCCATGCTTCGCCGTGATCATCAAGAATGGATCGCTGCCTAAGAAGGAATAACGTGCCCATTTCACTCCTCCCTCTACACTTTCTAAAAGGAAGGCACGAGGCTCTTGATATAAATGTTGAAATACACGTATTGGCGTCTCGGTATCAGCTAGTAAATGACGCACCACTGGGATAAGATTATAATCTTTGGACAAACGAATGACTTCTTGCAATTCAGGTGTATACATGGAAACATCCCCTCTCAGCTTGTGAGCTACTCGCGGTCTGCGGCGCTCAAAACTCTATTCGAATACAAAAAAACCTCTACCAGGGGTAGAGGTTGACTTTAGTTTCAGTAGACGATCAGGATGAATGTGAAAAAAAGAAAATGAGAGCTGGGTATGAGCAAATAGACGATCCCCCTCTGGGAACGATCCAATGGTCATATAGCTACTTTACTTTTTCTCATCTCAACTCGGCTCTGCTCTACTCGACTAAACTCTGCTCTACTAACCTAAACTCATCTAATTTCACTATACTACCGGGTAGCTTCATTTGTCAATTTAACAATATCAGGACGAAGTGCTTTCGCTTCTTTCAAGTACACATGGTTAATTTCCGCTTGGGTTTTGGTTGTGTTCACCTGAACCATCAAACGAATACATTTGGGTAATGCATTCTCAACTGGCACTTCCAGCGAACACATCAATGGAACAAGCTCCCAGCCAATTAGTGTACGAATTGCTCTTGCTGGAAATGTTGCCGTAATATCTTCCGTTACTGTAATGAAAACCGATCCAATATCCTCTGGAAGGAAATCATTCGCTTCTACAATTGCTTGAAGAAGCTCACTCGTAGCAGTAAGAATTTCTTCTGCATCATTCTGTTGAACTGTTGTCGCACCACGAATTCCCCTTAAGTACATCGGTTATTTCTCCCCTTTTAGAAGGTCAACAATTTCTCTGACTTGTTGTGAAGTAACATCCTTACGGATCTCGACTTTACCAATCTCGGTCGGGATGATGTACACCATCGTACCTTCTTTGAATTTCTTATCATGCATCATAGCACTCATAATGCGATCTGTATCCAAATGTGACGGTATGCTCACTGGCAATCCGTATTTCACAAATAAACCTTTGGTCACCGCATGGATGTCCTCACTGTAACCAAACTGCTGTGCAAGCTTAGCAGCGCCGACCATCCCAATGGCAATAGCCTCACCATGCAACAGCTCACCGTAGCCCGCTACGGCTTCTAATGCATGACCGATTGTGTGTCCGAGGTTTAATATCGCCCGGAGATCATTCTCACGCTCATCCTGCGAAACAACGATCGCTTTCACTTGACAACCTATGTAAAGCGCATAACTTAACGCTTCTGGATCTAATCCTAACAACTTGTCTGCGTTTTCATCGCACCACTGTGTGAAAGCGGAATCCCAGATCAAGCCATGCTTGATCACTTCAGACAGGCCTGCCTTCACTTCACGCTCAGGCAAAGTCAACAGCAAGTCGATGTCGAAGAGGACTAGCTCTGGCTGGTGGAACGCCCCGATGATGTTCTTCGCCATCGGGTGATTGACCGCTACCTTGCCGCCGACAGAACTGTCGTGGGCAAGGATGGTCGTCGGGATCTGCACGAAGCGGATCCCGCGCATGAAGCTCGCCGCAGCGAAGCCGGCGAGATCGCCGACTACGCCTCCTCCGAGGGCTATGATCGCAGAATTGCGATCAAGGCCCGCCTGGAGGGCGGCGGTTACGATTCCCTCGAGCTGCGCGAGGGATTTGGACGTTTCGCCTGCGGGCACGACGCAGGCTGTCGCGGCGAAGCCGCCGTCACGGAGCAGTGTCAGGACGCGCTCCAAGTGCAATGCCGCCACCGATTCGTCGGTGACGATGAGCAGCGGCGACTTGCGGCTGAGCTTCGCGCGATCGAACAGTGCCGAGATATTGGTAAGAATGCCTTGGCCAATATATATGGGATAAGACCGTTCTCCAAGCTCTACGGTAAGTTCTCTCATCTTAGTAGTTCTCCACTTGCTTAAGGAAATTCGCTAAGTTCGTGCGGATTTCTTCGATGGAGTCTCCGCCGAATTTATCTAAGAAAGCATTAGCCACTTCCCAAGCGATGACATTCTCCATGATCACGCCTGCTGCTGGCACTGCACACGTATCGGAACGCTCCACCTGGGCTGTAAATACTTCTTTCGTATCGATATCTACACTTTGCAAAGGCTTGTACAAAGTAGAAATTGGTTTCATTACCCCACGAACGATGATTTGCTCGCCTGTTGTCATTCCGCCTTCAAATCCACCTGCACGATTCGTTCTGCGTCTAAAGCCAGTTTCTTGCGTATACAGGATTTCATCATGTACGTTCGAGCCTCTGCGCTCTGCAGCTTCGAAACCGATTCCGAATTCCACACCTTTGAAGGCTTGAATAGAAAGCACAGCTTGTGCAATTTTACCATCCAATTTGCGATCCCACTGCACGTGACTTCCAAGTCCAACAGGTACACCTTCGATAATCACTTCCACGATACCACCTAATGTATCGCCATCTTCTTTAGCAGCATCGATAGCTGCAATCATTTTCGCTTCTGCTTCTTTATCAACAACACGTACTGGTGATTCTTCTGTAATACGAATAAGTTCATCGACAGGAAGCTCTTGACGCTCTACTTCAACATCACCAATGCGGATAACTTGTCCTGCTACTTTGATCCCGAACTCTGCTAACAACTGACGAGCAACAGCCCCAGTAGCTACACGCATCGTTGTTTCACGAGCACTTGATCTTTCCAAAATATTACGCAAATCTTTTTGATTATATTTGAGGCCGCCGTTTAAATCTGCATGTCCAGGACGTGGACGGTTCACACGGCGCTTGCCTTCGTTATCTTCTTCAACGGGTTCAATCCCCATAACGGAAGTCCAATGTTTCCAGTCATTATTCACGACAACTAATGCGATTGGCGCACCTGTTGTTTTACCATGACGCACGCCACCTGCAATGGTAGCTGTATCTTTCTCAATTTGCATCCGACGACCACGACCATAGCCTTTTTGACGTCTATGTAATTGATGGTTTAAATCTTCAAAGTTAAGGTTTACATTACTTGGAAACCCTTCAATAATCGCAGTGAGCTGCGGGCCATGCGTTTCACCTGCTGTTAAATATCTCACAATCCGTTACCCCCTAAGAATTTTACGAAGAACATCGAACTCCGTATATAAACATAATAGTATGGAAAAACCGAGCCTACTTACTCTATGTGCCACGGAAAAAAGCTGCAGCACCAAGCACTTTAGCGCTTTGACGCGCGATTATCTGTTGTCATTATAGTATAGCTACTCAGGTTTGGCAACAACACAAATGCAAAAACACGCTTCACAGGTCAGGGACAAACCCTTCCGCGTAAGCGTGTCATCATCTAGGCAGGAACTAGTATTAGCCGTGCATAGGTTGCTTCTGGACGACCCTCGGAGGCTCACAAAGCTGAGGATCATTCATAAGACCCGTAATTTGTGAGGAATCAACTCCTAAAATTTGAGCACATTCTTGAATGGAAATCATTCCTCTGCGATAAGCGGTAATCACCTTGCGTTTGTCCATGATAGCCCCCTAAGCGTGTATGCATTGTTCAAAGCTTGGTGTCTCCTTCACTTTGAACTGCTACATCTTAGTATTGGAAAATAAGGAAGTTCTTATACTCCTTTTTTCCGATAAAAGAACGTTTCAGCCGCTTCCAGCTCATATTGCCCAGGAGAAAAAATCTGTTCTGTCGAACCAACGAAAAGCAGACCGCCTGGTTTAAGTGCTTTGGCAAACTTCTGGTACAGCACATGCTTCGCTTCTTCTGTGAAATAAATGATGACATTACGGCACACGATCAGATCGTAACCGCTATCAAATGTATCAACAAGCAAATTTTGTTTCTGAAATCGAACTGACTTTTTGAGTTCATCCGAAACATGAAACATTAAGCCATCTTGTTTAAAATATTTCTTCACATAATTAGCTGGTACATCACGCACGGAACGATCTAAGTACATCCCTTTACGTGCTTTCTCCAAAGCACCATCGTCAATATCTGTCGCATGTAGGCTCGTCTCAGCCAACGCTCCTTGCTCAGCTAAAATCATGGCTAGTGTGTACGGTTCTTCACCTGTGGAGCAGGCTGCACTCCAAATCTTCAACCGGCGATTCCGCTTCAGCATCTCAGGTATAAACTTCTGTTCTACAAGCTCCCAACGATTCGGGTTTCTCCAAAATTCAGAAACATTGATCGTCATCCGATCCAAAAACTCATAGAATAGTTCCTTGTCCTTCATCATCGCTTCAAAAAAAGAAATAAACGTATTGTAACCTCGCTTCATTCGCAAGGTAGTTAATCGTCTCTTCATTTGCGCTTCCTTATACAACGCAAGATCAATGGACGTGTGTTCCTTTATTTTTTTAATAAACAACAAAAAATCTTGATCCTCCATGCTGTCCACCCACCTTGATCATTATGTACCTTGATACATTCTGTGTGGATTTACCAAATTCCTTCATTAAAAAACAAAAAGAACCTGTGTCGTATCCGATAACAGATTCTTTGCGATGGAAGATTAGATCCATTCTTGTATGTTTTTTGAATATGTAAAAATTTCGTTTGGCTGAAAAAAATTATTAATTTCACGCTCAGCACTTTCTGGTGAATCCGATCCATGAATCAAGTTAAGATTCGTATGTACAGCATAATCACCGCGAATGGTTCCAGGTGCGGCTTCTAATGAATTCGTTTTGCCAATCATGGTTCGCGACAATGTGATAACTTGATCACCATGCCATACCATGGCAAAAACAGGTCCTGATGTAATGAAATTCACAAGTCTTTCGAAAAAATCTTTTCCTTTATGCTCTGCATAGTGGATCTCGGCTT
The DNA here is from genome assembly GCF_927798215.1 of Paenibacillus allorhizoplanae. Taxonomy (NCBI): domain Bacteria; kingdom Bacillati; phylum Bacillota; class Bacilli; order Caryophanales; family Paenibacillaceae; genus Paenibacillus; species Paenibacillus allorhizoplanae. The sequence continues at coordinate 643,575 of NZ_CAKMMW010000002.1, forward strand.
GTTCTCGGGAAATAACCGTCAACTTGCTGCCAATCAATTGGAAACCTTTCTGTTCAAACCGTTTTACAATCTCGCCGACAAGCCCCCGTTGTACACCATCTGGTTTAACCATGAGAAATGTTTTTTCCATTGAAAGACTACCTCCTTAAAGTTTTCGCCAGAAAACTGACTTCGTAAGCATTGGCTTACGTTTTCGTCAGAAAACTGGTTAATACGATCGATTCCCGATAAAATGAGCGATTTCGATGAGATCTTTCTTCGCTTGGATATCCGGCAATGTGTCTAATGACGAAATCGCCTTATCGATATATACCTGGGAAAGTCGATCGGCTTCCTTAATGCCAGCACTGCCTCGAATCATTTCTAAGAATCGACTTATATCCGTTTGTCCATCCAGTTTATGTATTCGATCAAGTTCTGTCAATATCATTGGCTTTAAAGCTGGATCTTGCAGGGTCAAGATCACCGGCAACGTAATATTCCCTTGCTTGACGTCACTTCCAGGTGGTTTCCCGATCTGCTTTTCTGTGCCTGTTAAATCCAGAATATCATCCCTAATTTGGAAGGCCATACCTACATTATACCCAAAATTATACAACTTAGTGCTTAACCAGTCAGGAGCGCCTGAAGCCATCGCACCCAATTGGCAAGAAATTGCTATTAATAACGCAGTTTTGCGTCGAATGCGAAGTAAATAGTCACGTATGGTTTGCTCGGAATGAAAGAAAAAACGAATTTGCTCCATTTCTCCAATGGACATTTCAACAATTGCTTTTGACATGATCTGGTGAATTCTCGGATCCGGAATCTGAGTAATCACACCTAGCGCTCTTGCAAAAATATAATCTCCTGTAAACATCGCAATGCGATTATCCCATTTGGAGCGAACCGTCAATTGACCACGTCGTGTGTTCGCATCGTCAATAACATCATCATGCACAAGAGAAGCCATGTGAATAAGCTCTAATGGAACTGCTACGTTTTTCATCGTTTGGAGTTCATAATGACCAAATTCACCAGAAAGAAGGACGAAAACGGGTCTAATCCGTTTTCCTCCCGCTTTAAGTAGGTGGATCGAAGTTTCTCTTAGCAAAGAGTGATCGTTATTCACACTCTCTTCCAGCTCTTTCTCTATCGCTGAAATATCTCTTCTTTTCCTTGCATATATATCCAACAAATTTTTCATTCGGTCACCCGTGCCACTTTAGTTTCTTCCCAAATGCCAATCTGAACTGGCTTCGGTAAGAAACCAAGTTCGAAACAGTACTGATAGTACGAATGAAGTCCATCCCACTGCTCAGCCGCGAAATCATAACACAAAGTATGAAAATAATGATGCCAATAGTCGGAAGTGCCGCCAACAGTAGCTTGTGCCTCTTCAATCATATACTTTGGCTCCCGATGAGCCTTTTCCTTACTTGCCTTAAATGCTTCAAAAATAGTAGTTACAAGCTCTGGATAGGCACGAATCGTTTCTTTACGGATTGCCCAGACAGCGAACGTCATCCATTTCCCCGTCCATTTGGCCCATTCTTGACCGAGGTCCGTAATCATGTACTTTTGATTCCGCCAGCTTTCCTTAATGGCGTCATCCCCAATGAGAAGTGCAGCATCTGCTCCCTCCATCATTTGGTCTAGATTTGGCTTCGCATAGTCATACGTCGGTTTACCATTATAAAATTTTTCTAGAATAATTTTAAGTAAATTTACAGATGTCGCAGACGTCGTAGGCAGAATGATTTTCCCGTTCACGATTTCTCGTAATGGTTTGTCATGGAAAAGAAGAATCGAGTTGACTTCGCCATAGGAGCTAACGGATAGATCCGGGAAAAGCATATAATCCTCAAAAAATTGACCGTATGAAAAAGAAGAAATGGGTCCCATATCAATTTGGCCTTCAGCCATAGCTTTATTAAGAGATGTGGGTACCTGTTCAATAATATCGACTTCTGAACTATTCATCAGCTCAGGGAAATAATAATAGATCGGCCACACGTTGGTATAGTTGATTCGACCTATTCGGATTTTAGGGTCTAGGTTGCTCATCAATATCTCCCCATCTACGGTACAAGGAATGATCAATCTCCATGCTATCCATCACTTTACCTACCAAAAAGTCAACCATCTCATCGATTGAGCGCGGACGATTATAGAAGGCTGGCATAGCCGGTATCATTCGCACACCCATTCTTGTTAGGGTAAGCATATTTTCTAAATGTATAGCATGCAAAGGTGTTTCCCTTGGCACCAGAATTAATTTTCTTCCTTCTTTTAGCATGACGTCCGCGGTACGCTCAAGCAAGTTATCGGACGAACCATGTGCAATGCCAGATAATGTTCCCATCGAGCACGGAATCACAACCATCCCTTTGGTTCGAAAAGAACCACTTGCCACGGTTGCACCAATATTCGCAACGGGATGATATTCAAACGAACCTGCTCGTCCACCGAAGTGCTTCTCAAGTACCTCTTGACGTCTTGTTGCACTCCAGTCATGTTCATCCTGCAGCACACGCCAGCCTGCATCTGTAATAATAAGATGCACATCTAAACCAAGATCCAACAATACTTCGCATAATCGTACGCCGTAGATGGCTCCACTCGCACCCGAAATTCCAATAACCCAGTTTCCGCTACTCATGAGTGCTTACTCACAAGGACATCAAGCAATGTGAAAGTAAACATGACTAAACTCAATACGCCATTCATTGTGAAGAAAGCCGTGTTTAATTTGGACAAATCCTGCGGAGTAACGAGCCTATGTTCTTTAAACAACAATATATAAGCAATAACTAGTCCCACCAAATACAACCAACTCAGATGCGTGATGAAAAATAAGGAGACTAAACCGATTGCGGTTAAGACATGCAGTACTCGTGCTGTTAGTAGTGCTGCTTTAATGCCAAATCGACTTGGCAATGAGTGCAACCCTTCTTTGCGATCAAACTCGGCATCCTGGCAAGCATAAATGAGATCGAAACCAGCACTCCAGCAAGCAACCGTAAGGAAAAAGATGATTGATGACCATGTGAATTGACCTGTAACCGCAATCCAACCGCCCAGCGGAGCAAGCCCCAACGTCAAGCCCAGTACGAAATGACATGTCCAAGTAAACCTTTTGGTATAGGAATAAATCACAAGAAAGAACACTGCAATAGGTAGAAGCTTCATGGACAATGCACTTAAGTGATAGGTTGCCCAAAAAAGAACAGCAAATGAGATGATGATATAGAGAATAACTTGCGGTATTGAAATGAGCCCAGCAGGAATTGCTCGATTCTCAGTTCTTGGATTACGTTTGTCAATGGCTTGGTCAATTACACGATTCAATGCCATCGCGGCAGTGCGTGCCCCCACCATTGCTAAGGTGATCCAACCGATCTGTGCCCAGCTAGGCAAGTGTCCCTGCCATACAACGGAACCGAGAATAGCCCCCATGAAGGCAAATGGCAAAGCAAACACACTGTGTTCGAATTTAATCATTTCTAGAAAAATCTTTAATTTAGTAAACATATGTGAATTACACTCCTGATTTCTTATTACCTTTTGTCCCTACATGTAGCGCCGCCACACCACCAAAGAGTGGATGGGCCTGTACGTGATCTAAACCATTCTTCGAGAAGATGGCCGCGAGTTGCTTATGATCTGGAAACGAAATTAATGATTCCGGTAACCACTTATATTGTTCATATTTCTTAACAATCAATTTGCCGAGGAACGGCATGATATGACGGAAATATACATAATAGATAGACTTAAATGGCTGCCATGTTGGCTTGGATAGCTCTAAAGACACAACTAGCCCTCCGGGCTTAACGACACGTTGCATTTCTCGAATGACTTGTTCAAGATCGGGAACATTACGCAAGGCAAACCCGATTGTAGCAAAGTCAAACGTATTGTCGTCAAACGGAAGACTCATCGCATTTCCTTGAATTAGCTCGACCTGCTGATCTAAGTGCTGTTGTTTTATTTTCTCGGCACCGATATCCAACATATTTTGGCTAAAATCCAATCCAACCATTTTCCCTGTTCTACTAGCATGAGCAAGACTAATGGTCCAGTCACAAGTTCCACAACATAAATCGATTGCTGTAGCCCCAGGCTGTACATTCATCTTCTTCATTGCAAATTTACGCCATGCTTTGTGACGATTAAAACTAATGATATTATTCATCAAGTCATATTTAGGTGCGATGCTTTCAAAAACACCATGTACAAATTCTTCTTTACTTTTCGCTTTTTTATTTTCACTATTCGTATTGCTTACACTCATTCCCCAGGTCCCCTTAAATTTCTTCTAACACTTTAGGATGCTCCCCAGCAAATCGTAAAAAGGGCTCTCCCATGTGAAAGAGTTCACTTTGTAGCTTATCCGATTCAAGCTTCTTTACAAAGTCCTGCAATTGCTTCATTTGAGTGTTCAGCAATTGATACAACTGTGAAGATATATTGTATTTATGCAGAAGTGTACGAACCTTCGTTGTATCAACCTCTTCACCTTGTAATTGCTTCCGCTCTTCACGTGTTCCGTTCTGGCTAATATGCCAATAACCCCAACTGTCCCTGAACTTAGAAATGGTTTCAATCCGGAAAATTTCTGTGAACAACAGTTCACATCTCACAAAGCCTCTCAGAATTTCAGGCCATGCTTGTTTATTCGCACCATACATAACTTCTGAAAAAGACAAAAAAAGCTGAGATTTAATTTCCACCGTGAGGTGAATGTAATCTTCTGCCGTCATTTTCAGCTGTTTCATTTTCGTGTAGCTGCTCATCTTTAACCGATTGACTTCACAGATCGCGTTCGAAAGTTGCTTAATCATATCGATCTGCCCTGTTTTAGCTAGTAGATGATAAAATCTCGCACTAAAGTAATCTCCAGCAAGCACTTTTAACTGCCTCGATCTTGATGCCTTCTTCTCCTTGACTTCATTGGACACTGTCACAAGATCATGAGTATCGAGTCCTAGCTGTACAAGTGCTGTTGCTAAAGTAAATAATTCACTTAATGAGCTTAGTTTGTTATTTTCATTCAAGAATGCAAACAACAGACGTGTGCGCAACTCGGGAAAATCGGGCAAGTCTGTGTGAATTTGGATCATATCATACTGTGTGTACTGTTTAGCGATCTCAGGGATCCGATAAGAATTCATGCAAAAGCCTCCGTAACCGTATGCCAAATATCATTTAATGAAACTAGATGTCTCAATCCAAATTATTATAGCATAACACGTTAATAGAAGCACAATAAATTATAGTGGATACTTTTGTTGCCATTTGGAGGTATACGTGATGCGAAATCGGTTCTGAAGCTCTTGCTCCAATTGAATTAAACTAAGCTCTGACGGCTTCTTCTCCATATCTTCGCCAAATTCACGTTGAGCAACCATAGCCAAGACAAGCTGAGTTGAGGTTGTATCGGCCGAGCCGGAATAATCAATAATGCGTACCCACACCTGATCAACATTTTTGGTTTTAACTAGCATGGTCTGTGCAATTGTATACAAATCACGATATACCGCAATCGTCTCCGCATTTTTGGGTAAGCTTAAATCAAGTGACAACCGCGACGAACTCAGTTCTACTTTCCGTATACGAAGCTGCAGTGGAATTTGAACAAGCAGATCTGCCAAGTTATTTTCGGTGAGCTGTCCCCCTCGATTATTGGACCACGTGTAGGCAGACCCTAAGCCTGAAGAAAGATCCAGCTTTGGTAACATGGATAGACTAATCGCAACAACAACCGAAATCCCTAGTGTGATCACAATACGCATTGACCATTTCACAATCAACACCCCCTAAGCATATGCAGGAGCCAAATAACCGACAGGTTATCCAAATAAACAAGTCCTATACACCATTGTACATAGAAAAAAAGCAGGCTATGCCTGCTTTTCTCAAAATATATGTATTCAATTCTTCCACACGATAACTTGGATGTATTTCTTGACAAACACTTCGACCGTCCAAGATGGACGTTGTAGCCGTTTATTGGGATAATCTCTTACTCTTCTGTATCGATCGTACCAAACTTGGTCATAATTAAAGCTTTGCCTCTTACTTTAACCGCGGATGTATGTTCAGTAAACTGAGCAATCATAACCTCACCCTTGTCTAGCTTCTCTGTATGATGAAAACGTGTGTCTTGTCCACGTGTTAACCCAATCACATGAACACCATTATCTTTCGCTTTAATTACGAAATACTCGTTACCGTTCGAGTTTGACTGATCTGATTTATTCGATTGTTCCATATCCATCCTCCGTTCTTCCCTAACCTTCATACCTTACCTAATGATGCCAAAAAAAGTAACCGGAAGTCAACATGCACTAGATAGTTAATTCAGATGGCGCTGATGTAGTTGCGCGTTTTCGATAAAATCGTATGAACTTCGCTGGCAAAGCATGCGTAGATCCTAAGCGAATAAGAAGATCCGTCAATTTAACGGTTCCATAAGCGAATAACATGCCTGCGATCACATCGATCACCCAATGTATTTGTAGATACAGCGTCGAAAATATTATAGCCGAACAATACGTGACCATCATGTATTTGAAGATGCGATCCTTCTCCCGAAGTGCAAGCAGCAGCATTGCAAACGAAATGGACGTATGCATACTAGGAAAGCAATTCATAACTGCTACTAATAAGGAGTTTTCATCCGCAAAAACACGATGAAGTAAATCGGGCTGCTTATTTACATACCATACTTCATGAAGCAGAATCAAATTATAAAAAGGCAAGATAAGCGGAAATTGCAGCATATGCCCTGAAAGCGCGTAAGACAACATTTTTTTGATGCTACGCGTCCAGAAGCTGCGAACAATACAGATCCAAAGTGAAAGCACAAAACCATAGTTGTACACCCAAACCATTGCTCTATCCAAAAATGGTGTTGAGATCCACCTTGCCCATCCCCCCGAATTCAACGGGATTGCGTTCATATAGCTATCCCAGCGCCAGGGGTGGCGATTATTTTCAAACATCCAGTTTGCAATTTTCCACCAAAATCCATTGCCTGTCCCATAAAAATAATAAAAAACACCTAATAGGGGAATACCGAATAGAAAAAAGCGTTTCCAATCTACATCGATCTGATCCTTCCGCACGCCTAATAAACAGATACACAGTAATACCCAACATTCTGTACTCCAGTTGCCCACCGTACCAATTCGCCAAATCAAGAAAATAGAGGCAATTATTCCGAACATTGTCCAATCCAGTGACCTTATCAGCCCATTCAACTTCAATTTAGTCAACCCTGTACCCCCTACGTAATCCAAGAGATTCAATCCTATGAATGTTAATTTGCTTCGTTTCTTGGCATTAGAAAAAGACATCGAACACCGATGTCTCTGTCATAATCGGAGTAACACGATTCGAACGTGCGACCTCACCCACCCCAAGGGTGCGCGCTACCAGGCTGCGCCATACCCCGTCACGTTTACAGCCAAAAATAACGCATTCACTTTTGTTAGTATAGTAGGAGAATTTCAAATTGTAAAGCCATTTTCAGGCAAAACAAATAAAGCCGTTACCCGCATTTAGCGGCCACGGCTTTATAATTATGTAACGTTCAATCCTATGTATAAATACAAATTATTGAATGCCATCTTTAAGTGCTTTACCAGGTTTGAAAGCTGGGATTTTGCTTGCTGGGATATCAATTTCTCCACCAGTCTGTGGATTGCGTCCTTTACGAGCAGAACGTTCACGAACTTCGAAGTTACCAAATCCAACCAATTGCACTTTATCTCCACCTTGCAATGCTTCAGAAATTGCATCAAAAACAGCATCTACTGCTTTCGTTGCGTCTTTCTTGGAAAGCTCAGATGTTTCCGCAACTTTGTTGATCAATTCAGATTTATTCATGCCATTCACCTCCCCCCAAAATTTCTCACTACCGTTACTTCCTGTTTTCACCGTTTTCCTAGAAATTATACATAAACTTCTGAAAAATCGTTGATTTTCTAAGCAAAATGAACTTTGAAAGCAGACGAATAAATTCATAGTAATACACTCAGGGAGCAATTTCAAGTATCTATTTCCATTTTATGTGGGTCTTTCCGCTAATAAACGACAAAAAACACCCTTTCGAGTGTTTTTTGTCCACATTTTCTTACAATATGATGGCGATTAAGCCTCCAGATCCTTCGTTAATAATACGTCCAAGCGTTTCTTGAAGTTTGTATCTCGCATTGTCTGGCATTTGGGCAAGTTTGCCTTGTATGCCTTCTCGCACAATCGAATGCAGTGATCTTCCGAAAATATCGGACTCCCAAATCTTGAGCGGATTATCCTCAAAATCCTGCATGAGATAACGTACAAGCTCTTCACTTTGCTTTTCAGTTCCGATGATCGGTGAGAACTCGGATTCTACATCCACTCGAATCATATGAATCGAAGGCGCAGTTGCTCTTAGACGTACGCCGAATCTGGAGCCTTGACGGATTAACTCAGGCTCATCTAACGCCATCTCAGCAAGTGTAGGAGGCGCTATCCCATACCCGGTTGTTTTGACCATCTCAAGAGCCTCAGCAAATTGATCATATTCCCTCTTCGCATGTGTGAAGTCCTGCATAAGCTGGAGAAGATGATCCTTTCCGCGAATCTCAACACCAACGACCTCGACGAGAATACGATCATAGAGTTCATCAGGTGCAAAGAGATCAATCTCTGCCACACCCTGCCCCATATTCAGCCCTGCTAATGCAGCCTTATCGATAAACTCATATTCAGCAAATTGACTGACAACACGATCAACATCGCGTAAGCGTCTGATATCCTGTACCGTATCGCGAACGGAAGCTTCGAACTGTGTCCGCAGCCAATGATTCTCATCTAGGACCATAACCCAGCTAGGCAAGTTCACATTCACTTCATGAACTGGGAACTCATACAAGACTTCACGAAGCACGGAGACCATTTCTTCTTCTCCAGCGCTAGCTACACTCATTGTTACAACTGGAACATCATAGCGGCTTTGCAGCTCGCTGCGCAGCTCAAGTGCTGGCTCACTGTTTGGCTTCTGAGAGTTTATGATCACAATGAACGGCTTCCCGACCTCTTTGAGTTCATTAATAACTCTTTCCTCTGCCAATACATAGGAAGACCGCGGGATATCCGAGATCGTGCCATCTGTCGTAACCACAACACCCAATGTGGAGTGCTCTTGAATGACTTTCCGTGTTCCGATCTCAGCCGCTTCTTGAAAAGGAATCGGCTCATCGAACCATGGTGTATTGATCATCCGAGGTCCGTTCTCGTCTTCATAGCCTTTGGCGCCATCGACTGCATACCCGACACAATCAACAAGGCGGACATTGACGTTCAGTCCTTCTGCCACAGAAATTTGAACCGCCGTATTCGGTACGAATTTCGGCTCCGTTGTCATAATCGTGCGGCCAGCAGCGCTCTGCGGGAGTTCATCGGTAGCCCGGATCCTATCCGCTTCGCTTTGAATGTTCGGCAGCACTACAGATTCCACAAAACGCTTTATAAAGGTTGATTTCCCTGTCCGGACTGCTCCGACAACCCCCAGGTAAATGTCCCCTCCCGTTCGTTCTGCAATGTCCTTAAAGATATCCACTTTCTCCAAGAGAATCCCTCCTACAGTTTGGTCGTCAACTGACGCTAGTGACGGTAACAATTGACTACTCGTACATTCATTTGGACTAGTAAAAATATATGTACTTTCGATAGAAATATGATAGATGCGTTTCAACTTTTTTTCGCTCATATTTTATGAAGCACATACGGCTTTCGAAAGAATATATGATCAGTCCTTTGCGCTTATTCTATAAAGACAAAAAAACCTCTTACACATGGGTAAGAGGTTAGCTCATTTTCAATTCTGTGGCATAGGTTGATTATCTTTCCAGGCATAGGAAACGCTCCGAATCGGCACAAAATAGGATTTATCTACAAGAATCTGCCTCAAATCTTGATCCGGTTTCAAGGAATTCTCTAAAGCATTATTCTTAATGAACGTGTTGATATCCATTGCATAATCAATGGCTACTTCTCCCGTTTGCTTGTTTAAAATGTACGTAATGGCATTTTTTCGATTATACACAGATTTAATATCCGGTTCTTTCATCCCTATCAATTTGAAATCTACATAGGCAAAAGCATCATTAATGGCAACCCCTTGTGGCATATTACCACCATGTTTCGCTATGTAATCATTCACTTTCTTCTGCACATCTTCCACACTTTGATAGGCGGACAGATCCATTAGCTTCACGGTAGGCTTCGTTTCGACATCTACGAGTACATAGATGAAGACACCTCCGCTTTCAAATGCGTTCGCGGGCACTGCACTGAGCAGATTCGTTTTTTTTAGTTTTGGAAAATCAATTACATACTTCTCATAGAGTGGTGTTGTCATCTCACTATTTTTAATGGGAAGTACACCTGTTTTCTCATGATAGGTATCAACAGCTTGCCCCACCACGGTAATAAATTCCGCAGGATTAATCTGATTCTCTTTCCGTAGTTCTTGTGGATACGCGCAGCCTGTAAGCAAAATAACCAAGATGAGTGCCAGAAGCAAGCTTCTACCTTGGGTTCGTTGTCGTTTTACTTTCACTATTCAACCATCCTATCTTGTCTAAATGAAATCGTCATCCTCCGCTTGCCTAGCTAGCTGTGCTCGAATTGCAGCCTTTAAAGGATCCTCCGGAATGTTAACTTCCACATCACCTATTACTCGCGCTTGGCATGCAAGACGAACCCCCTCATCTACTAGGGAGCCAAGCTTCAACCGTTCATTCGTATTCAGAGGGGCTAGACCACTTTGGTCGCCTACCTTTACTTTACACATTAAACAAGCGGCCTTTGCTCCGCAACGCGTTCTTATATGAACTTTGGCTTTATTACCAGCGTCCAACAGAGTTGTGCCTGGTCTTACTTTAATTTTTTTATTATCTGGCCAAAAATGAACATCAAACACACTCATCATCGTCACCGGTTCCAATCTAGCAATTCGTTCAGTTTCACTTGAAATTCATGACCCCACTGATTACGGTTCATCAAATCACTTAAAGCCTGCATATGTTTGTCAGGATGTTCTTGCATCGTTCTGAGAATCGGTTCATAGCGATCGGGCCGATTTCGCAGGACATTAAAGAGAAATTCATGCGCTAACGGCATAACTGGCACTTTCCACTCCTCAATGGAGGCAGAATTGTAATAGTTTTCAAACAAGTAATTGACTTCAACTTGATACAAGGATCCAAGCGCCTTTACTTTAAAATCACCAACAACCTCAATGGCATGTCCATCAATCCGATAATGACTCAGCATCGAAGCATATATTGGTGTTTCACTAAATTCTGGGTTATCAATCGCGTAAGTCTGCAGCAACTTATGTACCGTGTGAACATCCTTCAGATCGATGTAAATATCCAAATCTCTGGGAGTTCTTCCAATATCGACGTTATGCAGGAGTAAGCCACAGCTTCCGCCAATCAGCCATTGAACGTTATGGGCTTGCTGTAACCGAGTATGAATAGTCGAAATCGACGGGAGTAGTGGCTCCAGCAGTTTCATCATGCCCACACCTTTCAGGCAGTATTTTTTTTAAAAATAAGGCTTGTGCGTAACGGAAATCGTTCCTACTTCTTTTACTACGCATTGACAGGCTAGACGATAGCCTTGTGCAAGCTCCTCTGGCTCTAGTCGATCCTCTTCCGCTTCGGAAGCCTCTGCGAGCAGCTCACGACCTTCTGCAACGTAACAGCGGCATCTCGCGCAGGTTCCTCGCGTACACGAGAATCCCCAATCCACATTTGCCTTCAAAGCATGGTCCAGAATGGTTAATCCCGTCTCGGGCGTTAGTTTTATCTGCGTTTTGCGTGTTTTCAGTTCTAACATGATGATTTCCCCTCCGGTTGGTTAAAACAACGAAGATAACATAAAAAGTAAGATAGGAATAAACATTAAAAAAGCAATAAAAGACAGCACACCGCGCCATACGCCAGATGTTCTTGTACGTGCATACGAGATCAAAAATGACGCAACAACCATCAGTCCCATGGCCACGAATGAGGCCCACATTTTGTCTAAAGGTGACATATGATAAACTCCTTATGTAAAAATCGTGAAAATGAAACACATGTAAGTATAGCACAGAATGAGAAAAAAGCATAAAGGGGATGAACCCCTTCATGCTTCTTATTTCTTACCCATCATCATACTCATCAATTGCTGCATATTATTGGTATCAAGTTTACTGCTTTTAACGGCTTGAACGATATCATTAATCGTTTCTTCAGACACTTTGACATTCACTAATCCAGAAACCTGTTTAATGAGAGCTCTTAATTGAACTTCACTCTGCATGGTAGAAGGTTTTACTCCACTTGCAATTTTTTCGATATCTTTTGCTGTAACGGATTTGCCCGTCTTCTTCTTGACCACACTTAATACGTCCTTCGACATATCTTTATTCGCCAATTGTGCCGCCTCCTGTACCCTAAGCTAATGAGAAATCCTGATAGGGTATAGTATGAGTGCGGAGAAGAACTGGTGTAGGCTATCTCCAACCTTTTGTTCACCTTGTCATCGGTAATTCTTCCATTTCGTGTGTACGCACACGTCCCATTAGATCACCGGCTGCAAGTTGTGGAGATTTCCCTTCAAATAAAACGTTATGTAATTCATTCGTAATCGGCATGGTGACCTCATAGCGTTGCGCCAGGTCATAGGCTGCTTTCGTCGTTTTCACGCCTTCAACAACCATTCCCATCTCTTTGAGCACATCATCTAATAGAATCCCTTTGGCCAATTTGTTGCCTGCTCGCCAGTTTCTACTATGTTTACTTGTACAGGTAGCGATCAAATCACCAATTCCAGCTAATCCAGCAAAGGTAAGAGGGTTAGCCCCCATTGCAGTACCAAGTCGTGTGATTTCCGCGAGCCCTCGAGTAACAAGTGCCGCCTTCGCATTATCACCGAAATCTAAACCATCGGTTAGCCCTGCCCCAAGTCCAATGATATTTTTCAGCGCGCCACCTACCTCAACACCTGTTACATCCGGATTCGTATACACACGGAAATATCGTGTAATAAGCAGGTCTTGAGCAGCCTCAGCGGCTTCTAGATCCTCTGCAGCGACAACGACAGTTGTCGGCATTTTGCAAATGACTTCTTCTGCATGACTCGGTCCCGAAAGGACCACGAATCGCTTAGGATCCATCTCGGGGAGCTCGTCCGCGAGCACCTCTGTCATTCGCTTAAGTGTCCCTGTTTCAAAACCCTTGGTCGCATGAATAATAAGTGTATCTTTCTTCAAAAATGGACGAATTCGTGAAGCAACCTCACGCATGCCTGAAGATGGAACGACCATAATAATCGCATCCGCATCTTGTACAGCTTCTTGCAAAGAATGTGTCGCTATGATCGAAGGAGATAGCGATATGTCTTTGAGAAAACGGCTATTCGTGTGCTTTTCATTAATTTCTACCACTTGTTCTTCGTTACGAGACCATAGAAGGACTTCTTTCCCATTATCCGCCAATACCGAGGCGAGTGCCGTCCCCCAACTTCCAGCTACAAGGACCGATACTTTATGTGTCACGGTTTCCCCTCCTACGCGTAGTTGTTTTTCGTTAGGCTCTTTTCTGGCCCAGCTTGTTTTCTTTACCTTGAATAAGTTTCACGATATTTGTTCGGTGACGTAAGAAGGCAAAAGCACAAAGCAAAATGCTTATCCACAAAACAGGCAACGGCCGGTCCATCCCCCAAATTAGAAAAGGTAAGAGTGCTGTAAGAATAAGGGAGCCGAGCGATACGAATCGTGTGATAGCGATGATGGCGATGGCTGTTAAGCCTGCAATCAAGGTAGGGACAAAACAAAGTGTCGCCATGACTCCAATGGTGGTCGCAATGCCTTTACCACCGCGGAAGCCGAAAAACACTGGCCAATTATGCCCTACAATGGCTGCTAACCCACACAAAACAGAAATCCAGATATCATCAGCAGCCCAGACCCCCAGTAAGACGGCTACGACGCCTTTCAAGGCATCCAACAGCAGGACGAGGATTGCTGGCCCCTTCCCCAGAACGCGGAGTGTATTCGTTGCCCCCGCGTTCCCACTGCCGTGCTTACGGATATCAATTCCCTTGAACCATTTTCCGAATAAATAACTAAAGCTGATGGATCCTAGTAAATAGCCCACTACAATTGTTATTATCGAAAGCAATGTACAACATCTCCTATTCTTTGTCCGAAGTTTTTCTACGGCTCAAGATGCGAATGGGCGTTCCTTCAAAGCCGAATGCAGCACGGATTTTGTTATCCAAATAACGTTCGTATGAGAAATGCATAAGCTCTGGCTCATTCACGAAGAGTACGAACACAGGCGGCTTAACGGCTACTTGCGTCACATAGTTAATGCGCAGACGCTTCCCTTTGTCCGTTGGCGGCGGGTTGTAAGCAACCGCATCGGAAACAACATCATTCAGGAGATGCGTTTGTACACGCAAGGCATGATTCTCAGCCACTTGTACGATAACAGGCAGCAGTTTATGAAGTCGCTGTGTTGTTTTCGCAGATACAAACACAATTGGTGCATAACTCAAGAACAAGAAATGATCGCGAATCGTCGTCGTGAAATGTTGCATCGTCTTATCATCTTTCTCAACGATATCCCATTTATTTACGACAATGACAATCGCTTTTCCTGCTTCATGCGCATAGCCTGCGATATGTTTGTCTTGATCAATAATACCTTCTTGTCCGTCGATAACAACAAGCACCACATCTGCTCGTTCAATAGCTTTCATTGCCCGCATAACGCTGTATTTCTCAGTGTTCTCATAAACTTTGCCACGTTTTCGCATACCAGCTGTATCAATGATAACGAACTTCTGTCCATCACGTTCAAAAGGTGTATCGATCGCATCACGTGTTGTACCTGCAACGTCGCTCACAATGACTCGCTCTTCACCAAGAATCGCATTTGTCATTGACGATTTCCCGACATTTGGACGACCAATCAATGCGAATTTAACAACTTCTTCGCCATACTCGTCATCCGTTTTGTCAGGGAATAAGTTACATACGACCTCAAGAAGATCGCCAATCCCAATTCCGTGCGAACCCGAAATCCCTACAGGATCGCCGAAACCAAGGGAATAGAATTCATAGATATCATCTTGACGTGCCAAATTATCTACTTTATTTACTGCCAAGACAACTGGCTTCTTGGAACGGAATAGTAGCTGCGCTACTTCCTCATCCGATGGGGTTACGCCCGCCTTCGCGTCAACCATGAACACGATGACATCCGCTTCTTCAATAGCAAGCTCAGCTTGAACACGAACAGATTTCAGAATTACGTCTTCGCCGTCAATTTCAATACCGCCTGTATCAATGACACTAAACGATGTATTAAGCCATTCACCAACACCATATAAACGATCTCGTGTGACACCTGGTTTATCTTCTACGATCGCCATACGATCGCCTACGATTCGATTAAAAATGGTGGATTTCCCGACATTAGGTCGGCCTACAATTGCAAGTACGGGTCTAGCCAATTTACATCTCTCCTTCGGATTCCATGATCATACATGGAAAATTACGCAACTTACATCATAACAAAAAAGAGGCGCCTTGGCTAATCTCTTTTGAGACTTCGATTAAATATGCGCCTTTTCACCGGATAATCAGGAATGTTTCACCAGAATCATCGTACCATTTTTCAGATCATGGGCATTCGCGTCTAACATTTTCTCTAAAGAGAATGCGGTTCTCTGCATCTCGTCTTCACCTTCAACCACAAAGATTGGAGCACCGCCAGCAATACGGTCTTTCGACAATGTCACGATCGCGAGAATTTGCGACATAAGGGCTTTACCCCTCCTTCTTTTTATTTACACCAGCTTCAGAAGGCATGCGCACAGCACTTTCAAGAACAGGTACACGATGAAGGGCAGTGTATGTTTTCTCTTTGTCATTTTCCTGCAAAAGTAAGAGTAAACCGATCGTCCCTGAGTCTAGGTCCAATTTAGCCATAGGCCGCAAGGAAGGCTCGCCCTCATCACGATACACGCCGAACAAAGTGGACATATCATACATAATGGCTTGCCGCTGTCCAACATGAGAAATCGTTACACGGGCATTACGATTTTTCGGCTTAATTAGAAAGCCTTGACCATATTTCATTATTTTTTCACGCGAATCCCTAAGCCCTACGTTCATGATATAAATAGAACCTACCGAAACATCAGGCCCATCTATATGAATATCAACGGGTTCAATATCAGCGATGTCCCCTAATTTGCTGCCCGATTTAAAGAAATTTGCAAGCCAGATTGAGATTAAGCCAGCAACTATCCCCCAGTACCAAGCTCCTAATATACTAAAAAAGGAAGCCAAAAAAGCTGTCATAATGACCAAATAATTACGGCCTTCGAAAACCATCGCAATTCCTTCGATGTAGGCGGCTCCACGGGGGACAAGTTCTAACTCATCCACTTTCGTTAAACTCTGTCTTTCCATATTGCGCACATCTCTAAATTGTTGTGCCGCTAAGGAAAGAAACGTGACTGCCGTGTAGTTTTTCTCCAACAATGCTGGAACAGCAACCGCTCCAAGACCTGCAGCGATCACACCGAGCGAGACATGAATGATTTTGCCATGCGGATACGTTGGATACTGCCGATAATCCGTTCGCAGCATATTAATTCGCGACAAAATGCCAAAAATAACACCAATGACAATCCCAATGGTATACCGATGCGTATGTAACCAAGCTATATCCATTGCTTTAGTTGCCCCCCCTGCGGTCTAACCAGCTTCTCACGACGGTTCGGCAACCACTGTATGCAGCTTGTACTACAATCGTTATTGTTCTAGCTGTAAAAATAGACAACCACCATTGATCTTGAAACGTAGCCATACCCAACTGATGAAAGCCGTCAACTTCGTGAATACTCGCTTGATACATATCCCCGATCAAATATCCGATCGAAATGGCTGCAATTTGTTCCCATGCATTGCGCTGTACAACTACGGCTACTAGGGCAATTAACAGAGCAGTCTGCCATTCTGAATTACGAATGATAAGAATAGGGTCCATTTCTAGCAGTTGTTGAAATAGAAAGTGGAGTGAACCGATCAGAAGTCCTATGGAAAGCAGATGTAGCTTATGTATAAAACCTTTTGTGACATAAAGAATACTAAAGGCAATCGTTAGTACAACAACATAAACAAGTTGAATATGTACATGTTGTATCGTCACGGTAACTCGTGATCCGATCAGCCAAGAGGCAAAAAAAAGAAGCATGCCTTTATGCGATATACTTCGGATGTACAGCTCCTTCCAGCCACTGGCGAGCAAGATCAACGTGATGCAAAGGAGAATAAGCGACAGATAACCAGCATTCATAATCAAACCACCTAGCCTGCGTAGCTATCGATGACATCCTCTGTCATCAATGTGCTTTACGGATCTTCAGGCTCCCCCTCAAGTGAGTAATAAGGGAGATCTGCCTGATCCTTAGTATGGCAATATTTTGATTATTTACTCTGATTAGTTCGCTCTGCGTATGAAGTTAAGTTAATGCCTCTCGTTCGACACCATTCCGCGGTATCTCCAACGATGACAACTGGACACCTTGTTAAGGCTTGAATCGAATTAGCTCCCAATGCCGTCATAATTAAAATGAGTCCTTGGTGAAGTTCTTCTGCATAATCGTGAAGTGCTTCTACACCATCTATACGCAATACCTTCAGAAATGCACCTGCCATACCCACTGCCGATGCGCCTAAGGTAAGTGCTTTCGCCGCTTCCAATGCATTTGTAATGCCGCCTGACGCAATAATAGAACCCCACGGATAAACAGATAGGGCTTCTAATAAAGTCATACTTGTAGGTGTACCCCAATCATTCAGCCAATCTAATGCAGCAGGTCGTCTCGCATTTTCAATAGCAGCAAAATTCGTGCCGCCTGAGCCTCCTACATCGAGTACCTGAACCCCAATATCTCTTAGCTGCTTCGCATTATCACGCGAAATGCCAAAGCCTACCTCTTTCACAATCACCGGTACTGGTGTATGACGAACAATGCTTTCAATGCGGCCAAGCATGCCTACGAAGCTGCGATCACCTTCTGGCATAATCAATTCTTGCATAACGTTGAGATGGATTTGGAGCGCATTCGCTTCTATCATATCTACCGCACGTAACGCTTGGTCCGTTGTGGCTTCGCTCCCCAAATTAGCAAAGATGATACCTTTCGGATTCTCGCGTCGCACCACTTCATAGCTGGATGCCACTTCGCTATTCTTAATAGCTGACATCTGGGAGCCAACAGCCATAGGCAAACCTTTCTCCCTCGCGAGTATGGCCAATTCGCGATTAATGCTCTCTGTCTCGTGAGCGCCGCCGGTCATTGCATTAATTAAAATCGGCGAACTCATAGTGAGATCGCCGATTGTTGTTGTTAAAGCAATATGATCCGTCGAAGTCTCAGGAAGACAGTTATGCACAAGCTTGATATCCGCCAACCCTTGTTGACGAGTTTGACCAAGCTCCAGCGCATAATGGACATGCTCCATTTTGCGTGAGATGCGCATTTCTGTAACCTCCCTAGAAATTGGATCTATTTATTTTTTAAATTTAGCCAGTTTATCTCCGAAACGCTCACCAAGTGTCATGGACAAACCTTGATTGCTTAGGGATACATTTTCGTTACCAGCAATTTCTTTTTGATGACTAGCGCTGTTACCACGGTCACGATCACCACGCGGTTGTCTTTCTCTTTCTGGTTTGCCAGCTGATGATGGAGCCGCTGCACCAGCAGGTGCTTCAGGAGCATCTTCTGTGTCTTTAATGCTTAAGCTAACGCGTTTCTCAGCAAGGTTGATTTCCAAGATTTTCACTTGTACTTCTTGGCCTTCTTTCAAAACTTCATGCGGAGTACCGATGTGACGGTGTGCGATTTGGGAAATGTGAACAAGACCCTCAACACCTGGTGCCACTTCAACGAATGCACCGAAAGCTGCAAGACGTTTAACTGTACCTGTTACGATATCACCAGCTTTGAAATCACGCTCAACATTTGACCAAGGACCATCTTGTGTAGCTTTGATGCTCAAGCTGATTTTATCATTGGATGGATCCAATTTAAGGATTTGCACCTTAACTTTGTCTCCTTCTTTAACAACATCAGATGCTTGTTCAACATGCTGCCAAGCAAGTTCAGAAATATGAACAAGTCCATCAATACCACCGATGTCAACAAATGCACCGAATTGTGTCAAACGTTGTACAGTACCATCTAGTACTTGACCAACTTGAAGACCTTCGATGATTTTCTTTTTGTTTGTTTCGAACTCTTCATCCAAAATATCTTTTTGGGAAAGGATGACTTTGTTTTTCTCACGATCAATTTCTTTCACACGAAGACGCAAAGTGCGGCCTTTGTAGGAAGAGAAATCTTCAACGAATTGACGCTCAACCATGGAAGCAGGTACGAATCCACGTACACCAATATCCACAACTAATCCGCCTTTAACAACCTCTGCAACAGCTGCTTCGATAATTTCTTTGCTCTCAAGTTGTCCTTGTAGCGTTTCCCAAGCTTTTTCGTTGTCAACGACACGTTTGGACAATACCAACGTTTCTTTTGCATCGTTGATGGAAACGATTTTCAATTCTACTTCTTGACCAAGCTCGACTGCTTGCGCAGCATCATTCAAGCTTACGGAAGAAAGCTCACGAACTGGGATGACGCCATCGTATTTGTAACCGATATCCACGAAAGCTTGATCAGCGTCTACTTTAACGATTTTGCCTTTTACCGTAGCGCCTTTCTTCAACACAGCAACATTGTTAAGCGCGTGCTCTGCTTCTGCTTGTGATACGGCCGTTTCTTGAGCTTCCTGTGATTGATCTTCAACTTTTACTTCATCTGACATGAGATTAGCCTCCTCTATTTACAACCAACAAAAATAATTTATAAGTCACAAAGCAGCAGTCAAGCTCCTACTCTGTTTCAAACACAATAATAAGTTCAAATCACTTTATGGTTAGTATAATTCCAAGCTTTCGATTCCATACATTTCTTCTTATGCTTTACTAGTGACTGTATGTAGTCGGCGAATTTCTTTCATAATCGCTTCCGTCGCCTGCTCCAGATCCTCTGAACTACCGCCTTCATAAGCGCTCATATCAAGTGGTTTACCGTAAACGATCGTCATACGACGGAAAAGTGAGTAGGTACCTACGATGGCTACCGGAACAACTGCCGCGCCCGACTTCAATGCAAGACTAGCAGCGCCTTTCTTCCCCATTCCACCCGCATTGCTTCTAGATCCTTCAGGAAAAACACCTAGCATATTGCCATCACGCAGCAGCTGTACAGCAAGTCGAATCGACTCTCTGCTTACGCCTCCGCGTTTAACTGGGAATGCGCCTACTTTAGATATGATAGACCCAAGTACTGGTATATCAAACAACTCCGCCTTGGCCATGAAATGCACCTTGCGGCGCAGTGGTGAACCTAAGAATGGTGGGTCTAAGAAGCTAGTATGATTACCACACAAAACAACTGCCCCTTGCGTAGGAACATTTTCCATGCCGATAGCACGCATTCGGAAAAAAACGGTGAAAATAAATCGAAATAAGGCTCTTCCGATGCGATATAGCATCTTTATTTGCCACCTCCGACTTTGTCCTTGCAAAGTCCAAGAATTTCGTCCACTACTTCTTCAATCGTCATTGATGTACTGTCCATCAACACGGCATCATGCGCCCTACGCAGTGGTGAAATTTCCCTCGCCTCATCGAATTGATCGCGACGTGCGATATCCTGCTCCAATTCGGAAAGAGTCAGTGTATTCGTACCACTGTTTTCTAATTCCTTGAATCGGCGCTCAGCACGTTCCTTCACACTCGCGGTTAAGAAAACCTTGATCTCTGCATCTGGCATGACATGTGTACCAATGTCACGGCCGTCCATGACTACGCCTTTGGAAACAGTCATTTGCTTCTGTAGCGCGACTAACAAATGACGTACAGCGCCATAGCTGGCAATTTGTGAAACATGTGTCGTTACGTCCGTTGAACGAATCGCTTTCGTCACATCCACACCATCTACAATGACCTGTTGCCCTTCATCTCCAGGGATGAGCTCAATCTGCATACGATTGGCTAACGCAGCCACTTCTGTTTCTTGCTCAGGTAGCAGCCCTTCTTGCTGTACTTTCCACGTTACTGCTCGATACATGGCTCCTGTATCCACGTAAATGAAACCAAGTGCTCCGGCAACTAGCCGTGCTATGGTGCTTTTACCGGCTCCAGCAGGACCATCTATGGCAATATTGAACTTATCCAAGCTGCTGTTCCTCCTAACAATACTTCACAGTACCTTACGAACAAAAAAGCAGGCACTTGCCTGCTAATTACTAGAAATTATACCACACAACATGGTCATATGCAAAACTTGGGTTCGATCCCACCTTGATTTCATGCGCTTATGAGCGTTCTCTTAAGGGATGTTCCGGTACAATATAAGGTTGCCCTTCGAGTGGCTCGACACGTGTGAAATGCTTGCGAATATACGCATTTTGAAGTAAAGCTTGTACACAAACTAGCAATATAACAACGAAAATTACAGCTCTAATAATGACCTTCTCTACTTTCGCAGAAAAGCGTAAAAATAACTGTTCATATGGTTCTGTCTCTTGTTCCTTGGACATGAGATCACACTCCCGCTAGCATCCGATATGCATAGCAGTATACCCTTAGCGTTTATGTCTCAATCCTAGCGTTTACGAAAATCCATTTGTCTCTCAAAGCAAAAACGAATCAGTTTCTGTCGCTCTCTATCCGCGATCTCTGCGAATCGGATCATGACTAATTGCTTACCCGTCTCCGTACCTTTCACGCGTACAACTTCACCTGTAAACGGAATATGCTCGATCGTGCCATTTTTGAATGGCGCAAGTACCCAACAAGATATGATTGCATTTAAGCCTATCGGAATATGACCATCACAAATAAATGAAATACCTCCACCGCCAACATCATCCGTCAATCCAATAAATTGGATCTGGTCGTTCAGCTTCACGGCGATTTCTAATTCAGCTAAAACTCGAAGGAAATTCCTGCGTTGTATTTGCGTAATCGCACTTAACTCTGGGAGTCTTAGTTCGATCAAGCGAATAACATCCTCCGTAAAGGCTACAACTTCTGTTGTGAAATAATGCTTCACACCGCCTTGACCTAGGAAATGAGCACTAATCTCATCGCCTTGATAAAGTTTTTTCAATCGTCCTGTCTTTTCATTCAAAGGGATTTCAATGATGATCGCGCTTTCTGTCACATCCGCAATTCTAGACTTATATTCGATTTTGGACTCTTCTTCATCAATACTATTCATTTGCATATGTAAAATCTGGTTGACCTTAGGAAGCAATTTCCGCACCTCCGCGAAGTAATATGCATTAATTATACCATGACCTCACCATTTAGATAGAAAAAAAAGAAGCAGGATGATATCCTGCTTCTTCTTCTTATGATTTTCCCTTTGCAGCTTCCGCTTGATCTTGACGAATTGTCTCTATTTTCTCTTCCATGCCCACATCTGCATTTACATAAACACGATAGATATTGTTATTCATCGTGCCGATAAATTCATGACAGAGCACTTCTTCGTCCAGATCATTTTTGATAATCGCAAGCGATTCGCCAGTTACTTTCATTTTAGAACTCAGTTGCTTACGTGCTTGGTCTACTGTAATTTTCGGTTGACCAATAGTGCGTTTCTTCTGTGAATAAATATAATTGGTTGCTTGTAGCCCTGTTACTTCAAGGGTATCTAAAGCAACTTTAACCGTAACTTGTTCCGGATATATGGTGACATTATTTTCTTTCTTTGCGAATAGAATGGTGGCTGTATTCTGATATTGATCGTAACTAATTGCACTTAAATCCTTGTACTCATGCTGATCCAGAAATTCATTCGCAATATCTCTTGCTTGACGAAGATTAAATTTCGCAGCTGGTACATCACGTGTCTTCATAAAATAGATCAAGTGACCACCTTTTTTGGTGTAATCCATTTGTGTATCCGTTTTGGAAGCGTCATTGCTTGGAATAACAACACTATAACTTTGAAATTCAGGAGCACTTCCGCCGTTCTCGATAACTTTAATGCCACTTGAATCTTTTACGCCAAGGAAATCAATAGCTTTCTTTTTAACTTGATCTGCCGTCATATCATTGCCCGTCAGCATTTTAACATCATTTTTGGAGAACACATTTAAACTGCCTGTCCCCCAATTCAACTCATCATATCCACCTACTTGTTTGTCCACAATCTTAAAGCCATCGATAATCGCATTGTCATGCATTTCATTTTCAGATGCGAGAGCCGTCTCCACATCCATCCAACGCAAATTATTTGCAATTACTTTATTTTGCACACCTCGAATTTCTTTAGTTATATCAGCAGAATGTGCATATAGGGTGTTCAATGTTTTCATTTCCGCTTCGGTTAAAGGCTGTTTCGTCATATCGCGAACAGACATGCGGTAAGAGAAATTAGCCATATTCGCTAGGAAATCTTCCGTTTTGTTAAAAGGCAGCAGCATTAAAGGCAACTGTGTGATGTCACTCTGCGCTTGACTTGTTAAACGCCAAACATTAACCAACCCTTTCCGATAGGATGGTTCCGAAGTTTCATTTACCGCCAATGTATTGCCTAATTCCGTATGTAGCTTATCCATGTGAAAGGACAGGTCATGAAACGCGCGTTGATACTGATTCTCCGCTTTAATTAATATCGTATTCTTTTCTTGGTGTTCCAAATACCCCCACACAGAAGCCCCGATTAATGCCAGCAGTAGAAATGGAAACATGACGATACTTAATCTTTTATACACAGAACTGCTCCTTTCATACCCAATCTTGCGCTTAGTTTTTACGCGTGGAGGCAGGTTTATACAAGATTGTCACAAAATAAACAGCTACTCCGTCCCTCCATAGGACAATGGCGTTTATCGATTTGTACATACAAAAAAAGGCCTATTCGGAAGAATGGCCTCTTGCTAACTCTCGGTTTCTATTTCAAAATCGTGCTCATTACTGCATATGCATTGCCGAAATCCAGTTTCAATCTTGTCTTTTTCCTTCTTGCCTCGCAATACGAACTTCTCACCACATAACCGACATCGGATCTTCACTTTCACGCGCGTCGTTAATGACATGTATACCCTCCCGGTCTTTCCCCATTCCATGTAATGGAGTTCAACAAATATACAGTCATTATGACCCAAATCATCCCATTTTAATCTTCTCATCGACAGTTACAACGCGTAAAGGAGAGTGTGCATTAGCACGATCTACACGCCATATCGACCGTAACCATAGAAAAGTCATAAGCGGAATCATAATCCAAATCCAGCTGTTTGTGAATATAAGCAAAATATAATCAAATGCACCGTGCCAAGCAATTGGCAGCAACAGGGATATCCATAAATACCTATTTTGCTTATGGGGAACGAATTTGGCCTTGCCCATGTAATACCCCATCATGACACCAAATAAAGCGTGTCCCGAGACTGGCAATAGCGCACGAAGCATCAAAGCCGAGAAAGAAGAAGCATGCAAGAATGCGTAAATAATATTCTCCAAGGTTGCAAAGCCAAGACTGACAGCCACCGCATACACAATCCCGTCATATGGCTCGTCGAAGGCTTCATGACGGAAAATCAAGTGATACAGTAACAACCACTTCAGAAACTCTTCAATTCCTCCTGAGAGAAAAAAGGACGTCATGATCGTGCCATTGCCGAACTCCTGAATAAATGCGTTCTGTAGAACCATCGTCGGATAAACGAGTAGTACACCAAAAAGAAACATCCGTACCACTAAATGGATAGGTTCTGTTTCGTACCGATCCTTCAGATAAAAGTAGGCGAGCAATGAGAGACCTGGCGCTATGGCTGCCAATAAAATAGGCACGATATGCATGTTCCAGCTCCCCTCTTTTTTGAAATACATACCTATATTATAGTCGTTCTGTCTAGACATTTCTACGTGTAACACAAACGACCATAGTTGCGTATTATGGAAAACAAAACAAGCATCCTCAAAAACGGTTGTTTTTGGAAGATGCTTGTTTCATTCTCATGCGTCAGGACGTGAGTCCCCATTATTTGAAATGGCGGCAGAGCACCTTAACGGCATCATCTGCAATGATGGTTTTCCCGTATTCCTCAAGAACAGCCAAGGTCACTGAAGAAGCTTCACCGAACTCAGATAAGACAGCAATAAGAGCTTGATACTTGGTTTCTTCAAGATCTACAGGTTCTAGCTGTAAAATATATTTCCCTTTATACGAATACAGGGTACCGCCTTCCATCAGAAGGGGATTAATTACTTTGGATACACGCAGCAGATCTTCAAAATCACGGAAAGCATAGGAGATTAAATCGCTTTGTTCAAGCGTAACTTCCATTTCGTACACTTCTTCAGCTTCATGATCATCATACGCATCAGAACTCGCATACAAATCAAGCTTGCCTCTAGTGACAATAACAACCATACCTTGCGCTGGGAGGGCGAATACCTCAACAGCAAGGGGACCGGACGGGTCAAATCCGAGCTCCGAATAGGCTTGATCCATCATCTCACTAAACAACTCGTGCACTTTCGGAATTTCTCTCCACATGTCGTCTTTTTGAATTCCACGTTCAGTTAAGTCATCGAATGTTAGGAAAATCCGTATCTTATCCTGACTTAAGCGTTCTATTTTCATGATAGGATCCTCCTTTGAGCTCTCCAATTGGAAAGCTTGCATCGAAAGCATGGTCACCTTATTTCAATCAGAATATGTTAGAAAAATAAAAAGGTGAACCACTAATCAATAAATGGACATGCATCCATCTATTGTTTTCACCTATCATGTTAACATTAAATCTTTGTAATTGCACGCTTAAGTTATGTATAAAAAGAAAAAGCACAGCCGGCCCCGTGGGTATGCCAGACTGTGCTGAGCGCTTATCTTTATTGTATTGTTGCGCTGCTTATTTTATTATCCTGCAGGATTTCATTGACAGTTGCCTTTAAACTCGGGTCTTCTTTGACGATTTTCTCTACTTGGTTTAAACCATTTGTACTCGTCGAAGAGAAATTTCGAGCTGTAGATTCTCCAACGGATTTGCTTGTGAACGTTTCTTTGGCCTTATCCATGACATTGCCCATCGATTGACTAGGTGAGCTAAATGCTGAGAAAAGCATGGATTTACTTTTACGATTGAGATAAATAACAGCAGCCGCGCCTGCAATGCCACCAAGCATAAATGTTCCTAATTTCATTGGATCTCCCTCCATGATAAGTAGTATCAATCCTTTCTAGGTTGTGCGAGTTTACAAGTGGTCATACACAACGGAAGAAGGAAAACATAGGAGAATTGACATCTGCGAATTGTGGTCTTAAATGTGGTACTATAAGGGATGACCACCATGTAAGGATCTGAGGAGAATACGAATTATGAAAAAGAAAGCAAGCACACTATTCCTAACAGTCATGCTTCTATTGGCTGCCTGCAGTGCAGATCAAACCGAAACAAGTCCTGCTGCGACTACAAGTGTAGCACCAGTTGTTCAAGTGACATCAAGCCCAAGTGAATCTCCAACCCCCACCGCGGCTCCTACACCCACACCTTCACCAACACCAACTGCTCCCATTCAAGAAGTAGTACAAAAGACCTATCACATGAACAAAAACTATGATATCGTGCCCAATGACCCCAATGGTAATAAAAAAGTCGTTTTATTAACCTTTGATGATGGACCTAAAGAACAAGCGATGAATCAATCTCTTATTGATATCCTGAACAAACATAAGGCGAAGGCCATCTTCTTCATGAACGGTTATCGTATAAAGCAAAAGCCTGAGCTCGTAAAACTTGTTCACGAAAGCGGCAATATCATTGGTAATCATGCTTGGGATCACGACAATATGAAAGATATGCCGAATGATAAAATTGATAAACAAGTTGACGATGTTGGGCAAATTGTGAAAGAAATTACGGGTCAATCCCCGCAATTTTTCCGTCCACCATTTGGCTCAGGTAATGATTATTTAAAGTCGAAAATTAAAAATAACAAAATGCTTTACATGACATGGTCGAATGGTTCATTAGATTGGGACATGACGAATAAGAATAATGATTCCAATAAAGTCATTGAGAATGTCATGCAACAGCTTCACAACGGCAGCAATATTCTCATGCATGAGCTCCCCTGGACAGTAACTGCGCTTGATACGTTGCTCACGAAGCTCGAGGAAAAAGGTTATACGTTTGTTGATCCCAATGCCATTGAATTAGAAATGAGATAGGAATGAACGAAGAGCCCTACGCTGCCGCGAATGTTTCGTTCGTAGCAGCGTAGGGCTCTTTTTATTTTTTACAACGAAGAATTTGAGTACTTGATCCCCCAAACAGTTAAACTCACAACTAAAGCGATAAATAACCAAAGTAATGTCATATAGAAAAGATTCGTCCATTTTCCTTGCTCCGAAGGGTGTACGGCTCTACGCGGCGGTAAATAGGTATCATCCTCTTGTTTCTCCTCCATGTTAGGATTCGAACGCGAAGCTACTCTTTCTCCAACACTCATGAACCTTGATCTTCCTCCTTGCCAAACCGAAGTATGCAACCCATCACCATATCAATCATAAAGTGAGCAATTATTGGTGTCCATAGGCTTCCCGTATGAAGGTAAATCCAACCTAAGCCATAGCTAATACAAAATACCATCCCTGTCATGAGCCAATGCTGCAGATAGCGAACATGGATTGCGGCAAATAAAATACTAGTCCAGTAAGGTCCCCAGGCATGTTGAATCGCACCACGGAATAGGACCTCTTCACAGACAGATACGATGAATGAAATAAGTGCAATATGCCAAAGGGCCCTATTCCCAAAAATCATTTGATTAATGCCACCGTCATCAGATACTTCTTTGGGTACCCATCTTGAAATAAGTAGGTCAATACCAAGGACAACTACAGCAAATAAACAACCCCAAATAAGGACACGCCAACCACCTTGAAACGACAACGCAGAAAGAATCTTTGAATTACTCTGAAATAATAGGATGATAATTCCGATAATAAGCGTAAGCAGTTGTGTAATGTAAAGATTCAGCAATAAAGTTTTGTCATTCAGTTCATTGATATCAACTTTCCCAATACGAAGGTTTTTAAAATCGAATTTTTTCAAAGGAAGCAGCCTCATTTCCTTATAATATTCCTTTTTCATGCTGATTGACCTATACTAAAACAACTATAAGAGACAACAAGGAGCTTGATTTATGGAGAAGCGTCTTACCCGCACTGATTATTTATTTGCCCTCATGTTTATCTTTATGCTGGTCTGTATCCTTGGCGCTTTTTTCTATGGCTTGCGATTAGGACAAACGAAATCCGATTTAAAATATGATAAAATCATGCATGCTGATCAAGCGTCATCAGTCCCCGAAGTAGGCGCTTATGATCAACAAGTGCTTGTGTCATATTACCATACCATCTTTTTACCCTTTAGGGAATTTCAGAATAAATGGTTTGAATTATTGAGTCAAATCGAAATGGATAATGCAACTGTTGACGCTTCCGCAGTCCTGAAAGAGCTAAGTAAAATTGCAGCTGATAAATACAATACGCTCCAAAGTAAGAACATGCCTGCATCTTCACCCTTACTAGTGCAGTCACACCAAGGCTATCTGAAGAGCTTGAAGCTATTCACTGATGCATTAAGTAACTATCAGTCCAAAGCGAATGCACAAAGTCACGCACAGTTATTAGATGCCATCCAGAAGGATGCATACTTCCTTGAAGCCAAAACACAAGCCTTAACTGCGCAGAAAAATTACTTCGACTCCATCCTTGTCTGGAACGGCACTATGGATCCGGACATTGAATATTTCGATCCTAATAATACTGCCAATCTTGATCAGTGGCGCGCAATGAATTTAAACGTAAAGAATGTATATATCACCGCTAAATTGTTGAAAAACAAAGCATTCTCGCCTTTTTATCCGCAGGATTTAACGATAAGAATTGATGAATTCATCGCATCCGGCCAAGCCAAAAAATTAAATGTGAATGATGTGAATCAAACCATGGAATTATTGCTCAGCACAAATGCTGTTCGTACAGGAGACTTCGTCAAAGGCAAAGCGAAATGGTATTCCAATGAAACACTGCCTCAATTACCTTTCTTTTCAGATGTAAATTAAGAAAAAAGCTGAAGATTTGGTCCTCATGGACGAAGTCATCAGCTTTTTCTATTTAGTCGTATTGAAAGCCGCGGAACATGCCAATAGCAGCCATTCCCCCGTCTACATTAATGACACGCTCAAAACCGTTTTCTTTTAAATATTCAGCAACACGTAGACTGCGCATCCCATGTGCACAAACGATATAAATATCTTCATCTTCTGGAAGCTCACCCATACGGAGCGGAATTTGCTGCATGGGAATTAATTTGGCTTCTTCCATATGATAGTAATCCCATTCATGGGGTTCTCTTACATCAATGATGACACTATTTCCTAGTGTTTTCTGGTCGACAGCTTGGAGAAAAATTTGGGGATAAATGCTCTTAATTTCCATTTAGGTACACACTCCTGCTTTCTTTAGTTAAGATCCTAACATTCACTGTACCATACATGAAAATGAGCCTCAAATATAAGCAAAATGTCATTGCATTCTGAACATTCTTGCTATAAAATAAACGAAAAGCTTCTTAATGAGTGTCAATCCGAACATTTATGACGTAAAAGTGAAAATCGTTCGACATGTATTGACACGATTTCGAACGCATGGTAATCTATTAAAAATTCTATATCACAGTACAGCGTTGACGGAGCCAAGCAAATAAAGTAGCTTTCAGAGAACCGGTGGTTGGTGAGAACCGGTAGCGAACAAATTGCGGAGCACTCCAGAGTTATTGCATTGAACGGTAGTAGATGCAATCGGGTTAGGAACACGTTACAGTTCCAGGTCGCAAGACCAAATGAGGCTACCCATGCGAATGGGCAGCGAACTAGGGTGGTACCACGAAAGCAATCTCTCGTCCCTTTGGCTACAGGCTAATTGTCTGTATCCGAGGGCTGGGAGTTTTTTTATGTTCAAATCTAAGGAGGAACCGAATTATGTTCAAAGTTCTAGTATCCGATCCAATTAGTGACATGGGAATTCAAATGCTTTATGATGCAGCTGATGTTGAAGTGGTTAAGCAATCTGGTCTATCTGAAGACGAACTCATTGCCATTATCGGTGAGTACGATGCCCTCTTAGTTCGTAGCCAAACAAAAGTAACAGAGAAAATCATGAATGCTGGTACAAAGCTTAAAGTAATTGGCCGCGCAGGTGTTGGTGTCGACAATATTGATTTGGAAGCAGCAACAAAACGCGGGATTATCGTTATTAATGCACCTGACGGTAACACGATTGCCACTTGTGAGCTTACTTTCGCCATGATGATGGCAGCAGCTCGTATGATTCCACAAGCGTACAAGAAAACAGTTGGCGGCGAATGGGATCGTAAATTCATCGGCGTTGAGCTTCGCAACAAAACACTAGGTATACTCGGTATGGGACGTATCGGTAGTGAAGTTGCGAAACGTGCGAAAGTATTTGGCATGGAAGTTATCGGCTATGATCCATTCTTGACTGAAGAGCGCGCTGAGAAAATGGGCGTAAAGCTAGGTTCAGTTAACGAAATCGCAGCAAAAGCAGATTTCATTACTGTTCATACGCCACTTACACCAGAAACGCGTCACTTGATCGCGAAACCACAATTTGAATTAATGAAACCAGGCATTCGCATCATCAACTGTGCCCGCGGTGGAATTATCGATGAGCTAGCGTTGGTTGAAGCAATTGATCAAGGAATCGTTGCAGGTGCAGCTTTCGACGTATTTGAAGTCGAGCCACCAACGAAGGATCACCCTTTCCTATCGAATCCGAAAGTGATTGTAACGCCTCATCTTGGTGCATCGACGATCGAAGCGCAAGAGAACGTAGCAATCGACGTTTCCGAGGAAGTTCTTCATATTCTTCGTAATGAGCCGTTCAAGAATGCTGTCAATATGCCTCCTGTTCCTGCGGATGTATTAAACAAACTACAACCATACTTCAGTCTTGGTGAAAAAATCGGTTCTGTCCTTGGACAAATCGCTCAAGGTGCAGTATCTGAAATCGTAGTTAACTATGCTGGTGACTTAATGGATGTAGATACAAGCCCATTAACACGTTACATTGTAAAAGGTATTTTCCAAAATCAATTGGAATCCATTAATATCATTAATGCTATGCATTTGGCTAAATCACGCGGTGTTAACATCGTTGTGCAAACATCAAATGCATCAAATAGCTTCACTAACCTCGTTACAGTGACGGTTAAAACGAAACAAGAGGAAAAAACACTTGCTGGAACATTACTAGCTGGCTTTGGCGAGCGCATCGTGCGTATCGATCAGTATCCAGTTGACTTCGCAGCTGAGGGTAACTTGTTGTTAATTTCTCACAACGATAAACCAGGTATTATCGGACGCGTTGGAACACTTCTCGGAAGCAATCAAGTCAACATTGCGACGATGCAAGTTGGACGTAAAGTGATTGGCGGTTCCGCAATCATGGTACTGACGATTGATAAGACGGCTCCTGCTGAGGTATTGGCTGAGCTTACCAAACAAGATGAAATCGTAAATGTTCGTGCACTTACGCTGTAATAAGCACAAATTGTTTCACGAACAACAAGATTTTATCTGAATATTCTACAAATAAAGGCGTTTGCCGAGTGTTAACTCAGCAAACGCCTTTTTCTTTGTGTCGAAATTCACACAATTTTCTGTTTATTTGTGTTCGCAGGGCAAGCAAATCGTAAATGTGCTGCCTTGACCCCATGTGCTTTGTACGGTTACAGTCCCATGATGGGAATCAATGATGTTCTTGACGATCGCAAGGCCAAGTCCAGTTCCCCCAGAAGATCCACGCGTACGCGCCTTGTCCGCCTTGTAGAAGCGTTCAAAGATAAACGGCAGATCCTCGGCAGGGATCCCCTGCCCCTCGTCGGCGATCTCGATCCGAATCGCGGGCCGATCCTTCGAGAGGCACGCCTCCGCCTTCAAGGCAATACGCGCCCCTGCAGGCGTATGCCTGAACGCGTTGTCGAGCAGGTTCGTCAGCACCTGCTCCAAACGATCCTCATCCGCACGCTGCAGGATGAGCGGCTCTTCTGGCAACGTCACGCTTAGCGCGATGCCGCGCTCTTTGGCCAGCACCGCGAATTTGCGGTGCATGCGTCTCACCAGGGAGTCGATTTCGACCTCCCTGAAGGAAAGCTCGAGATGGCCGGCTTCCATCCGCGCCAGATCGAGCAGGTCACGGACGAGGCGCCCCATGCGGAGCGACTCGTCGTGAATGACCTGTACCAGCTCCACGCGTTCTTCCGGCGTGGAAGGAATATCATCTAGCAGGGCTTCACTGTAACCCTGCAGCATCGAGATCGGCGTACGCAGCTCATGCGAGACGTTCGCCACAAAGTCCTTGCGCAGCTTATCGAGTCGTTCCTCCTCCGTCACGTCACGGAGAACGGCCACAGCGCCGCGCACTTGATCCCTGGAGTAGAGAGGCGTCATTGCCACGGACCACACGCCATTTTGCACATGAAGCTTTGTAGCGGCCTCTGCTGACTCATCAACAACCGCTTCAAAGAGCGGAATCAGGGGTACAGGGATTGGTAACGTGTTTGGATTGCTGAAGCTCATAAGGCCCCAATCGCCAAGTGCAGTATCTGGTTTCGGGAAACGTCTTGGCTCACCTTCATCATCCGACCATTCAATCGTACTCCACTCTTCTACGATTTTCTCGCCTTGCGGGTTGCTTAGCATCACAGATCCATTCACATCCAGGGTGATCACCGCATCGGTCATACTTCGTAGAATGCTAGATAGATGTTCTTTCTCCTGACTGAGGGCATGAATACTTTCCTGCACCTTTTCCCCCATGTGATTAAAGGTTTTGGCAAGCTCTCCAATCTCATCCTTGGAAAGGATAGGGACACGCGTACCATATTCCCCATGCGTGATGAAATCCGCTGCTTTCTTCAATTGCTGCAGAGGTCTCGTAATTTGTGAGAACAAGAAGAAGGCGAAGAAAGTTGTCATGAGAAAACCAACAATGGACACATAAACAAACAATCTTAACATATACGATTGTGTGGCTTCTAACGACTGCAGGGATTGATAAAGCAATGTCGCCCCTACAATGCCCCCCTCCAAATTGAAAAGCGGTACTGCCACAACAAGGTATTCCGCACCTGCATCAAAGCGGCCTGTGCGCGATTTATTAATTTGCTTATCGATTGTTTGGCCGGCAAATACAGGCTTCAGTTCAGCTTCTGTATAGAAATCAGATACATGGAATTCGGCTAACTGACTTCCGTTGGTTCGCGGGATGGCCATTTCCTTCATATCCGTAGAAATCACAAGCATTCTTGAATCTTGAAAGCTGAGCAACTCATTACTTAATTGATAAAATTGCTCGTTGTACATATGCGTCGTTGCTTCCTCTGAAAACTTAAGTGCCACTTCTTTCATATTCTCGCGCTGATCCGTTGCTTGCGCAAAATAATTTTCCATATAATTGACAAGAAAAAAGCCCAGTATGAGCAAGACAACCCCAACTAGGCCTATAATGGTTAACCACAGTTTACCTACGACACTTCTGAAAATAAACACTTATTTAGGCACCTCTAGCTTGTAGCCTACACCCCATACTGTCGTAATCATCGCTGCAGCATCCGGGGATACTTTGTTTAATTTCTCACGAAGTCGCTTTACATGCGTATCTACCGTACGTAAGTCACCGAAAAACTCGTAGTTCCAAACATCCTTGAGCAGCTCTTCACGAGAGAAAACTTTATCAGGTGAAACAGCCAAGTAATGAAGCAATTCATATTCCTTCGGTGTTAGGGCTACTTCCTGACCACCAGCTGTCACACGATGTGCGTCATGCTCAATAATCAAGTTCGGGAATACAATATTATTGCTGGAACTTGCATCTTTGGATAAATACGCTGTCGCTGAAGAACGACGAAGAATCGCTTTCACACGGTAAATCACTTCACGCGGCGAGAACGGTTTGACAACATAATCGTCCGCACCAACTTCAAATCCGCTCACACGATTCGTCTCTTCACCCTTCGCTGTCAACATGATGACTGGTGTGGACTTCACTTGACGAAGGCGTGCACAGACTTCAATGCCATCGATGCCAGGCAGCATCACATCCAGCAAAATCAGATCGAAATCAGTTTCGGTAGCCATCCGCAAAGCGGTTTCACCATCTTCCGCTTCTTCAATCAGATAACCTTCCTTCTCTAAATACATGCGGAGTAATCGGCGAATACGTTCTTCATCATCAACAACGAGTATACTTGGCTTCAATTCCATCTTAGCGTCACATCCTCTATTAATGTACGTACTTAATGTTTAAACACCTGCATAAGAATGCAGTCCAGCTATGACTAAGTTCACACCTACTAATGTAAACATAACGACGATAAATCCAATTACAGTTAACCAAGCGGATTTCTTACCTTGCCAACCTTTTGAAAGACGAAGATGTAGGAATACTGCATAGAATAACCAAGTTATCAATGCCCATACTTCCTTCGGATCCCATCCCCAGAAACGGCCCCATGCTTCCTGAGCCCAAATCATCGCGAAGATGAGTGCCCCGAGGGTAAAGATCGGATAGCCAATCGCAATAGCGCGATAACTGATTTCATCCAGATCTTCCGCATCCATACCTTTCACAATCGGACCAATCGCTGCTCCTAACGGTTTCCGTGCAACCAGACGCGCGAGTGCATAAAGGATCAAACCGCCGAGAATTGACCAAATGACTGTGTTTAATTTACGACCAGCACTAGCCCCTTCCATCCAGGATGGCGCTGTAAATAAGGGTTCAGACATGCCAAGGAATGACTTCATTTCTACGACTTTCGTATCATACGGTTGTACAATTGGAGGCAGTACGTAGGTTTCCGTCGTATGATTGGTTTCCTGTACGCCTTGAGCATTCGTAACAATCACATCTTTGGAGAATACAGCTTTGTAACCTGATCCATTGAATGTAAAAATCGAGGCAATAAATGCAACGAGCATAAGAATAAAGAATAAAGTGAGCTCAACACCTCTTTGTTCCTTCTTATCGTTCTTCGTCGTCTCTGTATAGTCAACGGATCGAAGCAGATACATTAATCCACCGGCAAAACCAACGGCAAAGAAAGCTTCTCCGGTAGCCGCTGTTGTTACATGAATCTTCAACCAGTAACTCTGCAACGCAGGAATCAATGGCTGTACTTCACTTGGGAAAACGGAAGCATAGGCAATGATGATAAAGCCAATGGGTAATGCAAAGACACCTAGTACCGGAGTCCGATAAATGAGATATACGATCAAGAAAGCACACATGATCATCATCCCTAAAAACGTCATAAATTCATACATATTGGAAGTAGGGATATGATCCCCTTCAGCCCATCGTGTGAAGAAGAATGTCACATGACAAGCAAACCCGACAACCGAAGTAATAAAAGCAACGAACCCCCATTGCCTCGTATGCTCTTCCGGCTTCCGGTTGCTCCACCTCTTACCCGTAATCGAAAGAACAAACAGGAAGAATGCGAGCAAATATACAAAAAAAGCGATGAGTAGAAAGGTACTGCTAACAGAGTTTACATTCACCCCTGGTTTCCTCCATTTGCTAATGTTTTCGGTAAAACGTCCAGATCATTCTTATTTAGAGCTGCGGCAACTTCATTTCGCAGTCCAAACCAGTTCTTGTTCGTATGGCCGCCGAGCGTCAACTTGCCCTCATCAATTCGAATCCAAATGCGTCGATGCTGCCAATAGAAGCCCATAATGACACCGATCATAAAAATCGCAGAGCCAACCCAGATATATGGCATTGCTTTATCCACTCGTATGTTCAAATATGTCGTGTAATTGGCAAATTGAACACCTTCCATGGAACCAACCGCAATCTTTAGCTTCTGACTAATCGCACCGTTAATGGTGTCTTGCGAGAACGTTTCTTTATCGATTTGTCTCGGGAAATACAGATATGGTTCCCCTTTTTCAGCTAGCCCTGGTCCAGTTACGCTAAAAATAAAGGCTGGAGCTTTCGGCTCATTCGATTTCGAAATCGGCTGACCCTTCTCTATGCCAAACTCAGGGAAGAAACCTTTTAACGTAAGTGTATAGGCACCTACCTGATAAGACTCTTTTGGATTATTCATTGGTAGATCAAAACTGCCATAAGTCTCACCCGTAGTTGGATTGCTTAGTGTAGGCTTCACCGAGATCAGCAGTGGTGTTGCTTTATAATCAAACTGATACGCTTGCAAACCCTTGTAATCCAATGGATGATTCACAATGATATTGGCCTTATGAACTTCCTCCAGTACTGGCGCTTCTGCCCCATCCCCGCAGTTCGCGGTACAATGATACAAGACAGCTTGCGTTTCATACGTCTTCGGAACGATCTGACCTTTGGCTTTGATGCTTTCAGGAAGCTCTTGTTCATCGTACAACGTGAGTGTAAATTTCTCATTCTTAATGTAGTACGAAGTATGCGGGATGGGCTTGGTTTCACCTTCAAGGATGCTCATGTATTGATCCATATGCCAGCCGGGAATCCCGCGCATAAGCACACCGATTAAGAAGATAATGAGTCCAATATGATTGATATAGGGCCCCCAGCGGCTAAAGCGATATTTTTCAGCAAGTAATGCAGAGCCATCGGTATGTATGCGGTAATTCTTTTTACGCAAAAGCGTACCCAGCTTGTTCGTCCAAGCGATTTCATCCGTTCCCGCAGGCAAATCTGTAACAAGTGTGACATTTTGCCTAGTCAGAAAATTGATATGTTTACGTATTTGCTGCTTGGACAACGCCCTATATAGGGGAAGAACACGATCCAAACTGCAAATGACAAGCGAAGTTCCAATCATGAATAGCAACGTGATGAACCACCATGAGCTGAAGGTATGAGAAAAGCCAAGGGCATGATAAATATTCCCTAGTTCCCCATAGTTTTCGCTGTAATATTGAGATGGATCCATGTCCAGAAAGGTATTCTCTTGCGGAAATATCGTACCTACAGCTGAAGCAAGCAATGTAATGAAAATGATCCAAACGGCTATTTTCACTGAAGAGAAGAAATTCCAGACTTTATCGAGCAGAGAAGGATTGGACTTCTGAGACCGTCTGGCCATCCCATCATAGCGCATTTCCAGAATGTCTCTGCCATCGATATCGATCAGCGGATTCCCACAGGATTCACACAGCGTAGTGCCTGTAGGGTTCTGATGTCCGCAATCGCATTTGGTATTGTAGAACATGATGACCTCCTAAAAACGTTGAACATGCGTACGACTTATGAATTACGATTTACTGACCAAGCTAGATAAAGTCTCATCAATAAATGACTCTTCCATTTGGCCAATTTTTTTCACAGCAATTTTGCCATCTGTCCCTATGAAGAAGGTTGTTGGATAGTCCATTACACCATATAATTTACGCACAACTTCATTGGCATCTAACAGCACTGGCATATTTAATTTGTATTGCTCCATGAAACCCTGGACCGTTACTTTATTCTTGTCCACATTCACTTCTAAGAAAACGACACCTTGGCTCTTCCACTTATCGTATTGCTTCTGAAGATCAGGCATTTCTTCTTTACATGGTGGACAAAATGTACCCCAGAAATTCACTAGCACAACTTTCCCTTTGTAATCAGAGAGCTCGTGCGTTTGACCATCTAATCCAACCAAGGAGAAGTTCGTCGCTTTCTCCCCTTGCTGCGGGTATTTCTTGCTTGCTGAAGCAGACAAATTTGTAATAATCGTAAACACACCAATAATGAGCACGATTGCAAAGATCCCAATCTGTACCCACTTCTTATTACGACCCAATGTTAATCACCTTCGCTTTGTCGACAATGTTAGTTTTTGCATATCGAATTATACCCTTATTATAACGAAAAGAAGGCCAATTCTTATTGGCCTTTTTGAACGTTATGTGTCCTTAGAGCTTCGTTCCTAAGCTCTTCAACCTCTTTGGGCGTCAAGTGGCGATACTTCGCTCTTGCCAGGCCAGTTAAGAAGATGGGACCGAATTTAATCCGCTTTAATTTGATTACTGGGAACGAAATCGCCTCAAACATCCGTCTGACTTGGCGGTTTCTACCTTCATAGATAGTGATTTGAATGACAGATTCATTCTTCTCCATATTCACATCTGCGTACTCGACTTCAGCAGGTGCAGTCATACCATCTTCTAACTGTATGCCCATTTTGAGCTTATCTAATAACGTGCCGTGTGGCACTCCTTTGACAGTTGCTTGGTATGTCTTCGGTACATGATGCTTCGGATGTGTAAGCAGATGTGCGAACTCACCGTCATTCGTTAGAATGAGCAGGCCTTCCGTATCATAATCCAGTCGACCGACCGGATATACACGCTCTCTGATTCCTGGCAAGAAATCAGTGACAACCTTACGGCCTTCGGGATCCGTTGCACTCGTAATAACACCTTTGGGCTTATTTAAAATGACATAGATCTTCTTCTGTTGACCTATCGCACGTCCATCAACCCTTATTTCATCTTCAGCTGTATTCACTTTCACACCCAGCGTCGTGACGACTTCACCGTTCACTTGCACGCGTCCCGCTGTAATGATTTCTTCACATTTCCGGCGGGATGCGATCCCAGCTTCGGCTAATACCTTTTGCAGTCTTTCCATTATCCGCTTTCACCTCAAGCTAATGATAACGGACTTAACCACAAATCTCAAGCGGCAACCCACAATAACTGACAGAAGGTGACAGAATGATGGCTATTCAGGTGCCATTACGTGCCTGCCATTTACGAAAACACGAAATAACAAATAACAAGAGAAGCGATAAAGCCAACAGCATCCGAAATTAATCCCACTTTGAGCGCATAGCCAGCTTTTCGAATTCCAATCGCGCCAAAATAGACAGTTATCACATATAAAGTTGTGTCTGTGCTCCCTTGTACCGTTGAGGCTATCCGCCCAATCATGGAATCCGGACCAAATTGCTCGATTAAATCAGTCGTAAATGCTAAGGAACCCGCTCCTGTGATAGGCCTTAGAATTGCTAAAGGGAGTACTTCTGTAGGCACACCAATACTTTCGAAAAATGGCCGCATCCAGCCTATCATCATGTCCATCGCACCAGATGCACGAAAAACGGAAATCGCGACCATCATCCCGACAAGGTGGGGAATAATTTTGATCGCTGTGTCGAAGCCATCTTTGGCCCCCTCTACAAATGACTCATAGACAGGAACCTTGCGATAAGCAGCGTAAAGGGGAATGAACACAATCATGATCGGGATTGCCCATGCTGAAATTAGTGAAACGAGTGCGTACATGCTGGTTCATCCTTTCAGCGGAGGGATAGGTGAGCGCGATCTGCGATACCATCTATCCACGAATATGGCCACTGTTGTGGAAATGATCGTCGCAATGAGTGTTGTACCTACGATTTCTGCCGGGTTCATTGAATTAAAATTCATCCTTATTGCAATAAGTGTTGTCGGGATTAAGGTGATACTTGACGTATTGAGTGCAAGCAACGTGGACATAGCTGCACTGGCTTCCTCTTTGTTAGGATTAAGCTTCTGAAGTTCTTGCATCGCTTTAATCCCCATCGGGGTCGCAGCATTGCCTAAGCCAAGGATATTAGCACTCATGTTCGACATGATATAGCCAAGCGCAGGATGATTCTTTGGAACACTTGGAAAAAGGAAGCGTACAACGGGCTGAAGAAGTCTTGCCAACTTGTGCAAAATACCAGCATCTTCCGCAATACGCATCATTCCCATCCAGAATACCAATACACTTATTAAACCAAAACATACGGTTACGCCATTCTTCGCCCCATCAAATGCCGCTTGTGTAACGGATTCTACATCACCATTGATAGCTGCGACGAGGAAACCAACAACGATAAAAAATAGCCATATCCAATTCACCATAGATCAGCACTCCTTACAACTTGGCTTTACGTCTTTTACATCAATCCGCCCATATGGAGCCAGATATATGAAATAACCCTTGTACTAGCATTCTGCAAATATAACTATATTTTGTCAGCAATGTCACTTTATAAGGACTGCTCGATTGATAGGAGAATGTTGCTTTCTCGGGTACTTGCATTAATGGGTTTGCTGGATCATAGATAGGTATCGTTTGTATCAGATTATTTTTCAATGAAATTCGCAGTGCACCGCGTTCAGCTAACCGATACTCCGTCGCCATTGGATCTACCAAGGTAACTTGGTGCGATAAGCTAGCGTATTCACCTTCTGCGAGTGGGTACTTAAACGTTCGACTTGCTACCCAAGGGGTGCCTTCGATTGCATCGCCTTTCTTCACCAGTGTCTGCAACGGGAAATTATTGAACCCGTATTGGAGCAACTTCGCGTGATCCGCCCAATCATCACCATCATTCAAAGTCACGACGACAAGTTGCTGGCCGTTCCGTGTAGCTGAAGATACTAAGCAACGCTTAGCGAGCTTGGTATAACCCGTTTTCACCCCATCTGCACCTTCGAACATGGAAAGCATCTTATTTTTGTTGAGCCAAGAGTAATCCCATGTTTCATTCGGATTGGGTACCTTTTTCAGCTTTGTAGATACAATATCAGCAAACACACTATTCTTGAGCGCATACGCGGTAAGCTTAGCCATATCATTCGGACTTGAGCGATGGCCTTCACCTTCGTCCAGCCCGGATGGATTCGTGAAATGGGAATGATCCATCCCTAGCATTTTCGCTTTCTCGTTCATCAAATAGACGAACCCTTCAACGCTTCCCCCAATATGCTCAGCAATTGCCGTCGCGGCGTCATTACCGGAACGCATCATGAGTCCATATAACATGTCATGAAGTCGCATTTCTTCTCCAAGCTTCAAATAGATGGAAGACCCCTCTTTACCGAAAGCATTCTTGCTGACTTTGACCATGCTGGTGAGGTCCCCTTGTTCAATCGCAATGATCGCCGTCATAATTTTGGTCAAGCTAGCTATACGCATAGGCGTGTCCCCTTTTTCGCTATAAAGCACACGTCCTGACTCCACATCAACGAGCGAAGCACCGACTGCATTCGTATGAATGCTTGGCGGCGCGGCTTCTACATAGGTCCATGGCGCAATTAACAATCCAATCAAGGCACAGCAAATGACGATGAACTGGCTTTTGGTTTTCATTGGTTGGGTTATCCTCCTACACGAGCGAACTTGTACACTTTTTGATCGAATCCACTGTTGAAACTTTGTACAAGTATATGCGAGTGGACGAGGGATATGTCCTGAAAACGATCCAAAACAAAAAGGCCGTCCAGAAGTAGAAAATCTACATATGGATCAGCCTTCAATTAACGCAACTTGGCGTTTACGTCTTACTTATTCAATTTAGTTCGCGATTAGTACGCTGTCCAACCTGCATCCGCTGTAACCACAGTCCCATTAACAAAGCTCGCATCGTCAGAAGCCAAGAATAAAGCAACCTTTGCAATTTCCTCTGGCTCACCTGCTCGTGGATTTAAACCCATGCCAACCATTGCTCTTTCCATACCAAAAGGATTTGGGGCTGTAATCGTTGTTCCGATGTTTGTGCTCACACCACCAGGCGCGATGGCATTACAACGGATACCGAGATTCGCGTATTGAAAACCTACGTTTTTCGTGAATCCAACTACTGCATGTTTAGATGCCGTATACGCTGCACCCGCTCTGGATCCATTTAGTCCGCCTGCAGACGCTATGTTTACGATAACACCACTTTTTCTCTCTGTAAAAATAGGAAGAACTTTCCGAGTTGTTCGCATGACACCTGTTGTGTTAATAGCGAAAACTCGCTCCCATAGCTCGTCCGTAAGATCTCCAGCAGGGACAAAGTTATCCATAATACCAGCATTATTTATGAGAATATCAACGGTACCGTATTCTTTCACAGCCGTATCAATCATTTGTGCAACATCTTCTTCTTTTGCAACATTCGCTGCAACAGCAATTGCTGTACCACCTTTTGCTTCAATGCTAGTAACAACCGTTTGCGCCGCCTCAACCCGAAGATCCGAAACGATAACCGTAGCTCCTTCAGCTGCGAACAACTCTGCGATTGCTTTCCCCATACCTGACGCTGCTCCTGTAACGATAGCCACTTTTCCAGAAAGCTTCATGTGTAATTCCTCCAAATGTCATGTATTTTTGTGCGAATATCTCACTGAATTGTGCCTATAGAAACTCTTTCACTTGGAGTATAATAGAGTATCAGAAGTGTTACAATCAGTAAAAAATGATTGTTTGTAAGCTAACGTACAAAATGATTGATTTTGTTCACTAACGTCAAAAAGGAATGAACATGAATGTCAGAAATCACTAAAAAAACAGATCGCAGAATCGTTCGAAGCAAAATCGCTCTTCGAGAAGCCCTGCTGGCGCTGATGTCACAAAAGCCCTTTACTTCCATTTCAATAACCGAAATTGTAGAATTTGCTAACTATAATCGTGGGACATTCTATGCCAATTATGAAAGTAAGGAAGATTTGCTTGACGATATCATTGCCAATTTAACTGAGCAATTACTTCAATCCTTTCGAGCACCCTATGAACATGTAGAAGTATTTCGTATTCAAGAACTGCCTGCTAAATCCGTTATGATATTTGATCACTTTTTTCAGAACTCTTCTATTTATACCACGCTAATGAAAAGTGAAGTACTGCCCAAGTTGAAGGAA
Organism: Paenibacillus allorhizoplanae; assembly: GCF_927798215.1. Taxonomy (NCBI): domain Bacteria; kingdom Bacillati; phylum Bacillota; class Bacilli; order Caryophanales; family Paenibacillaceae; genus Paenibacillus; species Paenibacillus allorhizoplanae. The sequence goes on from NZ_CAKMMW010000002.1 coordinate 686,459, forward strand.
ACCATGTTTAGTGCCTTAAAAAAAATCACACAAGAAGAATTAATCTACCCCGATCAAGATAAAGAGATCGATCATGAGTTGCTGAGTATTTATTCGATTCATGCCTTGCTTGGCCTTATTTTTCATTGGATTGAAAGTGAATTTAAATATTCACCTTCGTATATGCAAGATCAACTGATCAGACTGATTAACTGGCGTCCGGCCTCTGCTAAAACGGTCGTAAGAAGCTCTCACGATTGATGAATCCCCACAGAAAAAAGCTGTCCTCAAAGGACAGCTCATAATGACAAGAGGCTACACAATAAAATTCTGATTCTCAATATTGGTGACACTACTAGCCGCACTAGTCGTTGCTGGCGGCTTTGCTGACATTCCCTTGATCATACTTTGAATCTTGTCCACGACCTGCGGCGCAGAATCGATTAGGCGCTCCAGAATATGCGTTTGATTATCTAACGGCACAACCTTCACGCCATTCTTACCTACAACAAGGAAAGCAATTGGCGTAATGGATACCCCACCACCGCTACCACCACCGAAGGGGAGAGCAACTTTGGCATTGAGTGCGTCGCCACGGTTTATTCCGCCTTCGATTTCGATTTCGGAGTCGGTCACAAACTCACTACCACCGGCAGCGAAACCAAATCCAACTTTGGAGATCGGCATAATGACACTACCGTCTGGCGTTTCGACCGGGTCACCGACAATTGTGTTTACGTCGACCATCTCTTTTATATTTTCCATGGCGACTTTCATGAGGCCTTGAATCGGGTGTTCAGACATTTTCATATTCCTCCTTAGCGTTTTTTCACCATCATCATACGTTTCTTTACTGGCATCGAAAGCTCATGCATCGAGAACTCTAAAGAACTATTATGGTTCAGTTCTAGAATGCCCCTACTGGCATGGGGTTATGTAAAAATCACGAAGCAGGTTTGAATCTAGCTCTCGCCTTCAACGCGAACTGGATCCAGGTTCGAATACCTCCTTTGATTTTAGCTGCTCGATACAACAGCCGTATACCAGCTGTGACAGCGAACCATACCCGGATGCGACCGGCAAAACGAAACTCCGTTGCAAATTGCTTTTCATTATATTGTGGAATCACATCAATGCGCGGCTTCGCAATTAGCTTCACATAGCGGATTGTAAAGCCAAGCAATGATGACTTGATTCCCCATACGGCCCCCGTCGTTATCGCCGTTTCGGGAGCATCGCCAAGTCCTACACGAGTAATCCACTTAAGCTCTGTGCACTCCACTTTAGCTAAGGTCATCTTCATCCAACCATACAAATTCAGCGTATGCACAAGAACGTCTTTCGCTTCCTCGTAAAAGGCAATGACTTTATCTTTGGTAATATGTTCTTTCGTTTCATCTTTCAGCTTAGCGCTTTGTTTGGTCACTTTCTCTGACTTAATTAATATCCCTTGGGTGAATCCTTTGAATTGAATGATTGGAATGACATAACGGTATCGTACCAGCCCGAACAACCCTCGCATCTCCACGGAAAGCGTATCATTATCTTTTACCCGGGAGAAATAAAACTCACCGCGCATATAGCTGCATAGCACAACGATAATGGCAATGATGACAACCAAGACGGCCAACCCTACCCACAGCAACACTTACGCCTCCTTAGCCAAAATGAACGAAAACTCCACGCGCAAGATGAATTCTCGCAGGTGGAGTTAGTATGACCTCTAAAAGGAAATGAAATGCATGTATGGATAAGCTTTAACCTAACATGGTCTACTCAGAGTGCTCGTCACTCACGTCGTCTAGTGTCAATTGTTTCTGATCCCCGCTTAAGCGATCGAATAGCATCCGAGTTTCTTCTTCCAAATCAAAACTACCTTGAAAGTTAGCAGAGTCTGGTAATTCTTGGATCGAATTTAAACCGAAATACTCCAAGAATTGTTTGGACGTACCATATAAGATCGGTCTACCCACCGCATCTGCACGCCCTACCTCCGTAATTAAGTCCTTACCCGTTAATGTAGCGAGTGCTCGATCACACTTCACGCCGCGGATCTCTTCGATCTCAACGCGTGTGATTGGTTGTTTATAAGCAACGATGGATAACGTTTCAAGAGCAGCTTGTGAGAGCGAGGAACGTGATGGCGTATAAGCAAGTCTTTCAAAATACGGAGCATGCTCCGCTAATGTAGTCAGTTGGTATGCGCCAGCAACTTCTACAATTTGGACGCCACGCCCTTTACGCTTGAAATCTGTCCGCATATCTTTCAGCAGATCTTTAATCACATATGCATCAAGTTCCATCACCTCAGCAAGTTGCTTGAGATCTAGTCCTTCGTCGCCAGAGGCGAAGAGAAGTCCTTCAATAATCGATTTCATCTGTTGGAAGTTGAGTGTCAAGGTCGGTTCCCTCCTCTTTGGCTTGAATGACGATATCTTCAAAAATCTGATTTTGGTAGCATGTGATTTTCTTCATTTTCATCAACTCAAGGATAGCTAGAAAGGTAACAACAATTTCTTCCCGCGTCATCTCATAATCGAATAGCTTGGAAAATAACAGCTTACCACCTTTTATTTTAAGCAAATCAACAACTTCACGAATCCGATCCTTTACCGAGATTTCATCCCGTCTGATCCGTGCAACTACGTTCCGGTTTGCTAATTTGCGCAAAGTACGCTGAAAAGCAATCAATAAATCAGCAACATCCAACCCTTCCACAGGGTTCTCTTGAAGATCCGGCAGATACGGTGTTAAATCCTCGGGTTCACGTGTGTAAACGAGGCTGCGCTCCACCTCTTTGTCACGAAGCATATCAGCAATCGATTTATATTTCCGATATTCAATCAGCTTGGCAACGAGCTCAGCGCGTGGGTCTAACGAATCATCCATATCATCAAAATATTCGTCAAATTCAATAACAGGCGGCTTAGGTAAGAGCATTTTGCTTTTGATGGAGAGCAGAGTGGCAGCCATAACTAGAAACTCACTCGTAATATCTAACTCCAGCTCCTGCATTGCTTGTACATACCCAAGGTATTGATCTGTAATTTCTTTGATCGGAATATTGTAAATGTCGAGTTCATTTTTATCAATTAGATGAAGCAATAGATCAAGGGGGCCTTCAAATGCTTCCAACTTATAGGTAACCTTCATGTCGTTCTTCCCCTTGTCATAGTGAATAAAGATGCATGATAACCTTTACGGCGTAAGGATAAATTCCGCTGAGTGCCCATTGTCCAATCGGGGTCACCATTAAAACGATTACAAGAATAAGCGCTTTGGTCTGTTGTCTGTCTAGCCAACGCTGTTTCGGAGTCGAGACAAACCCTCGCCATACATACCATCCATCAAGCGGATAGAGCGGCAACAAATGAATGAGTCCAATCATTAAGTTAACGATAACACAATATTGTAAATACACACGCCACTGTTCCACGACGAGCGATTCCGATGCTGCACCAAGAAGGGCAGGTAAGTAAAAGTATAGCCACCAAAAAAATAGCACAAGAACAAGATTCGTGAGAGGTCCCGCAAGATAAACAAAGGTAAGAGATAGTTTTTTATTCTTGGGATAACGGTCTGAATCGACAGGCATTTTCTTGGACCAGCCATATGGCCCGAAGATGATCATCGCCAACCCCAAGACGTCAAGATGCGCCAAGGGGTTAAGCGAAAATCGTTTGCTATCACGAGCTGTTCGATCTCCTAGCAGCCAAGCGACCCCAGCATGCGCTGTATCATGTAAGGTCATAGCAATTAGGAAAGCAAACAGCCGCGGCAGCAGTGTTTCTAAATGGTAATAAGCCAGCATTAGGAAGAGAATTGCTTCGTCAAATTCGCCATTTCAATCGCAGTTACGGCAGCTTCCCAGCCTTTATTGCCTGCTTTCGTACCTGCACGCTCAACTGCTTGCTCAATGGAATCAGTTGTTAATACACCGAAGATTGTAGGAATACCTGTTTTCAAGTTAATAGCCGAAACACCTTTGGCCACTTCGCTGCACACATAATCAAAATGCGGCGTTGATCCACGAATAACGGCACCTAGGGTAATAACAGCATCATACTTGCCGCTTTCGGCCATTTTTTGCGCGATAAGAGGAAGTTCAAATGCACCTGGAACCCACGCGATATCAACTTCACTTTCATCCACACCGTGACGTTTTAACGCGTCTTGTGCGCCACCAAGTAGTTTGGAAGTAATAAACTCATTGAAACGTCCTACGACAATCCCGTATTTTAAATTTTGCGAAATTAAATGTCCTTCATAAATCGTAGCCATGGTAAGAATCTCCTTTTCTTTTGAACCGTATTAGTTTGGTATGTGATCTTCACTCATTCATAAAATTAAATGCCTTTGCCTACGTCGATAAAAGTAAGCATGTGGCCTAGCTTCTGTTGCTTGGTTTGCAAATAATTAAGGTTATCTTTCTTGCTCTCCATCTGAATCGGAACGCGCTCATCTACTTCGAGACCATAGCCTTCTAAGCCTTTGATTTTACGCGGATTATTCGTCAACAAACGAAGTTTCGAGATCCCAAGATCTTTGAGAATTTGAGCACCAATGCCATAATCACGAAGATCTGGAGCAAATCCAAGCTTAATATTCGCTTCTACGGTGTCTAATCCCTGCTCTTGGAGGACATAGGCCTTCAATTTATTGATTAAGCCGATACCGCGACCTTCCTGTCGCATATATAATAATACACCATTGCCCTCTTCATCAATCTGTTTTAATGCGGCGTCCAGCTGTGGACCACAATCACAACGATGAGAGTGGAACACATCACCTGTCAAACACTCCGAGTGCACTCGCACCAAAGTTGGTTTGGAAGGATCAATGGTCCCTTTAACTAAAGCTACATGTTCCTTATCATCCAATTGATTCGTATATGCAATCGCCTTGAATGTACCGAAATCCGTTGGCAGATCCACTTCAACCTCACGCTTCACCAACTTTTCTTGTTGATTGCGATAATGGATAAGGTCTTGGATCGTAATGATACTAAGCTCATGCTTCGCGGCAATTTCCATCAGATCTGGCACCCTTGCCATGGTACCATCTTCTTTGATAACTTCACAAATAACGCCTGCCGGATACGAATCAGCAAGAATAGCTAAATCGATTGCTGCTTCCGTATGACCTGCTCTGCGGAGTACACCGCCTTTTTTGGCAATCAAAGGGAAAATGTGACCTGGTCTACGGAAATCCTGCGGTTTTGTTGTCGGATCGATTAATCCTTGAATCGTTCTAGAACGCTCATGAGCTGAAATCCCTGTGCTTGTATCTGTATGATCAACAGAAACCGTGAAGGCTGTACCGTGATAATCGGTATTGCGTGCTACCATCGGAGGCAGATCTAGTTCTTTGGCTCTGTCTTCGGTAATCGGTGTGCAGACGAGCCCACGCCCTTCTTTAATCATGAAGTTGATCACTTCAGGGGTTGTTTTATCAGCAAGGGCGATAAAATCGCCTTCGTTTTCCCGATCTTCATCATCAACAACAATAATTACTTTACCTAACTTCAGATCCGTAAGTGCCTCTTCAATCGTATTGAACCGAATGGGTTGTGTCATATACACCTCTCCTAACTTACATAAAGCCATTATCTGCTAAAAAGCTTGCGGTCAGCTTACTTTTCTTAGGCTCTCCATTTCCGTGAGCAGAAGTTTCAGAAGGACCGAATTTGAGCAGTCGTTCCATATATTTGCCAAGAACATCACATTCAATGTTGACTGTATCTCCGGCTTTTTTATCGTAGAGAACCGTTTGCGCAAGTGTATGCGGGATAATCGAAACGGAAACATCGCTTTCTGTGACATCTACAACCGTCAAACTAATCCCGTCTATCGTGATGGAACCCCCTGGAATGATGTAGCGGAATATATGCGGATTCTCCGGTGCGAACCGGTAAACAACAGCATTCTCGTCCGGTATACGGGAAAGAATCGTAGCTGTAGCATCCACATGCCCTTGGACAATATGTCCGCCAAAACGGCCATTCGCTGCCATCGCCCGCTCCAAATTCACACGCGTACCCGATTGCAACTTCCGTAGATTCGTCTTCCGATACGTTTCAGGCATCACATCAACGGAGAAAGAATCACTATCATACGAAATAACCGTGAGGCACACGCCATTAACCGCAATGCTGTCTCCTAAATGGACATCTTCCAGTATTTTTTTGGCGCCAATAGTCAGCACCATGGCTTGCCCTCCACTATGAATGCGGCGCATGTGGCCGATTTCTTCAACAATGCCGGTAAACATGCCACTCCTCCATTCTCTAGCTCTTATACAACGGATAACCGGTTATACAAACATCCGGTCCGAATTGCTCGACACGCAGTCGGTCGAGCGTTATGGCGTCATCCATCTTCGCGTAACCGTCGAAGTGGATGTTCACAGGTGCTGCCTGACCCCCGCCGATAATTTTCGGCGCGAACATCAGCACCAGCTTATCAATCAGGCGCCGCTCCAGCATGGCGCCGTTCAAGCGGCCTCCACCCTCGAGGAGGATGGAGCCGATCTCGCGCTCGCCGAGCTGCTGCATGGCGAGCGTCAGGTCCACCTGCGGGCCGTCCCCGCAGGTGAGGACCGTGACGCCGCGCGCTTCCAGCGCGGCACGCCGCTCTGCGGGCGCCTGTGCGCTCGCGAGCAGGATCGTCGGCTGACGATCCTGCTCGGTGAGCACGCGGGCGCCGAGCGGGACTCGCAGCTGCGAGTCCGCGATGATGCGTACCGGCTGCACAGCCGGTACGTCGCCTCGCGTGCTCAGCTGCGGGTCGTCGGCGATGACCGTCTGCACGCCGACGAGGATACCCTGATGCCGATGGCGTAGGGTATGAACAAAAGCTCGCGACTCCGCGGATGTAATCCACTTGCTGTCGCCCGTTTTGGAAGCGATGCGGCCGTCTAGGGTGCTCGCGGTCTTCATCGTCACAAAAGGCATACGCGAGACGATGAATTTATTGAAAACCTCGTTCAGCTTCGCGGATTCTTCACCTAGTAAGCCTACGCTCACATCCAAACCGTGCGCGCGCAGCTTGGCGATTCCCGTCCCAGCAACTACCGGATTCGGATCCGTGGTAGCCACGACAACACGAGTTACACCAGCTTCGATGAGGCGGTCACTGCATGGCGGTGTTTTGCCATAATGACTGCAGGGCTCCAAGGTCACATAAGCTGTACTCCCCTTAGCTTCTTCGCCCGCCATACGCAACGCCAAGACCTCTGCATGCCCTTCACCACGCTTCAAATGTGCACCCATGCCAACAATGCGGCCTTCTTTGACAAGAACACAGCCGACTACAGGATTAATCCCCGTTTGTCCGAGTGCACTCTCCGCCATTTGAAGCGCAAGTCTCATATAGGTTTCGTCATTCAACAGCCCCATGGATGTTCACCGCCTTCTTAATCCAATCATTGATTCTAATGCAAAAAAGCCCCTTCCGCTTACGGATGGGGGCCAGAGATTGTTTAGATAACACGAATAAACTTCAGCTATTACGCTTGTCACATTTTTGATCAAATCAAACAATACCGACGAGGTAGTCACTTTGGACAGACCTGCCGAATTTAGGTTAATGTGAAAAAATGAACAAGCATGCTAGCGAATTGGCATTCGCATTTTCCTTCTCCCATCCAGACTATACTGTCGGTCCCGGAATTCCACCAGGTCAACCGTAGCGAAGCTGTTGTCAGGTACCGCTAGCTTCACAACGGGTCACGGACTGATCGCAACCATGTACACGTACATGCATACGAATCACCGCCGGTGTGGAATTTCACCACGCCCCGAAGGTTTTGCATACTGTAAAAGAAATTAATAACTAAACCTTAGCTACTAATTTCTTTATTACACAAAAATTTATCACTCACGCATGAAAATTGCAAGGTCTTTTTTCATTTTTTCTGATAAAACTTGTCGGAATTAATGGATTTGGAACTCATCCTTGTTGAATTTACTATGATTTCATTGTTCTAATAATGCAATATCTGAACAAATCGTTCCTTCTTCCCAATGAGGATTCGCATAGCCTGCGGGTGCATTCAGATATGTCAACCAAGCCTTGTCGAAGCCAGCTTTCTTCTTGGCCGATACACAAGCGTTTCGTTGGTCAACGCCTCTGTTCACCTCCGTTAAAAGTTCTTTCCGCAGCAGTGAATAACGTTTGATCGTACGGTCGAACTCAGCTTCCTTATCGGAATTTATCCCACCCTGTACCCACTCACCTTCAAAAATAAAAGCATAATCTTGATAAGACGCAGCTTTCATCTTGATGGCTTCTGAATAATCACGTAACGCCTGCTCCCTGTATCCATGCGATTCAGCCCACATGCCATTTATCAGACGATGATACGGTGTAGGTGATTGCACATAGCTGCGCTCAGTCCGTTTAAGCGTATTTTCAACAACTGCATACGTCTCGGTGAATTCCTGCTGCCACGGTCCCGCTCCAACTGAACCGATTAGCCCACCTGACAGCTGAAGCTTCTTATCTCGAATTTCCGCTTTGGATTCACTGGCTATCACAGCTGTTCCCACGTATGTTTCAAGTTTTCTACCTACCCATGAAGACACGGTATATTCGGAAAAAGTGGTGTGTGCGCCGCTATTAATAGATACCCAAACAACCTCTGGCTTGTTATCACCTGTAAGATCATCAATGGTCATGACCTTTGTTCGACCGTTATTCGCAGATGAAAAATTTAAATACTGAAGGATGTACTGGCTATCTTCAAAATCAATGATGACCCCATAAGACTTTCGTTCCTGTACCACGCCTGTTTGCTCATCCCGAATATCCTCAACTAGCACAGTTACCCATTCATTCGAAACGCCATCTTGATCTAGATCCGTCTGGATGACGCTTAACAACTCATTCTTTGAATCGTATGGCCATACGCGTGTTTGAAGCCATTTCGTCATATCAGGCATAGGTTCACTGAAGTGGCTAAGCTCTATTCTAAGCTGCTCAATCAAAGGTCGCCTCACCGTTTCTGAGGGCGTTTTAGCTACATCTACATCTGAGATCAAGGAGACATGTTGCGAGCTTTGAACGGTTAGTGTGGGCCGCTCTTTTCCTGTCAAAGTGAATAAACAGAGTATACCTATACCTGCTCCTACATACATAAGCCATTTCTTTTTCAAACAGACATCACCTTTCATACGTATTCCCTTTTTAAGTTTGACGTATCCGGGTTCAGATAGGTTCTGCTTGAGGTGTTGGTTACGGAGTAACTAAGATACGGGATTCGGGGGAGAGCCCCTCACATATCCCCAATTACAAAAAAACTGCCCAGACCTAAGTCTGAGCAGTTCATATGACAGAAATTATACTTCTACAACTTCTACTTTTTCCATTTTGTCTTTGCCTTTGAATGCATCAACAAGCTCCATACCTTTGGATACTTTACCGAACACCGTGTGTCCGCCATCCAAATGTGGTTGCGGTTGGTAAGCGATGTAGAATTGGCTTCCGCCTGTGTTACGACCCGCATGTGCCATCGCTAGGGAGCCGCGCTCATGTTTGTTCGGGTTGATTTCACAGTTGATTTGGTAGCCAGGGCCACCAGTTCCTGTTCCAGTTGGGCAACCACCTTGTGCTACGAATCCTGGGATAACGCGGTGAAAAACAAGTCCGTTGTAGAAACCAGAGTTTGCTAGTTTTTCAAAGTTAGCGACAGTGTTGGGTGCATCTTTCTCAAAAAGATCGATAACAACCTCTCCGCCACCTGCTAGTTGAATTTTTGCTTGTTTTGCCATTATGTGGTTCACTCCTTTAGGAAATAATATCTTATTCTACTATGAATGACTGCATTACACAAACAGCACGAGGAACCCTGCGTAACTCTAGGGCCTCCCGCTGTTTTCATAATGCCTTTATACCGTTTTGCTCACTTGTTTCATTCTCGCTGGAATCACGTCATTCCCTACGATTTGATCAAAAGATTCACGTTTCACGACAAGGTCGCTTTGACCGTCTTTGACAAATACAACACCCGGTCTACGAATTCGGTTATAGTTGCTGGCCATTGAGTAATTGTAAGCTCCTGTACTCGACACTGCCAAAATATCACCTGCCGCAATCTTCGGCAGATTCACATCCCAGATCAGCATATCGCCACTTTCGCAGCATTTGCCGGCAATGGAAACAACTTCGGCTGGCTGCTCTGCAGCGCGGTTCGCGAGACCCGCTTCGTATACAGCATCATATAGGGCAGGACGCGGATTGTCAGTCATACCGCCATCCACGGCCACATATTTACGAACACCGGGAATATCCTTCGTTGTGCCAACCGTGTAAAGCGTTGTCCCTGCATCGCCTACGATGCTCCGACCCGGTTCAACCCAAATTTCCGGAAGCGGATAGCCGTTGCTGCCGAAATTCGTTAGGATCGCATCAGTAATCGCCTTAACATAAACAGCTACAGGTAGAGGTGTATCTTCACTCACATAACGAATTCCGAAGCCACCGCCAAGGTTGATTACTTTGAACGTGACATCTAATTCTGTCCGCACATGAATTGCAAATTCGGCCATTTTCTCAGCCGCGATACGGAACCCTTCGACTTCAAATATCTGCGAACCAATATGCGAATGAATGCCCAAAAGATCTAAATTGGATAACTGCGATGCCTCTCCAATCGCGCGGAATGCAGATCCATTCCCCAAATCGAAGCCGAATTTGGAATCTGTCTGGCCTGTTGAAATATATTCATGCGTGTGCGCCTCTACACCTGGCGTAATCCGCAATAAAATTTTCACTTTTTGGCGTTTCTCAGCTGCAATCGCATTTAACATTTGCAACTCGATAAAGTTATCCACGACGAAGCATCCAATTTTGGCATCAATGGCCATTTCCATCTCAGAAATGGTTTTGTTATTCCCATGGAAATGAATACGGTCAGCTGGGAAGCCTGCTTGAAGCGCTGTATATAGCTCGCCATCGGATACAACATCCAAAGACATACCTTCTTCTTCGACAATTCGGCACATCGCCATTACACAAAACGCTTTACTTGCATAGGCTACTTGAAATTTCAGCCCAGAAGCTTCGAAAGCTTCAACGAATTCACGACAGCGCTGACGTACGAGTGTCTCGTCAAAAACATAGAGAGGCGTACCGTATTCGGCAACTAACTTTGTCGTATCAACACCGCCAATTTCGAGGTGGCCTTGGTCATTTATTCTACTGGTACCATGTAAATACATAGCAATATTTTCCCCTCTCTACTTGAACCTTCCCTATGCCAAATTCCGCTAAAGAGGTCGCATACATACTAATAAAAGTACCATAGTGCACGCGTATTTGACAATACATGCGCCTAGAACAAACAAAAAAGGGCAGGAAGATTCCAGCCCATTTTTAAGCTATGATTTAGGTTGTCGGGTACCATCAATTGGCTTTGTAATGCTAAGTCTTGTTTTGCTTGCTAGTACTGGACGACGAAGCAAGATTGCGAAGAAGCTCTTGGCATTAAACGGGATAAACGGCCACATATAGGGAGCATCATAAGATTTCTTTGAAGCTAACATAATTAGCCATAATGTGGAGCCAATAACAAACCCAGGAACTCCAAAAATAGACACTGTTATTAATAACGCTAGCCTCACGATTCGATTCGCTAAACCTAATTCATAGCTTGGGGTAGCGAACATCCCGATTGAAGCGAGTGCTAAGTAGAGGATGACCTCGTTGATAAAAAGTCCTGTCTTAACTGCAATATCTCCGACTAATATCGCGGCCACCAACCCCATCGCAGTTGCAAGCGGTGAAGGGGTATGTACCGCTGCCATCCGCATGAGATCGATTCCTATATCTGCAATCAGGAATTGAATGAGGAGCGGCAACGTACCTTCCTTCTGCGGGCCAAGGAATTCTAATCCCGCTGGTTTAAGGGAAGGCTCCATCACCATTAGATACCAGAGTGGCAGCAAGAAGATCGACATCATAATGCCGGCAAAACGTACCCACCTCAAATAGGTACCGATAAATGGTGTATTTCGATATTCCTCAGCATGTTGTACATGATGGAAAAAGGTCGTCGGCAAGATCATGACGCTTGGAGAGGTATCCACAAACACACAGACATGACCTTCTAATAGATGTGCAGAGACCACATCCGGTCGCTCCGAATAGCGTACCATGGGGTATGGATTCCAACCCTTATTTACAATCACTTCCTCTAATTGCTTCTCACCAAGGGGCAGACCATCTATATCTACTTGTTTCATTTTGTCTTTAATATCTTGGACAAGTGCCGCATCCGCAATATCATTAATATATCCGATACAGACATCTGTCTTCGTACGCTTACCGATTTGCATGATTTCTAGTTTAAAACGCTCATCACGAATGCGCCGTCTAACTAGGGTAACATTCACTAACAACGTTTCTACAAAACCATCGCGCGAACCTCTAACCACACGTTCTAAATCTGGTTCTGCAATCGATCTAACAGGGAAGCTTTTCGCATCAACCGCAATAGCCGTCGTTACTCCCTCAATGAAGAATGCGGTCCCACCCATTAACACTTGTCCAACAATCTCCGACATTTTCGTATAATGCTTCACTTGAATATGTGGGATTAATTTTTCAATAAAAGTTTCCAACGTATGGTGGGCCACTGCTTCACTATCTGCATAGGTCAGTCGAGTAATAATGTCCGTCAACACGGTATCTTTCGCGAACCCATTGCAGTAGAAGATGCCGACGCGTTTAGAGCCAAACACCATCTCTCTCATTACAAGATCAAAACTCCGATTTAAGCCGACCCTTTCTTCCAATATGCGCTGTACTTCTCGCAGACTTTTAGGAATATCTTCTTGGATCTTAAGTGCCTTTTCTTTCGGTGTCATATTCGTAATGGGATTATAGGCCGATAAATTCCCTTCCTCATCAACAGCTAACTTTTCTTCTTGATTATCTTGTTTATCATCGTCCTGTAGGTCTTGCAATTTCTCCTCTTCGCTGTTTTGACCATTTCGAACAATAAATTTCATTGGTGCGCCACCATCCTCCGCTCATTAATAAAATAACCATTCAAACAAGGAGCCAATTACCTTTCCGAAAATCATGGCCATTAATAACACAATTCGATAAGAATCCATTCCCACTCGTTTAGCCAAAATCGGCAGCACATTGACAATTTCAGTCAGTGCAGCGGCTAGTAAGCCAACGAAACAACCTGCAAATAGGCCAAATAGTGCTGCGCCCATTGGAAATAAATGCATATGCAAATCACTGAAATCCACCCATGTAAACACAAGTGAGCCTAGTACTACCGCTGCTTCATAAGCGTGGATTTTGGAGAATGAACGTGAGATTTGAGCTAACCTAGGGATGATATCCAGAACGACTAGAAAGGCAACCATGCCGCTCCCAACTGCAATGCCTCCAGCTAATCCGATAAAAGCAGCTAGGAAAACTTCCCCGATCAGCGTAATCACTTCGTGTCCCCTTCTTCATTGATTTTCGAGTATTCTTCTGTGATTACGTAATGATTAATATTTTCTTGATACATAAACATCTCAACTTCCAACGGACTCGGCTCTTCGTTGAATTTCTTTTTAAACAGATGGTTAAAGAAAAGCACCATACCTACACCGATGCCAATTGAATACGGTATTTGCAAAATGAGCGGATGATCGACCTTTTTACCCGTCATCAATTCATAAATACGCTGATGGACGGCTAGCATGGACACATCCGCATGGAAATTCATGATCGCCAGCCCAGAGCCAATAAATAAAAGCAACCATACGATCACGATGAGAAGCGGATTTGCCTTCTTATTATCGGTATATATTTCTAGCAGCACGTGTGGTTCTCCAAAATGTTCAACTTGCAGCTCGGGAAACCGTTTCTTTACTTTACGAATGATTAATAGCATGTCAATTAGCACGCGATTCCCATCCTCTTGCTGGGGTTGATGGATAATCAATTCATTCAGAGCTTGTTCATATTCAGGCTCCACAAATAACTGTGCAATGTGGTGTAGTCTCACGATCTGACCTTTGCGAACGCGCGCTTTGCGGCGCAGACGTATGTATAAATATTTATTAACTACCTGGTCCATGGTTCACCCCTCTCAGAGCTTAACAATGTCAATTCTGTCTGCAGTCATCCATGTATAGGAATAGTATGCAAAATCCTTCCTTCTCGTAATCCATTCGAGATTTGGTAAATTCTCCATGCATAAAGTTGGATATGGCAAGGCATGTTAAATAGGGAATACGATTACTTATTCCATATAAAGAAGGTGATAACATGGCAAAATTCGCGTTAACACTCGTCATCATTGGTGCGCTGAATTGGCTTCTAGTTGGGCTTTTCGAATGGGATTTAGTTTCTGCTCTACTTGGGGGAGATTCACACCGTGAATCTTCAGGGTTAAGTCGTATTGTATATTCCCTCGTAGGTTTATGCGGGATATACTGCGTCAGATTTTATTCGGTTGACCGTTATTCGGCACGGTAAAAAAGCGTTCGGTGTATAAGGAACAAGCCGCTCATCCCCTTGATACTTACTCATGGGAAATTAGCGGCTATACGTATATGCACTGAAAAACCGTCCTCCCATAGGGAGCACGGTTTTTACCAGCGCACTGTTACGTATAGAACAATTATTGTGCAATCTGATCCTTGATTGATTGCAGAATTTTTTTCTCCAAGCGCGATACCTGCACCTGAGATATGCCCAGTCTGCTTGCAACCTCCGACTGCGTCTGATCACGGAAATAGCGGAGATATACAATAAGTCTTTCTCGCTCATTGAGCGTCCCAATCGCCTCATTTAAGGCTAACTTCTCGAACCATTTCTCGCCGGATTCATCCGAAATTTGGTCCATGAGCGTGATGGGATCTCCATCGTTCTCAAATACAGTCTCATGAATCGACGAGAGTGGTTTATTCGCCTCTTGAGCGAACACGACCTCCTCCGGCGTAATCATAAGCTCCTCGGCAACCTCTTTGATCGTAGGAAGCCTCCCCAAGCGTTTCGAAAGCTCATCCTTCGTCTTGCGAATTTTGTTCGCAAGCTCCTTCAGAGAGCGGCTTACCTTTAATGTACCATCATCCCGTAGAAACCGCTGAATTTCCCCGATAATCATCGGGACGGCATAGGTTGAGAATTTGACATCATACGATAGATCGAATTTGTCCACGGACTTGAGCAGTCCAATGCACCCGATCTGGAACAAGTCTTCGGCTTCGTAACCACGGTTCAAAAAGCGCTGAACCACGGACCACACCAAACGGATATTGCAGCTGACAAGTGTTTCTCTAGCGAGTCCATCTCCGGATTGGCTGAGGGCGATTAACCGTTTGACTTCCGAATCGTCTAAATAACTATGAGAAGCATGCTTCAGATCAACATCCATAGATCCTACCCCTAATTGTATAAAGCTTTTTTAGATTCAATTCGCTTCAACATGTTTATTTTCGTTCCGATTCCGACGGCCGTCACAACTTCCACTTCGTCCATGAAATTTTCCATAATTGTAAAGCCCATCCCAGAACGTTCTAGCTCTGGTTTAGAGGTGTACAAGGGCTCCTTCGCTTGCTCTAAATCAGCAATACCTTCACCCTTGTCCTCAATCGTCAATCGAATCGTGTCATCATCAATTTCAGCTGAAATGGTAATGACACCATCCTGATTATTGTTATAACCATGTATAATCGAATTCGTTACGGCTTCTGAAACAACCGTTTTGATATCCGTCAATTCATCTAATGTTGGATCTAATTGCGATACGAATGCAGCTACTGCTACACGTGCAAAAGCTTCATTCTCCGATCGGCTGGCAAATTGCAAGGTCATAAAGTTTCGTTCACTCATAAAGCAACCTCCAAACTGGACATTGCATTACGTTCGTTATCTTG
Source organism: Paenibacillus allorhizoplanae (assembly GCF_927798215.1). Classification (NCBI taxonomy): domain Bacteria; kingdom Bacillati; phylum Bacillota; class Bacilli; order Caryophanales; family Paenibacillaceae; genus Paenibacillus; species Paenibacillus allorhizoplanae. The sequence continues at coordinate 702,327 of NZ_CAKMMW010000002.1, forward strand.
AATCGAAACGATCTTAAACATTCCCGAAAGTTCGAACAAGCGATAAACAGCTGGTGAGACGTCACAGACGACCATTTTGCCGCCTTTGCTCGTGATTTGCTTATAACGGCCAAGAATAACGCCTAGACCTGAGCTATCCATGAAGGAGAGGTCCTTCAAACTAAGAATGAGGTGATGCGTCTGCTCCTTCGCAATGGCATCCTCCATCCTCGCCTTTACACTATCCGCTGCATGATGGTCAAGTTCACCCTTCAATCTAACAATCAGCGCTCTTCTGCCTTGCTCAAACTCAATTTGCATGCCCAATATGTTCACTCCCTTCAGGTCATGAACACTAGTTTCTACAACTGAGTTGGCAATTCCTGCCACCCGACAAAACTAGAAGAAAACCGCTAAAAGAAGGCAAAATATACGATCACATCAACTTCTATTCGCTGTTTTCCGCATTAATTCGTCGTAAATAACTCCGACGTTGTCCGCTTAAACAGCTTCCACCAAGATGCTTTATCAACAGCTTGCGGAGACTCTAGAGGGTATTCAGCTAAGACATTATCCCCATTGTAGACCATGATTTTACCAATCGGTTGACCTTCGCTTACAGGTGCTCTCAAGCTTGGATCAAGCTGCAATTCATGTCGGATATTTGCCGTGTCCGTTCCTTTTTTCATTAATATGCTATAATTCTGTCTTGCAACTAACGGCACTGTCGATACTTGACCCTTATTTATCGTGAAGCTACCCAAACTATCTCCTGTTTTGAACAATGGATAATTCGTATATTGCGCAAAAGCATAATCAAACAACTTTGTTACTTCCGCGTTTCGCGTTTTGGTATTAGGTTCACCCAGTACAACAGCAACAACACGTAAATTATCTCGTTTAGCTGTAGCTGACAAACAGAATTTGGCTTCACTCGTATAGCCAGTTTTCAATCCATCGGCTCCGCTATAGAAACGGACTAATTTATTTGTATTTACAAGCCAGAATGGCTTCGGTGAGTCTTTGCGTAAATAATCTTGGTAGGCACCAGTGAAATTCGTAATCCCTTCGTGCTTCAGAAGTTCACGTGACATAATCGCGATATCATTCGCCGTAGTATAGTGATTCGCCACAGGAAGTCCATTACAGTTAGAGAAATGGGTATTCTTCATCCCAAGTTGCCCTGCTCGCTCATTCATCATGGCAACAAAATTCTCTTCCGATCCCGCAATTTTCTCAGCCATTGCGACAGAAGCATCATTTCCAGAAGCCATTGCGATGCCCTTCAGCATCTCTTGAACAGACATTTGTTCACCAGGCTCTAAGAAGATCTGTGAGCCTCCCATGGAAGCCGCATATTCACTAACGCTGACTTTTTCATCCATTTTGATGGTACCCTTGTCGACTGCTTCCATAATCAATAGCATGGTCATGATTTTGGTAATACTCGCTGGCGGAAGTTTAGCATCCTTATTCTTCTCCGCAATCACCGTGCCGGTATCCGCATCCATGAGAACAGCTGATAGCGCATTCGGTGTTAGATCCACGGGTTGGACCTTGGTTTCCGCCGCATAAATCGCTGGCAGAACCAGCATCACACCTAGTTGTAAACAAATAAAACTGATTAGCCCTTTTTTTCGCATAGCAATTGTACCCCTCCTGTGATGTATGAAGTGAAAGTTTTGGCATTTTGCAGCATGAATGACTGCTAATCAGTGTTGACGAAATTCCTCTAAATTATTCCATGACGGTGAAAATAAGCCAGAACGAAAAAACACTTTCCTTTAGGAAAGTGCTTGCTCACTGCAACTGTTATTCGATTACATCATATATTAATTGTTTCGGTGCAGGCTGCGTTGACGTGATTTTATAGGCATCGAGAATCATCGCTTCAACCTCAGCTACGTCGAGTCGATTCGCATGGATGGTACAAATGGATTCCCCTATTTGAATGGCATCTCCTATTTTCTTATTTAACGTCAGTCCTACAGCATAATCAATCAAGTCTTCCTTCTTCGCTCGTCCCGCGCCAAGGACCATCGCTGCGATGCCGATATTTTCCGCTTGAATCTCGTTAATGAAGCCAGCTTGTTGTGCAGTAACCTCGATATGATAAGCTGCCGTTGGCAATAGCTCAGGCTGATCAACAACACACGAGTCGCCGCCTTGGCTAGCGATAAAGCGCTTGAACGTATCCAATGCTTTCCCCTTGGAGATGATGTCACGAACAGCTTCCTGTGCCTCCTCAAAGGAGGTAAACACCTTACCCAGGACTGCCATATAAGCGGCAACAGAAATCGCAACTTCCGTTAGCTCCTTGTCTCCTGTTCCGCGCAGTACATCAATGGATTCTCGAATTTCATTCGCATTTCCGATTTCGCGACCAAGCGGCTGATCCATATCGGTAATCATCGCAATTGTTTTTCGATTCAGACGAGTTCCAATATCAACCATTGTACGAGCAAGTACTCTTGCATCCTCGACCGTTTTCATAAAAGCACCGGAACCTATTTTCACATCCAATACAATCGCTTCAGCGCCTGAAGCAATTTTCTTACTCATGATGGAGCTGGCGATCAATGGGATCGAATCCACCGTTGCCGTCACATCACGTAAAGCATAGATTTTCTTATCTGCTGGAGCCAAATTGCCACTTTGTCCGACAATAGCAATTTTATTCGTGTTAACCGCTTCAATAAAGGCTTCCTTCGACAACTCGATTTGAAAACCTGGAATAGACTCCAATTTATCCAACGTACCTCCTGTGTGCCCTAGCCCTCTACCTGACATCTTAGCAACAGGTATACCGAGCGAAGCCACAACTGGACCTACAATGAGGCTAACTTTATCCCCTACGCCACCCGTCGAATGTTTATCCACTTTCACACCAGCAATCGCAGATAAATCAATCATTTCACCGGATCCTGCCATTGCGAGTGTAAGAAACGACGTTTCTTCATCTGTCATTCCGTTTAGAAAGGTCGCCATCAAGAAGGCGGACATTTGATAGTCAGGAATACTCTCCGCGGTATATTCATTGATGATAAACGTAATTTCCTGTTCACTTAACGCTTCACCAACACGTTTCTTATGTATTAAATCAACCATTCTCATGATATTACCTCCTTTAAGTTTTCGTCAGAAAACTGACATCGTAAGCATCCGCTTTAGCTTCCATCTTACATCACAATGAGGAAAATGGAAAAAAGGGAGCTAATAAGCCCCCTCTTATCTGTTATCTATGAAGATTATTGTACAATTAGTTTGGATTTCATTTTGGCATGTCCTTCGCCGCAAGGAAGAACACAATCAATTTCATATGTACCTGGTTTGTCAAACGTAATTTCTTTCGAAGGGTTTTCTTTATCAAGTTTAATATCCAACCCAACAATTTCAACCGCATGTACGCCTTCTTTTAAAGATAAAGATACTTTTGTAGGCTCACCTTTTTTGATCGTGTACTCTGGCGTATCAAACTGCCAGTTTGAAGCAACTAATTTTAGCTGTTGCATTTTACCAGCGGCAGCCTCGGCTTCCTGTGCCTCTTGGCGATCAGAAATATCTTGAAAGAGGACTCCCAGCCCCAATGCGCCCGCAAGTATAAATAGTACAAAGAAAATCCACTTTTGCATGCATATCCCCCTCATCGTGTGTTCACTTCATCTATTCTACCTAACATCAGAGAATAATCCCATATCTACTACGTGGCAAAACTTTGACTATTTCGTGACAGAATTGTGAACTGAACTCCATTTTACTATTGCCCAATGCAGCGCAAATTACACACGATTCCAACGATCACTAATTTGGAAGCCAGTCGAGTTAACCTGAGATTTCGTTTCAGATTGGTTCATACGCTGCTGTACAGTTCCGCTCTCTGAAAGTTTTCTAATATCACGAGTTATTCTCGTGCTGCAACTTACACACAGCTTATTTACACGAATTGGTTCCGCACAGGAAGCACATTGATAACTCAAATTTGGATAATCAGCGAGATGTAATTTCCCTTCTTTCATCCAAACTTGTAATTGTATATTGGAAACGCCTGTAACAGCACAAACCTGTTCATTAGATGAACGGTAATTTCTACGAAGATAATCAACACAATTTTTCAATTGATCGTGCATGCTTGTGCTGCAATCCATGCATTGGTTGCGTAAATTTCTTTGATACACTCTTCCGCAACGCGGACAATTGGCCACCATGAGTTGTTGAGGAACTGCCATGCTCCAACACACCCTTCTATGGAATAGGCAATCTCTCTCAGAAAGATCACCACTGAATATAGTTCTAATTAACTACATTCTAACATGTGTCCCATACAAAGGATAGGTCTTAAGATGCTAAATTCCACAAAAATCATGTTTTTTCCCGGTCAAGTTTATCCCAATTGCACTTCGCGAACGAATGCTTTCACCAATGCAATAAATTTCGGCTTCGTCCGATTCGCAACAGCCACAACTTGCTCATGCGTCAAGGGTTCAAGTTCTTCACCAATCGCCATATCCGTAATACATGAAATGCCGAGCACCTTAAGCCCTGCATGGCGCGCTGCAATTACTTCAGCTACGGTAGACATTCCAATTGCATCGCCACCAATGCGAGCCAGCATCGTCAGTTCTGCTGGTGTGCAGTAGGTAGGACCTGTAATTCCCGCATAAACACCTTCCTGCAGCTGAAGAGGAACTCCATCCTCTCCAACGACAGAAGCTGCAAGCTTCCGAGCAAGACTGCGATATTCGCGATTGTACGCCTCTGACATATCAGGAAAACGGACACCAAGCTCTGCATGGTTCGGCCCAATCAACGGGTTGGCCCCTGTCATATTAATATGATCACTAATCAACATCAGATCACCCGCATGGAAAGAACGATTCATCCCACCGCACGCGTTCGTCATAACAACCGTTTGCACCCCGATCGCTTTCATCACGTACACGGGGAACACCACTTTTTTCATATCGTAGCCTTCATAATAGTGAAAACGGCCTTGCATAACAATAACTTGCTTGCCTTCCAAAGTCCCAATCACAAAACGGCCTTCATGGCCCTCAACTGTAGATACAGGGAAATGTGGAACGTCACTATATTCGATCGCTATTGGCTGCTCAACCTGATTTGCCATATCGCCAAGTCCTGAACCTAGAACAAGTCCAACTGTTGGTGACACGCTGCCTAAACGCGATTGGATGAAGCTTGCAGCCTCATTAATTTGTTGAATGTAAGTCAATGTCATGTTGTTCTCCTTATCTGCCTATAGAGGTTGTTTGAACACGCACTTATAGTGCCTCAATAATGCCTAGGACTAGCTTCAAAAATTTAGGTTTAACTTTCTCCGTCGTCTCCATCACTTCTGCATGGGATAACGGTTGATCTAATATACCCGATGCCATGTTGGAAATACAGGAGAAGCCTAATACTTCGATACCCGCATGACGAGCAACGATAACCTCTGGCACAGTAGACATCCCAACGGAGTCTCCACCTAATGTACGGAACATGCGAATTTCTGCAGGTGTTTCATAGTTAGGACCAAGCAGCCCCACATACACACCTTCTTGTAGTTTAAAATCTTGCGTAGCCGCGACATCGTGCGCTAACTTACGCAGACGCTTGCTGTAAGCCTCTGACATATCTGGGAAGCGAACACCTAGTGCTGAATCATTCGGCCCAATCAATGGATTGCGGAACGTCATATTCAAATGATCGCTAATGACCATGAGATCGCCAACTTGATAGGACTCATTGATTCCGCCAGCTGCATTGGTAACGATCAAGGTTTGTACCCCAAGCTCTTTCATTACACGTACAGGGAAAGAAACCGTCTCAGCCCCGTAACCTTCATAAGCATGGAAGCGCCCTTTCATCATGAGGACTTGCTTTCCTTTAATGGAGCCTACAACGAGCTCTCCAGCATGTCCCTCAACAGTAGAGACCGGGAAATGCGGGATACGTGAATAATCGATTACAATGGGCTCTTCTATCAAATCAGCTAGAACGCCGAGACCTGAACCTAGAATAAGACCAATTTGTGGTGTCATATTTGTTTCTTTTTTAATAAATGCTGCAGCTTCTTGAATTTCTTGAATCATGGATGTACCTGACATGCCATCATGCCTCCTCAAATTAATGGTTCTCGACTTTATTTCAAAAGATGCAGAAAGCTCTCACCATTCTTAGTTGGTTCTACGCCAAAGTTCTCAGCGATCGTCGCGCCTAAATCTGCAAAGGTTCCACGGATTCCCAAGGAAACTGGCGATTGGAAGCTAGGGCTATACAGCAAAATGGGTACATACTCGCGTGTATGGTCCGTCCCTGCGTGCACAGGGTCATTCCCATGATCCGCGGTCAAGATCAGCAGATCCTTCGGACCGAGTCCAGCTTTAAGCTGTGGTACATAGGCATCAAATTCCTCTAACGCCTTTCCGTAGCCTTCAGGATCACGTCGATGACCATATAAGGAATCGAAATCGACTAGATTGGTAAAAGCTAGACCCTTAAATGAGGTTCCAAGCACGTCAATCGTTTTCTGAATGCCATCCAAATTGCTTTTCGTTGAGGTCGCTTTCGTGACCCCTTCCCCATCAAAGATATCATTAATTTTACCGATGGCAATGACATCCCATCCGGCATCCTTCAGTTGATTCATTACTGTAGGCTCTGGTGGCTTGACCGCATAATCATGACGGTTTGGCGTTCGTTTGAACGCACCTGGTGAACCCAGATAAGGTCTTGCTATCACACGCCCCACGGCAAATTCATCTTGCATAGTTAGCTTGCGGGCAATCTCGCATGCGCGATACAACTCGTCTAGTGGAATGATGTCTTCATGTGCGGCCAACTGGAACACACTATCCGCTGACGTGTAGACAATCCATGCGCCAGTTTTCATCTGCTCTTCGCCAAGCTCATCTAAAATCTCAGTCCCCGAAGCCGGTTTATTACCGATCACTTTCCGACCTGTCTCTTGCTCAAATTGCGAGATCAAGGCTTCGGGAAAACCGTCAGGGAACACTTTAAACGGTGTAGAAATACGGAGTCCCATCAATTCCCAGTGACCCGTCATCGTATCTTTGCCAACGGAAACCTCTGCCATTTTGCCATAATAGCCTTCTGGCGACGATACCGGAGGAATCCCCTGAATGTCTGCAATATTTCCTAACCCCATTTGCTGCAAATGGGGCAGCGCAAAACCGCTTACTTTCTCTGCAATATGACCTAGGGTATGTGCTCCAAGGTCGCCAAACTGATCAGCATCCGGCAATTCTCCGATGCCTACGCTATCTAATACGATTAAACTAATTCGTTCAAAGCGCACCGATGTCCCTCCAAATCAATTCCTAATAGTAATGATATCCACCCTTCATTATCCCACTTCCAACCCGTGAATGCAAAACAGCAGCAATTCCGGTTGGAAGTGCCGCTGCCCTTCTGTCAACAATCATAAATGAGCTCTCGGGTGTGCTCGATTATAGACATCTTTCATTTTGATCTTTGTAACCTGCACATAGAGCTGTGTTGATGAGATATCGGAATGACCAAGCATTTCCTGTACAGATCGTAAATCCGCCCCATTCTCGATTAAATGCGCAGCGAAGGAATGTCTTAGTGTATGAGGCGTAATTTCATTCGTAATATTCGTCTCCAACGCATAGCGCTTCATAATTTTCCAGAAACCTTGTCTCGTCATCCTAGTACCTAAGTGCCCGATGAAGAGTGCTTCTTCGTCTACCGATCTTTTGAGCAGCTTAATTCGATACTGCTGAATATAGGTATCAATAATCCGAATAGCAATGCCGCTAAGCGGAATCATCCGCTCTTTCTCTGCTTTGCCGATACATCGAATAAAGCCCATCTCTAGATTCACATCGGCTATATTTAATGCCACTAGTTCAGAAACACGAATCCCTGTAGCGTAAAGTAATTCAAGCATGGCTTTATCCCGGGCGCCATTCACCTGCTCTGATTGAGGAGCTTCCAGCAACTTTTCAACTTCGAGAATGCTTAGAACTTTAGGAATCCTCTTTTCCAACTTAGGAACCTCGATGAAAACAGAAGGATCAGAATCAAGCAGCCGTTCTTTCACCATGTATTGAAAAAAGGAGCGTAATGAAACGCGTATACGCGATAAGGTCGCTGAAGCTCGTCCGAGCGTTTTTAATTGTGATAGATAACTCCCAAGATGTACTTTCCCAGTATCTCGCCAGTTTGTAACACCCTGCATCTCAAGATAAGCAACAAATTGAAGGAGATCCCTTTCGTAGGATTCGAGTGTATTCCGTGAAAGTCCTCGTTCAGTCGTCAGAAATTGGATGAAGGATTGTAGCTCACTCGTCATTATGTCAGTCTCTCCCTCGTTTACCTGCTATGATTTCCATTCTATAGCATTCCACGGTGACTGGAGAGATTCCTTTATTTTTCGCTTTACTCACCATACCAATAAAACAAACGCAAGCGCTCACTCATTGAATTCGAATCAAAAGAAACATGCTCGCTTTGTCCGAATACCTTAACGGATTTGCCAGTAGGTGCTTTGTACTTGTTCACAGGTTGGATCCAGCCGGATACAGCAAGCAGCACTTGATATAAAATGACCGTCAATGCTACAAAAACCAAAATATACTGTAAGCGAACAATTAATTTCCGATAGGAAAATATCATAGCCCGTCCCCCATGTCTATCCCATGTCTTAGGAACAGAATATGAGGTTCGGTCTATGATTATGACAGATCAATCAATTTGGTATAAGGCATTCCGAGCGCCTCAGCGACCGCTGGATGGGTGACATTACCTTTGTACGTATTCACACCTAATTGTAGTGTGTAGTTCTCTGCTATAGCTTGTGTGAAGCCTTTATTAGCCAACTCCAATGCGTATGGCAAGGTGACATTCGTCAAAGCAAGCGTTGAGGTACGAGGAACAGCTCCTGGCATATTGGCAACCGCATAATGCAGGACACCGAACTTCTCATAGGTTGGATCACTATGGGTGGTTACACGATCAATCGTTTCGATGGAACCTCCTTGATCGACAGCAACATCCACAATGACGGCGCCTGGCTTCATACTCTGTACCATCGCTGCTGTCACTAATCGCGGTGCTCTTGCCCCTGGGATGAGGACTGCCCCAATGAGCAGATCTGCCTTTTGGACTGCACTAGCAATATTATACGGATTGGACATCAATGTACGGAGATGCCCTCCGAAAATGTCATCCAAGGCTCGCATCCGGTCCGCACTTCGTTCAATAATAACGACATTTGCACCAAGTCCTAGCGCCATTTTGGCTGCATTCGTGCCTACAATTCCACCGCCTAGAATAATGACATCTGCCGGCGGAACGCCTGGAACACCACCAAGCAGAATGCCGCGGCCTCCATAGAATTTCTCGAGATAGTGGGCTCCAATCTGTACAGACATCCGCCCCGCAACCTCACTCATCGGTGTTAGTAAAGGCAGAGAGCCATTCGGCAGTTGAATCGTCTCATAGGCAATACCCGTCACTTTCTTCTCCAATAACTGAGCTGCCAGATCGCCAGCAGCTGCTAAGTGCAAGTAAGTAAATAGCATCTGACCTTCTTTGAAGTAGCCATATTCAGCAGGCAACGGCTCTTTCACTTTCATGATCATATCACTTTGCGCCCACACTTCTGCTGCATGTGCGATTATTGTAGCGCCTTCTTGCTTATAATCCTCATCTGAAAATCCACTGCCAATGCCTGCTCCCGCTTCGACCAACACACGATGACCAGACATTTGCAGCATCCCTGCACCGCCTGGGGTCAAAGCTACTCGATTTTCATTGTTCTTGATTTCTTTAGGAACGCCAACGACTAGGTTTGGTTTCGACATACTCGCCACCTTCTTCCTTCGGATCATTCGTCTATAATGTACCCCGACACCCTTGCCAATTATGTGACAGTAAGCTAACTCCTAGCTACTATTTAGCATATGATGTAAACACAAAAATGCCTGTATGCATTTGTCTGCATACAGGCATTTTCATAAGTTGAACAGCTTCCTTGCGGCAGCTGTTAGTGGGATTTCTCCAATGAGTCCGGTTTCCCGCGTTCGTTACAACGAAAGCAAATACCTTGGAAATCAAGTCGATGATCTAAGACTTGAAAATGAAATTCTGATTCTAACCGTTCTTCGAAAGGTCCGAGCCAGTCTTCCATGATTTCATCTACGGCTCCGCATTGCACGCAAATTAAGTGATGATGATGATGTCGTGAATTATCGTCACGTAAGTCGTAACGAGCCACGCCGTCACCAAAATTCATTTTCTCCAAGACATGCAGTTCGCTCAGAAGTTCTAACGTACGGTACACTGTTGCTAGCCCGATCTCTGGCGCTTTATCCTTCACAAGCATAAACACATCTTCTGCACTAAGATGATCTTGTTCATTCTCCAGTAGAACGCGAACAGTAGCTTCCCGTTGAGGTGTAAGCTTGTACCCCTGGGATTGTAGTTGTTGTTTAATTTTCTCGATCCTTGCTTCCATATGCCTCCCCCTCAGAAAGGTGGGCATCCTAGCCCATTTTTAGCCACTCTTTTCATTATAGGGGGAGCTTGCTGACAAAGTCAAACACAATCACAATTCATTTCATTCCCCATAAACCCCCACCAGCATTGGGGTTACCCATTTCATCATATATTGGGAGAAGTATCCTTCTAATAATGCAGCTGCTAAAAGGAAGCCTCCCATTGCTAAGGTGATCGTTGTATATCTCATGAAAGGTTGGTAAATGTTACCACTACGACTCATGATTCTATGCTTTATCATATAAAGCGAGAATGACATCGCAGCCACACTGCAGAATAAGATCGCCGGTATTACGATCAAATTCTGAGGAACAACGGCTACAAGTGCAAAAAGCATCCCTTTCCATGACATCTGACCCACCAGGTATCCGACCGTGAAGCCAATCAGTACACCTTTTAGAAAATCCAATACTAAGATTAACGGCAAACCTATGATCGACAAGCCAAATAACCAAATTAATAGTATCCACTTCATATGCATACCGAATGCTTGACTAAACGATTGCTGGCTGTCAATCTCGATGCCTTCATTAATTTCATGAAAAAAACTGCCCAAATGACGGGTCATTTCCGTCCTCTGTTCCAAGGAAAGTGCATTAACCATGACGGCACCGAAAACAACGCCAATAACAAAGAGCACAGAGACGAATATAAATAACGGCAAATTATCCTTCATATATTGTTTCATCGTTAAGTTCCTATTCACACTCGCCACTCCCTCCTTGTACAACCTCTACAAAGACAAGCTTATGAGCGAAAAGGTAAAACTATGAATGATTTTTCACTTTGCCATACTTTCCGCCGCCGCCAACTTCGAGATGTAAGGTCCCTTCTCGAGCACTCACAAGGTACGCAGCAATCTCGTCCCCAACGACACTAGCTAACGCCTCTGGCGTTGCATGGTGTAAGACCTGCATTTCTGTTCCGAACTGGCTTAGCAGTTGTTCCAGCTTCTTCGGACCCAATCCTGGGATGTATTCTAAGGGGACTTGAAAATGGTATGGTGGACGATGCGCTGGCTGATAAGACATCTCCCGATCTGCAATCGCCATGATTCGATCCATGACGCCGCGCACAATTTTGGCACTGCCGCAATTAACACAGCGTTCCACAGCTGTTTCGCTATCGTCCAATACAGCCTCACACACGCTGCAATAGGTTCGATGATATTTGCCTAATCGCGAGTTCAGGCCATAGTTGGCAGTAACTCCTCGTCCATCCTGACGTCGAAGAGCTTTAGCTAACTCATCAAAGGTTGGCGCAGCAAGTTTCATCTGGTTATATTCACGACCTATTTTGGCCAAGGAATGAGCGTCTGAATTCGTTATATATGTGAAATCATCCAGCTCAGAGATGTACCCAGCCATATCCGAATCCGCACTTAGCCCAAGTTCAACCGAAGGTATCTGCTTCACATCAAGCAAATCATTCATGCAGCTTGTAGCGCTGCCGTACACGCTTTTGTGCGGCGTAAAGATGTGTGCAGGGATTAAGATGCCTCCCCGGCCCAGCACCTCTTCCTGGAGATCACGTGCAGGCACATAGATACGTTGAGAACTAAGCTCCACATTTTTCATATGCCGGCTCATCCATCCCGTAAACTCCTGCATCACTTGAAGGTTTGGCATGTAGGCCAAAACATGCGCCGGCCCCATCCCTGGGTCTCTTACTTCAATTTCACTCCCCAGGATGATGGATGTATTCCGATACTGAATTCCCCCGCCTTCGAGCTCCGCCATGTCTCCCTTATCCAAATACATCATAATCTCCTCTTGGACTGACGGAGAGTGTGTATCGATGATGGAGATCATCTCCATCCCCTTACGGTTCGCAGCTTCATGAGCAATATTGAAAAAGGTGAGATTATTCGCTGCGCTTATTTTGACAGCTTGACCTTTCTCCGTCCGGCCAATATGAATATGCAGATCAACATAGTAATCCTTCAACATTTAGATCTGACCCGTTAACTTGTAAAGCTGCCAAGCATAGACCGCCATGATCGTTTTGGCGTCACTGATACGTCCCTCACGCATATACTGCTGAGCTTGTTCTAAGGTGATCGCTTCACAATCAAGAAATTCGTCCTCATCGGGGTTCGCTGTACCCTTTACTAAATCTTCCGCTATGTATAAATGGATAATCTCATCTGCAAACCCAGGTGACGTGTAGAAAGAGCTTACCAATCGAATGTTATCTGACTTATATCCTGTCTCTTCCTCAAGCTCACGCAAGGCCGCTCTCAGAGGCTCCTCACCGCTGTCGAGCTTCCCAGCAGGGATTTCCACCTGACTCTTCTCAAGCGGCTTACGGTACTGCTCTACGACGATCATTTTATCCCCTAGGAGCGGGATTACCGCTACTGCACCAGGATGCTTAACGATCTCACGCGAAGCTGTTCCTCCATTGGGCAACGTCACTTGATCTACTTGCAGGGATATTATTTTACCCTTGAAAATCATTTCACTGCTCGTTGTCACTTCTTCAAATTTCTTATGGTCTGTCATTCGTGCACCTCATCCTCGTAAATTGGTCTAACTTGTCCACATGCAGCATATCGTTCATTATATCAAATATTTTCCTGAAAAGAGGGTCTGTGATATGAAGAGCTATGTGAGTGCTAATCAAATTCGACTTGTAGGTAAAGCCTGGGAGATCAAATATCAGCTGCAACAACTGCTTCAACAAGGGGATCCGAAGATACCAATGGTTGATTTCTTAGCAGGCTTGTACATAAATCAGAAGCCTTCCTCACAAGGACATTCACATAAACTTCGAATCATCCAAGCATAAATGAACGAAAACCGATTAGCCGCGCCAGTTGGCGGACGAATCGGTTTTTATTTTATTTATGGAGCTAAACCTTTGCTGCTTCTTTCACAAGCGCCACGACGAGTTCAGCTGTTTTGACGAGATCACGGATCGCAATGCGCTCTTTGACCGTGTGAATGTCTAAATAACCAACGGCCAAATTCACAGTAGGAATTCCCATCCCATTGAACACATTCGCATCACTGCCGCCACCCGAGTGGAACGTACTTGCTGTTAAACCTATCGTGCTCATCGCGCGTGAAGTTAATTGTACAATCGGTGCAGAATCATCATGCATATAAGATGCGTAGACGATATCCGCATGGAATTCACAGGTCGTACCTGCTTCTGCAGCAGCAGATTCACAAGCCTGTTTCATCGCTTCTATCTGCGCTTCCAGTTTGTGCTGCACTATGCTGCGTGCTTCAGCTTCCATTTTCACTTTATCGCATACCACGTTCAGCGGGCCTACGCCAGAAAAGCTGCCAATATTGGCTGTCGTTTCTTTATCGATTCTACCCAATGACATGCGCGAAACAGCTTTGCTAGCCACTTGGATAGCCGAGATACCATCTTCCGGATTCACACCAGCATGCGCTGTTTTTCCATGGAAAATGATTTCAATTTCTGCACGCCCAGGTGCCGCAGTAGCAATAGCACCAAGGTTCCCATTGGAATCTAATGCGAAGCCATATTCAGCTTCCATGGAGCTGCGTTCCATGGCGCGAGAACCTTTCAAGCCGCTCTCTTCACCTGCGGTAATGACGAACTGAATACGGCCATGCGGAATGTTCTGTTCTTTCAGAACTTGAATCCCTTCAAGCATGGCAGCAATACCCGCTTTATCATCACTGCCAAGAATCGTTGTGCCATCAGAGCGAATATACCCGTCCTCACCAATTTGAGGCTTAATGCCATTCCCTGGAGCAACCGTGTCCATATGGCATGTAAAGAAAATGGTAGGAATTGCCGGATTGCTGTCTGTCGCTTCCAATGTGCAGATCAAGTTACCTGCACCATGTCCACTCTTGGACATCGACGCATCTTCGACGACATGTAAGCCATACTTACCGAATTTCTCTTTGAGTACAACGCAGATATCTTGCTCAAATCTAGTTTCACTATCCACTTGAACAAGGGAAATGAATTCTTGAACTAAACGATCTTGTTGAATCATGTACTTTCCTCCGATACACACTTTGAGTTACAATAAAACAGTACAAGCTTGGATGAAAAAGGAGTGAACCCCGTGCTACAGAATAAGAAATGGTTTAAAGTCGTTATTTACATTATGCTCTTCGTTATGCTGTTATCTAGTTTATTGTTTACAGCCGGATTATTTTTCACGTCATAAAACGTTAGTAAATTTTAGTATCCGCGTTGTAGCTTTCTAGATTTTCTTTCACTCTTTGTAGGAACCTTCCACAGATCACACCATCCAGAATTCTGTGATCGAGCGACAAACAAAGGTTAACCATGGAGCGCACCGCTATCATATCTTGAATGACGACAGGCTTCTTCACGATCGATTCGAATGTAACAATCGCCGCTTGCGGATAGTTAATGATTGGATACGACAGAATCGAACCGAAGGAGCCTGTATTATTAACGGTAAATGTACCGCCAACCATATCCGTGAGAGCTAATTTCCCCGCACGCGTTTTCTTCGTCAACTCATCAATTTCCCTTGCAAGTCCTGCGATATTCTTTTGATCTGCTTTCTTGATCACCGGCGTCATAACGGAATCTTCCGTACCAACAGACAAGGAAATATTAATATCGCGTTTCACGATAATTTTATCAACAGCCCACACGGAATTAATAATCGGATAGTCTTTGATCGCATTGACGACAGCCTTCAGCATAAACGCGAGGTAAGTCAAGTTGATACCCTCGCGGCGCATGAACTCGTCCTTCACTTTGTTCCGCAGAACAACTAGATTCGTTACATCCACTTCAATCATAGTCCAAGCGTGAGGAATTTCGGTGACGCTTTGACGCATCTTCGTAGCAATCGCATTACGCATTGGTGTTACATCAATGAAATGCTCATTCCGAGCATCTAAGTTGTGGCCTTCTGCTTCGATCAGCGGTGTCTGTGGACTCGCTGATAAATGGATACCTGAGCTGCGAACAGGCTGGTTCACCGGTTCTTCTGGGACAACAGAGGCTGCTACGGGCGCTGCTGAAGAGACTGCTTGAACAGCCGCAGGTGCAGTGTTAGCTGCATTAGCTCCACCTGATGCGATGAAGGTCTCTACATCCTTGCGCGTAATACGTCCGCCAAGACCTGTACCTGCAACGCGTGACAAATCGACACGGTTATCTTGGGCAAGTCTGTGGACCGCTGGGGAGAAGCGGCCACGCATGCTTTGATCCGTGTCTTCGGTAGCAACTGCTGAATCCGTGACAGCAACAGGCGCTGCTGAAGCCGCCGCTGAGGAGTCAGCAGGCTCCTCAATGACACAAATCGCTTCACCAACGGCAGCCGTTTCACCGTCGCCGACAATAATTTTGATCAACTTGCCCTCAATGGGACTAGGCATTTCTGTATTTACTTTCTCTGTGAAAAGCTCACAAAGAACGTCATATTGTTCAATATAATCGCCTGGCTTTTTCAGCCATTTGCCGATTGTAGCCGAAACGAGACTTTCCGCCAAATGCGGAACAGTAACCTCGGTGAGGCGGCCGGTTTGGTTCATACAAGTACCTCCTAATTTCGGAAAAGATCAACGAATAAGAACAAACATCTAGAATAAAGCAAGCTGGCGCATAGCATCCTTCAACTTATCAGCATTGAGAAGGAAAAACTTCTCCATTGGAGGATTACTTGCAACGGCTGGTACATCTGGGCCGCATAATCTTGCGATCGGCGCATCTAACTCAAATAGCATTTCTTCCGCGATAATCGCAGATACCTCTGCTCCGACACCACCGGTCTTGTTGTCCTCATGAGTTATAAGTACTTTGCCTGTTTTTCTAGCGGCTTCTAGGATCGCATCGCGATCGAGCGGCTGCAAGGTACGCAAATCAAGCACATGAGCCGAGATCCCTTCCTTGGCCAGTTCCTCAGCGGCTTGAAGCACATAATTGACTACCATGCCATAGGCGATAACGGTAATATCTGTCCCTTGACGCTTCACGTCAGCTTTGCCGATAGGTACAATGTAGTCTTCTTCCGGAACTTCGGCCGATAAAGCCAAGTAACATTTCTTATGTTCAAAATAAAGCACAGGATCTCCATCGCGAATAGCCGCTTTCAGCAGACCCTTGGCATCATACGGGTTCGATGGTGCTACGATTTTCAGGCCTGGTGTACCGAAGAACACGGATTCTGGACATTGGGAATGGTACAACGCACCAGCGCCTGTTGCGCCATAAGGAGCACGAATGACGATCGGGCAGCTCCAGTCATTGTTCGAACGATAGCGAATTTTCGCCGCTTCGCTCAAGATTTGATTCGTTGCCGGGAAAATAAAATCGGCAAATTGAATTTCAGCGATCGGCTTCATCCCATACATCGCTGCGCCAATGGCAACACCAACGATTGCCGATTCTGCAAGTGGCGTGTCCATTACGCGTTCTTCGCCAAATTGATCACGAAGTCCCTTGGTTGTGTTAAGAACGCCGCCTTTTCCTACGTCCTCACCTAACACGAATACGTTGTCGTCCTGTTGCATTTCTTCCTGCATCGCAGAACGGATTGCTTCCAAATACGTTATAACTGCCATCTCTATTTGCCATCTCCTTCCGCATAAACATGAAGAAGCGTATCTTCCGGCTTCGGATAAGGGGCAAGATCAGCATACTTCGTTGCTTCATTGACTTCTTGCTTTTGACGTTCTTGAAGCGCTAGGTCTTGCTCTTCACTCCACAGCTCACAAGCGATGAGATACTCCTTGAATTTCAAGATGCCATCCTTCTTGCGATTTTCTTCGACTTCTTCCTTCGTACGGTACAACATATCGTCATCCGAGGTGGAGTGCGGCATAATGCGATAGCACAGCATCTCTATTAATGTTGGTCCTTCTCCACGAAGGGCTCTTTCTCTTGCTTCTTTCGTTACGCGGTACATTTCCAAGACATCAGTGCCATCGACTTGTACACCTGGGAAGCCATATCCAATCGCACGATCCGCGATTTTGCCTGCCACCTGTTTATGGAGTGGGACAGAAATCGCATATTGATTATTTTCACAAACGAAGATAACCGGCAGCTTATGTACACCTGCAAAATTACAACCCTCATGGAAATCTCCTTGATTGCTGGATCCTTCTCCGAATGAAACGAAAGTAACGAAATCCTGTTTTTTCATCTTCGCCGCCAAAGCAATCCCCGCTGCATGCGGAACTTGCGTAGTAACAGGTGAAGATGCGGTTACGATATGATTTTTACGATCACCGAAATGACCTGCCATCTGTCTGCCACCACTATTCACATCTTCCGCTTTGCAGAAAATGGCGAGCATGAGATCCTTCACAGTCATTCCAACCGATAAAACGAACGCATAATCACGGTAATATGGCAAGAAATAATCTTTCTGAGCTTGCATCGCAAAGGCCATACCAACCTGTCCGGCATACTGTCCCATACCTGATACGTGAAACGGAATTTTACCTGCCCGTTGCAGCATGAAGGCGCGCTCATCGAATTTAGTTGCAAGGCTCATGACCGTATACATACGTAGTGCTTCATCATCGGATAATCCTAAACTTCTGTGCTTATATAGTTGACCAATGGACATGGAGTTTGCCTCCTTAGTGAGATTAAATGACTACTAAAACTTAATACCTGGTCCTAGTACTTGACTCTATAAGCATATTATAAACGCAAACGTTTATGATTACAATTTTTATCCGCTAATTGCAATGCCATCCACAGCTAGCATCGCTTCACCCAAAGCCTCCGAAAGTGTTGGATGCGGGTGGATCGTCTGTCCAACCTCCCAAGGCGTTGCGTTCAACACCTGAGCTAGCGCTGCCTCAGTAATGCTGTTAGTAACTTGAGGGCCAATCATGTGAACACCTAGGATATCGTTCGTGTCTTTATCAGCAATTACTTTAACAAAGCCATCGGAGTCCCCATAAACTAGAGCTTTCCCTATTCCTTTGAAACTAAATTTGCCAACTTTCACTTGGCGACCTTGATCAATCGCCTGCTGCTGGGTCCAACCAACACTGGCAATCTCAGGTCTTGTATATGTACATTTGGATACAAGGTGCGTCTGAAGTTCATCCGGTTGATGTCCAGCAATATGTTCTGCTGCCACGATTCCCTCATGGCCAGCCATATGCGCCAGCATAAGTCCGCCGATTACATCACCTACCGCGTAGATATGGGATTCCGTCGTTTGCATATAGCGATTGACGCGAATGACGCCTTTATCAATTTTGACATCCGTATTCTCAAGACCCATTGCTTCGACATTCGCCACCCGACCAACCGAAACCAGAACTCGTTCTGCGGATAGTTCCTGTACTTCACCCTGCTTGTCCACTTGCATCGTAACCTTGCCATCTGCCACTTTCACAGACTCCGGGAGCAATTTCGTACCCGTCTCCAGCTTTATCCCACGTTTCTTGAATAAACGTTCTAACTCTTTGGAAACATCAGCGTCTTCTAAGCTGACTAATCGCTTATCGATTTCTACGATCGTTACCTCCACGCCAAAATCGTTTAACATCGAAGCCCATTCAACACCGATGACCCCACCGCCAACAATGATGATCGACTTCGGCAGACTTTCCATCCGCAGCGCATCTTCGCTAGTAATAATTGAAGTACCGTCTATTTCTAATCCTGGCAAACTGCGTGGTCTAGAGCCCGTTGCAATAATCAAATTGCTCGAAAGGAGCGTTTCGATATCGCCATCCTCCTTCTCCACAGAGACAGCGCCGCTGCGTGGTGAAAAAATCGAAGGTCCGATAATCCGTCCATTTCCATGGTGAATCGTAATCTTATTCTTTTTCATCAGAAATTGAAGTCCTTGATGCAGTTGATCGACAATTCGTTGCTTACGTCCTACTACTTGGTCAAAATTCAGCGAGATGGATTGTGCTGTGATGCCATAATCTTCGCTATGCTTCATCGCGGCAAACACTTCAGCACTTCTCAGCAAAGCTTTACTTGGGATACAGCCCTGATGCAGGCATGTACCACCCATTTTATCGCGTTCAACAATCGCTACAGACTTCCCGAGCTGTGCAGCACGAATTGCTGCGGTATACCCGCCGATTCCGCCACCTAATACCACGACATCATATCTATGTTCACTCATGCTAGTTAGCCTCCTATGAAACAATTACTTGTTATATGTATACGTGCGTCTCTATTATATTACCCTTTTTTGGGATCGAAGTCATAGTCTTATTTGTGAGAAAAACTTCTATTGAAGCAATTCGGGGATGAGCGACCGCATTTTAAATGGTGTTTATATCGCCAATAAGAATTTGTTTTTCCGAGCACTGGAAACTTATAAATTATTATGTTGGGAATTAGACACGCTAGCGGTTTCGGGTTATGATGTTAGAAAAAACATGTTTCATGTCAGGTAAGGAGTTACTATGAAAGCACCCTTTTATCGTTTTATTGCTATTCTACTTCTCGTTATTCCTGGAATAACCGCTACTTATGGCTTTCTCGCAATGAAAGATGCCTTTTTCGCACAATTTGATACAGTTGCTAATAGCGGTATGCTATGGGGGAAATTCTTCTTAGGCTTGGTATTATTTCTGATCGGTGTTGCCTTTATTGGCGGATGGACTTTCTTCAGAGATCGTAAGCGAAATTATTTGGCTCCACGATTCAAACCAAAGCGCAACAAATAGACCGGACACTATGTCCGGTCGTTTTTTTTCGTCAAAGCCCTCATTCTACCCCAACAAGCTTCCACACGACATGACTCGCTCGTTTAAGTATCCAATGCAATTGGAACAGACTCAAACCAATGAAAACACAAGATAGACCAATAGTGGAAAGCACTTCTCTCCGCCACCCCGTTGGTTGAAGCGTTAACGCTTGTAAGCTTTTTATATCTACGAGACGAGCTCCAATTTTCATTCGAACAAGCAACGCACTTCCCATATTTGCTAAGCCTTTTGCTACAAAATCACTCATATACGATTGTACGCCGACTGTAATCAGCCATTCTCCACCCTTTTCATAGGCTAACAATAAAGCAGCATCCTCACTGTTACCTATACAGGGCAAGACATGATGATGCTTACTTAGGCCATCAAGTGAACAATGATCAAGGATTTCTTGAGGATCTGGGTAGGTGTGGACAATGATTTCTGCCCCACTCTTCCACACGTGATTCGAAATTTGATTTGCATCACTAACAACTACATCTGGTTGATAACCGCTGGATATTAGCGCATCCGCTCCTGAACCAACGCCAAGTAATATCGGCTTAAACGCCGTTATAAATCCACTAGCGGCTTGCAGATCCTTCTTATAACCCTTCCCATCGGACACGACCAAGATGTGTCTACCCGTGAATTCCGTGCGCAGCGGCAAGTTGGGTAATGACTCTCTGAAAGCTTGTTTTTCTTGCATTGCATAAGCTAAAGTGTGTTCAATAAAGGGCTCCCACCGTTCACTCGCCTGCTCATTGGCAGCCTGTTGCGCTATCAACCAGTCTTCTCTCGTAAATAGCTTACATGAGACTGATTGACCGGCTATATGGATCATATCATGATAAATAATCATTTCCGCTTCCTGCAGAAAGATTTCAGCATGAACGGCATCCACTTCAATAATGGGAATATGCTGCTGCAACAATAATAGCGGACCTTCCGTCGGGAAGACACCACTCATGGCTTGCCCACAATGAACGATCGCTTTCACTCTTCGGTCTAACAGTTCTTGTGCCTGTTCTTCCTCGATATCACTCTGTGAAAGCACGAGTATACGACCGCTTGAAAGTTGTTCAAACGTTTCAAATGAACCTGTTATCTTAGCTATTTTCCCTTTGCAAATTAGGTTTGGCTTTGTGGCAAATAAAGATAAAGATGACCAATTCATAGTTAGACACCTAGCTTTCCTAACGTCGTCTCATGGCCTACCTAATTTACCCGATCCCACAAAATTCTATGTATATTTTAAGCTTTGAATGGCAAGCATTGTTTAATATTCGTAAAGAAAGGAGAGGACATCTATGGAGCTAAACATGAGCGCAGACGAAGTGTTAGGCCAAATTGTACAGCTTCACAGCACAGGGGAATCGTTAGCCAAAAAAAATGTGAAGAAGCTGCATCCTGATCTTATGAAAAACGCCCTGTATTACTACCCAAGCTGGGAACATGCTTTGCAGAAGACCGGAGTAGGCAACATCGTTCACTAACATACATAGGTTGTACACTGATGCTCCGTAGGGTAGATCCTTACGGGGCCGTTTTATTACCACCTACTCGTCAATAACTTCCCATTCCACTTGAACCATCCAATCAACCCACGTTCGAATCTTCACCTCAATTGCTTGCTCAATCTCTTCGTCCGTCATTTCACCAAGTTTATGCTCGGCAATTTCGAGCACTTCCGTTTTCTTCGTTTCGCCATCTATCGCTAACTGGATTTGAATGCGCATATTGTTCACCCTTTTTCATTATCAACTAAACTTTCCATTGCCTCTTCCTCATCACCTGTTACAATAGAAATAGACTCACACACTACAAATAGAAAAGAGGAATTACGATGTCCCGATCACAAGCCCAAAAATTGCGTCAACGCAATCTACGTGAAGGCAAGCTGGATCCTATGATGCAGCGATTGCACTGGCACGGTACGAATCCAGTAACCCGAACGACACCAACACGAATAGAACTTCAAAACAAACAACAGAATAAACACAAATCAAGGAATTTGAACCATACTGATGAACATGGTGATAATTCCTTTTCTTATTCCGGGTCGTCTAATTCCCGAATGGTAATCCCTCGTGAAGCTGCGTAATGGATCATTTCTTCTTTCTCAGATGGTCGGAAATTATATTTGCAATCAAACCCATTGAAGAATAACTGCCAATGCTTAACAACCCCATGATCGTCAACCTCAAGCTCTGCCACATACAAAGAATCAGGCTCATCCTCGAACTGTAAACCGATGTGAATGAAAGTCTGACCTTCTGAAATTTCTTGTTCACAATAGTCCATGATCATGTCTAGATGACCTCCTATTGAATAAAATCTTTTTTATTTATATAATATACTAATGCAACTGAGCAAACAAAGAGAAAAGCATGTTAATTTATGAATTTGCGATGTAGATTGTCTAGCTGAGCAAACTCTTAGGAGGAAATACATATGGCCTACGATCCGCAGGTAGTTGATGCAACAATAGTGAGTGATAATAAAAAGAATGGACTTTTCGAGGTTGTAGTTTCCTTGAAAGATCGCAACAAATGCCGTCTTTTCTTTGAAAGAGATGCTGAAACTGGCATCGGCCGCGTAACGGATTTGAACCGTTTGATGAAAGAACCTTGCCCAATTTGCCGCAAAGATTACCTGTGCAATTGCCTTGATCGCTACAAGTTCTCCATCGCTGATCAAGCTTTAACGTTCATTAAGTAATTGGCATGAACATGAGAAAACCCCTTAGCCGCATTGGTTAGGGGGTTTTCCATGTGTAGATCAATTAATTATTCATAGATAACACGATAGAGCCCCTCTAGTAAGCTCTGGTAATTCCTCGGATCATACGCAATCTCCGCAAAGGATACTTGAATGACCTTATTACTTGTCTTCACAATAAAAAAACTCTCCAAGCTATTCTCAGCATCAATATACGTGTAGCACACCAATTGACTGCTGCCTGTCTGTTTGCGTAGAAATGCCGTCGCTTCTTCACTCTCATTCGCGAACTTAGGCATAATTCCACCTCCTAAGCACAATTCACTCCACTAGATTCAGCAGATCACCCTATCTAATGTACCAAACAGGTAATTAGGATTGGGATGTCTTCTTCCTCTTCAATGCAAGATATCCACCTAGGAGCGATACCGGTACGATGGCTACTAATCCAATCAATTCGTACCATAGCGGGATTACATCCTGTGTTAATATCGAATCAAACCCAATCCCTGCACCAATGACCCCAATGATCGCTGCGTTGAATAGTTCCCCTCGTTTGGCAACCTTCGCGGTGAAATAACTACCTAGGAAAGTCCAGAACAAGCCAACGACCAGAAATAAAAGTAAGAGAGCTGCATTTGAATAAATCGCATTTACATCTTGATCTTCCAAAGGCCGGTTAGCAAAATATAGACTGCCAATCACCCCTGACGATAACATCGTCCCGATATTATCAATAGCTATTCCTAGCACAACGGCTAGAAAATGAAATTTCCGTACACTTTTTTGTTCCGACATAGACTTATCTTCTCTCCTGCTCAC
The DNA here is from genome assembly GCF_927798215.1 of Paenibacillus allorhizoplanae. Taxonomy (NCBI): domain Bacteria; kingdom Bacillati; phylum Bacillota; class Bacilli; order Caryophanales; family Paenibacillaceae; genus Paenibacillus; species Paenibacillus allorhizoplanae. Next base: position 726,050 of record NZ_CAKMMW010000002.1, read on the forward strand.
ATCTGACTATTAACCCTAACCATAATACCATGTGAAGTCCCTTGTAGCTAGTTCAGCTCGAACTATGCCTGTACCCACCAATTCGTTTTCGGATAGGACTGTACGTCGGAACCCTTTATAATAATAGTCTGTCCGATAGGTGGCGTGACCATCTTAACCCCTTTGGTCTCAGATGCCTTCGCGGCGCGGGCCACAGGATCATTCCAATCATGGATGGCTAGTGTGAAGGCACCCCAGTGGATTGGCATCATCACCTTCCCTTTTACATCCAAATGGGCTTGAACCGTTTCTTCCGGCATTAAGTGAATATCCGCCCAACGTTCATCATATTGCCCACATTCCATCAAGGTCAGATCGAAAGGACCATATTTATCTCCAATTTGCTTAAAATGAGGCGTATATCCGCTATCCCCACTGAAGAATATGCTAGAGCTCTCTCCTTTGATCACCCATGAGCACCATAAAGTCGCCCCGCGATCATTCGTACTGCGTCCTGAGAAGTGATTGGCAGGCGTACAAGCTAAATCCAGCCCTTCGAACGATATTTCTTCCCACCAATCATGCTCCTCAATCTTGGCTGCTGGAACTCCCCAGCGGATTAAATGAGCACCTACTCCTAGTGGGACAAAAAACCGTTTCACTTTGTGTTTTATTTTCATAATGGACCCATAATCCAAATGATCATAATGATCATGAGATAGAATGACGGCATCAATCTGCGGGAGCTCCGCTATCTCAAACGGGATTCCGCCGCTATATCTGTTTTTACCTATCCACGGAAATGGCGAAGGTGTTCTTCCAAACATCGGATCAAGGAGCAAGGCTTTCCCATCGATTATGAGCAAGCTAGCCGAGTGTCCGAACCAAGTGACGCTGGTATCACCATTCACATTAAACTGTGGCCTCTCCATAGGTAAGGGGGACTTAGGACGTCGGTTAGGGCTTCCTTTGATCATATCGCGCAAAATCCCTAGCGTTGTACGAAAGCTCATATTCATCATCGCTGGGACTGGATTTTCGAACTTGTTTTGCGCATATTGCGGTGACTGACTGAACCTTCGAATATCACCTTCAGAAGGTCTTCGACCGAATACCGGATACACTTTCATAAAGAGAACATACACACCAATCAAAATCACAATGATCACTATCGTCAATAACATTCTCGTTTCCTCCATGCCTCTAATTCCGCTTACACGTTCTCTTGTTGAAAAGAATAAGCTACGATGTAATAACGTAACAACTTATCCCCTGGTTCCAAGTTTTCACGTTGCCCCTTCTCTACCCCAAATTTATTTCAGAGGACAGGGACATTAGCACAATCAGTCGTTTCGCCCAAACATTCCTCAGAAATAGTCATAAGCTATCTCGAAACACAAACCAAATATCCAATTGGAGGTTGATTCGAATGAGTTGTGGAACTGGGTATGGTACTTCCGCTGCAGCTGTCTTGGTACTTTTCATCTTATTGGTTATTATCACTAGCGCATTTGTTTGGTAATTCAAAACTAATACAGAAGGACTACCTAGACTGTCTAGGTAGTTTTTCTGCTTCCCATCTTATTCATGCAACATTAAAAAATGAAAAGAACGCTCTGATTTGAGCGTCCTTTGATTTGATATAAATTATAAAGCTCCTAACTGTCTCAAGAAACTTTATGCTCGATTCTAAGCTTGTCAGCCACCATCGCGATAAATTCGCTATTGGTTGGCTTAGATTTCGAGATATTAATCGTGTACCCAAAAATAAAGGAAATACTGTCGATGTTGCCGCGTGTCCATGCGACTTCAATCGCGTGACGGATAGCGCGTTCGACGCGGCTAGGCGTTGTTTTGTATTTTTCGGCAATTGCAGGGTAAAGCGTTTTGGTGATCGCACCTAGAATCTCAATATTGTTGTACACCATCGTAATGGCTTCACGTAAATATTGATAGCCTTTAATGTGAGCAGGTACACCAATTTCATGAATAATGCTCGTAATGTTAGCATCCAAATTTTTGCCTTTCGGCATATGTACGACATTCGCACGAGGGGTTGAGGATGTTGTAGTCGTAGTCGAAGAGTTACCAGCAAGCTGACGAATACGATTCGTAAGGGTTTCCATATCAAATGGTTTCAAAATGTAATATGAAGCGCCAAGCTGCACGGCTTTTTGTGTAATGTTTTCTTGTCCGAATGCCGTTAACATAATGATTTTGGGCTGAGAAGGAAGATTCATCTCTCGCATTTTTTCCAGAACACCAAGTCCATCCAGATGAGGCATAATAATATCTAGAATGAGAACATCGGGCAGCTCACGCTGTTGCTCCAGAAAACGAAGGACCTCGTTACCATTGTAGGCAACACCCATAATTTCCATATCCTCTTGCTCACCAATGAACTCTGATAATAAATGGGTGAATTCTCGGTTATCGTCTGCAAGTAATACCTGAATTTTTTGCAACTGAATTTCCTCCTTTAGCTACTAAAACAAGTTGGTATTTTTCTCTCTTATGTAAAGCTATTCGACAGCTCTTTTTAAAATCCTTCTGTCGAATATTATTTTTCTTTTCTTTTGTTTGAGTTTCTTATATAATAAAATATTTATCTTCGATTTCCAACATTTTTCGACATGAAGTCGCTAAACTCGCTATTCTTCCGTTAAATGAGGTTAAAATGAAATAAAGAACTAAAGGCAACTAACTCACCTTTAGTTCTTTGTCCGTATTCCCTGAAGTCGGCCGAAGAATAATGCCGGAGTCCTGAAGCATCCATTCGATAAAACAGCCATAGCCGCTAGTTGGATCATTCACGAATACATGCGTGACCGCCCCAATCAATTTTCCATTCTGAATAATTGGAGATCCGCTCATGCCTTGTACAATACCACCCGTTTTATCTAATAAACGTGGATCCGTGATTTTGATAACCATGCCTTTTGTACCCGGAACGTCTTGTTTGGATACATGAACCACTTGGATATCAAACTTTTCTACCTTTTGACCTTCAAGCACAGTATAGATCTGTGCTGGTCCTTCTTTCACTTCTTCTGCGAAGGCAACGGGAATAGCTTCTTTTTCTAGGCTGTGATCAGGAGCACCATACATTTTCCCGAAAATCCCGAAAGCTGTATTCCGTTCAATATTGCCAATCACTTTGCTGTCCTTGTAAAGCGTAGCATGCTTTTCACCAGGATCCCCATTATGGCTTTTGGAAATCGACGTCACATTCGAATAGACAATGTCACCATCGCCTACAATAATGGGTGTCTGAGTATCCATATCCGTTATGACATGTCCAAGAGCTCCGTAGACGCCTTGATCTGGTGCATAGAAGGTTAACGTTCCTACCCCTGCCGCGGAGTCGCGAATGTACAGACCCAAGCGATAAGACTTATCTACTACGTCATATACTGGCTGCAACTTCACAACAAGATCTTGATTGTTTCTTAAAATTTGCAGAACAAGGGGATTCTTGCTTTCGCCTGATTTGGCCACCAGCTCTGCGACCTTACTAACATCCTTAGAATCCTTGCCGTTAATTTTGGTTATTAAATCGCCAACTTGAATTTTCGCTTCTTCCCCAGGTGAAACTTTTTGTTCAGAGGCAACAGTCACCAGATGGTGACCTACTACCAAGATACCGGCAGACTTAATTTTAACACCGATTGTCTGGCCCCCTGGGATTACTTTTAAATCAGGTACGACATTCACTTTGACAGTCTTGATTGGAATGGCTCCGAACAGCTTGAGCTTCATTTCAGTTTGCCCAGAATGGTCGGATTGCAGTGAGATAGGTTCATTCAAATTAACTTGAAATGAGTGCTTGGCGTTGCCATTTACCTTTACAATATCCGTATCCTTGACCGTGACCTGGGCACTGACCGGCATCGTTAACTGAAGCTGCTTCCCTTGGCCGCTAAACAAGCGGAGTTCTTGTGGAAAGGAGGCGAAGCTCTGAAAAGGCGGGGACATACTGACCAAGCAAACGAAGAAGACGAGCAAGAGTCCGAACAATCTTTTTCTTTTGTTGGATTGCACTATCAACACGCTCCTTCAAAATTCCTTGAGCCCTGACGAATAACCTCGTCAATTGCGTACCTATAAGTTAACCCCAGTCCCCTTCTTTTATAACTGTAAATGATGACTATCTATACTTTCATACCCTTGCTTTCTTATTTTTTGCCATGGTAAGCATTTCTCCAGCATGATGAAGCGTCGTTTCTGTCACTTCTACACCGCCAAGCATTCTCGCAAGCTCTTCAATTCGGCCAGCATCTGGCATATCTTGAACTCGCGTGAATGTTCGCTCATGATCCACTTCTTTCCGAATATAGAAATGAACATCTGCAAAGCTTGCAACCTGCGGCAAATGCGTAATGGAGAAGACTTGACAGCTTTGTGAAAGAACGGACATTTTCTCAGCAATCGCTTGTGCCGCTCGTCCGCTAACCCCCGTATCAACTTCATCAAAGACAAGCACTGGAATTTGGTCAATCCGTGCAAAAATTGCCTTCATTGCGAGCATAATACGGGAGAGCTCTCCACCTGAGGCAATTTTACTTAATCCCCGCAGCGGTTCCCCTGGGTTAGGAGCCATGAGAAACTCAACCTGATCTATGCCTTGTCTGGAGAAGCGAACCTTATTGCCGTCAACTTCAACGCCGCGGTCATCGATAATATGAGCGATCTGCACACGGAACTGTGTCCGTTCCATTTGAAGATCCCGCAATTCATGTTCAATCTGAGCAGAGAGATCACTCGCAATACCTTTACGTAGGTTAGACAAGTCAAGCGCATGAACACCAACTTGTTTCTCAGCAAGAATAAGCTTATCTTCTAATTTACGAATAATTTCATCTTTATTTTCAATCGTATCGACTTCATTTTTGATCTTTTCTAAATAGTTTAAAATCTCTTTAATATTCTCTCCATATTTCCGGCGAAGAGACGTGATGGTATCTAATCTTTGTTCGATATAATCTAATCGAGATGAATTGAACTCAATGCTGTCGCGATAGTCTCTGATTTGATAAGCTGCGTCTTCCAGTTGGTAAAAGGCCGATTGCGCTTGTTCAAGAATTGGGCTCAAATTCGTCGGATCTAGCTGCACGATATCTTGAAGGCGTGAGACTGCTTTGCCAGCAGCATCGAGGCCTCGATTCGTGGCATAGAGAAAATCATAAGCTTCAGACGAGCTTTGATATAGCTTCTCTGCATTAGCTAACTTGCGCTTCTCCTCAGCTAAGGCTTCATCTTCCCCTAATTTCAGCTTGGCTGAAGATATCTCTTCAATCTGGAACCGATACAGGTCTAACATTTGCAGCGCCTGCTTGCTCGTTTCTTGAAGATCGTTCAGCTCCTTTTGAAGCTTCATATACTGATCATAACTAGCTTGATACGTCTTCTTCGCTGACTCAATCTCGGCATCTCCGAACAAATCCAGAGAATGAATATGCTCGTCCACATGAAGCAAAGATTGATGCTCATGTTGACCATGAATATTAACGAGCCACTCCCCCGTTTTGCGTAACATCGTCATATTCACAAGCTGACCATTTATCCGACTTGAGCTTTTGCCTGTCGCCGTAATTTCACGACGGATAATGAGATGCTCGGAAGCATCGGATTCAATCCCGAACTCTGTAAGCGTATGCCAAACCGGATGAGAAGCAGGTAAGTCAAACATCGCTTCAATTTCTGCTTTATCAGCACCATAACGAACTAATTCCGAAGAACCTCTACCGCCGACAATCAGCGTTAACGCATCTATGATGATCGATTTCCCAGCGCCAGTTTCCCCCGTAAGGACGTGAAAACCTGCTTTAAACCGAATATGTACATGTTCAATGACAGCCAAATTACGAATTGAAAGTTCTGTAAGCATGAACGCCTCCTGATTTTATGATAATAAGGACATGACTTCATTTACAAAAGTTACACTATTCTCTTTCCCGCGGCAAATAACAAGTATCGTATCATCTCCACAGATTGTTCCCATGACGCCATGCCATTCCAAATTATCTATTAAAGCACAAATCGTATTCGCTGTACCTGGCAAGCATTTCATAACAACCAAATTATCCGTATAATCAATGCTGACAAAATGGTCACTTAATGCCCGGCGAAGTCGCTGCATCGGATTAAATCGCTGATCTGCCGGCATGGAATACTTATATCTGCCATCATCAAGCGGCACCTTAATGAGATGGAGTTCCTTAATGTCCCTCGAAACTGTCGCCTGTGTAACATGAAATCCTGCCGCGCGCAGTGCCTCGACCAATTCATCCTGCGTTTCAATTTCATGATTAGTAATAATTTCTCTGATTTTTACATGCCTTTGACCCTTCATCCTTACACCTCTATGTGAAAAGTGATTTTTTTGATTTTGCTAACGGTCATATCAACGTAAAGGATACCCTGTGCCTCCGGATAAATGAGGGTGTAGGGCAGCAGCATGTCACGTACAGCGCTCCCTGTCATCTCAAGTGGCTTGCGTTCTCTTGCCACTTTCACAAGATAAATATCATCTTCCTTTTGTACAAAATAATCGATAAATAGGCGGCTTTCCAGCTGCTCTCTCTCTCCAACGGTCATGGTAATTGGAATTTTGGTTTTACCCGCAAGCACTTCGAATCCAGCAGCCTCAAGTAAATCAACAACATCATCCTCGGGGATGTTCGCATGTCTTGGAATACGTCCTCTTCTTCGACTTGAACCCGCTGACCACTTCTGAAATCGCCAAAAGACGATACAAACAATAACGATAAGGATTAACAAAATGACTCTTACATCGCCTTGTTCCATGTCCTTCACCTCGCCATAGTATTCGCGAATCCGGAAGGGAAATCCTTTCTCTTAAGTGAAAAAACCCATCTCAGGGCCGCAAAAGGCGTTCTCAAAGATGAGTTTATTTTCCATGTAATTTCTGAGACTCTTTAACCGTCTCGGCAATAAGGGCTTTAATCGAAGTTGGCGCTGCCAATGACTCTTCCGTTTCGTTGCTCGACCAGTACGCAAGGAATTCAATGTTCCCTTCACCACCGGTTATTGGCGAGTAAGTGAGTCCCTTCAAGCGAAAGCCGAGCTCCTCAGCAAATGAAAGAACCGTTGTTAGAACGTCAATATGTACATCCGTGTCCCTTACAACGCCCGACTTCCCAACCTTCTCTCGACCAGCTTCGAATTGCGGCTTAATTAAAGCAACAACATGACCCTGATCCCCTAAGATTTCCTTAAGTGGTGGCAGAATAATACGAAGCGAAATGAACGAAACATCAATACTGGCAAAGCTAGGTCTCGGACCGTTCAAATCCTCTAATTTCGTGTAACGGAAATTCGTTCTCTCCATGACATGAACACGCTCATCATTGCGCAGCGACCAATCCAATTGATTGTAGCCAACATCCACCGCGTAGACGGAGGCCGCACCATTTTGCAGCGCACAATCCGTGAATCCCCCCGTAGAAGCTCCTATGTCGAGCATTACTGCATCATGTAAGTCGATGTCGAAATGCTTTAACGCTTTCTCCAGCTTTAATCCGCCACGGCTCACGTAAGGATGCAGCGCACCCTTTACTTTCAGCACGGCTTTCCTGCTGATCTTCATCCCCGCTTTATCAGCTGGTTCTTCATCCGCAAAAACAAGGCCTGCCATGATGGCGGCCTTTGCCTTTTCTCTGCTTTCAAAATATCCTTGCTCCAGCAGCAATAAGTCTAATCGTTCTTTATCCGAGGACATATATGATGTGTTGCTCCTATTCAAAATCGGTTACTAGACCTTCGCTCGTAGAACCTTGCGAGGAACTAGCTTCTTCACTTCGGCAATCAAGTGATGGGCAGTTAACCCAACTTCTTCGCGTTGTTCAGGCACACTGCCATGCTCTACGAAGTAGTCTTGAATCCCCATCAATTCAACCTGCAAACCAACAACCCGCTTCTCTGCGTAGAATTCTAAGACCGCGCTTCCGAAACCACCTTGGATTGACCCCTCTTCCATCGTGATCACTGGCATCGATTCCTTAGCTAGCTGTAGTAAGTAAGCTTCATCCAACGGTTTAATAAATCTGGCATTCACAACACGAAGTTCAATGCCTTCTTGGGCCAGCTGAGCAGCTGCTTCCTCTGCAACTTGAACCATAGGTCCAACAGCGAGAACTGCAGCATAATCACCCTCACGTACAGTTTCCCAAGTACCGAGCGGAATGGCCTTTGGAGCCTCATCAATATTAGCGCCTGTGCCATTAATACGCGGATAACGATACGCAATCGGGCCATCATTATATTCAAGCGCCGTTTGCATCATATCACGCAATTCCTTCTCATCCTTCGGCATCATTAAGACCATGTTAGGAATTGTTCGCAAAAATGAAATATCGTAAACCCCTTGATGCGTTTCACCATCCGGACCAACAAAGCCAGAACGATCAATGGCGAAGGTAACATTTAATTTAGGACGACAAATATCGTGAACAACTTGATCATACGCACGCTGCAAGAACGTTGAATATACAGCGAATACCGGTTTCAAGCCTTCACTTGCTAAACCTGCACATAACGTAGCCGCATGCTGCTCTGCAATACCAACGTCAATCATTCGATTTGGAAATTGCTTTGCAAACTTCAATAATCCAGACCCACCTGGCATTGCAGGCGTAACCGCAACCACACGAGAGTCCTTCTCACCAAGCTCAATTAATGTATCTCCGAAAACTTGGGTATACATCGGCGGTCCAGAAGACTTAAGAACTTGACCAGACTCCATTTTGTAGGGCCCTAAGCCGTGCCAAGTATGGGAATCGTTCTCTGCAGGTTTATAACCTTTCCCCTTAGTCGTAACGATATGAATGAGCACAGGGCCTGCAACCTTCTCAGCCTGTTTCAACGTATCCAGTAGTACTTGGAGGTTATGTCCATCTACAGGACCAATATAAGTAAAGCCTAATTCTTCAAACCACACACCATTTAAAACAAAATATTTAAGACTATCCTTCAGCTTTTCCGCTGTTTTGGCCAGCGTTCCGCCGATGGCAGGAATTTTCTTCAGTAAATATTCGACTTCCTCTTTAGCTTTCAAATAATGACGATCCGAACGAATTTTGCTTAAATAATTATGAAGAGCCCCTACGTTGGGCGCAATCGACATTTCATTGTCATTCAGAATGACGGTAATATTCTTCTTCTCATGACCAATATGATTCATGGCTTCTAATGCCATGCCGCCTGTAAGCGCACCATCACCAATGATGGCTACAACCTTATTATGTTCGCCTTTGAGATCACGCGCCATTGCCATACCCATGGCAGCTGACAGGGAGGTACTACTATGTCCTGCTTCCCAGACATCATGTTCGCTCTCGGAACGCTTAATAAACCCGCAGAGCCCTTTATATTTACGTAAAGTATCGAATTTGTCTTTACGACCTGTCAAAATTTTGTGTACATACGCCTGGTGACCCACATCAAAAATCAGTTTATCATACGGGCTGTGAAACATGGTGTGTAAAGCTATCGTGAGTTCAACCACGCCTAAGTTCGGGGCTAGATGTCCACCAGTAACGGAAAGCTTCTCAATAAGAAATTGACGGATTTCTCCTGCCAATTCTTCGAGCTCCGTCAAGGATAACCGCTTCAAATCTGCAGGCCGATTGATTTGTTCGAGCAGCACGCTTGTTTCCTCACTTTCAATGTGAAAATACTAAGATTTCACCATTATATCATATTATTGGGTAATTCGTGAAAAAACTACCTACCGGTATGTCATACAAATTGTATACGTATGTCTAATGATCCCGTTTCATCAGGTAATCTGCGATCTGCAGCAACCGTTCAGGGTTCGGTATATTGGATCGAATTAAGGCTTCTTTCGCTTGATTCGTCAGCTCTTGCACCTTCTGCTCAGAAGCTTCCATGCCGATAAAATAAGGGAATGTCACCTTTTGCTGTTTCTCATCGCTCTTCACAGGCTTACCTAGTTTCGCTTCATCACCGATAATATCCAAAATATCATCTTGAATCTGAAAAGCAAGTCCAAGCGCGTGTCCAAATTCACTGAGTGCTTCCAATTGCGCTTCGGATGCCCCAGCAATATGCCCACCAGCACGCAAAGAGAACACTATAAGATCACTCGTTTTATGTGTATGAATATAAGTAAGCTCTTCTAACTTGGTTAAACCTTGCTCTCCTAACATATCCGCTGCTTGACCGCCAACCATGCCACGAGCACCTGCCAGTACGGCAAGCTCTTCTGTAATGGCTAGTACACGTTCTGCAGGAACACCAAACCTCTTGTGTGACTGCGCAACGCAGAAGAAGGCGTGCGTAAGCAGCGCATCGCCAGCAAGAATAGCCATTGCCTCACCATAAACTTTGTGATTCGTTAACTTACCTCTGCGATAATCATCATTATCCATCGCTGGCAGATCATCATGAACTAACGAATAGGTATGAACCAATTCGATAGCCATCGCAACAGGCATAGCAGACTCCAGTGAGCCACCTAGCGACTCTGCTGCAGCGAGAACCATAATAGGACGCAGGCGTTTGCCGCCTGCCATCAAGGAGTAGTCCATGGACTCACGTAACGAAGCTGGCACCTCCCAAGCAGTTGGCAATGATTGACGCAATGCAGCTTCAACCAATTCAGCATGGGAAGCGATGTATGTATGAATAGTAGACGTTATGTTATTCAAACTAATTCCCCTTATCTTCCAAGACAGGCTGGAAAGGCTTCCTTGTTACCCCAGCTTCCCCTTCAACCAGCATCTCAATTTTCTTCTCCACTTGCTCCAGTTTTACGCCGCAAATATGGGAGAGTCTTACGCCTTCTTGATACAGTTCAATTGCTTTCTCTAAAGGAACGTCACCGCTCTCTAGCTGACTTACGATACGCTCTAGCTGCTCGATAGCAACTTCAAAACTTACTTCTGTTTCACTTGTTGACATCAATGTTCGCCTCCATCCCCGAAACTTGACATTGTATTTTACCGTCCTTAAGACGTATGGATAATCGATCACCGATATTTACTTGCGTTACCGATCTCACAAGTTGCTTTTCTTGTACGTCATATGCAAGGCTGTAGCCCCGCTGCATAACTTTCAGCGGGCTGAGGGCGTCCAGATGACGGACGCTGGATTGCCACTCCTGCTTCTTCGAGCGCAGGAGGGTCTGCATGGCCGTGAGCATTTGGCGTTTGGACGTGTCCAAACGTCGTCTCGCCATCACGGCCTGCTCCGTTGGATTGAAGCTGGATAAGCGACGCTCCAGCTTCATACGCCGCTGCGACAGCTCCGTGAGGCGCTGACGCATACGGTAACCGAGCTGCTCCGCCAGCCGGTCGAGTCGCTCCGCAGGCTGCATGAGCAGCTGCCTGCGGGGGTTCGTCAGGAACGGCGAGCGCTTCGCGCGCTCGAGCCGTTCCTGCTTGCGGCGCAGCTGCTGCAGCAGCCCATAATGCAGGCGCTGTGCCTGCTGCGATAGCTGCTGCTTCAGCTCGAGGTGGTGCGGCACCGCGAGCTCTGCCGCCGCCGTAGGCGTCGGCGCTCTGAGATCGGCGACGAAGTCGGCGATCGTGAAGTCCGTCTCGTGGCCGACGGCCGAGATGATCGGGATCGCGGAGGCTGCGATAGCCCGCGCAACGATCTCCTCGTTGAAGGCCCACAGCTCTTCCAGTGAGCCGCCGCCGCGGCCCACGATGAGCACGTCGGCTTCACCGAGCCGGTTCATGGCTTCGATCGCTTTCACGATCGAAGGCGCCGCCTGCGTACCCTGTACAAGGACAGGGTACAGCAAGATCGGGATCGACGGGTAGCGCCGCTGCAGCGTGATGATGACATCACGAATCGCAGCCCCCGTCGGGGACGTGATCACGCCAATGGCGCGCGGAAACCGAGGAATCGGTTTCTTGCGCTCTGGCGCGAATAATCCTTCTATTTCGAGCTTCTTTTTCAGCTGCTCGAAAGCCAAATACAAGCTGCCGATGCCATCAGGCTGCATCGCCGTCACATAAAACTGATAGGCACCGTCACGCTCATAAACGGAAATATTGCCGCGAGCAATGACTTTCGTGCCTTCTTTCGGAATAAATCCCAGTTTTTGATTATGCGAAGCAAACATGATGCTTTTCAGCCGACCATCCGCATCTTTCAATGTAAAATACATATGACCGCTGGAGTGATGTGTGAAATTCGAAATTTCGCCTCGCACCCACACATCCTGGAGTCGTGAATCTCCTTCCAGCAATAGCTTGATATAACGGTTTAGATCCTTTACGGATAAAATCTTGGTCTCATTTCTCGCCATAAGATGACTATACGCTCACATTCGCTTTAGCTGCACGGCTAGCCGCATCAACTGTATTGCGAAGCAGCATCGTAATCGTCATTGGGCCTACACAACCTGGAACAGGTGTGATCGCACTTGCAATCTCTTTCACGGCTTCAAAATCAACATCACCCGTTAATTTGCCGTCTGCAGGACGATTCATCCCAACGTCAATAACGACTGCACCTGGTTTCACATGATTAGCTTTGATCAAATGCGCTTTGCCAACCGCTACAACAAGAATATCAGCCTGTTTGGTAATCTCTTCCATGTTAGGCGTACGGGAATGAACGACAGTAACCGTTGCGTGTTCGCGCAATAACAGCATCGCCATCGGTTTACCAACGATATTACTTCTACCTACAACAACAGCATGTTTACCTGCGATTTCCACGCCTGTCCGCTTCAAAATTTCAATTACACCATGCGGGGTACAAGGCTTCATACCATCTTTACCAATCATCAGGTTACCAACATTAATCGGGTGGAAGCAATCTACATCTTTCGCTGGATCAATTTCATCAACAACCGCTTCTTCATTGATATGCTTTGGCAGTGGTGATTGAACAAGAATCCCGTTAATTCGATTATTCGCGTTAAAACCATGGATGAGTGCAATTAATTCTGCTTGTGTCGTCTCTTCAGGCAGACGGTGTACTTCGGAATAAATACCTACATCATCGCAAGCTTTCGCTTTGTTTCTAACATATACTTGCGAAGCTGCATCTTCACCTACAATCACAACGACAAGACCTGGCTGGTTTCCCTGAGCTGTAAGTGCCGCTGCGTCAGATCTAATTTCCTCACGGATTGAGCTCACGAGTTCTTTCCCATTAATTACTTGTGCTGACATGTTATTTCCCCCTTAGCCGTTTAAGCCTTACCCTATTTAACTATGCTGATGATCTCAATAAGGTTGTTCAAAGCGTACGCAGAACTTTCTCTTTCAGTTCGTCGATCTCTTTGATCATTTTTCCTAACACACCATTTACGAATTTCCCTGATTCCTCAGTGCCATAATGCTTGGCCAAATCAATAGCTTCATTAACAACAACCTTCGGTGGAACATCGTCGCGATACAGCATCTCGTAGGCACCCAGTCGCAGAATTTCCCGATCGATGCGAGACAGTCTGTCCATCGCCCACCCCTTCAGATACTCCTCCAACAACTCGTCGATGCTTACTTTGTTCTTGTAAGTTCCTTCAACAAGCTCAACAATGTAGACAGGATCTATCTTATCTCCGGAGAAATCCAACTGCGTTTCATTATCATGCTCAGCTTCATGAATCGCGACTTGAACAGCTTCCTGAGGAGTAGCCTCATTCATTTGGATTTGGTATAAGCTTTGTATAGCAATTTCACGTGCAATTCTGCGTTTCATTCTGTTCCTCCTAAGTGCTTTACTCCAGCAAAGCGACCTTCTCCTAAAAACTCTTGCTCCTAGTATACGTCAAATTGGATCCAATCCAAACAAAAAAATCCATGGTTGAACCAGGGATTTTAGCGAAACATTCTCCATTTTTGTGTGAGATAGCGCCAAATGTCTTCCAGCATGACGAAACTTTCTTTGCGATCCAACTTATTTCCAACATAAAAACCAACAAGAACGATAAATGCAAAGATCAACATATCCCAGAAACCAAAAAATAAATAAATGAAACCGAAGAATATACCCGCTGACACTCCGATTACTTTGCCCCTATGGAATTCCCACAGTTCATTCCACATATGTGGATTCACCTCTATTCGACCCGGCTTTTAAACGTTGGGGCAGATTGCACGATATTCGCTACGAATACGGTTACGGAAGCTACAGGAATACCGGTAATCTCTTCTATGTAACTTTTCACTGTACCTTGCATGTCTTCAGTCAGTTCCGGAATCGAGCTTTCCCCATCGACAATCGTTCTAATTGTTATTTCTAACCCGGATTGATTCACTCTAACTCGTGCACGCAAGTCCTTGGCACCTTTCGTGCGACCCGCTGCTTTCAGCGAAAGATTCTCAACCGTCTCGATGGAAATTCGAATATCCCCAAAATCAGTGCGTTGATCAATCGATGGTGCCTGGGAACGTCCGCGACGAAGCGTTACGATCAAGAATCGTACGGAAATCAGCAGCATAATCAAACTAATGATAATGCCCGGATAAGCGTAGCTCTTCTCGTAATAGAAATGACTAAGCGTTGTACTTGCTTGATCGAGTGGGATCCAGCTAGATGCTGTGAACAATACAAAGATCGATGCGACGAAAATAATCAGGCTATAGAAAAGTAGCAAGAGCCTGTCCACAATTTTACCCACTACGCTTGTCCCCTTCCTAAGTTAGAGGAAACCCCCTGCAACCTGTAGGGGGTTTCAATTGATCCATATGGCTCAGCTTTACCGCCTATTTCACACGATTGGCAGCCGCTGGTTCTTCGTCAATCGGTTTATCCGCCTGCTTAAAGTGAACATCATGAATGTGTACGTTGACCTCAACAACATTTAGACCTGTCATTGATTCAATAGCCATCTTCACATTGTTCTGAATATCATTTGCAACTTCTGGGATACGATTTCCATACTCGATAATGATGGAGACGTCAATGGCAGCTTCACGTTGTCCGACCTCTACCTTTACGCCTTTGGACAAATTCTTGCGTCCAAGTAATTCAGCAATGCCGCCAGCTAATCCGCCACTCATCCCCGCTACACCTTGCACTTCCACCGTTGCCAATCCGGCAATGATTTCGATAACCTCGGGGGCAATCTGGATGCTGCCCATGTCTGTCTTGACGTAATCCGGAGCGATTGTGCTCATTGTGGCACCTCCTAAAAGTTTTGCGCCAGCAAAACTGGCTTGTAAATCTTAAAATTGTGATTGTAACAATCTTGCATGATAAGCTTAAAATATAAATGGGATAAGCCATCTTAATTTATTAGTATAACATTTCGGTAAAAATATGACAAATGATTATCTACGATTCTGGATCGTTCACGTCGTGCTCTTCTAAGAACTTAATATCGTGATCGCCACTGATAAATTTCTTATGCTCAAGCAGCTTCAGATGAAAAGGAATCGTCGTGTTTACACCGTCCACCGCGAACTCATTGAGCGCTCTTTTCATACGGTTAATAGCTTCTTCACGCGTACTTCCCCAGACGATTAGCTTCGCGATCATGGAATCATAGTGTGGTGGGATCGTATACCCAGGATATACGGCACTATCCACGCGAACACCAAATCCACCTGGCGGCAAATAAAATTTCACTTGCCCTGGAGATGGCATGAAGTTCCGATTCGGATCTTCCGCGTTCACGCGGCACTCGATCGCCCATCCATTGATGCGAACATCCTCTTGACTGAATGACAACGGATTCCCTTCAGCAACGCGAATCATTTCTTGAATAATATCGATCCCCGTAATCATTTCAGTAACTGGATGTTCAACTTGGATTCGTGTATTCATTTCCATAAAGTAAAAATTACCATCTGGACCTAACAAGAATTCCAAGGTTCCCGCTCCAGAATAATTCACGGCTTTCGCTGCGCGCACTGCCGCCTGCCCCATAGCTTTACGCGTTTCCTCCGTAAGAATCGGACAAGGTGCTTCTTCAACAAGTTTTTGTCTACGACGCTGTACAGAGCAGTCACGTTCGCCTAAGTGAACGACATTGCCGTGTTTATCAGCAAGGATTTGAATCTCAACATGCTTCATGCCGGTTAAATACTTCTCCAAGTAGATCCCTGCATTACCAAAGGCATTCTGCGCTTCTTGTTGAGCAGCCGTAATTTGTTGAACAAGTGTTTCCTCGTTCTCTGCAATACGGATTCCTTTGCCGCCGCCGCCTGCTGTCGCTTTAATAATAATCGGATATCCGATATCACGTGCAATAACCACAGCATCATCAATATCCTCAACCAACCCATCAGAACCTGGGATAATTGGAACTCTTGCTTCCTTCATCGTTTGCTTGGCAACGGCTTTATCCCCCATTCGGGAGATCGCGTCTGGCGAAGGACCAATGAAAGTGATATTGCAGCTCTCGCAAATTTCTGCGAAGTCTGCATTTTCAGCAAGAAACCCGTATCCAGGATGAATCGCATCGCATTCCGTTAACGTTGCAACACTCATCAAGTTAGTGAAGTTCAAATAGCTGTCTTTGGAAGCTGTTGGCCCGATACAATAAGCCTCATCTGCCAAACGAACGTGCAGTGCTTCTCGATCTGCTTCCGAGTACACAGCAACCGTATAGATACCAAGTTCACGGCATGCTCGGATAATACGAACTGCAATTTCTCCGCGGTTCGCAATAAGTATTTTATTAAATTTCATGATTTGCCCTCCTAAGAGCTCTTCCTGCGAAAAGCTTGCGCTGTCAGCATAAGCTTGCAAACGCAACTATTCCGGTCTAACCAAAAATAAAGGTTGTCCGTACTCGACTAGCTGTCCGTTCTCAACGAGAATTTCAACGATCTCGCCTTTCACTTCGGCTTCTATTTCATTCATTAATTTCATAGCTTCCACAATACAAACAACACTCTTGTCCGTTACTTTAGAGCCAATGCTTACGAATGGCGCTGATCCTGGCGAAGCGGATTGATAGAATGTCCCTACCATCGGAGATACGATCTTATGTAAAGATGAATCCTCTTGCTTGGCTTGTCCGTTAGCAGTTACTGGCACTTCAAGAGTAGCTGCTGGCGCTGTATTTGTGTAGTTTGGTTGACCAATCGGTGCGTATGTGTGTTGAACTGGAGCGGATACATACAGAGGCTCCGCTTTATTCGGTTTACGAATAGAAAGGCGTGCACCTTCATTTTCAATTTCAAGTTCTTGTAAAGAGGATTGATCGACGAGTTTAATTAACTCTTTGATTTCACTCAATTTAAACATTCAAGTCACTCCTTTAGACGTTGGTGAACCCTTAAAAATGCGTTTTCATAGCCGCAACGTATGTATTATACCCATAAACGCACGAAATGGAAAGAGTCCAGTTTATCCGGACCCTTTCCACTTCCCATTTGTGAAGCAAAAACTTCACTAGAATCCCTACGGACGTACGTATTGGATCTTGATATTTTCTGGCATAGCTCCCAGTTCTTTGACAACCATGTCGACGATGGAAACACCTTGGCTTTTTTCCAATTTATCAGCTTGAACCGTTACTTTCCACTTGTTACCATCTTGATTAATGACTGCTTGCGGGAAATCTTGAATTAAAAGATCTTGAAGATTTTCAATCTTATCTTGCAAATCGGACAGGGCAGACAAATCATTTGTTGCTTTTGCTACCGCTTCAGGCGTCTTCTTCGTATCCAAAATGATTGTCATCAGATCTGTGGAAACTTTGCTGAAGTAGTTATTTTGTTTTACTTGTTCATTTGTGAAATAGTCGTTAGCAGACGTCGTTTTGGCTTGCTCTTCTACCTGTTTCAACACTTGATCATCTGTTTTATTCGTTGTTGGTTTGCTTGCATCTTTTGTCGTAGTTTTGGAGCTATCTTGTGTCGTCGTCGCTTTAGCGTCTGTTTTTGTAGAAGTTTGCGGCGTTGTCGCTTTAGTGTCGGATTGTGTTCCTGTTCCAGATGTTGCTTTTACATCCGTTTTTGCGCCAGTAACTGGGTCCACTTGTGCCATATCAATCTTCACTTCTTGCGATTGCGTGATGGCATCAGAAGATGCGAGATCCAACTTATTGACGTCCTCAGTAAAGAGATAATACGCGGATAGTACCACCATCAAGCTAAGCATCGATACGAGCCAAATTGTTTGTCTTTTTGCATTCATTGTTTATTCCTCCTTAGAATAGTTAGATAATTCGCTGAATTAATTCCCTGTTTTGCGCGGTAAAATCGAAATCTTACTCGCTTGAACATCCATTCCTCGCTCAACGGCTTCCATGATCATTTTCTTCACCGTGAGATTTTCTGCACCTTTAGCAACAACAATGACACCTCTAATTTTGGGTTTAATGTATTTGAGCACAAGCGGCTTCTGGTCACCTGATACTTGATAAAGAACGACTTCACCACTTCGCGTTACCTGGGATATGTTGCGTGTTGCGCCACCATTGTCGCGTTCTGTCGTCATGGTCTGATTATCGTTATAATTTTTGTCAACGGTCATTTCTTCCGTAGATTCGATAGTAACGAGCACTTCCACTTCGCCAACACCGACAATTTGTTGCAGGATGCCCTTCAGTTGGTCACCATAAGCTTGTTCATAGTCATGAAAGCTTGCGTTTTCCTTAGACGCGCTTCCTGCAAAGGTTTCCTTACTTTCCGCTGGGGGAGACGCTCTGCCTGTGTTGATGGGATCCAGATCTTTGACATTTATAAATGCGTTTATGATCATTAGCGCAGCTCCTAAAAGCCCAACCATGATGACCCAAAGCAACGTATTTTTACGCTTAGGTCCACCAGGTCCGCCGCCGAATTTGTGCTCCATCCATTGCAGCAATGTCCCCATCGATTCACCTCGCCATCCATCCTTTGCTTTGTATAGTTTCGATCTCGATTTTGGCAGGATCCACTAACCAATTCCGTGAAATATCTTGCTTGAGTCGATCCTTTTCTTGCTCGCTAGGCAGCGCTTTAAGGGTTGACTGCAAGTCGCCTTGAGCAGAAGTCTGACGATCTTGCGCTACCGCGGTAGACCCAATTTTGATTGGATCTACAGGCTTGACTGGCTCCATCGCTGCAATACTGTTACTCTTCGTTGAAGTTTGTTTCTTCGTTTCTATATCATCAAGGGTCACCTTCACATTGGTAATGCTGGGTTTCCCATTATTGTCTACTTCTACATGAACTTGTACCTCCTGTACTGGCCATTCCGTTTGTTTCTGCAAGTCCTCTTTAATCAATGCGGCTAATTGTGTTTGTACTAATTCCTGTGTTTTCTTCTGTTCTGCATCTTGAATCTTATTGGCATCCTTCGTGATGGCTGCCAATGATTTCATTTGTGTTTGATTGCCGCCAAAACCACCTGCAAGCATCGTTTTCTCATTCTGCTCTTTCTCCACTTGACTGAGCAGCCGATCCATATCCCAGTCCTTCTGGAACAGCTGAAGCACAGGGGTGAGTAGCGTCAGTAGAATAAATAGACTCAAAACCGTCTTCACATACCGCTGCATCGTATTGCTTGGGAGCAGAAGATCAACAAACGTCGCGAGCATAATGACCATAATGACGGTTTTCAGCCATCCTGCTAACCAATCCATCGCCTAGCTCCTTTCACCTCATCATGACGGAGACATTGCTAATTGTGATCATGATGGTCAGGGCAAGAAAAAACATTAAGCTTACTGCCGCTAACGCTGCAAAAACGTAAATCAAGCTCTTACCAATCGTTTGCAGACAAGCAATGATCGGGCTATCGCCTAAGGGCTGCATCAATGCTGCGGATAAGTTGTAGATAAAAGCTAGCGTTAAGATTTTAATCGCTGGAAACGCGCACAACAGAACGAGAATGACAACACCAACAAGTCCTATTGCATTTTTGACAAGGAGAGAGGCCCCTATCACCGTTTCCGTTGCGTCCGAGAACAATCGCCCTACAACAGGCACGAAATTCCCAGTAATGTACTTTGCTGTTCGAATCGCCACACCATCTCTAACCGCACCTGCTGTCCCTTGAATAGAGATGACACCAAGGAAAACCGTTACGAACACGCCCAGCATACTTAAACTGACGGTGCGCAGTAGATTTGCTAACTGGGTAACCTTAAACTTATCGCTGAGTGAGCTAACGATGTGAAGCACAGCCGAGAAAAACAAGAGCGGGAAAACAAACACATATATCGCCGTTCCCACCGAATGAATCATGAACACGATCAGAGGATGAAGGATGGCCACGGAAGTAACATTACCCATGGATGCTAATAAAGTTAGTAACAAAGGCATGATGGCGAACATGAATTGAATCATAGACGAAATGGCTGTTTTGGCGTACCCGATCGCAACGCTGAAGCTATTGATGGCGATGATGATCAATACCATATACGTGATCGTGTAACCTAATTTGCTAACCGTATTTCGCTCAAAAGAGCTTTGCAGCGTCTCCAAAATCATGCTGAAGACGGTCAAAACAACGATGGAAGCTAGTAACTTGCCATTGATGATAATCTCATGAAATACATAGCTTAGAAGTCCTTTAAAAATACTCTTCATACTAATGCCCTTGGTCCCAAGGAGAAGTTCCATGAAGGTTGGTGGTTTGCTCTCCGGGAAATACCCGCCATATTCCTTCATTAGCTTATCCCAATATTGCTCTACCGGCTCCGTATTCAAGCGGTTCGCTTGTTCTTGGATGATGATATCTGTAGGCGATTCGGCTGTTAAGGAACCCATCAAACCTAGCCACATCCCCATCGATATAATAAACAATAAGATCCACCGGTTGTTCAGCTTCTGGTGCGAATAAAGTAGGTGCATGCGTGTCACTCCTTAGGTGAATCTTCTAAGCAGGGAGCAGTTTAACCACGGTTTCTATGATGACTGTTATGATTGGAATAGCCATAACCATAATGAGTACCTTACCCGACAGCTCGATTTTGGAAGCTATGGAATCTTGGCCGGCATCCCTAACGATCTGAGCGCCAAACTCGGCGATGTAAGCAACCCCTATAATTTTCAGAATCGTTTTGAGGAAAACGAGGTTTACGTTCGACTTCACTGCTAAGTCCTCAAGGACTTGGATAACCGAAGAAATTTTGCCTATTAAGAACAAGAATATGACTATGCCCGTAAAAGCAGCTAATAGAAAGGCGAACATCGGCTTCTGTTCCTTGATGATGAGCGTCAAGATCGTGACGATGAGTCCTAAACCTACGATTTGGATGATTTCCATCAGACCACCTCATTGGAATAGGAAAATAGTTTTAATTTCTTTGAATAAGTTATCGAGCATACTAACGACCATAAAAAGCACGACCACAAATCCTATGACCGTGACCCAGTGTGCCATATCCTCTTTTCCCATCTGCTTCAACACCGAATGGATCATCGCGATGATGATTCCGATGCCGGCGATTTGGAAAATGGCGTTCACATCTACATTCATTCCTGGCACCTCACTCCGCCTTCAAGGAACTTGTCATCCAGGGATAAATGATCCCCACTAATACATCAAAATTACGACCAACGCTCCGATGAGGACACCTAGGCTTTTCCACATTTTCTCGTAACGTTGCTGCTCATCCCTGGCATCCGTCTCTTCCGATTGAAGTTGGCTCATCGCAAGTCGCAAGTGTTTGATTTGGTCACTTCGATCTGAGAGCCCCAGCACAGGGCCGAGCCCAAGAATTACTTCTTGCTCTGCCTGCCGCATAGAGGTTCTTGCCCAGACTTCGTTCACTGTCATTTGCCATAGATCCTTAGTCGATTCACCATTGCTTCCGAGCAAACGCTCTGACATTAAACGAAATAAAGTCGAAAGCGGATCAGCAACTTGTTTGCTTAATGAAGCGAAAGCTTCAGGAAGCGGCGTAAGCGCGTAGGCAATTTCCGTCTCCATTCGGCCAAGCGCGCCAATAAGTATACGAATTTGCTTGGGTCGTCTTACATAGTGAGCAGCTTGCATAAACCCATACATCGACGCTGCTCCGAAGATCAGTACTCCTCCAACGAATTTCAGCATCTTCATCGTCCTTTGCGTTCGTCATCCATCTCCCATTGCCTTACCTTGTTGATCCAAGATCCGAAAGGAAGCTGAAGCACCTTTTCTTCGCTGCAGGATCACATATTTCGTAAACACACCTGACTCCATTAACTCCCTAAGAACTGGACGTCTACGGACATCTTCATAGCTTGCTCCATGTGCTGTCGCTAGAACACGAATCCCCGTGTGAACCGCTTCATGAATCGCAAATGCATCCTCAACTCGTCCAATCTCATCGACGATGAGCACCTCAGGTGATAAGGAACGAATCATCATCATCATCCCTTCAGCTTTCGGACAACCATCTAGCACATCTGTGCGAGGTCCTAAGTCGAATCTCGGTACGCCTTTGACACAAGCAGCCAATTCGGAGCGTTCATCTACGATGCCTACTTTTTTGCCTGATAGTGAGCTATGCCTAGCCCCCCATTCGCCTCGGCTAATCAGCCTGGCCAAATCACGAATTAAAGTGGTCTTCCCTTGCTGCGGCGGTGAGATGATCAGGGTATGATGAATGTTTCCGATGCTCTGATCTACCAGATACGGTAAAATCTCCTGACCCACACCTTGAATTTCGCGCGCGATCCGAATGTTAAAAGAACTCACATCGCGTATTTGCTTCACTTGACCTTGGTCGAGAATCGTACGACCAGCAAGTCCAACTCGATGACCACCTGAAACGGTGATGTAACCTCTGCGCAGTTCTTCCTCAAACGTGTACAACGAATGATTTGTTAGGATCTCAAGTAGTGTCAGACAATCTTGCCTGGACGGCTTGTATGCCAAAGCTTCTTGGGTGATCATTTGCCCACGCTCGCTAATGAAGGCATATCGGTCAGCCCAGCTAATTTCAAGAGGACGTGACTCTCTCACCCTGATCTCCTCCACACTAGCTTGTACGTTCGGTGGAAGTTCGCTTAGCATGAATCGGATGTTCTGCGGCAACAAATGTGAAATACTCGCTAGCATTGGGAGACAGCCCTCCAAGTTGTCCAGTCTTCTATATTCATTTCTATGCTTACTAGAAAGAAATATGACTTATTACTTTTTAATAATCCCAATAAACAAACAACTAACCCCTGCTATGATCCACAACATCTTTCCATATGATAGCTTGTCAGCCACGCCTACTAATCCGATCGTTGTCGTAGTTAATAGTACTAGAGGACCTACTAGTGCTAGAGCTGAATTCACCAACAGCGCCTTCTCAATCGTCGCCAGTCTGAGCATAAGAATAGCAGCAATAATTTCGATGCTCCCTGACATCAGCCGCAAGGAAGCCATCGTGAGTACAATCTTGTTCATGAACTATAACACCTCCTAAAAGTTCTGTAGCACATGCAAGCGAAGCGGAATAGTGCAGCACAAAACTAGCTTCGAAAGCATACGCTTTTCCCTACCTTATGCGAGCTCGTCTCATTTTAGGCATGCTGGGCACCTCCATTTGTGCTCATGCATATGCTGAACACATAATTGATCCTTCGAAGGACAGTGAGGAGAAATACCGATGGAAGTGACCTCTCAATTAAAATGGAACCCCGTTCTAGCCGACCCTACAGGAAAAAGGCAGCCGAAACCAAGAACGTTGGGGAAAACAATGGTGATGGATAAGGGGCTTGGCATGCTTGCTTTTCAGGATTTGCTCCAAACCTCTAGCAGCCATGTGGATATGATCAAACTCGGTTTCGGCACTTCACCGCTTTATCCGCAATCCGTGCTGCGGAGCAAAATAAACCTAGCTAAAGAGAATAACATTCTCATTTATCCAGGAGGTACTTTTCTGGAAGTGGCTGTAACCCAGAATGCGGTAGATTCATTTTTTGACATGATACTTGCACTCGGCTTTAATGGCGTTGAAATATCTGACGGCACCATTCAAATGGATCGTAGACAACGGAATAAATTAATTACCAGAGGGTTAGATGAAGGGTTAGAAGTCGTTACGGAGTACGGAAAAAAAGGATGGGGCTCCTCCATAGAGTTAGCAGAATTAATTGATACAGTCTTAATCGATTCGGAATTAGGTGCTTCCCTTGTCACGATTGAAGCGCGTGAGTCGGGCATGGGTGTTGGCATTTTCGATGGGGAAGGGAAATGCAAAGATGAGGAATTGCATAGCGTGCTTGCTTCCATATCAGGTGATAAGCTCTTATGGGAAGCACCGCAAAAAAGCCAACAAGTGCACCTGATCAACTCCCTCGGTCCCGATATTCACTTAGGCAATATTTCCCCAGATGAAGTTATTGCATTAGAAGCTTTGAGGAGAGGACTGCGTTCTGACACGTTGTCCTTAGGTACCAGAAAGGATTAGCACATGCATATCGAGGTGATCGCCAACATCGGCGAAGCAAGAAGTGACGAGTTTCTCCATAAAACCGTCATTGTCGTTGATGTTTTACGTGCAACCAGCACAATCATCATCGCTTTGATGAATGGCAGCAAGGGGGTAGTCCCTGTGGATACGGTTATAAAAGCGAAGGAATTGGCGAGAGATGGCGATTTGCTTGGTGGGGAGCGCTATTGTAAAAAAATTCCTGGCTTTGATTTCGGCAATTCACCACTTGAGTACACACGCGAAGTCGTCCAAGGCAAACGCATCATCTTGACGACTACTAATGGCACAAGAGGGATTCAGAAAGCGATAAAAGCCGATCGTGTGCTTGCAGGAGCCATCATTAACGGCAAAGCCACTGCTTCCGCAGCAATCGATCTTAAACGGGACACAGTGATCGTTTGTGCAGGTACGCAAGATGTATTCTCATTAGAGGACGGCCTCTGTGCCGGCCTCATCCTGAATGAAATCGCGATTCTACTTGGGGAGCAGCACATGATAACGAATGACTTCGGTCTAGCAATGCGAGGTTGCTATCTCGAAGCTAAGAATCACTTATTCGAGACCATACTCGCTTGCAGCAACGGTAAAAAAATGAAAAAGTCCGGTTTCCTCGCGGATGTCGAACTTTGTGCCAAGACGAATATAACGGAATGCGTTCCCGTTCTGGAACACGATCAGATGGTTCCTTTTGGGCGCTAGTCCCCCTTACCATGCGTTCTAAATACAAGCCCCTTTCATAAACTTAAATGACGACGATGAGGACAAGGGGTTATGTATATGAATGGTGATATGCTCTTAGTTATTCTAATTATTATTGGACTCATAGGCCGTTCTCCGATCATTACAACTGCGGCTTGTCTTTTACTGGCCATTAAGTTAATTGGTCTCGATCGCTATTTCCCTACTATGGAACGTAGAGGTCTCGAGCTCGGCTTGCTGTTCCTGACAATCGGTGTTTTGATTCCATTTGCTAGTGACCGTATTTCGATGAAAGATATCCTCTACGTCTTCACAACATGGCCTGGCATCATTGCCCTCGTGGGCGGAGCGATAGCCACCTATATGAATGGAAAAGGTTTGGAGTTACTAAAAGTAGACCCACAATTAATTGTGGGTCTTGTCCTTGGTTCTATATTTGGCATTTTATTTATGCGCGGCATTCCGGTAGGACCATTAATGGCTGCCGGAATAACGGCATTTCTATTGAAGATTGCTTATTTCATCGCGGACAAACTCCATTAGTTTTCCAAATTATCTGCGATCTTCTGGCCCACCAACGAAGGCTTGCTCTGCTGTGTCTAAGCCGTATGCTGTGTGAAGAGCACGAATCACATCTGTTAAGTTCGTATTGTCAATAACACAAGACATTTTAATCTCTGATGTACTTACCAATGAGATAGTAATACCAAGATCAGAAATGACTTTGAACATTGTAGCTGCAACACCTGGTGAGCTAACCATACCTGCACCAACGATCGAAACCTTAACAAGATCAACTTCGGACGTCACTTCACGGAAACCAACTTCAGCACGAATTTGTTCAATAACATCTAGCGCTTTCTCACGATCCGCCAATGTCGTTGTGAAAGAGAAATCCGCAGATCCGTTAATCACACCGCTTTGAACGATAATGTCCACGTCAATTTGCACTTCAGCAAGTGCTAGGAAAACTTTAGCAAGCTGACCTGGTTTCTCAGGAACACCCAGAATACTAATTCTTGCTACATTTTTGTCATAAGCGATGCCACGAACGACGATTCCTTGCTCCATCACTGCTTCCTCCTTCACATTGGTGCCTTCATTGTAATTAAAACTTGAACGCACCACGAGGGTCACGTTGTAATTTTTCGCATACTCGACTGCGCGAGGATGAAGAACTGCAGCTCCAAGGTTAGCAAGCTCCAACATTTCATCATAGGAAATTTCAGCAAGCTTTCTAGCTACTTTCACAATCCGAGGATCAGTTGAATAAATGCCATCAACATCAGTATAAATTTCACAAAGATCCGCTTTGATCGCAGCAGCAAGTGCTACTGCTGTAGTATCGGAGCCGCCGCGGCCCAACGTAGTAATCTCACCTGCTTCAGTCATCCCTTGGAAACCAGCTACGATGACAACATTCCCTTGTTCAATCGCATTCAGGACACGATGAGGCCCAATATCCGTAATTCTCGCTTTCCCGTGAACTGGCTCTGTATAAATGCCACTTTGCCACCCAGTGTACGAAACCGCTTGTTCACCAAGATTATGTATGGCCATCGATAAAAGCGCTACGGAAACTTGCTCGCCCGTCGTCAACAACATATCCATTTCACGAGCCGGTGGGGCTCCATCGTAAATTTGCTTAGACAAGTCGATTAAATCATCCGTTGTATCACCCATCGCTGAAACGACAACAACACAGCTGTGTCCAGCTTGTTTACGCTCCACGATTCTTTTTGCAACTCGTTTCATTCGCTCCGCATCACCGACAGAGCTACCGCCAAATTTCATCACTATAAGAGACAAAGCTGACCCACTCCTAACGCATACTAGTGCATAACAATTCAATATTATAGCATACAATTGACTGACTGTGGTAAGAAAAGAAAAAAAGCCTTTCGGACTCCCCGGAGTCAGAAAGGCTTTGCTTTTTAGTTGCTCGCGCGTGAAAGGTATTTGCCGTCATCTGTATCAACGGAAAGAACATCGCCTTCGTTGATGAAAAGTGGCACCATTACGTTAAGGCCTGTTTCCACTTTCGCATTTTTCAATGCACCTTGTGCTGTGTTTCCTTTAACACTTGCATCGGTTTCGATAACTTTCAAATCAACGCTCTTCGGAAGGTTAATCCCTAGGATTTCCCCTTGGTAGCTCATGATTTTGATGTTCATGTTTTCTTTCAAGAAGTTCAATTCCCATTTCAATTGCTCGTGGGCAAGCGAAATCTGATCGTAAGTTTCCGTATCCATGAACGTGTACTCGTCGCCAGCTGCGTACAGGTACTGCATTTCACGGTTTTCGATGTGAGCACGTCCAACGTTCTCACCTGCACGGAATGTACGCTCAACAGTGTTACCGTTGCGTAGGTTTTTGAGTTTGGAGCGCACGAATGCAGCACCTTTACCTGGTTTAACGTGTTGGAAATCTAGAACAGTAAAAATATCATGTTCAACTTCAATTGTCAGACCTGTTTTAAAATCGTTTACTGATATCACTTGTAAATCCCTCCGCTAGTCAATGATAAGAAAATCTTTGGTAGAATGTGTAAGTATTTTAATGCCGGTTTCAGTAATTACTACGTCATCCTCAATTCGAACTCCGCCAAAATCAGGGAGATAAATACCAGGCTCAACAGTAACAACCATACCAGGAGTTAAAATCATATCTTCGGTTTTCGACACACGCGGAGATTCGTGTACTTCCATCCCCAGCCCATGTCCGGTCCCGTGACCGAAATAATCGCCATAACCCCGCTTCACGATGACATCACGAGCGAACGCATCGCCTTCTCTGCCAGTAATACCGGGCTTCAGGTTTGCCAAACAATTCAACTGAGCTTCCAACACAATATCATAAATTTCTTTATGTTTATCTGTCGGCTTTCCTAGCATAACCGTTCTTGTGATGTCAGAGCAATAACCTTTATAATACGCTCCAAAATCCAATTTGACAAATTCGTTTAATTGGAGAATACGATCACTTGCTTTACCATGTGGTAACGCTGAACGCTCACCAGACGCTACAATCGTCTCGAAGGATGTCGAAGTGCCTCCGTTTTTACGAATAAACACTTCAATTTCCAGTGCAATATCTAGCTCTTTGACACCTGGTTTAATGAAATTAAGGATGTGTGAGAAGGTCAGATCAGCCAAATCAGCCGCTTCCTGCATCACTTGAAGTTCAGCATCATCTTTCACCATTCGAATTAATTCAACAAGACGTGAAGTTGGCACGAATTCGATGCCCGGAAGTCCCTGTTGATAGTTGAGGAAATCACCATAAGACACGTCGCTTTGCTCGAAGCCAAGCTTCGTGATCCCTTGCTGCTGCAAGAGCTCTCTTACGGACTCAATCGCCTTTGCTTTATGTTCTACCACTTCAAACAATTTAGCTTGTTGCGGCGCTTGTGTCATATAACGGAAATCTGTTAATAAAATGGCACGGTCTAACGTAATAAGTACATAGCCAGATGAACCGGTGAAACCAGATACATATGTACGGTTATATGCGTTCGTGATGAGTAGTGCCGGTAATTCCTGCTGTTGCATAGCCTCGCGAAGACGTTCAATACGTTTCTCCTGCATCCAAATCACCATTCCTTCTTAAAGTTTTGCTTTAGCAAAACTAGCTTCGTAAGCCCAATGCTTACAGATGGGGTAGTAATGCTCGTAAACCAAGCGCATAGCTATCTGCGCCAAATCCGCAAATTTGACCAATTACAACGGGTGCAATGACCGAATGATGACGAAATTCTTCGCGTTTATGAATATTCGAAATATGAACCTCTACTGTTGGCAATTGGACTGTAGATAGCGCATCACGAATCGCATAGCTGTAATGCGTGAAGGCACCAGGATTCATAAGTATGCCATCCTTAGTACCGTAGGCAGCGTGAATTTTGTCAATGATCTCGCCTTCATGGTTAGATTGGAAGCTCTCCAATTCGAGCGAAAGCTCGGTTCCAAGCTGCTGCAAACCTTCAATGATGGAAGAAAGTGTGACGGTTCCATATACACCAGGTTCACGTATGCCAAGCATATTCAAATTCGGACCATTCAAAACTAGAACCCTTTTCAATTCGAAATCCTCCCGCGACAATCGTCATAGGCAACTAGCTTCTTACGGCTAATTAGCCTTTGATATTTTACCATAACTTTCATGTCTTGGGTATAGCCTCTGTTGTTCTAGCGCTTGTATATTCAATGGCAATGGAATACCCAATAAACATCCCCCATACGAGAAATAAACAAACATCACTGATGATTGTATTTAGCTCCAACTCCGTGATCCAATACACCATTCCCGTAATCGGCCCTACGAAGAGGTAAATAATCGCCCACCATAAGGCACCATAGCCTATCCCCCAAAAAGGACTGCGCAGTTTCCACATGGTGACCATGTAGATGAAGGCGGCCAATATCGAGAAAAGAGCAAACACGATCCACCCCAAGAATAATCCCATCCATGTATTAAAAAAATCATGCTTGAAAAAAGGTTCAACAAGAAAACCAATTCCTATGGTTGTGAACTTAAAGTAATTCTCGACGATTTTGAGGGCACCCCATAGTAACCCCGCAAAAAAACCGATATATAGCACAAATACCCAACGATTCGTTTGTTTTTTCTTCGTGGTATGCGCACTTGTCATCTTCGATCTTCCTTTCTCTACCGATAAGGCTTGTCTTTTCCTTGGCAATCATAGTATGTTCTGTCGCAATCGGTAGCATTCAACACCTGAATCCGTTACAATAAGAAAGTGAGTAACTGAATTCGAGAAAGATAAGAAGGTGAATCTTGTGGCAGAACAAAACAGTATATACGGAGGACAAGCCGTCATCGAGGGCGTCATGTTCGCAGGAAGAAATGTGCATGTAACTGCTGTGCGCAAAAAAGACGGTTCCCTTGATTTTTTGGAAGTACCTAAGAAAGTGATTCCGTGGGTTCAAGCACTTAAGAAAATTCCTTTTGTACGAGGAATTGTAGGAATTATCGAGTCCAGCGCCAAAGGTGCACAGCATCTGAATTTCTCCGCAGAGTCATTCGCCGAGCAAGAAGGTGAAGTTGACATGCCGAAGAAAGAAGAGAAAGCAGGCATGTTCTCTGGCATCTCCATGGTTCTAGGTGTTGCTTTTGTCGGTGTCCTTTCATTTTTATTTGGTAAATTCATTTTTACGTTAGTTCCAGCTATTATTGAACAGTTTTTGTTTCAAAATGTATTTAGCAATCAGATTCTTCATAATCTTATAGAAGGTGTAATCAAAATCATTTTGCTCGTGGGATATATTTACTTCATCTCTCTTACACCTATGATTCGGAGATTGTTTCAATATCATGGCGCAGAGCATAAAGTCATCAGCGCTTATGAAGCGGGTATGGAATTAACGGTTAGCAATGTACAAAAATTCAACACCCTTCATTACCGTTGTGGAAGCAGCTTTATCGTATTTACCGTTTTAATTGGTGTTGTTATCTACTCATTCCTTCATTACGACGGCATGGTCGAGCGTATTGTACAGCGTCTCATTTTGTTACCATTAGTTATCGGGGTTTCTTATGAGGTATTACGTTTTACGAATTCCCTTCGTGAAGTACCTGTTCTTCGTTATTTAGGGTATCCTGGTCTTTGGCTTCAATTACTAACAACCAAAGAACCTGAAGACAGTCAAGTCGAGGTGTCCATTGCATCTTTTAACCGCATGCTAGAAGCGGAAAAACGAATTATGGAGGGACGGGCATGAGAAGAAAGTTTTCTCCGGTTGAAATTGCCATAGGCGTTTTGATTGCAATAGGCTTGATCGTTAGTCTGCGTGTGTTATTCATTCCTATTCTTGTGCTTGGGGCGATTTTCCTATTGTATAAATTCCCACCTTCCCGTTGGAAGAAACCTTCCATCCCTCGTGGAGCTGAAAAAGGTAAAACAAAGAACGCGAAATTCCGCGTCATTAACGGAACGAAAGATTCCGATAAGGATGATTTCCCGAAATACCACTAAGTCAAAGATTTATGTGGAGGTCGCATCACATATTTCTCATAATTTTCTTCGTAGGTACTGGCAGACCAACTTTTGAAATACGCTTTGGCCGCCAAGAAGCCCGACTCGTACAGTGACATGCTTAATTCCTTGGAGATGGTGAATTGTGTATTCCCAACACCTAACGTAGGAATTTTAACGGTTCGGAAGCGATTCTTCTGTTCAATGTAGCGCTCATCATGCGCACTAAGCATGGTGCTAAAGAGCGCTTCTAGCATCGTGATAGGTCCTCTGATCATATGTGTTGGCATATCACTCTTTCCAACGAGTTGGAAACCAATAACAGGAATGAGTTTAGCACGTGGCATTTCATTGTCGAACACCCAAAGCGGGAAGTTGCTTAACAAACCACCGTCCACGATATAATTAAACTGCTCTGAGAAAGGCTTAGCCTTCTCGGAGCTTTTTATATTCCGCCGGATTCTAACTGGATCGAAGAAGTATGGAATGCTCGTGCTCATCCTCACCGCTTTGGCAACCGAAAGCTTGCCAGGCTCGATGCCGTATTGCGCTATATCATTAGGCAGAACCAATAGCTTGCCCTGTGTAATATCAGAAGCAATAATACGGAGCTGGTTCGGCCCCAGATCAGCAAACGTGCGAACGCCTTTCGCCGCGAGTTGTTGATTGATCCAATGTTCCAAGGCTTCGCCGGAATATAGCCCTTTTTTTAGCAATAAGCGTGCCGCGGGACCTATGATCTTCGTGTTGAAAATAGGAGAGCGTTGCATAAACGACTTGAAAGGTGCTCTAAGGATCAACTCCCTCATTTCTTCCCCCGAATAGCCCGCTGCCAACAAAGCAGCCACAATCGCACCAGAGCTTGTACCCGCGACATTATGGAAGGTATATCCTTGTTCTATGGCTGCGCTCACAGCTCCCGCCAAGGCTATCCCTTTGACGCCCCCACCTTCAAACACGCCATTAATCTTCATACCCTGCATCCTCCTATAGCTCTATTTCGTAGGGCTTCTTAGGTATGTATGCGAGAGCAGTTTGTTTCTATTCCCACAAAAAAAGACAGGGAACCGTAAACGGTCTCTGCCTAATTTTCTGCCTCTAACTCTTTACGAACGTTCATAAGTTCATCTGTACGACTTGGATCTCTTCGAAAGTATTCTAATAATGTTTCGATACACGTAATCGAATCCCAGCTTAAATGATGCTCTATGCCTTCGACATCCTTATATATATTGTCCTCATGGACACCAATTGTCGTTAGAAAATTTTCCAATAGCTCATGACGATCCATCAAACGTTTGCCCATCTTCTTCCCCTTGGGCGTTAGGATGAGACCGCGATATTTTTCATAGATTAAATAATTATCTTTATCTAATTTT
Organism: Paenibacillus allorhizoplanae; assembly: GCF_927798215.1. Lineage (NCBI taxonomy): Bacteria > Bacillati > Bacillota > Bacilli > Caryophanales > Paenibacillaceae > Paenibacillus > Paenibacillus allorhizoplanae. Next base: position 758,403 of record NZ_CAKMMW010000002.1, read on the forward strand.
TGAATCATTTTAGTTACGGAGGAGGGGTGCACTTCAAGCCCTTCAGCAATGTCGGAAACACGAGCGTAACCTTTCTCATCGATAAGCTTGTATATTCTCTCCAAATAATCTTCCATACTTGGCGTAGCCATTGCTATATTTCCCCCTGCTGTGCGAATTTCTTAGCCATACTGCTTTCCTATCATAATCCATCTACCCAGATGCGGTCAAATCTCCCATGATTTCAAAGCACCTCACTTTGGCACACTAAAATAATAGATTGTCATTCCGATTCGTAAAGGAGGCCCTCATGTCTACTGAGTTGCTTACAAGGCCGCAGCCTAGCACGACGATTTTCGTGCCAGAGCTTGTTTATTTTGAACCAGATGCCCTAAACTATCCCAAAGGTAAGCAAATTTATAAATGGGCAGAACAAGAAGGCCTTGAGATCCATATGACGACCTCTCATAATCAAATCCGCGATTTACCTGGCGAAACTGAATTAGATAAATATCGGATAGCCAAGCGAACCTTAGTCGTTGGTATACGAAAAACGTTAAAGTTCGAGACATCCAAGCCATCTGCCGAATACGCGATACCGATCGCAACAGGCTGCATGGGCCATTGTCATTATTGCTATTTGCAAACAACGATGGGGGCGAAGCCGTATATTCGCGTCTATGTCAATATAGACGATATACTCGGGGCAGCCAAAGGCTATATCGCGGAGCGCGAACCTGAAATCACCCGTTTCGAAGCCGCTTGCACATCAGATCCTGTAGGGCTTGAGCATATTTCAGGTTCGCTCAAACAATTAATCGAGTTTATGGGTGAACAAGAGCACGGTCGCCTACGTTTTGTCACCAAATACCATCACGTAGAGCCATTATTAGATGCGAAACATAACAAGCATACCCGTTTTCGCTTCAGCGTGAATGCCGATTATGTTATCAAAAACTTCGAGCCTGGCACATCTCGATTTCATGAGCGCATTGAAGCGGCAGGCAAAGTTGCCAAGGCTGGATACCCGCTTGGTTTCATCATTGCACCTATAATTTGGCATGAAGGCTGGGAAGAAGGTTATGCAACACTAATTGACAAGCTCTACAACACCCTGCCTGCTGAAGCCACTCACGATCTTACTTTCGAGATGATTCAACATCGTTTCACGAAAACAGCCAAGAATATTATTGAAAAACGATATCCTAAAACGAAGCTGGAAATGGACGAAGAAAAGAGAAAGTACAAATGGGGCAAATATGGGAAAGGTAAATACGTATACAAAGATGAACAAGCAACCGCGTTGAGAGAATTTATCACAGAACAAATCTTTGAGAAATTCCCTCAAGCGAAGATTGAATATTTTACTTGAACCTTAAAATTTCAAGAATTCAGGGGTAATGGAGTTCAACCAAAGGGTGATCTGCGTCATTTTACCTGTATAAAGAAGAATGGCGATTATAATCATTAAGCCTCCGCCAATTTTCATAAGTAGGTTGGAATAGCGTAGAATCCATTTGGTTGAACCGATGAAAAAGGAAAGCACGAAAAAAGGAATCGCGAATCCAAGCGAGTATGAAGTGGTTAGTTGGAACCAGGTGCCCGGTTCTGTTGCCGCTAAAGCAAGAATGGCTGAAAGAATAGGCCCAACACATGGTGACCAACCCGCTGCAAAACCCATACCAACAAAGACAGAGCCAACATATCCGGCTGGCCGAAATTTAATAGAGAGTTTGCGTTCTTTCATTAGCCATTGCGGCTGAAATATACCGAGTAAAAATAAGCCCATTACAAATATTAAAAGTGCGGCGATTTGACGAAGCAAGTCGCGGTAGTCAATAAAGAAGCTGCCGACAAAGCCTGCCGTAAGACCTAAAGCGTAAAAAATAATGGAGAAGCCTACGATAAAGCTTAACGTGTGAAGCATTGTTTGACGCCTAACTTGTACAGTTGTTCTCCCTGACTTAAGTTCACTGACCGAAATACCTGTTATGTAGGATAAGAACGAAGGATATAAAGGTAAACAACAAGGTGAAATGAAAGATGCTATACCCGCCCAAAGGGCGATCCATAAATTAACGGAATCCATGATTTATATCCTCAATCCTCTTTTTAAAATAATCCCAATTAAAATAGCGATAAGGCTCAGAACAACCGTTCCTCCTGGTGCCAGATCCCAAATCCCAGCAACAATAAGACCAACGATGACTGCAATTTCTGAGAATAAAATCGCTAAGAAAACGGAATGTTTGAAGCTGCGAGCAATTAATAGACTGCATGCGACGGGAATGGTCAACAAGGAAGAAACCAACAAGGCACCTACAATTTTGATTGCAACTGAAATGACAAGTGCCGTCAGCATTGTAATCATCATATTATAAAATTTCAAAGGAAGTCCACTTACACTCGCTGCATCCTCGTCAAAAAACATCAAGAAAAATTCTTTGAAATGAAAAGCTATAACACCGATAACTAGCACACACACCACTAATACCACCCATAAATCCGTGGAATCTAACGTATAGATGCTGCCGAACAGATAGCTCATGACATTCATATTAAACCCTTTTCCTAGGGTAAAAAGTAACGTTGCCAACGCAACGCCGCCTGACATGATAATGGCTATGGAGAGCTCAGCGTAGGTCTTATATGCCTTGCGCAGTCTTTCTATTGCAAATGACGCCAGTAAGGCAAATACCAGTCCCACACCTAGTGGGTACACATTGATCAAGAAACCGAGTGCTACACCAGCAATCGAAACATGCGCCAGTGTGTCCCCTATCATAGATAGGCGTCTTAGAACAAGAAAAACGCCCATTAATGGCGCAGTTAGCCCGATCAATAATCCACCTATTAATGCACGTTGAAAAAAGTACTCTGTAAATATGTCCAAAATGCCCGCTCCTTACTGAACTCCGATCATCTCTCGAATCTGGCCGAGTGAATGGGTTAGATTCGTCTCACGGCAATCTTCGGGATCATGGGTATGCTTCACATAAAACTTAATACCGCCGCTTACTTGCTGCGGTTCTGTTCCCAGATACGACTGAATCATGTCCATATCATGGGAGACCATAATGAAGGTCATGTGATGATGCTGATGCATATGCTTGATCATTCGGAAGAAGCCGATCTGTGTTTCGGCATCAATCCCTACCGTAGGCTCATCTAGAATGAGGAGCTCCGGGTTATTCACAATCGCACGAGCTAAGAAGGCTCGTTGCTGCTGACCTCCAGAGAGCTGACCAATACGTCGATCGGCTAGATCTTCGATGCGCATCGCCAGCATCGCGTCTTCCGCTTTTTGCAAATCAGCCTTGGAAAGTCGGCGATACACGTTCTTCTTGGTATACATGCCAGAAAGTACAACTTCCCTAACTGTCGCAGGGAATAAAGGATTGAAGGCATTCTTCTGTGGTACATAACCGATACGTTCCCACTCCTTGAATTGATTCAATGGACGATCAAATAATCGGATTTCTCCACTGGTTGGTTTCAATAAACCAACTAACATTTTTAGAAGCGTCGTTTTGCCCGCGCCGTTGGAACCAATCACACCAACAAAATCCCGCTCAAACACATCAAACTGGAGATTGTTAATCACTGTCTTATTTTCATATGCAAATGAAATCTGATCGATTGAAACGATTTTCTGATGGCATAACATTCTATTACTAGTTTCCATCTGATTACTCCTGACTTACTAAGAATTGTCTTACTTTCTTATTGTAACGCGAGGACTAAGTTTTTCAAGTTTTTGTCCATAATCGAAATATAATCTTCTCCTGTTTCAATCTGCTCTTCGGTAAGTCCCTCTAGTGGATTTAACACTAGAGTGTCCACCTTTGCATCCTTGGCTAACGTCTTTGCCAGCTTATCCGAGACAAGTTCTTCAAAGAAAATATATTTGAGCTGATGATCTCTAATAAAAGAGTTGATTTGTTTGAGATCTTGCGCTGTTGGCTCTGCATCCGGTGATAAGCCCATGATGGACATTTGAGTCAAGCCATAGTCTCTACATAGATATGCAAAAGCATGATGTGATACTGCAATTTCTTTTTTTGTAGTAGTAGCAAGTTCTTTTTTGTATCTAGCGTCTAACTCCAATAATTTAGCGTTGTATTTCTGATAGTTTTGCTCATAGGCATCCTTATGAGTTGGATCCGCCTCAATTAAAGCTGTTTTAATATTATTAGCCATTATTTGTGCATTTAACGGGCTTAACCAGGCATGTGGATCAAATTCTTTTTTATTTTCATCCGTTGTGATCAAATTAGCACCTTGACTTGCTTCTACGACACGTACTGTCGATTTATTTGATAGACTACCAAGGAAATCTTTAACCCAGCCTTCAAAGCTTGCGCCTTGATATACGAAAACTTGAGCCCCTGACATATTTTTGATATCCCTGCTTTTTGGAGACCAGTCATGTGGCTCCACACCAGCTGGGACTAGATTTATCACATTAACATAATCGCCGCCAATTTGTTTCGTGAAATCATACAAGGGATAAAAACTAGTTACAACATTCACTTTCCCCTCTACTAATCCAGCTTTCGAACTGCTACATCCCGCAATGCAGAAAGCAACTATTATCAATAAAGCTATGTAGATATAACGCTTTGCATGTCTTGTCATTTGAATAAACACCTACTCTAAATCGTAATTTTTTTTATTAACGCTTTGATTATACGAGGTGGGTTTATTGAAGTCAATATATCTGGAGAGGAAAGTCAAAAAAGCCAGCTGCATCGTTCACAGCATGGCCATTTCTAAATTCACCTATGATTTCCCTATGTTTTGTTTTACTTTACATATGCGAGGTTGATTATTCTTCAGAACCTCCAGAATCGCTTGAATCTCCTGAATCACTCGAGCCTCCGGAATCCCCAGAATCGTCAGAGCCTTCTTTCCCAATCTTAGCTTCTTTGGCTTTTTGTTTTTCCTCGCTGCTACCTTTTATTGGTTTATCTGACTCTTCTTTCAACTTTTTATAACGCTCTTCCGATTCCTTAATGAGTTTAGCATCCTGCTCTTTTTGATATTTGATCACTTCATTGTACATTTGATACTGCTTTTTCAGTTCTTGATCAATCACACTTTCATTTTTAGCATCAGCTTGTTTTTTTTCTTCTTCCTTTTTCTTCTGGCCTCCACCGAATAACGAACAAGCTGTTAAAGTGATGATCAATATTGCTAAAGTTATCCCTTTTCCTATACGTTGTATAAGCATCTTATTCACTCCGTGGTTAGTTTCCTATAGCTTGCCCTTTATCATCAAAAATACCCTCAACTTAGTCACAAAAAGCAAAAGACCCTTTCCCAGAAAATCTGGGAGAGAGTCTTCGTGCATAAGGCTATTATTTCACGATCGCACCATTCGGCATCGAATCCGGAACGGTCGCCAGTGTGAGCTGATCGCCGTGTGAAGCAGCGAGAATCATACCTTGAGACAGCTCGCCGCGCAGCTTGGCGGGCTTCAAGTTTGTGACGCAAATAACTTTGCGTCCAACAAGATCATCGGGCGTGTAGAACTTCGCGATGCCCGAAACAACCTGACGCTGCTCATAGCCGAGGTCAAGCTGCAGCTTGAGAAGCTTGTCGGCGCCTTTCACAGGCTCCGCCGAAATCACTTGGGCCACGCGCAGCTCCACTTTGCCGAAATCGTCGATCCCGATTTCTTCTTTGGGCTCCGGTGTTGGCACAGAAGCATTTGCAGCGGATGCTGGCACTGCTGCTGCCTTTGGTTCTTCGGTGCTTTCCGATGCACCTCCACCCATGGCCTCGACGATGTAGGCGACTTCTGCCGCTACGTCGAGTCTAGGGAACATCGGCTCTCCTTTCTGCACCTTGGTGCCTGTAGGGAGATGCCCAAAGGACTGAACGCTCTCCCAGGCAGTCAAGCGTGGTAAATCCTCCGTAGCTAAGCCTAACTGTTCCCAGATCAGTTCCGGTGTCTTCGTCAAGAAAGGACGAAGAAGAACAGACGAGATGCGCTGAGATTCCGCCAGCACATACATGACCGAGCCTAGCGTTTCGCGCTTGGCTTCGTCCTTCACCATCGACCACGGCTGTGTTTCGTCGATATATTTGTTCGTGCGGCTAATCAACTGCCACACCGCGGATAACGCAATGGAGAACTCCATTTTCTCCATCGATTCCTCATACTTAGCAACAGTTGTACGAACCGTCTCCAGTAGGCTTTCGTCAAATTCAGTAGCCCTTGGAAGATAGGCAGGAATTCTACCAGCAAAATATTTATCGATCATCACAATCGTACGATTCAATAAATTCCCCAGATCATTAGCTAGATCATGATTTACACGTTCAACAAAACTCTCAGGTGTGAAAGTACCGTCTGCTCCAAATGGCACTTCACGCATGAGGTAATAACGAAGAGCATCCAAACCATAACGATCGATAAGTGTAACAGGGTCCACAACATTCCCTTTGGACTTGGACATTTTGCCATCCTTCATAAGCAGCCAGCCGTGTGCAAATACCTTTTTCGGCAGAGGCAAATCAAGTGCCATTAACATAATCGGCCAATAAATCGTATGGAAACGCACAATTTCCTTGCTCATTAAGTGCACATCTGCAGGCCAATATTTTTTGAAAATCGTCTCATCGTCAGAACCATAACCTAGTGCTGTAATATAATTGGAAAGCGCATCAATCCAAACATAAATGACATGCTTTGGATCTCCAGGAACTTTAATTCCCCAGTCAAAAGTCGTTCTCGAAACAGCCAAATCCTCTAACCCTGGTTTAATGAAGTTGTTCAACATCTCATTCTTACGTGATTCCGGTTGGATGAAATCAGGATTTTCTTCATAATATTGAACTAGTCTATCCGCATACTTACTCATTCTGAAGAAATACGTTTGCTCCTTCATCTTCTCCACAGGACGCCCACAATCAGGGCATTTCCCATCAACTAACTTGCTCTCCAGGAAGAAAGATTCATCTGGAATACAGTACCAACCTTCATATTCGCCTAAATATATGTCACCTTGATCGAGTAAACGCTGAAAAATCTTAGCAACCGCATCCTTATGTCGATCTTCTGTTGTACGAATAAAATCATCATAAGAAATGTCCAGTTTCGCCCAAAGTTCTTTAATCCCAGAAACGATATTATCCACAAATGCTTGTGGTGTTGTTCCTTTTTCTTGCGCCTTACGTTCAATTTTCTGACCATGTTCATCTGTACCTGTTAAATACCTAACATCATAGCCTTGTAACCTTTTGTAGCGAGCCATGGCATCTCCAGCAACTGTCGAATACGCATGCCCAATATGCAGCTTATCACTTGGATAGTAGATCGGTGTGGTAATGTAAAATGTTTTTGATTGTTCGGACATTATTCATTCCTCCAATAGCGGTTATTAGAAAACACAAAAAACCCTCATCCATCTTGGGACGAGAGTTGAACTCACGCGGTACCACCCAGGTTCCCCCGCCTTTCACAAGCTCGGGGCTCAGTAAGTCTATTACGACTTGCCCATTAACGCTGGGACACGAGACCAGCTCACTCTCTGGCTAAGTTTGTGTAAGCACTTGCTTTACACGCTTGCACTGAGTAGCTCGAAGGTCTATTCTCCGGGACCATATTCCAAACATTCTCCTATACCGGCTTTCACCTGCCCCGGCTCTCTGTTTATAGGCATCTGGTTGTACTTATCCGTTCATCGAAATAAACAATATTTAGCATCTTTAAGCACAATATATCGAAAAAAACAGCCTCATGTCAAGCCGACAGATTCACTATATTAATTATCTCTCTTTGCAGGCACGTGGTCCACACCACCTGGGTGAAAAGGATGGCATTTGCAAATTCGTTTCACTGATAACCAGGAACCTTTCATAGGTCCATGAACCTCAATCGCTTCTAACGCATATTGCGAACATGTTGGATAAAATCGACATGTTGGTGGTTTAAGCGGCGAAATAAACTTCCGATAAAAATGGATGGGAGCTTGAACAACCCTTTTCATCAGTATTCTCCTAATTCTTCGTAAAGTTGTAACCTTCACTACCATCTTGACTGAAAATAAGAATCCCGTCAAATACTTACTATGCTATCTGTGGCTTCTAACTCAATCATAACTGAAAACACTTCAGGAATCTTGAGTATAAATGAATAGACACAAATGTTTTCATCAGCGATCGCTGAGTAAGTTTGGATAATTTGACTTTAATACATGTTTTGAGATCAAACGGATCACACCAATTATCGCTGTTCTTCGTCATAGGAAACTTTGATTTAGTTGATTCAGAGCGAACAGATTTCATTTTCATTTTGCGCAAAGTAAGTAATCTGCTCTCCTCAACTTTAATTGCTAAACAAATTTTATCAATGAGCAGCTTAGCACTTCTATAATTAATATTAAGAATCTCTGATAAACCGTAGGCAGTAATTTCAACACCGCTTTTGAACATAAGCTGGATAGCTTTGAACCAGGTTAATAACGATAATTTAGATTTATGCAAAATTGTGCCCGCGGTTATCGAAATCTGCATTCTACACTCTTTACACTCCAACAATCTACGTGTACGAATTTGAAAAGCTTCATGGTGATCACATCGCGGACAATGAAATCCATTAAACCAACGCAAGTTCATAAGAAAATCCTCACACGCCTCTTCTGTTTCACAAAATGACGCATCACTAGCAATTGATTTAATATTCATATCCAATCACCCCTTATGAGAACTGATGTTCTATAAACTCATTATAACAAACGAACGTTCGCATGTAAATGAATAATTTTATATTTTTTTCCAATTTGGCCACAAAATCTTAGGGATATCTCGCAAGGGTTATATTCGCAAGAAAACAAAATCTGTGATATGTACAAGTCAAAGTATTTTTTAAGTTCGACAGATCATTTAACTTCGACTATTTGAACTACTTGAAATGTTCAATTCAATCCGCCGTGACTTGTAGATAGCACAGATTTTCGTTCTTAGCGGAATATCTTCCCTCAAGGTTATAGGTGATCACCTAGGGTTAAAATTTCAACAGCAAGTCGTTTTGTAAAAAAGTATTGTAGATATCTCAGATTCCGGTAATAGATTGTGGGTAAAACTGCTTAGGGCTTAGATGGTGCATCAGTAATGTTTCAAGTTGAGGGTTCAGGGAGGGCGGGAGTCGGGGTTTGAGGTTTGAGGTTTGAGGTGCGGGGTTTCGGGTTTGG